>JBAZUH010000008.1:0-2680 GCA_041661545.1 Candidatus Staskawiczbacteria bacterium | reverse complement strand
ATATAATTCCTTCGCTCGGAGAAAATGTAAGTTTACTTCCATTTTCCCTCTCGCTCGAAATTATAACCATCATTTCGGACACCGAATATATGCAAAATTTACAGACGGAACTACGGTTTATTCAACTACTGCAAAAGGAGGAATCGATGGGAAATTTTTAGAAAAACCAAATAACACATTTATCTTCTTTTTTAAAAAAGCGCCCCGAGTTATCGGGGCGCAAAATCTCGTTTGAGAGTCGGTGCTGAACACCTTTTATTTTATTTCTTTTTCGCGCACAAGCAATGAAAGTTCATCAACAATCGCAAGATAATCGTTAAAATATCTGCAACATTTTCGAGGTTTATACAGAATGATTTTCTCAGGTTCATTTTCAAAAAAATGTCTTTCCTTTACCAGTACCAGCGCAATTTGTTGCGGTCCGTCAGCAACACGGCGTATCTTATCAATAAGATATTCCCCTTTTAAGGTAGGTGCCAGTAATTCCATTGTTCGACCCCACCAATTCCTTTTTGCGATAGCGTACATTTTTTTTCGCCATATTGGTAAATCAGGGTAACGGATTTCTTCAATCTCATCGCCATCCTTGGTCAGTAATTTTACCCAATCGCTATCGGCCTTCTTACAGAACGGGCGCCAAATAGGACTTCCATCCAACATATAAAAAGGCTCACCTATTCCGTTGTCTATATAGTACGAATCCCAAACCTCATTCGGACGAGAAATATATATCTCCGTAGGTTTTTCTGGTGTTATGTACGTTTGCACCCAGGGTCGCTCATCGAGAATACTTTGACCTCTTATTACATTTATTACGTTCATCTTTAACTCCTCGGCATCACGCCGAAAAATAGAGTTGAGAAAATATTGCCCATCCATCACGGATAAGGCAAAACTTGGCTGAAACAATTTTAATGAACAGCCTAAACTATTTATAGCACGAGTATGCTATTTTTGTCAAATTCACCAAAAAACCCACCTTCGTGAGTTTTTTAAGTTTTGTAACTTTTGCAAGTTATGTATCTGTTGGGTCTTAGTCATCACCATCTTATAACCATAATATCCGATACAGAATATATGCAAAATTTACAGACAGAACTACGATTTATTCAACTACTGCAAAAAGAGGAACTAATGGCAAATCTATAAACACGAAGTTCTATTTTTCACTTCCCTCTTTAAAATAATTTAAACAAACATCTTCCATCACGTTGTCTAAATCTTTATTTTTTAACCAAGATTCTTTTATAAAATTCCTCAATTCTTCGTGCCCTGGGTGTCCTCTGTCTGGAATCATTCTTATGTCATCAAATTCCAAATTTAATAACACTGTTAATGCTTCTGAAATGAGCCAAACTTGTTTTTCTGTGATTTTATATTTTTCCTCAATTTCACTTGCAAAATATTTATTAAAAAACGCGTGCATTATTTCGTGCATTGCCGTGTGCACCGCTTTGATTGGAGAATCTTTTATGCAAGCAAACCAAGGGTTAGTTTCGTTAAATTTATATCCGTACCCGAATGGGGCGGTCGTCAAAACTCCCGAAACTTTTTCAAAAGGAAACGGGTTGTGATGAATTTTCTCCATTCTTTTTATATATTCATCACTAAGAGAGTCCCACAATTCCTGAACTTGATGTGCCAAAATATCGCGAAACGGTTTCATTTCGTCGCTGTAAAATTTTTCAGATTCTTTTTCAAAAATAGCAAATTTTCCCGCATCATCCGCTTCCCTCATTTTTTTGTAATATTCGGCAACCTTCGGTTCAACAGGTGCTTTTTCCGTGACCTTCTCCATTATCAAATGGTTCTTAAAATCAAGGTTTTTGTCTATAATAAATGTTACTTTTTCCATATTTTAAATACTTTTAATCACCGCCTCAATATTCGGATAGTATTTTTCAAAAGATTGGTCGATGAGTTGTGTATCAATCGACAATTTTTGCATCATATTTAATTCAGGAGCTATTTTTTCAAAAGTTAAATCAACAATTCTTTCTTTTACCCAGTGGTCAACTTTATATTCATCAACAAAAGATTGAATGGATAAATGAATAATCTCGTGAACAACGGTCCTAAAAAGGGCCGTTTCTGTTCTGTTTTGAAAATTTAAAATTACCGTATTAGGAAGATTATAACTCCCCCCGACACCGTACTTTGTAAGCTGTACGATATAAACATCTTCGTGTTTTAACGATGTTTCTTTAAAGAATTTTTCAAATTTTGGTGCAAATACAGACCATTGTTCGCTAAGATTATTTCGCATCTTTTCATAATCATTTGAATCATATTCTTCTTTGAGCTTATCAAATAAATCGTCTGTACACGTATTTACGTCGATTTCGTTTATTTTTATACCCGCTGGTAATTTTATAGATTTTGAATATCCATTTTTAATAAACCAGTCGGCTTTTCCTAATGTATATTTTATTCGTTCCTTTTCGTACTCAAAAGAATATTTTATATCTAAATTTATCATTATTTTATTTTTTAATCCCAACTACTATAGAGAGTGAATTAAACTATTTCGGAAGAAGCAGTATTTAGATAATTATAACAACAATAATCGCGTTGGTTCTTAAAATCAAGCTTTTTGTTCATCGCTTTCAGTTCTTGGTATTTATCCAAAATTGACCAATTCAATGACCGACCGCCGTCGTATTCAGTGTCATCAGAAAAA
>JBAZUH010000007.1:0-2681 GCA_041661545.1 Candidatus Staskawiczbacteria bacterium | reverse complement strand
TGGGTTGCCCTTACACAGTAAACATCCTTAGTACCTGACTTGTATAGTCCCCTTTTCTAAAAACAAACGTATAGGGTGCCGAGGAGGAATACCCAACCGAGGACTTCGACAAAAACTGGGGGCGTCGATTTATCAACAACTTTCGCCTGTGCCCGCCCGCCTGCAATCCATCCCGTCGCATTCCCCAAACCAACGGAAAAAATTATCAACAACACCCCAACAATAATCCCCCAAAAATATTCAAAAAATTGCGTTGGCATAATCACCACCGGCAATAAAGCAAGTGCGACCGCTAAAAAGTATCGTTGAGCTCGAAATGACATATTTTTTTGTTTTTATTGGAAGACTGGTAAATTATAGCATAGGATTTAGAAAAGAATCGTGACTGTCCCCATTATCTATAGAGAACATCAAACATTGCCTTTCTGTCTTCTGATGAATGAAGCTGAAATTCCGCAAGATGCATAAAATTACGAGGAACCTTAGCGGAGTACACGAAAGTGTTGATAGTGTCGCAAGCGAGAGTTATATTCAATTGATTAAAATCCAAATCATAGCAACTGGCATAACTTGAATGGGAGGAATCTGGAAAACTATTCTTAAAAGTTTTATTGAACTCTGGTTCAAAATACTTAATCAATCCAGCCTCAACAAAATTGACACTTTGTTGTTCAGAAACTGGGGAACTCAACACTTCTGATATATGCGCGTTATCTTCTTCGTCGGTTGTGTCAGTTTCCTTAACTGTTCCGTCGATAGAAGTTATCATGTCTATTTCAAAATGGAAAACACCGAGTAAAACTTCATAATTTGGAAAATCATTTATTACTTTTGCATAAATACGTTGTAATGTTGAATGGTTTTCAAGACGTTGTCTTATGCCATATCCATCCGATCCGCTAAAAGATTGTCCGATATATAAAATCTCAAGATCAAGATATTCTTTAGGAAAGTTTTGTTGAAAAGTAAGAAGCGTTGATATCCCAATTTTAAAATATGGATTATTGTTTTTTGAGAGTTGAAACAAAGTAAAAGGATATTCACATATACACTTAAAAGAATTAGATTCTTCACCAATCTTTGCGGTAAATGAAATTTCTTGCTCAGTTTCTATTTGATGAATAATAGCTGTCCCCTCCAACCTGTTCCCACTTACAACAAGAGAATCCTGTTTACAAGTAATGCGAGGTCGCTTCGCAATAAAATAAATCTGAGGATTTTTATCTTCTGGTATTTTAAGGTGATCAAAATCTCCCTGTGAGATTAATGCGCCCCATGACGAATAAGCGTTTAAGCAAAATTCTGTTCTATATTTTCTTGTCGTCATATAAAAAATTGCAAAATCAAATCTGTTCGTATTAAATGTTGATGTAATATTTTTTCTATAACACAATATTACCTTCCTCATTTTTTTACTTATGTTTTAATAATTTGTGGGGTGTTCGTTAAGATACTTTTTATAATGCAATTGTAAACTATTCATTATTTCTTTTTTAAAATCTAAAAATATTTTTTTAGCTTCATCAAATTGCTCCAAAGAGATAAGAACTTTCTGTTCGGAACTATAGCCTCTTCTGCTTTTATTATCTCGGATTTGCCGTAAAAATTGCTCATCAACTATTGCATTGTTGTGAATAATAATATGCCGTAAAGCTTGAAATAATATAATTTTGCCCTTAATCGTCTCCTCCAAAGATATCTCTAAACACAAAAATTCATTTAAAAACTTTATTGTACTTTGTAAATCTTGAAAATTAATTTCGCCCTTGAACGACTTACATACGAGTGCTCCTACCGTCGGAGAAGAATATCGCAAAATATCAACATCAATTGAAATTTTCTTTTTTTCTGGCCACTTCAACAAGAATGGATAATTATCAATAATACATACAAACAAATCAGTCATTAGGGACTCAAAATGAGAAATCAAAAGTACTAAAGATTGATTGTAAATAATTGAAAATTGCTCTTTAATCTCACTGTGTTCTTTTAATTTATCGATTTCTTTAATTGTTCTGCTTAACTTTTTCTTAACATCCAAGCAAGCAGGCACTTGCCCGGCCTCTGACTCAAGAGATCCCAGCAACTCCATCGCAAGTTTCCCAATAATGAAGGGGCTCTCTTGTAAAAGAGTAATTTTTGCAATATTGTCCTCAAAATTTGATTCTATTTTTTTAAAATCTTCCATTGTTTTTTTAAATTTACACAACAATCGAGACCAAACACTCATTCTTTTTAAAATTCGTACTCCAACAATTTCAGTAAAAACGGCTTAGTCATTCACCTTTAAAACGGGGCATCCGTATTTAATCAAGTTTATTTTCTTTTCTCTTCTCCAACCTTTGATTTGTTTTTCTCTTTTTAGGGCTTCGGTTTTTGTTTTGAATTCTTCGGTTCGGAGCATTTCGATGGCGGGGTACATCTTTGTATGTTTGCCTCCCTTGCCGGTGCTGTGTTCTGAAAATCTTCTTTTTGGGTCGTTAGTAATACCGGTGTAAATACTTTTATTTTTGCACAAAATTAGGTAGACAAAATACGACGAACAAACGACGACGGTCCTTCGGCGCGGCTCAGGACCCTTCGACTCGCTTTCGTTTTGTGCTTCCATAAATTTCAGTGACTCAAACACATTTCATCTCGAGGGCCTGCCCTGAGCGAGCGGTGAGCGAGTCGAAGGGCTG
>JBAZUH010000006.1:0-3732 GCA_041661545.1 Candidatus Staskawiczbacteria bacterium | reverse complement strand
TTTAACTTGGAACTTTATGAAAAAACTAATTTGTAAAATCTTTGGACACAAGTGGATGTATTCAATGTTCCGTGACATGAAGTGGTGCGAGAGATGTGATGTTGAATGGAATATACTTAAAAACCTTTAACTTGTAACTTTATGAAAGAAGAAATAAAAGAAGCGTTGCAGATGTACGAAGACTATGAAATAGACGAGGAACAGTTTATTAGCACTATCCGTAGTATTATTTATTTAGGAAAATATTTATGAATGAAAAACAAACAATGGAGGAACGATTTGAGGATACTAATTTTGCAAAAAACGGTGGTTGTTGGCTTGAGTGTTCAGATTTTGAAGGGTCGTGTTTAGAGATGAAAGATTTCGTCCGTTCCGAACTCAAATCCCAGCAAGAGAGGTTGGTGGGGGAGATAAATGAGATGAAAGATAATTACCGAACAAGGAAAAGAGCGACACCATTCCAAGATACTCTTTTTGGTTTTGCGGTAAATATTTTAGACGAAGTAATCGAAAAAACATCATGGAAGAACTAAACGAATCAAAAATAGATAGGTTTAACAATTCGGTTCGGTGTGGTTTTTGTAAAATGAAATGGGGGCTAGAAAGGTGGAATGATGAGTATCCATTTTCTTGTAAACGATGTGGAATTGATATGGTTAAATTATCAAATGACCCTATGCCGGTAAGAGATTTCTTAGGAAAGTTAATCAAAAAAACTTATGGACAAAATTAAATGGGCAATAAAAAAAATAACAGATGAAGAAGACAGAAATTATGTTTTAACCGTTCTTAAAGAGCTTATTGAAGAAATAGAAAATAACGTATAAACTTATGGACAAAAATGAACAATACATCAAAAGTAAATGCGTGGAAAACGACCCCTCCATTATGGAGTTGAAGTTTGCTTGACTTTAATTCCAAATGGAGTTAAACTGTATATATGCAAAAAATAACCCCACAAAAGAAATATAGTAAGCTATCCGTATTATCAGAAACAAACAAAATTGGAGAAAAACGAGCTTTTATATGCTTATGCGATTGCGGAGAAAAAACAATCGTAACGCTAAATAATCTCCAAAAAGGAAATACAAAATCTTGCGGATGTTTTCAAAGAGAAGCAACAAGCAATGCTTCAAAAAAACACGGAATGTCTCATGGGATGTCTGGTGGAAAGAAGAAAATATATAATATATGGAAGAATATGAACTCCCGTGTATCAAACAAAAATTCACAAGCATACAAATATTATGGTGGTAGAGGAATTACGATATCTAACGAATGGAGAGACTTCGGAATATTTTTTAAGGATATGGGAAAAAGTTTTACCAAACATTTTAACAAATATGGAGAAAACGATACCACTATTGAAAGAATTGATGTAAATGGAAACTACTGTAAGGAAAATTGTAAATGGGCAACAAGAAAAGAACAAGCAAATAATACACGAAGAAATAAAAAATATAAAATTTCCCACCCACAAAACGACCAGACAGATGACACGAAACTTTTATTGGCTCGCGTTTTAGGATTTAAGGAATAAAAATATGTCAGATTATGTACAAATAGATTCAATCAGTGACTGGTCTAGAGTTTTAACTCCTGAAGAGCTTTTTACATTAGCAAATTCTGAACCACTCACTTATCCGATTGATATGCAAAAAGTAACTTCACAACATATACTTGTTGCCGTTGAAAACCGAGAAGGGTTTTGGAACAAAGTTCTACGAAGGAAGAAATTCACGATTTTTATCAACGGGATAAAAAACGTGGAGGCTCCCATTACGGGGGAAAGAACTTACTCGTGGTGGACTAAAAAATAAATAAAATGAAAAACGAAGGTGCTTATTAGTAAAATACTTGGATACAATGACTAAATTAAATTATAAACCAATAGCGGTGCAAGATGAATGTTTTGGTGGAACGATTAAAGAACCAAAAATTATCGTCATAATTAAAACAGAAGCACAAGGAGCAAAAACAAAATTCTACAAAAACGACGTTAAAGAATTTAATTGTTGGGAAGATTTGAATGTTTTTATAGAAGAAAATTCATTAAAAGTTCTTCCAGAAAAAGAGTTCAGGGCGGACATAAAAACAAAAACAATTTCTCTTATTAAAGCAATGCGCCAATAATATGCCAAAAATAACATTTTCTCGTGAATTATTAGAAATTAAGGAATAAAAATATGACAATATCACATATACTATTTCTATTGTTTTCAATTTTTGCATTCTACACTGAATACAAAACAACAAGAAGCACATTTTGGATAACATTATTCATTCTAGGAGATATTATGGCAATATCTTATTTACTATCACTATGATCCAATCACACTTCTCTCGTTCACTGAGCGAGAAACTACTAATTGAGAAAGGATTTATATTCGGCAGTGACTACTATTTCCGAGAAAATACCGATGACGTAAAATGTATATACGATATGAGGTATAGAGTTCTTGACAGCGATATTCCATTATTCACCCTTGAAATTGCTTTGAGTAAAGACTTCCTCTCACAAATAACCACAGCAGTCCTTTCCGCTTCCACTGATATTGCGTGGAGTTTTACATCGGGAGGGTATGAAGGGGCAGAGAAGATTATAAATAAATTATTAGAAGAAAAATAAATATATGGAAATAAAATTATTCGGAAAAAACGTTTTCTCTTTTCGCACATCAAAAAGAGATGCTTTACTGGAGATGGTAAATTCTGAAAAAATAGAGTCAAAGTTTTTACCAGACTTTCAAAAAAAGAATGGTAATTTTGGTGAAATTTCAAATTATGTCACAGAAGATTATGGAACAACAAGAGCTGTTAAAAAAGAAAAGGGAAAAAAGAAAGGTTTGGACATAAAATTGACACCAAAAGGAGTATACGAAATGAAATTACTGAATGACGAAACTTTTGAGTTGAATACAAACGAAGAATATGTTGACGACCAGATTATTGATTTCAAAGACAAATTGGAATTCATAAAAAGCGAAGAATACGATATGAGAAATGGTGTTGAAGAAATTACGAGTGTTCTTATTCGTTTAGAAAATCGTAAGAAATACGAAGAAAATAAAGAATTTTTCAGTCAATTTCCCTACACAAAAACAAGTAAAATCGCCAATATGCTTAATATACACGACAATTTGAAGTTAGATACGGTTGCTCAATTCGTAGCAGATATGCCAAAAGAAGCCGTTGAAATTATGAAAGAGTACAACGAGAACACGAAAAAAGTGTGTGGCAAACAGGCAGTCTTTTATATTATTGCCGACAAAAAAGATTTCAAAAAAATGGCGGTAAGAAAAGACCCGATACTCCTTGCACAATCTCCATTCGGACACTTTTGGCAGATACTCGGAGCGTGGGACAAAGAAATGATGTTCTTGGAGGAATTATAAAATGAAAACCTGTAAACTTCACAACACCCATTTTCCGAGTATAAGCGAGTGTGCGATATGTTGGTGGCTTAAGAACGGAAAAAGTCGATGGGGAGATTGGGGTGCGAAGTGTAGAGAGCTTTATAAGTCTACTACTAATTTACGAAAAAATAGTAATTAACTAGTAATAAATATATGCAATACGAACCACAACAAGACTTTGACGATACCGACGCTCTTGGTAAAGGATTTCCGCTTGGAGAAATAGACGAAGATGAAATTTGTTTGAGAAGGTATCCACTTGGAGAGCCTTCGAGATTGGTAAAGTTTATAAGATACGTTCTTATGTTTCTTATCG
>JBAZUH010000005.1:0-3935 GCA_041661545.1 Candidatus Staskawiczbacteria bacterium | reverse complement strand
TCAAGCGATTCAATTTGGTCTAATCTTTTGTTGATTTGTTCTTCAGTTAATTCTATGTGAATTTTCGTATGAAGATTTTTATTATTGGTTATCTTTGTTTTTAACTAAGAAAGACCATTTTTTCGAATCACGTTTTAGCGTTTAGCATTCCAAAAAAAGACATTATCAGAGCGCCGGAGGCATCATTTTTCTCTAAATGGGGGGGCACCAGAATTTCCGATATTTTCTTTATTTCAAAATAATGGTCTAATTGTTCTTACTGTCTTCTAACATGGATTCGGATTCAAAAAAATAAAAAGTATGTCAGCTAAACCAACAAAATCATAAAGAAAATACGATTTCGTAAAAAGTAAAAAATATCAAGTTGAACTTGATAAAATCAAGTAGGACTTGATTATTTTAAATTTTGATTTTTTTTTGAATTATTATTTTTTGAAACTTTGAAAATAAGATCGGGGAAGCCAGGTATATCTAAAGCAATACTCTGAACTCCATCCTAGGGCAGACAAGAGTGAAGCATCACTAGATGTTGAGTGTAGGTTTCCACAACTTTTTCTTAGCACCTTTGGCGGTATTTTTTCGCCAACCGCCGCATAAGTCGCTTCGAAGACTCTCGCTAGAATTGTACCTTTTGTTAATGTTTGCACGGAACGATAGCGGGGTAACATTAGATAGTAATTTGGATAATTTTTATGCAGATGCTTGTATTGCACTAACCATTTCTCGTAAAATCTCTTCTGAAGAGAATGAAGCCATTTCGGTTCCTTTGGAAGTTTTAAAACTTGTTTTCGGTTATAATATTTAATTGTACCTAGCTTTTTTCTTCTAAATATAATTGTAAAAATATTCTTATTTACCTCTATTTTTGCAAATGAAAGATCTTCTGATCTAAATCCCCAGATCAATATTAATGCTAATAAAAAAGCTTGCTCTGGGTTGGAATTAGGATTTTTTATAAATCTCATCAATTTTTTGACTGTATTTTCATCACAGACTGTTAACTGGTGTGTCGGTCTTTGAATTTTTATGCCAATGCATGGATTTACAAAAATTATTTTTTCTAATTTGCACCAGTCAAAAAACGTGAATAGACTAGTAAACGAAAGCCTCATGTAAGATTGAGAATGTCCTTTGTCTTTTAGGTAAATAAAATAATTTTGAATATCTATAGCATTAAGAAAATAGATGTCGACACTGCTCCATTGTTGAAAATAAAATAAAAAGTCGAGACGGAGTCTGACTGTTTTATCGAGAATTTTTTTATTTTTTTCAAATACAATATATCGTTTTATTGTTTCACGTTTTTCCAATGGAAATTTACTTAAAATTTTAATGAAAAACTGACTGTGGTCTTCACTTTTTGGAGGAAGAACTCCCAGTTCATTTAACATTTTTCCGATCTTTACAAATGGGCAACCAGTGAGGCCATTTATGACTTTATATTGCTTTCGATAGAGCATCGACTCATCGAAAATTTTCTCCCAAGTTGTAAATGGTGTAATTTGATTTACGGTTAGATATTTGAGAAGGTCCTCGGCTTGCTTTAAAATCGGATATTTTAAATAATAACGATTAACATATTGCAGATATAGGCCGAATAAATATTGATTATATTCATCTTTTATTTGGACCAGATTCGAGACATCCTCAATCTTGACAAATCTCTTTTTTAAACAATTTTGTAAGGAGCATTCTGGACAAAGGAAAAGCTTTACATTGGTAAATCTCACTACTTCTTTTTGACAAAGACTGCAACGAAGCATCATTTTCATTAATCATAATCTTCAGGATTAGGAAAATCACTGAGTCCCTTCTTGGTGTTTGGTGTGTTTTTGTATGACAGTTTTTTTGAGGACTTGTTAGGTTTTTTAGAAGGGGATATTTTTAAAATATCTTGTAAGTTGCAATCAAGGGCGCTACAGAAAATTTCCATGGTGTCTAAGCGAATCATTGAAGGATTTTTATTTAAGTAATTACAAATATTTTGCAACGAAATATTGAAACCAGTGTTTTTCTGAATTAGTTTTTTAAAATCGGTTGCCGAAGAAATAGAGTGTTTTTTCTCTATGAATTTTTTAAGATTCCATTTAATGGTCATTCAAATTCCTTGTTTAAGACGTCTAATATCTTTTTATCCATCCATGCTTCCGAATGGCGTATGTAACAATGAACGGTATTTGGAGTTACGTGACCAAGAAGTGAAATCAATACTGACAACTGATGCGGAAATTTCTCTATGAATCTTGTCGCAAATATTCTTCTCAACCAGTGCCAACTAAAGTGAGGTAAGATTGAAAATCCTTCTTTGTTTGAAATTTGTTCTATTTTCTTTAATGCCAAATATGCTGAAGAATAATCTAAAAAGCCTCCAGTTTTAGAGGGGAAAAGTAGTTTTGATTCTTTTTTCCCTAGAAGCATTTTCTCTCTAATTTTCAAGTAATATTTCATGGT
Organism: Candidatus Staskawiczbacteria bacterium; assembly: GCA_041661545.1. Taxonomy (GTDB): domain Bacteria; phylum Patescibacteriota; class Minisyncoccia; order Minisyncoccales; family Staskawiczbacteraceae; genus XYD1-FULL-39-28. The sequence goes on along the minus strand of JBAZUH010000005.1, from coordinate 1,484 downwards.
GTCTCGGGCAAGCGGCGTAAAAACTGTTACTCTTGCTCTTTTGCCAGACCCCTTAGTTCCTTTGGCGTATCTTGTTTGAATTTTTTTACTTTCAAAAAAAAGATCCTGCACTTCAAGGTGCATAATTTCATCAATCCTTAAGCCGCTTTCTCCAGCAAGAACGAGCATGGCATAGTTTCGATTTGCAATGAGCGGGTACTTTGCATTGGCCAAATAAGTATTTCGAGCAATGGCATATAACTCATACAGCCTCTCCGGTTCAAATGGAACCCCTAATTGTTCACCATTATAAACATGGCGAGGGAAATCAAATTCACTGACAGGTTGAACAATATTACAATAACGATTTTGTATTCTTATGGATATTCCATCTTCAATGAAATATGGAAACTCTAAAACATATGAGAAGAATTGACTTAGGATTCCTAGATATGAGCGAACTGTTTTAATTGCAATTTCACTATCAATTAAAGCATTACTATAATTAATAATTCGCTGTCTGCCTGTTACACTGGCCATGGCCTCCCAGGTAAACATAATGCAGCCGCCAGATCCATGAAGGATAAACCAATTATTTAAAAAACTTTTCTCTCTGGAAATAGTTTTTGGTGAATAGTTTTTCATTCGATGAGAGTCAAAATATCTCTTCAGCAAATTGTCATGATCAAGGTATGGATTAAGTCCAGTATAATCAATATTAGAATTCGATAAAATATTTTCTTTTTGATAGGTCACAAGCTTAAGCATTAATAATTCCTTCGGCCGTCGTTCAGATGCCTTACGAAACGGCGTGCTTCGCCGACATAGCAAAATGCTAAGGTTGTTCTCGTCCGAAATTTTTTCGGCAAGATGATTTTTTTCACGTTTAAAGTTGATGAAACTTAAAATAGATTAAAAAGAATGTCTTTCAACTTGTTTGCAAAAAGCACTAAGTGATTTTTTCTTCTACATCGCTAATATTTAAAGCTTCTTTCAAATTCCAGAACTTGTTTATTTTCCGAATTCCAAGTTTAAAAATAAATGATGAAAAATGGGCGGTGAAATTATCGAATTGAATATTTTTTCCAAAAAATCTGATGCCGGCTTTTATGCAGTCTAATATAGATTTTAAAATGTCCTCAATTTCTTTGGTGCGCTTCTCTCTTTGGATCTCGTGATATTCGTTATCGTATTGCTCTAAGTGCTTTTGTTTCCAAGATTTTTCGTTGTCTCTTTGCCTTAGTTTTTGACAATTTTCAGTGAGGCATGCTCGAGGATTTTTAACTTGATTTCTGGGTTGGAATTGAATATGACAGAACTCGCAGCAATGCATTTGGCACCTCGTTTTATTGTTTTAGTCGACATAATTGAGGTGTCATTTTTAAGAGGAAATATCAAGTTTCTCTTGAGTAAATCAAGTGTGTGTGGATTTTTAGGTGTAAGCCTTAGCAATCATTCATTAAAGTCTTGTTTTTATATATTCAATTCATATAAGATATTCAGTA
>JBAZUH010000004.1:0-4182 GCA_041661545.1 Candidatus Staskawiczbacteria bacterium | reverse complement strand
GCAACTCATACACTTGTGTTGATAAGGTGGGGATAACGAGTTTATAAAGTTATAAAGTTCATAAAGTACGGACGGTGCCGTCGGACTTTATGAACCTTACAAACTTTATAAACTTGATGAACTAAATAAGCCCTTGCTTTTCTCTTAATTTTATTCTATACTCCCCTTATGTCACAAACATATCAACCAAAAAAGAGAAAAAGAGCTAAAACGCACGGATTTCTGGTACGAACAAAAACCGTTGGCGGACGCAATGTTTTAAAACGCCGAAGACAGAAAGGCCGAGCGAAGCTTGCCGTCTAGTTTTTATTTTATTGATTAAAAAACAAAACCCCTTGTTTTTAGGGGTTTTTGTGAATAAATGGTGATAAAATTTTCAATTTACAATTTTTAATTTTCAAACAATTTTCAATAAAAAATTTTCAAATATTAACAATGTTGTCGTGTTTGAAAATAAAAGCAGTTTCACTCTTGTATTTTCTGCGCTCGTTCTGAAACAAAAGTTGCGACTTCTGTTTCGCTCACTCACTTGAAAATTAAAAATTAGAAATTGAAAATTTTTTATAAATAATGTGTTATAATAAGAAAAGAGCTATTTATTTAACAATCGTTTGATTAATAATCAACAGTACTGTGTTTCCTAAAAAAAACCGCATTTTAAAAAGAGAATTTGATGAGCTTATGAAAAATAGCCGTGTTTTTCATTCAGAAAGCATATCTCTTCGGTTGATGAAAAAAGCCAAAGAAACTCTTCCTAAATTCGCTTTTGTTGTATCAAAAAAAGTAGCCAAAAATGCAACCGACCGCAATAAAATGAAAAGAAAAGGATTTCACGCCCTGCGCGAGATTATTTTCCCTGATACTATAATTAAAATGAAAGGATGTATGGGGGCTTTTTTCTTTAAAAAAGAAGGAAAAGAAACTAAATTTGATGAATTAAAAAATGAAATAGAAGGATTATTGAAGAAAAGCGGAATTTTGTAGTATTATGTATTAAAAAATTTCTAATATCCTCCGCCAGCTGGCGGATTCTAATTTCTAAATACGAACGAAATGGTTATTTTAGATATTTAAACATTAGGACTTTTATTAGGAATCGGATATTAGAAATTATTTTCCTATGAAACCCATCTTACTCAAAATAATCCATTTTTACAAAGCAGTCTTTTCTCCCGATAAAGGCATTTTTCGTCGTCGCCTTCCCACTTGCGTCTTCTACCCCACTTGCTCTGATTATGCCGAAGAAGCAATAAAAAAATACGGAGCTTGGAAAGGTTCATTTCTCACTTTTAAACGTATCCTACGCTGTCACCCATGGCAAAAAAAGCATATTGACCCGGTACTATAAAAAAACCACCGACGCGAACGTCGGCGGTATCGTTTTTATATCTGTATCGGTTAAGGTAAAGGTTTTCCATCTGGACAGAAACTTAAACCATATTGTCCAACACCCTGTATACCAAGATTTAATTTTAGTCTGCACGCTTCTTTTTGTGTGATATTAAGCGATTTTATGAGTTCTTTTTCTGCTTCGTTTCTTGCCAGTTGAAGGTTATTCCCCTTTAGGTCAATAAAAAAACGTTGACTTTTTGGCTGAAATTCTATACCGTAATTTTTTTCATTTTTTAATATACGTATATCCGTACCTTTTATTATTGTGGTTGTTTGGAAAAAGTAAAAATCTTCAACCATAACATAACCATTATCATTTGATTCGACCGGTCTTTTGCAAGCAGTCATTGTGAATACTAAAAAAAAGGAAAGAAGTACCGTTATTATGTGTTTCTTTTTCATAATACCCCCTTTTTGTAAGTGAACTACGTCCCCGCTTCTTATTATGCTAAAATAATATTATTTTGTCAATTTTTTTCTCCTCGTCGTTTTATCCTTGTTCTTCTCTTTGTTTTCGCATACAATAAAGCTTATGCAAAACATATTTCATACTTTCTTTTATTTGCCGATGTTTAATTTTCTCGTTTTTTTGGTGGATATTTTACCGGGTGGAAACATTGGTTTGGCGGTTATTATTCTCACTATTCTTATTAAACTCATTCTCTTTCCGCTTTCCCAAAAATCCATAGCGACACAGGTAAAAATGCGAAAAATCGAGCCGGAGATGAAAAAAATAAAAGAGAAACACAAAGATCAAAAAGAACAGGCACAGAAAATAATGGAACTCTACAAAGAACACAAACTCAATCCTTTTTCAGGGTGCTTTTTGATGCTTTTACAACTCCCTGTTATATTTGCTCTTTATTATGTTTTTTTGCAGGGATTTAAGTTTGATGCGGTTGTTCTATATTCTTTTGTTCATATTCCGGAAACGGCAAATACCTACTTCTTGGGAATAAATCTTTTGGGAAAAAGTGTTGTTTTGGCGTTAATTGCGGGAGCTTCACAGTATTATCAGCTTCGTCTCGCTATGCCCGCGGTTGTTCCCACGGAAAAAGGAAAAGAACCTACGTTTCAAGAAGAATTTACGAGAAATATGACCCTGCAAATGAAGTATATTTTTCCGGTAATGGTATTTTTTATCGCTTACACTATATCATCAGCGATTGCACTCTATTGGATTGTAAGTAATCTTTTTGCTATTGCACAGGAATTATATGTGAGAAAAACGGTAACAGATTTGGAAAGTAAATAATAAAAAATATCCGCCATATGGCGGATATTTTTTATTTTAACTATATAACTACCGCTTTGCAATCAGATGTCGCTGTTCCTGTTATGACTAATGCCGCTTGACAAGTGACGATTGAATCATAATTACATGAAGATACTGTTTGTGTTAGTCTATCAACAAAACAGAATACAGTTGCTGATGCCGGTGCATTTTCTGTACAAGTATATGAACTTTCCGGACCCTCACACTGTGCTTTTGTTGGATAACACCCATTATTTATAAAACCAGTGCGACAATATACAGGTTTGTTTTCAAAGTCTAGTCCTTGTGGTGGGCCTAGTTTTGTTAGGTTTAATCCTGTCCTCATAAGGTCAGGATTAATAGTAACAAGAATAACCGTTGAAACAAGAAGAATGAGAAGCCCAAAGAGGGCGTCTGTCATTTTTTTCTTTCCCTCTGATTTTGCCGATGGAACCGCAGCCATAACATATCCGAGTGCTCCGATGATAATCATTATAACCGCAAAAATAATGGCAAGCCCGACGCCGGCAACAAAAATTCCTTTCAGATATTCAACAAAAGAAGGGGTTTTACTGGTAACGGTTGGCATTTCAGCAAGAAGCTGGTAGCCTTCTTGGGCAAACACGGGAACTGTAATTGAAAGAAATAGACCAAGGAATGAAGTTATATAATAGGGTGTTTTTTTAGACATATCGGTTAATGATTTTATTCGTCGCCGGACGTGGTCTCAAGACCGCGTTCGAAACGTTTCGAACGCGGTCTTGAGACCACGTCCGGTTATTGGTAGTGAAACAAGTTTTTATAAATTCTTCGGCAACGGTTTTCCATCCGGGCAGAAACTTAAACCATAGTTTACCCCGGAAGCTCTTTCATTTACGGAAAATGCCACACCAAGAGTTACCTTAAGTCGGCACGCCTCCTCTTTTGTGATTCCGAGTTTATCTAATAATCCTTGTTCCGCATTATCTCTTGCTGTGTAAAGGTCGCTTCCCTGTAAGCCAATAAAGAAGCGAGGAATTGCCGGCTGAAATTCAATATTGTAGTCAATACTTTCTTTTATGGATGCGTCATTTTGCGGGTCAAGTATTTTTGTATAGGGGCTTTGATAAAAATCTTTCATAAGAATGGAACCGCCGTCTTTTGTGGTAATTTTAAGCATTCCGACAGGAGTGGTGCTTCCCGTTGTTGCTGGTGGTATTTGTGTGACATTATTTCCAATAGTGGGAAAAGTTGAATTTGGATTAGTAATGGAAGTAATTGGTTCCACTTTTTTCATTTTCCAAAAAATAAAACCTCCAATAATAACTATCAGAATAATTATATTTATGGCTATAATAATTTTTTTCTTCATACTGTCGGTTTTAATGTAAATAAAAGTAATTTTATTTTGTAAAATGACACTCTCTTATGTTTGCTCCCCACCGGTTAAATCCACCCTGATTGAATTGTCGCACCGCCTCGGCAATATTTACTGACGGTATTTTTGCTTGGGCGACACATGCATCATACATATCTTGATTGTCGACAGTACAAGC
>JBAZUH010000003.1:0-6809 GCA_041661545.1 Candidatus Staskawiczbacteria bacterium | reverse complement strand
TGCGGAATGCCGACAGAGGAGCAAATAAATGGAATATAATTTAAATCGCCCTTGGGAAACTTTAGACCCTTGGCAAATAGAATATATCAATACTCCGCCCGAGCAAGATTGTTTTCTCCTTTCAACCCGACAGGGCGGAAAGACAACTGCAATGTCAATAAAAGCCGTAGAAATGTGCATTAAATATTTCAAAGAGGGAGAAGTTGTCTTAATTTCTTCTCTGACAGAAAGGCAGGCTCAATTAATGCTGGCAAAGGCTCAAATTTACGCAGAAGTCAAATATTCTAAAGAAATAAAAAAAGGGCGCGATAAGCCAACAATGCACAAATTATTATTTAAAAATGGCTCAGGAATTTTATGTTACGCAGCCGGCGAGGAAGGCGACTCCACGAGAGGTTATACTTTAAAAAAATTAATGGTAGATGAAGGCTCAAGAATGAATGAACTCTATTTTATTTCAGCAACTCCAACTTTATCTGTGGCTCACGGAAGCATGGATATTGCCAGCACTCCTCATGGAAAAAAAGACAAAGAAGGCAACGAAACATTTTTTTATAAAGCGTCAAAAGATGAACATTACAAAAAATGGTATATTTCAGCGGAAGATTGCCCCAGACACTCAAAAGAATTTTTAGCGAGGGAAAAAGAAAGAATGTCAAAACTTCAATACGCGCAGGAATATTTAGCGCAGTTTTTAGATGAATTGCACAGAATCTTCTCAGACGAGCAGATAAAAGAAATTTGCATTTTAGAAAGGAGAGAAAAATTTTTACAAAATAGAAAATATTATCTCGGCTGTGATATTGCAGGTTTTGGAGCAGATGACAATACTTTTGAAAGCTTCGATGGAACGAATAAGAATTTGATTGAGCAGGTAGGGCATGAAGTTTTAAAGCATAAATTCACGACCGAAACCGCAGAGAAAATAAAGCTTCTAAATATTTCTTATAATTATAAGCAAATCGGCATAGATGATGGAGGGGTGGGATTTGGAGTATATTCAGAATTAATGAGTGACAGCAAGACGAAAAGAAAGACTTTTGCCCTCAATAATGCTTCGCGAAAGACAGATGACGAGGGCGAAAAGTCTAAGAAATTATTAAAAGAAGAAATGTATTTAAATTTCTTAATGCTCGTTGAAAATCATAAAATAAAATTATTAAAAGATGATGAAATTAAAGCAGCGTTGGCTTATGTTCAATTTGAAGAAGGCAATAAAATTATAGGAAGCCACATCGCAGAGGGAATTGTAAGGGCATGCTGGCTCTGCGTTCAGGATAAAAGTTTAAATATGTTTGTCCATTCATTCTAACATGGCAGCTTTCGCAAATACTAAAATAATCGCAGACCAAGCAGACCCTCTTGCATTTTGCGGAGAATTAGTTGATGCAACATTTACAATAGGAACGATGGGAGATTTAGTCGGGACATATATAGAAGCTTATTTATGTGCATTAGTAAAATATGACATTGTCACAAATTGGGCGACTTTAAACACCATATATAAAAAAATCTTTTCTGAATATGCTTGCAGAATGATAGCAATAGAAGCAATTAAATATAACATGGCAGGCTACACTTCAAGAATTGAAGCAGAAGATATAATTAACATTCATTGGGCGAGATGCCAGGAAATACAAAAATTATTGGAAAGTCAAGATGTCCAAAATTTCTTAGGAGTTTAAATGGTTTTAAGCATTGGAAAAAACATTTTTTCACAAAATATATTTAAAATTAGTCCTGGCGATGATTCTTATTTAATATTTAAGGGAAACAGAGAAATTCCAACAGATTCAGATAGCAAAGGAAGTTATAACATAACAAAAAAACCGAACACAATCGCAGATGATGCTGCAGTAGGGACAATAACATGGGAAAATTTAAATAATGCATTATTAGAAGATGGAAATTCAGCAACAAATCTCCATGCAGGGGGGAGTCAGTCGCATTATTTAAAAGCAACTAATTTTGGTTTTGCAATTCCAGCAGGAGCGACAATTAACGGAATTTTAATATCAATAAAAAGAGAAGGAAACACCGAGAAAGATGTAGATGTAAAAATAGTGAAATCAGACGGAACGATTGGAGCAACAGACAAAGCAGACACCAGCATATTTTGGCCGAGTGTTTTAATATGGAAAGATTACGGGGGAAGTAATGATTTATGGGGGGAAACATGGACAACAGGAAATATTAACGATTCTGACTTTGGAGTTGTGATAACAGAAACATCGGGACCTGAGGGGGGAACAGCAAAAATAGACAATATAAAAACAACAATTTATTATACATTAAACTAAAAAACATTTAAATACAAGCTTTCACATCTTTTCACATGGGAGCAATGGATTTAAACAAAGCAGTCGTAGGCACTTTTAGTGATTCTTCTTATTCAAATCCAACAAAGGACACAGATTTCTATTCAGGAAATTTAATTGATACAGACGGAGTAACAATATCAGAAAGTTCTTGGACTGTTGAATGGGCGAAGTGGCATGGATTTTATGATGATATAGCCATCTTCTCAGCAATTATTGATGCTCTGACATGCTGGACGGTAGGAAAGGGCTTTAAAGGAAAAGACGCAGAGAAGTTAAAAAAAATTACAGGCTGGAAGAAAGACGATATAAATTCTATTTTTGATAATCTATTGAGAGTTTGTTTAATCGGCGGAGATTCGCATGCGGAAATTATGAGAGATAAAGCAGGAAGATTAACAAATTTAAAGCCGCTAAATCCGGGAACAATAAAGCAAACTGTTAATTCATCGGGAATTTTACAAAAGTATGAGCAGACAACAAGCAAGCAGACATGGCAGGCAAAAGAGATTTTTCATTTATCATGGAATAGATTAGCTGACGAAATTCACGGAAAGCCAGAAGCTCACAGAGTTGAAGAAGTTATAAAGCAAATTAAGCAGCTGCAGGAAGATTTGGCGATAAGATTTCACAGAGTTATAAAACCATTAAGATTGTTCAAAGCAAACACAGACGATGCTGCAACTCTGGCAGAAACGGAAGTAAAGTTAAAAGCAGGTTACAAAAATTGTGAAGTTATAGTTATTCCAGATAAAACTTTAGAAGAAGCTCCAAGCAATCCAATACCTTCAGCACAAGACGCTTTAATTTATTTAGATTATCTTACAAGAAATTTAGTAAGCTCATGCGGAGTGCCAGAAGTTATTTTAGGATGGAGTGCAAAATCTACAGAAGCATCATCAAAGATTGTTTATTTAGCATTTCAGCAAAGAATAGAAAAGATACAAAGATTCTTAGAAGAACAGATAAGGTTACAGTTAGGATTGGAAATAGAGTTCGAGTTTCCAGCATCATTAGAGGAAGGAATGACAACTCCACCGGTTACGGGAACTATTGGAGAAAGTGCAAATGCTCCAACAATAAGCACGCCGATGAATGATATTAAAAAGAAAGGAGAGGCAATAAAAGTATAATGGCAAATCAATATACAAAGAAAAAATTAATCTCGCAACAGAATAGAAAAGAGATATTTTGGAATTTATTAAATTCTGGACTCGCAGGCGCGTTAGTTTTTCTCGGAAGCCTGACAAGCGGAAAGATAACATGGCAGGGTTTAGTCTTCGGATTAATAGCGTCGGCGATTGTTATAATTACAAAGTTTAAGGATTACTGGGACGGAGAGAAGAAAGAATATTCTACTAAATTATTTAAATTCTTATAAGTCGCTCCGATAATTTCTCCCTTAATTTCCGAAATTATAACGCTCAAGGAAAAGTTAATAAAGGAAGGTATTTTAATATAGATTATGGATGATGATGCTAAGGTTGAGCAAAAAGTTGCTGAGGTTGTCGAGGAGAAAAAGGAAGATGTTAATCCAATCGAGGAAGCAAAGAAAATTCTGGAAGAAACTAAAAAAACTCTTGGGCAGATAACAGACGAAAGAAAGAGAATTGAAAAAGCAACTGCGGAAATGTTGATTAATGGAAGAAGCTACGCAGGACAATCTCCGCCAAAGCCAGCAGAAGAAACCCCGAAAGAATATGCTGACAAAGTTTTAAGAGGAGAGATAAAGGCAAAATGATAGAAGACGAAAAATTAGGCTTAAAGATTTCTGAAAATGCAGATGAGACTTTCTGGACTGAAACAAAAGAAAAATGCACCGAAGCAATAGGGGCAGAAGAAAGAAATCTAAAGATTAATAAAAGAATGATTGAACTCTGTAACGAGCAGTTAAAATGCATATAACTTTTTTTCCTTACACTGAAATTAACGCACTTGACTTTCTTTTGAAAGAAATGCAGACACAGAAATTTCAATTAAAAATGACTTCTCCCGACGGAAAGAAAAAAGCAAATGCTATAATTAACGGAAATTTAAGAATGATGCCCGGAGGTTTCTATGATTATGCTTTCCCAAAAGAATATCTTGATGTTATCCTGACTACAATGAGACAAAATATTTCAAGCCATCGATACGGCAATAGATATGGGATAAGTCCCTTTAAAATTTCTGTTCTAAGAAAACTATTAAAATGCAGTCCAATACCTAAAGAATTTAAAACAGACAAAAAGATATTTTGGACTACCAACGATGTTGTTTTTATCGTCGTGGGAATAAGAGAAGATGAAGAAATTGCAGACCCTTTCCCAGAATATAAAGGTTGGACACACGAGGCAGTATGACTGACATTTATCTTTTTTATCTTTGCATTCTCGGAACAGCAGGAGTTTTACTTAAAGCATACCAGTTATTCGGTATAACAAAAAAGTAGAAACATTTATTAATAAGTTAATTCTGTATTGTGCATGCAAGAAGCAACATTAGTTTTTGAAACACATATTCCAATACCTATGATTGTTGTAGACGGCACAGGAATAGAAAAAGGAACAGCAGTTCAATCAACAGACCCTTTGACCGTTTCGGCAGTTTCCGCTTCTACAAATGTAGCGGGTGGAATTATTGGCAGTGAGAAAATAGCTTCTAACGGAGTAACAAAGGCTAACGTTTATCGAGGTGGAATATTCAAAGTTTATGCTTCTGGTTCAGTTACCAATGGCGATTTACTGGGTGCTGACGTAGATAATGATTTCTATTCTTTAACAGCTCCACAAAGTATAACAACTTCTAACGCGAGAATTTGGGGAATTTCTTTAGAAAGTGCAACAGACGGAGAAACTTTCTTAATGGAGCTAAACATCGGGGGAGCTCTACAAGTAGCATAAAATGGCAGATACAGCAGGAATGGCAGAAATCAGAGGAATTGATATTAATAAACTCGTAGAGGGTTTTGCAGATGTTGATGTAGTTCTTAAAAAATATGTAAGAGTTGTTTCCACAGCTGCAAGAGAAATAAGATGGTATCAAAAAACAAGTGGAGCAGGCACAGGAAATTATTTAACTTCGCCTACAACTACAGGAATGACTACAGATTTAATAGAAACCTCAATGGGTGCTATGCCCGTAGCTATTGAAAATTCATATACAAGAAACACTTCTTATGTAAAGAAATTCTTTGCTACTTCTCCAATGTTAAGTATTGAAGATTTGAACGATAGCGACCCTGATATATGGGGAGATATAATCAAAGATGCCGTAAGAGCAGTAAATAAGAAAGTTGATGCAAGAATATTAACTGTCTTAGATGCAGCAGGATGCGGAACAGCAGCAGCAACAGGAAACGGATGGAATGTAGATGCTGATGCAGACCCTGTCCTTGACTTCTTGGCAGCAATAGAAAGCATAGAAAGCTACGGATATAATGCAGGCGATTTAATTGCTTATATGAATCCAGCTGAAAAGAAATGGCTTTTGAGATGGCTTATAACAGTTAAAGGTTCAAGTATTCCCGGATTTTCAAGCGCAAAGGTTGAAGGTGGGGAAGTAATGCAGCTTATGGGTGTTAAGATTGTAAGCGACCCATTAAGACCAACAGATACCGTAACAATCTTTAGCCCAAGTCAGGCTGTAATATGGAGAGAATTTATGCCTACAACTTCAGCAGTAGTTGTTGAAGAGGGAATAGGAAAAACCGTAAGGGTATGGTGCGAGGGGGAGGCAATCAGACCTAATCCTTATGCTGTATTCAAACTAACTGATGTAATTAACTAATGGCTGAAATTCTACAAGGCGGAGTCAGAGACACAATTAACACTTCTCAGTTTGCAGTTACTAATTACGAAGAAGATTATTCTTTTGATGCAGACACAGCAACTTTAAGCGTGACAAGCAATGTTCTATCAACTCTCATAAGAGATTTAATCCGTAAAGGAATAATTAACGGGACGGTAGCTTAAAATGGCATTAGGAGCAGTTACAGCAACTTATGTCGGAGAGGCAGCAAACGGAAGCGCTGCATTAAAAGCTTTGCTTGATTCTGTAAATGTAGGGGCTGCAACAGCAGGAGCAGAAACAACTTCTATTATTATTATTCCAACCGGGCATAATGTTTCTGTTTGGAAATATGCAAGAGCAGCAGCATAAATTTTTATAGTTTATTTCTTTTGATAATCAATGGCAAACACTGCTGGGGAAAAAGAGTTAAGAACTGATTGGGACGAATTAACAGCGTCGGATTCTACAAAAGCCGTCGGGCATATTAAAAATTTAGTTCCTGAAACTTCTTTGGTTTTTGAAAGAAACAGGGTAGGTTTAGACTGATGGGAGAGACAAACTGATGGGAGAGACAAGAGAGCAGAAAATAATTAGGCAAATTGCAGGAAAGCCAACTATTCAAAAATTTACACCGATAGCAACTGATATGTTCTTGCCTAATCATTCAGGCGACCATTCAGCAGGGCATACAGGCACGCCTTCAACTGATTTAGATATTGC
>JBAZUH010000002.1:0-26159 GCA_041661545.1 Candidatus Staskawiczbacteria bacterium | reverse complement strand
ATACCTGTTTCATGACCAAAATTTTTTAATAATGGTTGTAAAACATCTTCTCTTAATCTATCTCTCAAATCAGTAGCAACATTAATATTTGTGTTTGCTATTCTCATAATTTCCTCTCTTTGTTCTTCTAATCTTCCCCTCTCATATCCCTTATTAAAATAATCTTCTTCTTTTTTATTCATTTTTCTTGTTTCTCCTCTACAAATCTCCACATATTAAATTTAGGTTCGTTCTCCAATCTAAAAAGATAATCTGAAAGTTCTTCTTTCGTCATTTCGCGCTTAGTGAGTTCTTGGAAGTAATCGAGAATATTATTTATTTTTTCTTCTCTCATTCTCTTAGCTTTATCCCTTACTTGTTCTTCGCTCTCGGCTTCTTTCTTTATTATTTGCTTTCTGTTTTCAAGAACGGCGTAATCTTCGCTTAGTTTTTCTTGGAACTTTTTACGTTCTTCTTCTATTTGTTTTTGTCTTTCTTCTATTTCTTCTATCTTATTAACGTTGAGTTTGTAATATTTTTCTATGAGTTGAGAAATTAAAGCGCTTGCGTTTTCCTCTTTTTTAAGTTTCTCATTCAATTCTTCGGGCAGGCAAATAGTTCTATTTATCATTTTTGAATATCCTCTAACTCTCTCCTATTTAATGGTTTAAATTCTTCTTTAATAGGTTCTCCGTTAGTTACAGCTTCGACTTCTTTCTCGGCTTCTTGTGATTTGTTGGTTCTATTTTCTAATTCTTTTTTTGTTAATTCTATAATCCTCATTTCTTTAAGTTTTTCACTTTGAAACAACCCTTTAAAAAAATCTTCTACTATTTTCATAGAAACGCTTAATTCTGTGGAAATCGTAGAAATTGTTTTATAATAATCTAATCCTAAAATATCTATCTGCGGATAAATCTTATTAAAAAAATAGTTATGTATTTTTTGTTTGTTTGTTTCGTATATCATCTTGCTGTTTTGGGTTCTTCTTTATGATATGAGAGTAGAACCCTTAAACTCCCATTTATCTTATTTATTTAAATAAAAGGTAGTATTTAAATGTTTCGATTAAGAAAAAAATAATCTTTTTTTATTTTAGGAGAGAGAGAGAAATAAAAGTATTATGTAATTACTTACTTACTTACTAATATACTTAAAATATTATTTTGTTTAAAAATAAAAAATATAAATTTTTTTATTGATTTTACCAAGTTTTCGGGCTGAAAAGGTTAAATTTCTTCTTCATTCCGCCCATTCCTCGCCCCATTCCAATAGCATAACTACCCATTCCAATAGGTTGGTTCTGCGTAACGATTGTTCCTCTCCTAATTGCTTCGTTCTCATTTCCGCCCAAAGCACGCCTATAATCGCTCTCGATTACATGAAGAATGTTAATAACAAGGATTTTATAACGACTTCTCTTAAATTTACTTTCCATTCCCATTTTTTCAAGATTACAAAATATATAATCGGCTAACTCGTCCCCCAAGTCCGCAAGAATTTCGTTAATTCTTTCTTCATTATAAAAAGAAAGGGTAGTCATTTTTTCGAGATAGAAAGAGATTGTATTCATAATAAAACTCAATCCGTATTTATTTACTTGAATTAAATCTTTATCTGTTTGTTCGTCATAATAAGGTTCTCCCGTCTGCTCGTCGTGTTTAATAACATCTCCTTTAAGATAATGTTCTATCCTTTCCATTAAAGGATTTGTGTCGAGTTGGTATTCGATTAAATTCCCTTGTTCTTGGTTAGGATAAAATCCCGAAGAAACAGCACGCTGTAAAGCTACATTCTTGTTAGTCATATCCTCGTTTTGTTGCTCTAAACCCGCGATATAACCGCCTGTATCAAAATTCGCATTATCAAAAAAGTCGCCGTCAGCCATAGAATAAATAAATAAAAGGATTATTTAAATCTTATCTTCTTCCTACATTGTTGCATTAACTGGACTTGAAAAAGATTAAAAAAATAAACTAATCTTCTTCTGTGTCCTCAAATCCAACTTCATATTTTTTCTCTGAAACATCAATCCTATCTTTAAAGTCTTGGTCTGCCTTATCCTTGAGCATACCTAAAAAGCTCTGCAAAGCCATTATATCGTTTAAACTGGCTTGTTTCTTATCAATATCATACCCATACTCAAAATTGACTTCTCCGTTCTCTTGTTGAACTAAACGAACATAGGCAATCCCAATAAGTTTCTTTTTTGGAGTTTTCATATTGAACATCCTTCTAAATCTTCATCTTGTTCTTGACACTCAGAACAAATATCAAATTCATCTAATCCATCCATATCTTCTCCACATCTTGAGCAAATACCTTGTTTAGTCATATTTTTTCCTCTGTATTTAGTTCTTTAAAAATTGTTTTATCCTTATATCCTCTCTTGAGATAAAATATCCCAGATGGAAAACCAAATGGAAATCCTGCTTTGTTTGATGAAAGAAAATGAATAGATACTATTCCTCCATAATTCATAATTGTTTTTATAGTTCCCATAGATTTAAACATCTTTGCTAATGGAACTAACAAGATTATATTTTCTGCTAATTCAAAGGAATATTCCAAAAATCTATTGAAATCTGAATATGGGGGATTTGTTACAAGCCAATCTACTTTCTTCTTATAATCATAAAAGTTCTTTCCATCTGCAATTTCACACCACTCTGTATTTTCTGGAAGATATTTTAAGAAAGCACCTTCTCCCTTACAAGGTTCTAACACTAATCCTTTAATATCAAACATTTCACAAATTCTTTTTGCTAACCAGTCTGGAGTAAAAACTATATCATTTTTATTTATGTGTGCATATCTCCCTTCAATGTATGGATTGTGTTTTTGTTTATTTATGCTTCCCATTTTATTTGTTTAATAATTTTTGTGAATAAGATGTTGCATAATCTTTTAATCTCTCTTTAATCATATTAATATATTCTTCTTCTTTTTCAATTAATATAAAATTTCTACCAGTTTCTAAACACGCTTTTCCAATAGTTCCACTACCTGCAAAGCAATCCAATATAACATCTCCTTCGTTTGAATGTATTTCAATTAAATGTTTTATTAAAGATAATGGTTTTTCTGTTGGATGTTTTGTTTCTTTATATCCAGACCCATTTGAACTTTGAAAGAAATTATGCATTTCGTTTTGTTTCTTAAAATTGAATGTCCAAGTTTTTCCTTCTTTACTTCCAACCCATAAAAATTCACAAGCAGATAAATAATTTACTTTTCTAAAAGAAGGTGTTGGATTTGTTTTGTGCCATGTAAATATTGTCCTTGTTCTTATACCAAAATTTTTAGCTTCCCATCCTAAAAAACTTACATCTTCTTTATTGAAAAAACTTATTATAGTTCCCCCTTCCTTTAGAACTCTACAACATTCTTTTAACCATTCTTTTGTAAATCCTAAAAATTCTTCTCTTGTCTTGTTATCCCAATCTCCAAAATCAAAGTTAAGTTTACTCTCCCTTCTCATAACAGGATTCCATGCTTTACTTCTATCTCTATTATTGTTTTCTTTTGATATGTTATAAGGAGGGTCTGTTATTATCAAATTAATAGAATTAGATGGAATATTTTTTAATATTTCTAAACAATCTCCTTTTATTAAACTATTTTCCATTTTTAATCTCCATATATTTTAAATAAACATTTTCAGTTAATATAACATCATTCATACAATAATTCATCAATTCGTTCAACTTCATTTCTTCCCAGAGTTTAATGGCATTAACTCCACTTCCAGATTTTAAATTTAAATTATATACTCTTGCGAGATTATTTAGAGAAATCATCTTGTCAGTTATATCATTAATTATATCAAAATGTTCTAACTTAGCAAAGTCAATTCCGTAAGAAGATAATAAATTATTTAGATATGCTCTTACTAAAATAAAATTAGAATCAAAGCTTTTTCCATTAGCAGATATTAATAATTCACAATTCTCTGATTCAACCCAATTTAAAAAATCTTTAATTAATCCTTGCTCGTTTGTATGACTTCCTTGATAATCATTTCCACTTATTGATTTAGCACAAATACAAGTTATTCTTGAATTTGTTGGATATAAACCAGTAGTTTCAATATCAAAAACAATATATCTCTTTTGTTTAAAATTATCTAAAGTTCTTAATGTTCCTTTCTTTATATCCTCTTGTTTATACATTTCTCTTGCCTGTTGTGTTAATGCTCCACCACTCATTTTTTTATCCTCTTATTTTTATCTACATTATAAATATCTTTAAATTCTCTTTTATCTTTAATCCAATTATATATTATCCACCCCATAAAAATCAATGATATGAAACCTATTGCTTGGTTTGGAGATAAATCAGATGGATACCATACAAAGATAGAAAAGAATAAATTAAATGTAGGTATAAAACTTAACAACCCAACATACATGAATACTCTTCTTTTATAATTGTTCATTTCTCTTCCTCCGTTCCTTTAATATGTTCTTTTGATTCTTCAATAGTTAATTCACATAATTGGATTAAATTTTCCCAACTAAATCCTTCAGCAATATTCATCCTTATACTTCCATCTTCTTTAGTCCAAAATTCAACCGATTTTATGTATCCTTCTTCGTCTATTTCTTTTCCTAAAAAATTTATTATCTTATCTTGTTTTTTTCCTTTCTTCATTTCTTCATCTCCTTTTCCATTAATTTTTCCAGTAATTCAGACATATCAATTTTCTTTTCAATGCAGTAAACTTTGAATTTATCTCTAATTGATGGTTTAATCTTTATGCTTGTAGTTACTCTTTGTTCTTCACTTTCCATTATAACCCCTTTGGATTAACTCCAACCATCCATTTTTATTTTCAATTTGTATATTAGGAACAGCAATTTGAGAAGGAGTTTGTCCTTTAAGAGCAATATTCTTTCTAATCCAATTATAATAAATTTCGTAACCTTTCATAAGAGTTTGAGCAGAAGTTATACATCCGTGAAAACCTCTCATTATCTTAGTTCTTTCTCTTAAAGTATTGTGGAATCTTTCAACCTTATAATTAAATCCACCACTATCAGACTTAATAACTTGATGGATTATTTTAGGATTTCTTGTAGCTTGTGGAAGTAAACTAAATGTTTTTTTTAAAACTCTTGGATAACCAACAAGACCATCAGTAGAAATAACCTTAACTTGATTTCCTACTTTTCTCTTTGCATTTCCATAAACTTTATTTAAATTATGAGTTTTTCTATCTGCTTGATAATCAGATGAAACAATATATCTACTATCCATATCTATAATATCAATAAAAAATTCATTTGCTACACCTTTTCTTTTTGGACTTATTCTTCTTTTATATTCAACTTCATCTCCTTGTAATTGCCAACTTGCTTTTATCTTTTGTTCTTCTGTGAAGTTTTCCATCATAGGAATAAACTTTAAAATCCATCTGTAAATTGTTGATGGACTAACTTCTATAGGGAAAAATCTTTGTAAGTGTTGAGTTATTTTTCTAAAAGAAATTCCAGAGTAATACATATCCATACATTGAGTTATAATCTGTTCTTTGTTTCTCATCCTAAAAAATGGATTGTCTAAAACAAATCTGTTCTTACAAGACTTACATCCGTATCTTTGAGTAGATTCTCTGTTTTCCGTTTGAATTAACCCTCTCTTAATTACATCTTTGCTTGAACATTTCGGACAAGTTAATACTATTGTTTCCATAGTATTATGTAATACTTTATCCTTTATAAAGATATATGAGGTGTAGTAGTATATAATACTTTAAGAGAAATTAAGCATAAGTCCAGTTAATGCAACAATGTATCTTCTTCCTTTATGAGTAATCATTTTCTTAGCCATAACAAAACCCTCTACGCCTGTCGCTCTTATTTGTTTTATTTTTCCTCTTGAATAAGTATATTTAAAACGGGGGCTTATTCTTAAAATATTTTTATTAGTTTCTTTTCTTAATGGAATTATCTCGGTTACATCTCCGTAACTCGCTATTCCATAAAATCTTTTTCCTTTTTTATAAACGGGGTGTAATCCATATCTACCAACTTTTTTTAATTTTATCATCTTCTTCGTCGTCCCCCTTTCTTAACTCTTTGATACATACCATTAATTTTTTTAAATCTCATTCTGCTTTTTTTAGGGGTTTTTGTTTCTCTCTTTCTTAAAAATCTCGCAAGAGAAAGCCCTCTCTTTTCTCCGCCTGTATCGATAGCAAAATGTTTTTTCTCTATGTATTTTTTTCTTAATTGTAGCTTCATACCTTTCTTAATTTTATAACTTCTAAACTTGTGTTTAGTTCTCGAAGCGTATCCTTTCTCTCTCTTTGTTAAATATCCAAGAGATTTATACACGCCTGCGGGTTCTATTCTTAGCGTTCGTGAGGTTGTCCTATCTATCGCATAAGCCCCTTTACTTACAGCGTCGTGTCTGCTAAGAGGTTTTTTATTGATTTTTATAAACTTATTTCCCGATTTTCCATAAACATTAAAACCAACCTTTAAACCTTTTCTTGATAATATCTTTTTTGTTTTCTTGTTTAAATTAAATTCAAATCCTCTTATTATTCTGTTTAATCTTGTTCTTGGGGTATTAACGGGTTCATTAATTAATTTTTGAAGCTGTGCCTGTGTTTGTAGTTGGGCTTGTCTTGGTATTTGTGTTTGTCTTGGAATTTGCGTTTGAGTTGTTTTAGAAACACTTGTTAAAGTTTGCGTCTGCTTGAATAAAGAACGCTGTGCTTCGTTTAATTTATTCTTTGATATTCCCCCTTGCTTGTATAATTGATTTAGCATATAAGCGCCTGTTACAGCGTTCTTAATTTTCTCAAAAGTGTAAGTAGATTTATACGCCTGTGCTAATAAATTTCTTTGTCTTGTAACTCTGCCTTTGAAAACTTTATTTTGCTGTTTTTGGTATTGCCTTACAATTTGCTTTTTCTTGTAACCTTTAATTTGATTATTTATTTTTTTAATGTTACTCATAAACTTAGCCCTTGTTTTTGGTTTCATATTTCTTATTGCTCTTTCTATTCTAAACCTTGCTAATTGCCTTTTTGGTAGAGTTATTTTTATGCTTGGCTTTTGTTTTATAACTTGAATATATTTCATTCCCGAACGGGTAGTTATTACTTTTTGAATTGGGGGTTTTGTTGTTATTCTAACTTTTATAGTCATAGGTTTCTTTGAGGATTTGAAAACAGATTTTAATTCTCCCTTTAACTTTCCTTTAATGTAAGCCCCTCTTGTTTGTTTATAATATATTTTTCCTCTTTTAGTTCCTAATTTCATATAACGCCCTAATCTATCTCTCTTTAATTTTACCATTCTTTTAGTTTGCTTAACATAAACTCTTAAACCTTTTTTCTGCCCTAATGCCTTATATCTCTTTAATTTTGCTTGTCTTATTTTTAATAATTTTTTTGTTTCTCTCCTACTAAGATATTTTATAATTTTTGTTTTTCCTTTTTTAATTCCTAATCTCATATAACGCTTCAATCTCGACGCTTTTGCTTTTAGCTGTATCTTAGACGGCTTTATAGAAATCTTAACTCTACCTTTCATTTTTCCATACTTGCCTAAATTACTATAATATTTTTTCTCTGCTTTTGTTAAGAACCTTGTTCTTCCCGTTTTAATATCTGTTGTTCTTAATCTGCTATATTTTGTTTTTAATCCCTTAGCAAACTTAGTTATTTTTAATCTAAGCGCAGAGGGTTTTTTAAGAGGGATAGATTTCTTCAAAGATAAACTTAAATTACTTTTATTTGCTTTTGCTAATTGCTTATAAAATTTATTAACTCTTGCCCTTGTTTTAATTATCTTTTTTAATTGTAATGGAGAGGGTTTTACTAAATAACTTTTAACTTGCTTGTTTAATTTTCCTACTTCTTTTATATTTGTTTTCATTAATCTTTTAATTCCGCCAACTTTAACCGTCCCGCTTCCTTTAATTTTCATAGCGCCATAAGGGGCAAATGAGAAAGGGGGAAGATTACCCGCCATTATTTTTCTTGGAACTAAATTTTCTATATCGCTCATTTCGTTTAATTTACGCGCTAAATCTTGATTTAATCTTTTTATTTTTCCTTTATTTATTTTTCCGTTTCCACTTTCCGCTTTACTAAGTTTTGAAACTATCTTTACTAATTCTTTCTTTGCGTATGCTAATTCTTTAATGCTTTGTTCTTTTGTTCTTCTTGTTAAATTCTCTCCCGTATAGAAATCTCCTAACTTTCCCTTGAACGATTTTCTTAATTTGCTTTCTTGTGCTTCTATTTGTGCCTGTGCTTTATCTAAGTTTTCATATCTAACTACTGCCTTAGCGTATTCCACCTCGCTTAATCTTCTTGTAATAGGATAATCTTTATTATATTTTTCTACTTCTTTATTTAATCTTTCTTGCTCTTTGCTTATTTTCTTAGCTGTTATCTTTCCCCCGCTAATTAAGTCAGCAGTTTTAACAACGCCCTTAATAATTTTACTTTTCGCTTGCGGTTCTACTGTAAAATTTCTTTGAGGAGTGTATTCTCTTTCTAATTGTATTAATTGTGTGTTTAATCTTTCTTGCTGTCTTTTTCCTAAATCATTCGCAAAAACATTAACTACTCTATTTAATTGTCTATTTGCTTCATCTACGGAGATTTTATTTTCATTAATTAATCTTTGATAATAATTTGCTTGTTCTGTTGAAACTTTATTAATTGCGTTTTGAGTTTCTGCTCTTGCTGTTCTTATTTTAACTTGTCTTTGTGCGTTTTGATAATATGCGGGAGTATGTCCGAATTTATCCGCCCCTTGCGAAGCGTATAATTTTTCTTGTGCTATTCTTCCCGCTTCGGTAGAAGTATCGAATGCTGTTTTTGGAGTTGGAGAATAAGGAACTGTTACAACAGGAGCAGAACCGCCACCGCCACCGCTATAAACTTTAACAGGGGGCGGAACTCCATACTGAACCTTTGCGGGAACTGTCGGAGTTGTAGAAGTAGAGGGAACGTAAGGATTTGCTTTATTATATTCTTCTAACGCTCTTTTTAAAATCCTATCTTCTCTCCTTTGTTTTGCTTTTTTGAATATAGCCATTTTCTTTTTTCTTAATATCAAAAATCACGGTAGCAGTTTCTACCGTGATTTATTAACAGCAAGTAAAACAGCAAAGCACACGAAATATATAAACTTATGTAAGCCAAAACATCGTTTATAAATTTTATGGTTTGGGTTTTTAGAACTCTATCGTAGGAACTAACTCGTTAATTTTCTCTTTTGCTTTCTTATCCTTTATATTTTGTATAACATCTTCATTAAGATAATCTCTTAATGTCTTTATTTCTCCTTGTATCTCCTCATCGCCTACGGTTTGTTTTTCTTTAAGCATTTTGTTTAAAACATTTTTAACCGTATCATAATTCTTAGAATTAATCTTACAAACTTGTTCTAACATCTCCTTGCTTAATTTTCTATCCATTATTTCTTTACAAAGATTTTCCATAAACATATCTTTAATTTCTTTCGCGTCCTCTAATAAAAAGGCGACTTCTCTTTTTTCTTTTTTAATTTTTAAATATAATTCTCTTTGCTTAGGTGTTAAATCTCCGAAGAAAAGATAACCTTTAAACGTCGATAATCTCGCATAAGGAATATTATAGTCGGGGTTCTTTTGTATCTTCCTCGCCCAGCTTTCCTCTATCTTTGCGTTATATTTTGCGTCCCACCTATCAGCAGAATATAAACGTGATTGAACGGGCATATGAACTATTGCTATACCTCTCTCGACGACGTGTAAATGAAGAAAAACTAAATCTCTTAAATCTTTATCCAAACTAAAAAAGTTAGGAATTGCCGACGCGTAGATATTATAATTATCTCTGTAAGCCGTTACAATCTTAATTAATTCTTGCTGTCCTTTATTTTGGAAGTCCCTCTTATATCCCGAGTTAATAGCTTCGTCGTCGAAACAGAACCCGAATGTTTGTCTTGCTAATAAATGAATAATATCCTCTCTCTTATATACTTGGTGTTTGTGAGGATTATAACCTTTAAATTTATTAAATATTTGAACTAACAAAGTAGATTTTCCGTTTCCCCTATCTCCACTAACTACTATATTCCCGTCGAATTGGTTTCTTTGTCGTAACTCTAAAATGCCCTTAATATCTTTTATAGTCCAAGTTATATACGACGTCATTTTTTACTTTCCTATATGAACGCGTCTAAAATGTATATCCTCTTGCTGTGGAGAATGTAAAATTTTAGGGCAATATTTACATTTAGTTGGGTAATCTCTTTTAAAAATAAAATCCATACTCTTTTTTGGTTTTTTTATTATTATTTTCTGCCCTGTTACTTTTCCTTTATTTTTACTCATCTTTCTTTTTCTCTTTTTTATTTAATATTCCCTCTAATTTTTGTAATCTTCCTATTACGTGATTTTGTGCGAAGTAAGTCCCTATCGCTACGCCTAAGCCCGTGAAAATTCCATTAACAGCAAGGGCGACGTATATATTTATATTTGCTAAGTTTAACATTTTATTCAGCCGAACACCATTTTATCGAATTAAATTTATTTTTTAGATTACAATATTTTTCTATATTCTTAGAACCATATGCCTTAACGTGTTCGTCGTAATAATCCATATCTACCTTTGCGGTTGTATATTTACCGTCCTTTAAAGATTGTTCGAGGTTATTAGCGAGTTTTTTCTCTATTGTTTCTAAGTCCATTATGCTTTTTTCTCCTTTGCTTTTAATTTTGCTTTATTTTTTCTCTTGCTCGCTAAAACTCTTTTAAGAATATATAATTTATTCTCTAACGCTCTATTGTTCCAACGATATTTTTTTATCTTTAATCTTCTTCTTATCTCTGCTATCTTTCTCTTTATTCCGTCTATGTTAGTCATTTTTCTTAGCTTTCTCCTTTAATTCTTCAAATTCCCAAGCACATAAAAAATAACCGCAAGCGTTACACTTTAACTTTTCTTCGCAAAAGCTATATTCAAATTCCTTTTTACCACAACGAACGCAAAACTCTTTTTCCCTCATTAACCTCTCTCCGTGAATGATTTAAATAATTTCTCTTTCATTTCCTTAGCGCTTAGCTGTGTTCTCGCAGTAAAGATTAAGTCCGCGTCGTTTAATGGAGAATTTATTAAAGATTTAATCTCTATAACTCTATCAAGGCAGAATTTAAACTTCTTTTCGTCTATAATTAATCTTCTTGATTTTTTTATGGCGTTATATTGAAATTGGTAGATTAAATCTATTTCGTTAGAGAATTTATTTAATTCTTTTTTATATTCTTCTAACTTGCTCTTGCCCGCTTCTTTAACAGCGAATATAGTATTATTGATAAGCATAATTAACTCAATTAATAGACGACGATAGCCCGTTAATCTTAATTCGTCCTTGTTAATGCCTTGAACCGAGTTTAATATGTCCTCGACAATATCGGAACTTCCAAACAAAGCAATCTTTTCGTATTCGTCAGCTAAGTAAAGAAGTTTCATTACTTTAAGGTTACTATAAGATTGGGCTACGTTCCAATTACCCGTTTCGCTTATCTCCTCTCCTCTCTCTTTGCTTAGAACCATAAATAAATAAGAATAATAATCTTTATAAATTTTGTTTATTTATTTAAGTAATGGAAGAACCGCGTAAGTCCCCGATACTTAAATTAGGATTTTGGCTTGTATTCGCTCTGTTGTTTTTTATCATTTTCAAACAACAACAAATATTTTTTAGGATTATAGCGTCGATAATCGGGAGTTTCTTAATTGTTTATTTAATACGATTGGGTAGGAATATAATAGAGAAATTATTTTAATGGTTCGTTTCCTGTGGAGATACCTAAATTTAAGCACTTAAAGGCGTGTAGAGGCAAGTTTTTCCATAGGAAACGACGCTAAACCTCTTAAAAGTTTGAATAATTAGTTTCCAAGTCGGTGGGTTAGGGATAAGTTATTCTTTAAAGGGTTTCCGTCTTATCCTTATAAGACGCAAGTATTATTTTCTCCCCGTATCCACTTTTATTTATTTAAAAATATTTATAAACACCCGCCTATTTAGTATAGGAATGATAAGCATAGGCGTAGATTACTTTCGAGAATACTTAAAACAAAAGGGGCTTTCAGAAAGATACATCAAGGAGAACCTTTATTATTTTCTTGGCTTCACAGCGGGCTATCGTTTTAATCAAGAGGGAGTTAGAAAGTTCTCCATAGAAAAAAAGAACTCTAACATTTCCGCGCGTGCTTTTATTAAAAATCTTAAAGAGTGTTTGCTTCTAAACTATAAAGCGCTTGGGGTTAATGAAGAACAATACAAAGAAATTAATGAGGTTCATCTCCCGAAGCAGACAGGCAGAACAGAAATTAAAATAACTGTCCCTCTTAATCTCGAACAGATTAAACTCTTAGAGGAGAACCTACCAACCGAAGAATTAAAGTTAATGCTTATGCTTTCTTATTACTGCGGGCTTAGGTTAGGGGAATTGATAAGCATAAAGATAAGTTCTTTTAATTGGGGCGTGTGGAAGTTAAACCCCGAAGAAATGGGCGAGGTTATAGTTTTAGGCAAGGGTTCTAAGCAAGGCACGGCTATAATCCCGTCTTGGTTAATGAAAAGGATTACAAATTTCATAAATGCTAAAAAGTTTAAACAAGGAGTAGATAGTAAGCTGTTCTCTGTCCCCGCGAGAACGTGGGAGAATAGAATAAGTGAAACAGGCATAAGAACCAAGATAACAATTATAGACGAACACGGCAAGCCCGTAGAGAACACAAGGGTGTATCCTCATCGCCTTAGACATTCCTACGCCCACAATCTCTTAAAGTCGGGGGTTGATATAAGATATATCAAGGAAGCGCTTAGGCACTCATCAATTAGTTCTACACAGATTTATACTTATGTTTCGAAAGATGAGTTAAAAGATAAATTAAAATTCATAAATCAAAGGAGAGAATAATAAAATGGAAGAAAGACAAGAACGTTTAGAAAAAGCATTAACTAAATTTATGGAAGAATATATTAAATTAATGGAATTTAATAACGAAATTCTTAAAGAAAATTTAAGATTAATGAAAGAACTCGACGAATTAAAAAATCCAAAAGTAGTATTAGATTAAAAAATATAATATTATGGTTGTATTCCAATACTTACTTTATTCTTATCAAAGTAAAACGGCGCGTATTTTATATCATTAAAATAACAAGAACACATCACGCTTAAATTTCCCTGTGAAACTTTTTCAGCGCCATAAGTAAAAGGAGAAGTCATACATTTCTCCTTAGCCATATTAAAATAGAAAATTAACATTATAAAAAATAGAATTATTAAAACCGTTCCACATATTAAGCATATTGCTTTAAAATTCCTCTGTTCCAAGCATACCCTCGCTTTCTTCTTCTTCCTCTCCCGAAATAAGAAGTTCGAATTTAATTCTCTCCATAGTTCCGTTAATTATATCCGCATTAGCGACGATTAACTCCATTTCCTTAGGATTATATTCATAAGTTAATTCTGCTTCCTCATTAATGAAAATCCCAATCAGAAGTTTCTTTTTTGGTTGTATTGGATAAACCGCTCTTTGTTGAGGTATTTCTTGCGGGGGAACTTGTTGAGGAGTTGGAACTTCTAACTCTCTCGGTTGGTTCTCCGTAATAACTTGCGGAGTTGGAAACTCGCGCTTGTTCTTGTTTAAATTTATCTTCGGCATTTTGTTTATTTTTTTTAAAAAGTCCTAAAAAACCCCCTTTCACTTGTCTATTTTTGAGTGTTTGTTCTTTAAGATACTGTGCGAAAGGAATTTTATCTTTCCCTACTTCTACGTAGAACTTATCTTTATAGGTTTCTATTTCTTTCACAGCGTTTTTTTCTTCTCTCCATTTTTTAAAAGCAAGAGTTAGAGAAGCGACTAAGAAACCCGCTATTGCCCCGACTATTATAGCTGTTAAAATAGTTTCTAATAATTTCATTATCCGCCCCCTGTTGTATCATTAACCGTGTAACTTTGGAAAGTATAACCCGAACCGTATAATCTCTCAAATAATTCTACGTATTGCTGTTGTATTTTCATTTCCATATCCATCTGTTTAGTTTGTTCTGCTTCATTCTCCCCCATTTGCCCGACAGTTTTATTTAATTGTTTAACAATATAACCCATAGCCAAAGCAAAAGCCAAGAGAAGAACAACCATATAAATTAATCCTTGATATTTTTCCCACCATTTAGCTACCTTATCCCTATAATTTCTCTTAATTATTTCTTTAAGATTGAGATAAGCGTATCTTGTATCTGTGTAATCAAAATCATAACCCGCCTGTTTTGTTAGTTCGTTGAAATTCGACATTTCAAAATTAACCCACTCTCTATTTTTTCTAATCACAAACCAATACTCATTTAAGCCCATATTTCTAACAGGGCGAGGTAGATATATCCCCGCGTTCTTTAAAAAGAAAATTGATATATTGCTATCGGGAACGATTAACTCTTTCGCCATATCCGATTTTACTCTTATAAATTTTCCCGCGACTTCTTCATAAATATAAATATAATATTTGAATAGTTGTTTTTGTTTTTTATTATAAATAAATAAAAATACTATGAACCCAACTATACCTATGATTAAACCCCACGTCGCAATAGTCCCCAATCTATCGAAAAAATTAGAAATATTAACCTTAGGAAGATTGATATTTGCCCCCGCGATATTAACCATAAATAAAAGAATATTTATTTATTTATAAATATTCCTATGTTTAAATAAAAGAAAAAAAGAAAGAGAAAAATAAAAAAATAAATAAAAAATTAGCTAAAAGCTAATTTAGTTAGCGAATTTATCCTTATTTTCGCTACCAAATCCGCCTTTGAAAGCACTCCATATAAGGAATACTACTCCGAAAAGTAACAATACTCCTAAAATCTTAAAGACAGTTCCGTAGATTGAGAATAAAGATACTGTTCCGCCTGTTACGTTACCGATTACTTTTTGAGTATCGTTATACCCTTGTGTATCAGTAGCAAATCCAACATTACCCGATAGGTTGCCGAAAAGGATTAATACAATTAACCCAAGAACAGCCAAACTAACGAGAACATTTACAGCTTTCGGAACTTCATTCATCAAATTTTTACCCATTTCTTCTTAACCCCCTTTCAAGTAGGCACACACGCCCTTTTAAAACCATAAATAAATAATTAAAAAGTTATTTATAAAGGTGTGCGAACATTTTTTAAAAAGTGTTAGCACTTTCAAAGAGAATTAACTAATCTTTCTTGAAGAACCATATAGCAATTACAATAACCCCTAAAACAAGCATTTTAACGAATAGAGAGTTATCTATTACTCCCATTAATGTTAAAGGGATTGATAAAAGAAGGGTAATTAATGAACCGACAGCCCCCGAACTTAAAAAGTTTCCCTCTCCTAATAATGCTTTATCTCTAAAATAGAAAGTTAAAGAGATTATCATAAAAATAGCAAACATAACCCAAGCCCAAAAGTTAGTATCCACTGAACTCGGATATGCTAACAAGCTCGAAACGTCCGTAATCGTGTAATTATCTAACGTGTTAAAATCTACCATATTTTATTATTATCCCCCAAGTTTATATACTTCCCATAAACCGAGTATGATTAAGATTACTAAAATAGTCGATATAACTCCCGCAATAACGGGGCTTACTCCTAAAAGTTCCATAGGCAATTTAATAAGAAGATTATAAACTCCTACAATCATACCGTTAAACACTTTTCCTATTGAGGTTATAGTCGTAAATACTAAACTCCCGAAACTAATTGTTGGGGCTTCTCCCTCGAAGTTTCCTTTTTGGGTGTTAGCTTTACTTTCCATTCCCGAAAGATTACTTTCTAATTGTTGAAAACTTTTATTGAGTATTTTATTATCTAAAATATTATGTCCCGTTCCGTATTCTGCCCCGTTATCTTTTTGAACTGTGTATATAAAAGAAACTAAGCAAAATATCATTAGCCCGAACAAAGCCATAGTTACAAATAAAGTTTTAAATTTCATTCTCTCCTCTCCTTATTTAATTTCCAAATCATTATAATAACTACTATTATTAAGAATATTCCCGCGCTTGCTATTCCTATCGTCTTGCCCTCTAATAATCCCAAAGCGAAAGCAGTAATAAAGCCAATTAAAACCCCTATAATTACTGTTGTTTTATCATCTATAAACATTAGAACAAAAGCAAGAATGAATATAAAAAATAAGAAATAATAATCTTTACTTCCCTCTCTATCTGTAAAATTCTCGTATTCGTCGAGTATTTGCTCTCCATTAACATAAACTTCTATTCTAACAACTGTATCCGTATTTATTAAAGAAGATATATTACAAGTTAAACTACCCGAAGCAGAGGTTAAAGAAGTATTACAGAAAGAAGTATTACCAAAATAATTATTTCTCCAAACAACCATATTAACATTTGTAGAAGTCGCGTTTATGCTTACAAAACTAAAAGTTATTAGTTTAGTTGAGTTATCATAATCTAAACTTGAACTTACTCCCGTATCCCCGCTATAATTATATGTTGTAAAACTTTGAGAAGTAGCAGTTAAATATAATTTACAATTTCCGATAGTATAATCCTCGCAGAACGCTCTTAAATTATTGAATGTTGCTAAAACAATCCCGTCTTTAACAGCGATTATATTATAATTTACATCATTTCTAACTAAATGAACTATTGTCTGTCCCCCGCTATCTGTTTTAGGAAGTTCTACCGTCTTAAATGTGCTTTCACTTATGTATTCCCTATTAACATAAATCAAAACATCGGGCAGAGAGATAAAGTTCTCGTCCTTAAATATTATTTGAAATTCTGTGCTGTCCGCAGTTGCTAAATCATATAAACTTATATTGCTGTATTTTGTAGCATTAACATAATTAAAATTAACAAAATTATAATATTCTATTGCGTGTGTTGGTTCTTTATATTTTATAACTCCATTTATATAATAGTTTGGGCTTGCTGTTGTGTTACCTATACAAATTTGTAAATAACCCGTATTATTTATATAAGTGGAATAATTTGCGAGAGAAGTAACTCCGTCATAAGAATAAACTTGTATGTTTGCTTCTATTGAACCGTTTAATATTGTCTGTGCTTCTTCGTCTAACAAAGTAAAGTTAAACGCGTGTTCTGTGAAAACCGCGCAGTTATCAATAGCTAAATTATTTACTTGTTGAGTATGGAAAGAAGAATTTACTCTTGAACCGTCGGAGAACAAAACACTAAAATAGAAAGTGTAATTTGTATCGCTTGTTACGGTTGGAACTTGAAAGTATTTAGTTATTGTTTGATAATCTGCGCTTGCTGAATAAGGAGAGATATAAGAAACATTATTATACATAAATTCTATTGTTGAAATTGTTAAGGAAGAACTTTTATTAAAAACAAAAACATAAGTTTCGTTTGTTCCCTCTAAGGTTGTATTTGTGTGAGTTAAACTATTTTCAAATAATTTATAATCAATAGTAAAAGAAACGCTATCACTTCCTAAAAATCCAAAAGTATCGTTAGCCCACACAATATAATTATAACTTCCATAAGGAAGATATAAAGTTTTATTTGTGTTACAAGTTAAAGAAGTATTTGTAACTCCCCCGTCGCTTGAATACCAACAATTAGATAAATGAGTATCCGAAGCGGTAGAATTTAAAAATACTGTATTATTATTTACCGTTGCGTAATCGAAAGTATATGTCGCACTTAAAGGATTTGTTATATTTACGATTGGGCTTATTATATCAATAGTTAAATATCTCGTTGCCGATTGGTTACTTTGAGAATTATTATTATAAGCAAGAATACTCCAATTATGAGAACCCTCGCTTAAAGTTTTACTAAATATATAAGTTCCGTTAAATTCGCTTGTATCTGTTTGATTTAAAACATTATCAATATAAAGAGTTACATTTGTAATTGCTTGGTTATCTGTTGCGGTAATATTAAAAGTTATTGCGGGGTTTGTTGTGTTAAAATAATTAATTGGAGAGTTTAAAACCACTGCGGGAACGGGAATTATAGGAAAACAGCTCTCATTTCCATATGAACAACCATTAAAACTATTATATAAATCTGTTATTTGTTCTTGTGTTAATGCTGTCCCTTTCCAAAATCCGAACTCATCAATAAACATAGCGTTATATCTATCATCTCTTGCGTCGTTAAATATAACTCTCTTTGCTGTATTTTGTGTTGTTGATTGTCCTATTAAACGAGAACTATAAACACCATTAACAAACATATAATAATCAGTTCCAGAATTATTCCTTATCATAGTAGCCATAGTCCAGTTATTTAATTGTGCCGTTCCGTCTAAATATCTTGTTCCTATTCCTATTCTAAAAGTATATTGAACATTACTTCTCAAAACCAAACCCGCTTCTGTTCCGTCGTCTGTTTCCATAAAACGACTTTCGGCATTAAAATAAGGCGCGCCTATATAAGTATAATCAGACGAATTTAACCAAACATTTATAGTTAAATCTTGTGTTAAATCAAAATCGAATACGCTCGCACTCGTTGAATTATAAAAATGAGTTCCCGAAGCGTCAAAACCTATGGCGTCGTTTATCTTTCCTGTTCTTCCATATAACACCGCCCCCGAAGAAGTTAAATTAACATTTCCTATGCTATCGTAAATTGTCCCACTCGCTTCGTCAAACTTCCAATAAACTTGTAAATTTGTGTCTAAATTTCCCACCCAAGTAGCCCACTCACTTATTTTAACTCCGTAAAAGGTTGGTATCCATTCCACTCTATCATATTTATAGACATAAGTAAAAATTCCTATTGTTATAATTTCCCCCTCTTTAAAATCTGCTTTCCCAAGAGGTAACCATACCTCTCTTTGTTCTTCGTGCGTTCCTATGAGTTCAGAATTACATATTTTAGTAGAATTTTTTAAGATAGAACAAACTTCTTTATAATCATCAACCGAAATAGTTTCATAACTTTTAAATTTATATTCAAATGTTCTTGTTATTTTTTTACTTAAATCAAAGGCGTTATAAAATTCTATATTTTCAAAAGCAT
Source organism: Candidatus Staskawiczbacteria bacterium (assembly GCA_041661545.1). Lineage (GTDB taxonomy): Bacteria > Patescibacteriota > Minisyncoccia > Minisyncoccales > Staskawiczbacteraceae > XYD1-FULL-39-28. Next base: position 7,136 of record JBAZUH010000002.1, on the reverse strand, counting down.
TCGTATAATCTTTATAGTTTGTAGTTTGAAACTCTGCTACTTTGAAAACTCCGCCGTATCCCGTATGAACTATAAGAGGGGTATTAAGTTTAATCTTTGCTATATCTCCGCCAAGCCCGAAAGTGTTTGTAATTGTTATTTCTTGTTTCTGTGCGTCATAAGTTTTAACATTATCAAAAGTAAATAACTCCGCGCTTGTTAATCCCATAAACATTAATAAAATAATTACACCTATCGCTATCTTTGTTACTCCGTTCATTCCCTTAGCTTCTTCTTTTATATTTTCTATTAATTCCATTTTGTTTTTATTGAAAGTCGGGCATACTAACGTCTGTTTGTGGCGTATCCTTTCTATTTTTAGGTATTCCCGAATAATGAAGTATAAAATTAATTGCGCCTATAACCCCAACGAATAAAGGAAGATTAAGCAAGAACTTAGAGGATTTAGGCATATATGTCGTAAATGTATCTATGCCCGCAGTTGCTTCTAAAAATAATTTATATGTTTGTGAAAGATAAACAGCAAGTATGAAAGCTAAAACTAAAATTATTATATCTATAATTAAAAATAATTTAGGGCTTTCTCCACTTAACCAATATGAAGAAAGGAATAATCCTATTATACAACCGAATATTAAAGCAAGTCCCCACCAATCAAGAGAGTTTAACATAGCCACGTCTAATTTTCCAAGAGTAGAACCTACCGCGTCGGCTAAATTAACTTGTCCTATACTTTCATTAATAGTTATAGCTGTTGTAAATTCGTGGAATGTATAAGCAAATATTCCGAAAAGTATAACTCCTATAAGCATTAATACTATTGCGAAAATCATATATGGCGCTGTCTGTCCCCTTTTGTTTGAGGGAAAAAAATCTTTAATCATCTTCTAATCTTTCTCTTATGCCCCCTTTTGTAAGAATGATTAATTAAATCGTGCTTGAACTCTCGCCAATTAACATACTTAGGTATCATCTCGGTAATCTTTACCGTTGATATTCCCCTCTTTAATCCTTTATCATATCCCGCTTTCTTTCTTGATTTTTGAATATCCTCTAACTCTTTAAGAAAACTTAAAGAAATTCTTTGATTTCTGCTGTTTCGTGTTTTACTCATCTTATATTAAACTCCTTTATCATATTCTTGAAATTAGCGTCTTTAAATCCAACAATAATAATCCATATGAAAGTTATAACTAACGCGGGGAAGAAACCTTTAAGCATTAAGAAGAACAAACCGCTAATTAATCCATAGAATATATTTAGAGATATGAAATTATCGGAAATGGCTACTAAAATATTCAAGAACCATAAGAATAAAGAATATGAAACCATTATCATACCTATCTTAATATATTTGAAGTAACTAACTTTATTTACTTGCCCTTTCTCATTCTTTTCGTTGCTGTAAGGCAAAGACGCAGAAAAGTAGAGAGATACTAAGAATAATATTAAAATTCCAAGAACTAATAAAAGATATAAAATACTTTCAGACGTAGGAATATCCATTTTAGCGTATGTAACTGTTAAAGGAAAAGAAACATATCCGCCAAAAGAAGAAGAATTACAAGAAAATAAACAACCGTATTGCCCTATCTTTGTAAAATTCCCGCCTGTTACTTTAACATAAAAATCTATACTTGCGTCCATATCTTTTATATTATTAATTTCTAATATATGGTTACCCGAAGAATTATATAAATGAAAACGACAAGAAACAGTAGAATTAGTTAAAAGCAAACCGTCAGAAATATTATTTACGTGAAAATTAAAAGTAAAAGTTTGGTTGGGTTGGATATAATCTATTTTTGGATAAATTATTTCGTAATTGTTTCCCCCGAAAACTGTTGTTTGAACGGGCGGAACAGCCGAAACTAAGCTCATTAAGAATATTCCCATAAATAGAAAAATCAGCCCCTTATTTTTCATAGGGAACGAAAGATAAAGAGATATTTAAATATTGTCTTTTGCTAACAATTTTTAGTTACGCCTGTTTTCTTATTAAAGAGTAACTAAGGTTTCATTTTATAGACGAGTTTCGAGAACATCGCTATAATCTACCGTGTATGAAAATTTGTAATGGTTGTAACATTACTCATTCTTTTACTTTTTACAATTTCTTTTGTTGTTTTTTTCGATTATCTTTTAGTTCTTTTCCTTAGGGAAGTGAAAAACTAAGGCGTTGTTTTAGTTACCCTTTGATATAAATAAATTAAAATATAAATACTTTTAGGTTCAATATGCTTTTATTACTAAAAATTTATTCTCATCGAGTTCAGTATCTAACTTCTTGCCCTCTAAATCTTTAATAGTTTCTACTTTATACTTGTCGAGTAAAACATCAATCATAGAACCTTTTTGTATGTTTTTATCTTCGTCGAGATTTATCCAAAGAGTAGAACTCTTTACGGTTTTCCCAACAATAGAAACAATAGAAGAAAGTTTAACGGGTTCTTCTCTTTCTTCGTGCTTACATATTAAAACTAATTTTTTGCCGACTTCTTTGCCCGCGTTCTTAGTTCCTACTTTCCCGAGAACTATCTCAACGGTTTCGCCGAGAACAATTACGGGTTTCGCGCTTAAAGATTTAAATTCTTTATTCCCTATTTTTTTAGTTAATATATCTTCTTCGCTCATTTTTCTTTATTACCCCCTTTCAGTATTTTAATTGTGTATCCTATATCCCAAACTTTATAAAATGTATATATTCCAAGAACAACACCAAAAATATAAAATAAAGCAGTATTAATTAAAAAAATATACAAGTAAATAAATCCCGAACAAATACTATAAGTAATTAATTCTAAATTAAGATTAGAAATTTTTAACTGCTTTTCTATTTTTTCTGCTGTATTCATTTTCTTCTCCTGTTTTTTTGTATATAAAAAATAAAAATAATTATGCGGGTATCGGTTCTTCTTCTTTTATAGGTTCTTCTTCCGTTTCAGAGGTTTCCTCTTTCGGCTTTTCAGTTTCTTTAAGAAGAAATAAAACACCCAATTCTAACGCCTTAGTCCAAGAGATACCCTTATCCCTTGCTCTCTTGTGAATATTAACGTCGATTGTAGTAGTAATTATGACTTTTGGATTACTTTGCTTTCTTGCTTGCTTGCTTTCTTTTTTGTTTGCTTTTTGTTTTTCCTTTTTGTTTTTTTTTTCAGCCATTTGAAGTTTAACCCCCTTATTATATTTAAATAAAAGGTATTTATATACTTTTGTATATTTATTTATTTAATAATTTTTTGCCTGTGATTGCCTTAAAAAAATTAACAATCTCATCTAAATATCTACCAAAGAAGAAACCTAAGCAAGTTAAAATTATGTAAGAGATTATTTTATCCATTTTAATTTAAATCCTCTAAATTTATCTTTTCGCTTCCGTCTTTTTTATGCTGTCTTTCTTCTCTACGTTTTATTTTTTCAGCAAGAACGGGTTTAGGTTTCATTCGATTAGTAAATCTCTTTTTCTCTGCTTTATATTGTTCTTCTTCGGTTGATTTAATATTACAAGTCATCTTAATTTTAAATAAATCTCTTGGGTTAATTCTACATCTCCAAGACAATATTTAATTAAATCTCTATAACTTCCCTCGTTGTATAATTTTATAGCGTCTATTCCGTAACCTTTTTTTACATTATTACATTTAAGCAGAACTCCCATATCGCTTAGAGATATTTTTTTATAAGTTTGTCTTTGTATATCAAATTGTTTAAAGAACACAGTCCGAATACTTTCAAACTAACCGAATAGTTTTCTTTCTGTCCGAATACTGTCCGAAAAGTAAAGAGTTTTAAATTATGATTTATTAGTTCTTTTATGAAAAAAGATTGTACTATAAACTTAGCTTATTTTCGTGAATATAGAACAAAATTGGGATTTAATAGTCAAACTCTTCTTAAAGATTTCTTAGCTGGGAAGGATGTTAAGCCAATAGTAGATTATTCTTACATAGAAGATATAAATAAAAGACTTTGCGAGATAATCAAAAAGATAAATAGTGTTGTCCCAAAAGAACAAAAAATAGAGAATATAGAAAGTTTTTGTAAAGAACATATATTTGAAGTATATAAAAAATTGAAAGAAAACAAGATACTTCCTTTATTAAACAATCAAGGAAGAAGACCAGAACAAGTTTACTTCTCTTGGATGAGAGGCTATGTAATATCCAATTATTTTTTAAAAACATTGAGTGGAATATTTGGAGTTAATTTAGAAGAAATAGAGATTATTGGTGAAGATAACTTTACTAATCTTGAAACATTTAAAAGAACTCCAACAGCAGATTTACAAGTTAAAAAAGGCAAAGAGAATATTAGGATAGAAATGCAGGCTGGTTTTCAAGGGATAAATGATATTAAACAACACAAGGTGTTAGAAGCAAAGAGAATCTATCATAGAGATAAGACTATAACCTTAGCCATACATTTTGATATATTTAATGGACAAGTTGCTTTTATTAAATTAAATGAAATAGAAGATGATAGCGTTAATTGGATTACAAGACAACAAATGGAAGGACAAACTGTTTTCAATATAGACCAAAATTATTTTATTTGGAAGTTAACTGAAAATCCTCCAAAATATGAAGAAATTCAATTTTGATTTTCTTTTAAAAATTGTTTAATTTTTAATGCCAATGCTTTAGCTAATAAGGGGGGAACTGCATTTCCAACCTGTTTGTATTTACTATTTTGATTTCCTACAAACCTTTTACTATCTCTAAAGGATTGAAGTCGTGAAGCTTCTCTTACTGTAATTGCCCTATGATTAAATGGATGTATAAATCTTCCAGGAGCCGAAATACATCCACAATTACCAGTTATTGTATCTGCTGGTTCATTTGCAATTAGTCTACCATAAATATTTGGATATCCACTATTAAGTTTAAGTTCTTTAGGAAGATTAGAATGATTCTGTCCTTGTCCTATATGTTTCATTCTATTAATCATAATTTCTGAATGATTTGGACTATTATGGTATAAAAGTTCTTTTTGTCCATTTCTTAAATATTTTTGAAAGTCTGTTTTTGGTTCTTCTGTATAATTATTTGCCGATTCTCTCGCTTCTATTTGCGGTAAATCACCAATTGCTTCCCAAACAGTTCTAAATGGTTTTTTTATACCATCAAATTCCGTATCTGGAAATTTAAAATCCTTTTTGAATAAATTGCCAACAAAAAAGACTCTTCTCCTCTTTTGGGGCACCCCAAATTCTTCAGCATTTAAAACTTGAATGTTTACTTTATATCCTAATTTTTCAAATTCTTCTTTTATAGTTTCCTTGACATTTCCATTTTGCATAGTCAAAATTCCTGTAACATTTTCCATAACAAACATTTTTGGTTTGATATCTCTAACCACTCTAACAAATTCATAAAATAATTTATTTCTTGGGTCTTCTTCTTTTCTATTTCCAACTGTAGAAAAACCTTGACATGGCGGACCCCCAATAATTAAGATAATTTCTTCTTTATTATTGTTATTAAGTAAATCATCTGAGAGTATCTTTGTAATATCTCCAATAATTGATTTTGCATTTGGATGATTTAGTCTAAAACTTTCAATCATATTTTTATCTACATCATTGCCACAGATTATATTAAATCCTGCATCTTCAAATCCTTCGGATAATCCCCCACATCCACAAAATAAATCTATTACTTTCATTATTCTTCCATATCCTTTCTTTTACTTAAACTTATTCTCCAATCTTTTTCAATTTTAATTTTATCTATAATCTCTTTATGGAGATTACCTTTAAAATAAGGGCAATTTTCAAAAGTAGAAACACGAGAATGTGAGTAAGTTGTCATTTTAATTTTTTAGATATAAATTTAATTACCTCATTTACCAAATTTAGACATTCTTTTGCTTTGCTTACTGTAATTACAATATTACTTTTCTCTTTATAATGAATTATCTTATTTCTTAATTCTTCTAAATTTCTAACATCTTTCCATATCTTTTGTTGTTTAAAATTTTTCACATCTAATCTTGTAAAGTTATGTATTAAAAAGAGTATTTTTTTAGTGGTTGATGGTCTTATATTTATTTCATTAAATATTCCTTCGTCATTTACCTTTAATTCTTTCTCATTCAAAAAAGATTTTTCATGTTGTTTTAATCTTGAACCAATAGACAAATCTTCTGAAATTGTATTAATAAAAGTTTCAAGGGCTATCCAAGAAAGTAATACTGATGATAGGTAACAATATTCTCTTTCCTCTGAATTTAATCTTTTATCTTGCGGGAAATCTAAAAAGTAGTTAGAAGAACTCAAATAAAATTTAAATGATTTCATCATTAAACCCCATATGATTTTTTAGTTTTTTCTTCTGCTCTTTTTCTATCTAAATTTGCATGAAACATATGTATTGAAGCATTACACATATCTTGTGTAATCTTTTGTTTTGGTGATTTTGAATAATCTAAAAATAATTGTAGTAATCTTCCTCTTTCATTATTATCACTTCTTGTTCCAAGACCACGATAAGAATCAGTATCTAATGTTTTATGTTTTGATTTAGCCATTTCAATAGCACTTAGGGGGTCATCTCCATTACATAAATCAGGCAAAGAATAAAGTTTTTTTAATCTTTCAGTAAATTGCTGTAATACTCCTACTGCAAAAGCCCAACTTGTAATAATAGCCAAATTATAAGATTTTATTTTATATTCCCTTTTAGCAGAACTTTTTATTTTCTCTGCATTCTTAAATTGTTTATCATGTAATTTAGCAAACATCTTTCCAGCTTCTATTAGTTTTAAGTCATCAAATTTACCTATTTCATTTGGTGTTTTTGATTTAAATTTGTTATAATATTTTAGGTATTCAGAATCAATATCTTTTCCAGATTTACATAAATAAGGTATATATGCTTCTTTGTCTATATCCCCTTTAAACTCTTTACCATTAAAAAAATTAACAATGAAACTTCTCATCATTCTAACCGTCGGGCTAAATTCCTCATCATACTTTCTTTTATCTCCAAAATTCTCTCCTTGTTTAAGCATACCTGTTTCATGACCAAAATTTTTTAATAATGGTTGTAAAACATCTTCTCTTAATCTATCTCTCAAATCAGTAGCAACATTAATATTTGTGTTTGCTATTCTCATAATTTCCTCTCTTTGTTCTT
>JBAZUH010000001.1:532055-737971 GCA_041661545.1 Candidatus Staskawiczbacteria bacterium | reverse complement strand
ACAATCAAAAATATCTTTAGATTTAGCTCCCCAAATAGAATATGCTGAGTTTTCTACATATGAAACAGCAAAAGTAAGATAGCAATCTTTTGGATCAGTAGCATTCATACAATAATCGCTTCTTACTGGGTTAGTAAGTGATCTAGACATTAATGGCACCTGATAAAATAGCTCTTTAAACTGTTCAAAAAATGGTTTTGAAAAATCATAATCTTTGCTGTAACTTAACGGGTCAAAAGAATCAGAATACCATTCTGCCACTTCTAATATTTTTACTGGTGAATCTCCTTGAAAAATAGAGAATATTTCTTTGCCGTGGATATCTTTTTTTCTAAATAACTTCCACTCATTTCTCCAAGAGAGTCTACGTTGCAATCTACACTCTGAACAAAATGTTGGGGCGGGCACCTTCATTTTTTCATAGAACGCAAAATCATCAGGCTCTATAATAAAGTCTTGTTTGCAATTCTGACAAACTTTATTTTCTGATTTATATTCCATGTTTATTATATTTCAGGTTGCCCACGGGCAACCTGACTATTTTATGCAACTTCTTGGTTGTAACAGGCCTCGCAATACACTATCTCGGGCCTGTCGGGGGCATAACTAGTTTCAAATTCATTGGCACAGCCCTCTTTCATGCAATTTCTATGCCAAAGCTTCATTGGATTTTTTTTGGCAAGACGCTCATAATGCCTACAATTAGGACATAAACGAGGAAATGGTAAATTCATTTTTTTATAAAAATCAAATTCAGAATCAATAATTTTAAAAGCTGTTGTGCATTGGTGATGGCAATCACCTTTATGGGCACAACTTATTATTTTACCCTTGATAGATTCGTCTACGTCTTTAACGTGATCTGGCAATTCTTCAGACTTTATATCAATATTATAATTTTTGATATCATCATTTTTCCAACTATATCCTTGTTTTTCAGCTTGTTCTTTAGTTAATGAGAAATGTTCTTGGGCAAGAGTTTCGTTATAAACAAATGACGAAAGCTCAACCGGAAAAAATTCGCCGTACTGATATGTCCTATCTTTCTTATCTATATAGGGCATGTCATTCATGTGTTTAATTATTTTATCGCGCAAAATAAAATACTCCTCTTTTGTATATTGAACATTCAAAATACAATATTCCTTTTTATCTAATCCAACGCAGCCAAATAAATCATGACTCGCCGAGCAATTTATAGAATATTGAATATTTTTACAGCCTCTCACGAAAAAAGTAAACGCATAATCTAGATTCTCCATCATATCAAATCCAGATGCAAGCGCTTCATAAATTCTTTCCGCGTGTGGCATACCATAGCTATCATATGAATCTTTTACTCCTTGCACCGCATATACAATATATTTTGAATTTTCTGAAGTATCTCCCGATATATCAAAACATTTCTTACAATCTCTAGCATTTCTTATGTTATCTCCGGTACAATTTGTAGTATTTATAAATTGAGCGTATTTATGTATAGACTTATTATATATTTTTTTAAATTGTTCTAAATTATTAATAATATTTTTAAAACTGCCCGAGTCAACATCTTTGAACCGCTTTTTGTACTCCTCTTTTGTGAGCTGTTCATTGAACCAACAATTTTGTTTATTCCTTAAATTAGTACAGCCAAAACAATCAATACAATTTCTGCATCGATATAGGAAATAAGAATCTGAACAATTATCAGAATACCAACTAAAAAACAACTTTTGTGAGTTTTGACATTGAATATTCTCGTAAGAAAGTTCAAGATTTGCACAATTTAAAAGATCTTGTGAATCTCTAGAGAAAGAAGAATTTTTTGCGTAACGAACATTTTCGCACGTCTTCCCGCCAAACGAAAGATAACAATTTTTATTTTCTGTAGCAAAATTAGTATACTCAGAATTCATTGACTGTGGAGTCCACAAGTTTACCACTGGGACTGCATGAAACAATTTTTTAAATTGTTCAAAAAATGATTGCGAAAAATTATAATCATACCCATAGCTCATAGGATTCCATGAGTCAGAATACCAACAATCTCGACAATATACGGTCATTGGACCGCCTTCTCTATACATTGAAATAAGGCTTTTATTACATTTTTTGCATATATTTTTGTATAAAGTTCTTTCGTTACGAAAAGCTAATTTTCTCTGCAATCTACATTCTGAACAAAATGTTGGGGCGGGCACCTTCATTTTTTCATAGAACGCAAAATCATCAGGCTCTATAATAAAGTCTTGTTTGCAGTTTTGACATTGATGTGTTTCTTGATTCATAAATGTTTTAATTAACACGATAAATTACGGGTTACAGGTTATAGGTTACAGGCTCTACGCTACCTCGTTATTGTAACAGCTTTCACAATAAACTATTTCTGGCCTATCGGGAGCATAATTAGTATTTATTTCCTTTCCACAATGATCACATTTTCTATTCCAAAATTTATAAGGACCCCTTCTTCTAAGCCTATCCTGGTGACGACAAAAAAAACATTTTCTTGGAATTGGAATATTCATTTTTTTGTATAACGATAACTCTTGTTCTGCAATTTTATAATTTCTTTCACAGCTTATACATTTTAATATCTCCTTTGTTATAGTGCTATTTACATCTTTAATGTGATCGGATATTTCTCCCAGCTGCAGGGTTTCTTTGCCTGTTGTCATTTGAATATCGTCTTCCCAACGAAAACCTTGAGCTATCGCCTCTTCTTTGGTAAGAGGCATATTATCATAAGCCAAAGTTTCATTATAGCCAAAAGGAGAAAACTCTGACGGAATCATCAGCCCATATAATCCTTGTTTAGCAAGTTCTCCTACAATATTTTCTTTTAATTTTTCGTATTCTTCTTTAGTATATTGTTTATTCAAAATACAATATTCAGAATTCTTCAAACTATCACAACCCATGCAATCATGACAATTTATCAATCCAAAAGAATATAATATATTATGCGAGCTCGAAACAGAGCAAGAACATATAATATTGCTTGAGAAACCCGATCCTAAACAATTAAAGAACAATTCACTTTTAGTTCCAAAACCTATAGACCCATCTGCGTTGTGAATGGCTCTAGAAGAAAAAATGTTCTTAGAATTTTCAGCCCCTATTACCTCGAAACTGTTATCTACGTCTTTACATTCTGACAAAAAGTCTCCATTAGAATTAACATTTTTAATATTATTATTCTCTTTCCTAGGAAAAGTCAAAGCAAATTTTACAAATTTTTCTTTAAATTCTTCCATTTTTGAATAACTACCCATTATTTCTCCAATTTTTTTAATGTATTCTTCTCGAGATAATAATTCATTCATAAAATGATATGATTTGTTTCTTAAATTGACGCAACCAAAACAATTATTTAAGCCATTGCAGTTTATCACAAAAGCAGAATCCATAGAATTATAGGTATTTCTGGCAAAAATTAAACCACTTGATTTAAAAACATTAACACATTCATAACATTTTTCTAAATGTTCTCCAAAATATGAATCTACTGTTTCTTTCGATTCCCGGATTCCTCGGCAATACATCATCTGCTCTCCTATGCTATTAAAAACCATATAACAATCTTTCATGCCACCTGCATAATTTGCATATTCACTATTAATATTTGGTCCAGAGGATGCATCAATGGAAGTGTTTTTTTTGGGAACATCTTTGAGCAGACTATTAAATTGTTCAAAAAACGGACGAGAAAAATCATAATCTCTCATATAATCTCGTGCATCCCACGAATCAGACATATAGCATTGGTAACAATACACTTTGTATGGCGATTTTGGGTTATACATTGTTATTATGTTTTTACCACACATGTCACATTTTTTACTAGAATATAATGACATTTCATTTCTCCAAATAGCTAGCATTTTAAATCGACACTCTGGACAAAATGTTGGTGCAGGCACTTTCATTTTTTCGTAAAATGCAAAATCATCGAGCTCTATTACGAACTCGCTCTTACAATTCTGACATATTTTAATTTGTGATTTTTCCATAATATTTTTATCTCGCTATGCGAGATCTGGCATAGCCAGACAATTCTGACATACCTTTGTCTCTGATTGATATTCCATATTTTATTTATTAATTTTAACTAAACCCTAAACGCTAACCCTAATTTATGCAACTTCTTGATTATAACATTGCTCACAATAAACTATTTCTGGCCTATCTGGTGCATAAGAGGTTTCAATTTCTTTTTTACATTTTGTACACTGACGATTCCATAATTTAAATGGCGTTCTCGAAGATAATCTTTTATTATGACGGCAGGAAAAACAATATTCTGGTTTTTGCAAACTCATCTTATCATAAAATTGTTGCTCGCGTTCAATAATTTTAAAATAACTATCACACTTTTTGCATTTAAATACACTATCTTCGCTACCATTATATTCTGTTTTTATTTTTTCTCTCCATAAATATCCTTTTTCTTTTGCTTCTTTTTCAGTTAAAGGAAAATAATCTTGAGCAAGTGTTTCATTGTATGCAAAAGGAGACAGCTCTAAGGGGAAAAATTGTCCATATTCTTCTGTTTTTTTCATATGCTCTATAATTTTTTCTCGTAATTTTATATATTCATCCTTTGAATATTGTTTATTAAAAATACAATGCTTCTTTTTTCTAAGGCCTATACACCCAAATAAGTCAGACGAGTTGTAACAATAATAAGAATATTGGACATCATTAGAATACCAAACGCGCTTGCTGTAAGATATACGCGAACCTAAAATGCTCATAGAATCGTTTATTAAATCTCCATATCCACTACCAAAACAATCATAAGCATCTTTTATTTTAACAGAGTCTTGAACCCACCTTAAATTTTCGCCCTCGTTAATTCCAAAACAATTTTTACAATTTCTAGAATGGTTGATATTTTCTCCAGAACAATTTACGGCATTTTTAAACGTGCAAAATGAACGTGGTTTTGAATTTATAAATTCTATTGCTTCTTCTGCAGAAATATTTTTTACTTTATTAAAATATTCTTCTTTAGAATATGGTTGATTAAAAATATAATATTTTTTACTTCGCAAGCCTACACAAGCAAAACAATTTGAACAATCTCTGCAATCATATAAATACGAGGAATCTCTACATTCAATTGCAAACCGACTAAACTTAACATTATAACATTTTTGACTGTCTACTAACTCATAGCATTTTTCGCTAGAGTTACTAAGCCAAAAACAGTCCATAGAATCTTTAATATTATTGGATTGAGAAGTATACATAACATTTTCATCAAAATCTGACACAAAAGTCATATAGCAATCTTTACAGCTAAGAAGTGAATGACAATATTCACAATCTGGTGAATTGGTATTAGCAACATGAGGAAGCGGAACCAAATGGAGTAATTCATCAAATTGTTCAAAAAATGGTTTTGAAAAATCATAATCACGTCCATAGCTCATTACATCCCATTTGTCCGACCACCAATATTCTTGATCATAAACTATTACCGGTGCATCTGGATGAAATATTGTAATTAGGTATTCATTATGCCCCGGTGTCTGACACTTCCTTCTAAAAAGATTCTGCTCGTTGCGCCACATAAACCTTCTGACTATGCGACATTCTGGGCACCATGTTGGTGCGGGCACTTTCATTTTTTCATAGAACGCAAAATCATCAGGCTCTACAACAAAGTCTTTTTTGCAGTTCTGACAAACCTTATTTTCAGATTTATATTCCATGTCTATTATATTTCAGGTTGCCCATGGGCAACCTAACTAAAACTACTTCAGTTTGATTATACTAAAAAACCGCTCTGATTTAAAGCGGTTCTTTTATTTATTTTTCCTCTGATACTTTATCCTCAAATTTTTCTTCCTCTAATCTTTGCTTTAATTCGTCTTGAGAATCCTTAGGTTTATAATCTGTTTTTGATAAAGATTCCTCTAATGCCTTTTTTAAATCGCCCAAATCTACTTCCTTGCGTGGCTTTTTATTTTCTTTATTTCTATTTGAACTAAAAGAAACTCGCTCTGCTGTTTTTATTATATTATCTAAAGATTGCCCAGGAGCTGATTTTTTTTCGGAGTGAGGCGACGCTCGCCCAGTCATAGAGCTAGGTCTACTAACCTGGCGACTTGGTGCTACATCGGGTGACGGGGCAAATTCTATGCCCATGCCCGCCAAAACTGAGTTACTCGAAGATTTTCTGCTTGAATTAGCCTGCGGAGTTTTAACTGATTCTCTTGCAGGAGAATTTGATTTTGACTGACTTGACCCTGCTTGCTGAGATTGTCCTTGCTGTTCCTTTAACTTTTTTAAACAATTTTTACAATAAACAGCTCTTCCTGGCTCTGGAGGAAAAATAACTTTTGTGTCTTTTCCACAGCTTGAACACTTAACATCATATAACTTTGGCTGGTCAGGTGAACGAGGAGCATTTGATTGGTTTTGCCGTTTAGGAAAATCTTGAGAACGTTGAGGATTAGAAATATCAGAAGAACCATTATTATTAACAGGCACATCTATACTACCAGCCCAACGATTAATTTCTTCTTCAACTTCTTTTACAGTATGGGCATATTTTGATCTAGAAATTTTAATTATTTCTTCTCTTTTTTTGTCATCTTTTGCAAGGGGAGGAGGCGCAATAGTTTTAGCAGAAAAAGGCCTAGAAGCAATGCCGTCTATCATAAGTTTTAAATAAATATTGTAATTAGGCAAACGAATTAAATCATTCTGCAAAAATTCTGGAGTAAATTCTTGTTCCAAAAATTCTGCGTCAGCTGCACCCACACGAAATGAAATCATTGTGCCTACGTTACCAAAAACAGCATCCCTTACAGCGGTGCTTGTATCGGTAGTTAGCTGTCCAATGTATTGGTGAGCAATAGTTAAATCTAATCTATATTTACGAGCCTCTGATAAAATATTAACAAAAGAGTCTGTGGCAAAATTTTGGAACTCGTCAACATATAAATAAAAATCTTTTCTTTCGTCTTCGGGAATTCTAACGCGCTCCATAGCAGACAACTGTATTTTAGTAATAAGCATAGCTCCTAAAATAGACGAGTTATCTTCTCCAATTCTTCCCTTAGAAACATTGACCAGCAAAATTTTCTGGTTATTCATTATATCTTCAACATTAATGGTGCTTCTTGCTTGACCAACAATATTTCTTACAAAAGAAACATTTAAAAATTGCCCTACTTTATTTTGAACTGGAGCTATGGCTTCATTTCTGTATCTAGGCTCCCACTCTTCATATTCATTAACCCAAAATGATTTTACTACTGGATCTTTAAGATTATTAATAATTTTTTGCCTGTAATCTCTATCAACTAACATTCTTGGTATGCCTAAAAGAGTAGTGCCAGGAGTATCTAACAAAGCCAAAATACAATTAGCTAAAATATATTCCATTCTAGCTGACCATACGTTTGCCCAAATTTTAGTAAAAATACCAATTAATCCCGAAGCAATTAAGTGTTTGTATTTTGGATCTTGAACATCCATAATATTAAAACTAATAGGATGCTCCATATCAGCAGGATTAAAATAAACCACATCATTCATTCTATGAGCAGGAATATTATCTAAAACTTCTTCAACAAATTCTCCGTGAGGATCAATAATAGCAAGCCCTTGCCCATTTTCAATATCTTGCAAGGCCATATTTTTTAAAAAAGCTGTTTTTCCGGCTCCAGTTTTTCCAATTACATACATATGCTGACGTCTATCGGGCCTTTTAATTCCGAATATTTGCTCTTTATCGCGAAAATTTGTTTTAGCAATATAAGTTAAATCTTTTGACATAAAATTCGTAGATTATATTATTCCTCAATTGGCAAATTAGGCGGTGGACCAGCTTTTTTGGATTCAATTTTAGGCATAGCCAAGCTACCTCCAGAAACTCTTAATGGGAAGTGCCACAATGTTGCCATTTCTTCGGTACTTAAAATTGGACATAATTGTTGCCTATCGGGATACATAGGTGGAAATCTTAAAACTGCCATTCTAAACATTTTTCTAGCTCTCATAAAAACTCTTCTCTTTCTCATAAAAAAGTGAACCCTTGGCCTTGTTTTGCTCTGAAATCCAAAGCTATTCATATGAACATGACTAAAATGACCCATATATGTACGAGTAATAACTCTATGCGAAGCTTTCCATGCCTCTCGTTTAGCAACATAAACTCCTCTTATATTAGTTCTAAAAATTGGCTTTTTCAGTTTGTTCTCAACTTCTGTTATAACCTCTCTTTCTCCGGGAGTGAGTGATGTTCTTAGCTCATCAGTTTCTTCATCAATTTCTAAAGGTACCCAACTATATTTTTCACCATCTTTAACGGGGCCAGAAATAAGCTCACCAAATGTGTGAGATAACATTTGGAAAAAAGTAATTTCTTTTTTCTCTGGGCGCTTTGCTATTTTATTTACTATTTTCTGGCCCTCTTTTTGCCAATTCGGTTCATCTTTTTCACCAACTGGAACTGTGGTAAATTGCACCCAGTAATGCTCTCCTGGCCCTAGTTTAGACATAGCTTCTAACAAAGAGATAATGGGATCAATTCTTTTTTCTTCTGCAGAAATTCTTTCGCCTTGGGGTTCAAAAAAACTTGGATATGTTTTAATAGGATATTGAGGCTCTCTTCTAAAGTCCCAATCTTCACCATACATATCCCACTCTTCATTTGGAACTGTTGGTGGAACTAATTTAACATAGTCAGCCACTTCTTTAATTTCTATATCGGGATAATGGCCCCACAATGAAGATTCTATGCTATGTCTATGTTGAGACAAAGCTCTTACATAAAAATGAATTTGCCCTTCAACGCTAGCTAATTCCCAAGAGCACCAATAAGGCCCCCATGCTAATTCTCCATCGCACCATTTTTCTCTAAAGTTAGCCACATCCATTAACGGCCAAATTGCAGCAAATACATCTTCCATGGCTTTAAGTGGCATAAGCATTGATTCAAGTGGAGTAATTTCTAATAAAATCCATTTTTGTTTTTGATAATCATAGTCCCAATTAAGATACCAAATATAAACTATCTTCAACTGAGCTTGAAGCATCCAAGGTAAAAATACCCACCACCATACTCTTAAAAATGGAACCCACAAAATAATTATAAATAAAATTACCCACCAAAATGGATCCCAGATAATTTTTTTAACCCATTCCCACCAAAATAAATATGAAGGTAATTTTACGCTCATGCACCAGATAATTTAAATATATAAGGCAAATACTGCAAAACAAATGAAACTATTACTACAATAAAAAATCCTGTTATAAAAAATTCAAAAGCAAAAATTGCTGGCACAGCAACAAAACTAATTTTTTTTAAGTGCCAATAATATATGAACGAAAATAAAACAATATAAAATACTGCTGTTGTAACAAGTAAAGTAATTATGCCTGTCCAAAAAATATCCATAAAATATATTTATCTATTTTATAATTATACATCTGTAAAAAATCATAATCAATACTTAATAAAAGTTTGCAAGCAATACAATTATATGTTAATAAAAATCTAGCACATTGACTTTTACTCAAAACCCCAAAGGAACAATCCAATGAAAATGAAAATGGATCGTCCCTGCCCATTAATCCACAAGTGTGGGCCAGGGAATGCTGTTGACCAGGTCTGCCACCATTCGGCATGCAAAACGATATATCATTACTGTTGCCACATATTTGCTAAACGCTTTCCAGGGCGTATACCCCGCAATCTTGAACCAACAGTTAAAACTTCGTCCGATAAGAAGCCATGAAAATACAAGGCATAGATTTTAATCCAACTTTTTGCGCTTCGGGTGCTCGAGGAGTCTTCGGAGGGTACTTCAAACATCAAATATGGCCTTTTAGGCCCAATTGGACAGGTTCTACCTTTGTAGCAAAAACTACAACGGGGCCTCCTCACGCAGGGAACATGCCCTTAAAAGAAGATGGCGTAACGCCAAAAGAACTTTCGCCTCGATGCATCCTGCCAAACTACCATTCCGGATACAGGAAGTTATCGCTTAGAATGTTCAGATTGGGCATTATGCTCAATGCAGTTGACCTTTCAAACATCGGCGCTGAAGCACTGCTGGAGAAAGGCATCTGGCAACAACGCACCGAACCATTTTTCCTCTCATTTATGTCGGTCGAAAATACGCCCGACAAACGGTTAAATGAGTTAGAACGATTTCTGCAACTATTGGGCAATCACCTGGACTCTTTTAAGGCGCCCGTAGGTCTACAGGTGAATTGTTCTTGCCCAAACGCTGGACTAAATCCCGATGACCTAGCCAATATTGATGAAGTCTGTCGCGGAGTTATGTTGGCTCATCGCCTACGCATTCCACTGATGTGGAAATTTAACGTGTTGACTCCGGTGAAAGATGTCCGGGAGATATGCAGAAGATGCAACCATCATCTAGGCGCAATATGTTTGTCTAACACGATTCATTGGGATGATTTACCTCGTGTAGGAATAGATCGCCAAGAGCTTTTTGGGACAGATATTTCGCCCTTGCATGAATTTGGGGGCGGAGCTCTTTCCGGGAAACCATTGCTCCCGCTGGTGATAGAATGGCTTAATAAGGCCAAACTCGCTAACATTGATACTCATATATGTGCTGGCGGAGGGATTATGTCATCTGACGAAATAGTCTCTCTCTTCCTCGCAGGTGCAGATTCTGTGTCCCTGGGGTGTGTTGGCACACTTCGTCCTCGACGAGTGCAAGCGATAATCAGAAAAGCCCAACGGCTCTTCAGCTAGCAGTCTGACTAACCATCAACTGCTTTTTTTTGCATAGGCATCCTCCCAAATAACATTTTTTGACACAAAAAATGTTACCATTTGGGGGGATATAAATAAACAACAAAAAACCGCCTTTCGGCGGTTTTTTTATTTTAACTTTGTTTTACTCCTTTCAAGAAATAATTATCACTAGCATCTTTGTCAAAATGTTTTCTATTATTTAAATTCATTAATACGGTATTTTTAGCAACTAATCTTTGAGCTAAAACTGCTTTTACAACTTCATCTTTATGTATTGGCTGATTTTTATCTTTTAAAACTTTAACAATTATATCTTTAATTGTTCCTGGAACATATCCCCAAGCAGACAATGCATAAGTTCCGCGACCCACTAATACGAATCTTGAATCTTTTATTAATTCATTATGAACTGTTTGTGGATATGTTTTTTTATTAGGCATATTATAGTCAGAGCTATCTATTAACTTTGCAACTTCTGTAAAGTGCAAAGGTTTTCCATGTCTGTTAAATACTAAGAAGGCTTTATCTTTTACTCCTCTTGGCTTTATTTCTGGCCATTCAGTTAAACCTAAAACTCCTTCCTTGTTTGGTTGAATTCTTTTTGATATTTCAAGACAAGATAATGTGGCTTCAGGAGAAAGTCCTTGCTTTGAGGCAACTTCTGCATAAAAGTTTTTTACAGGAATTGGATTTCCAATTTTCTGCATTTGCGAAACTAAAGAGCTTAAAGTTTCTTTAACTTTTGTTTGAGCATTAGGGATATTAGACCAAAAATAATTATAATCTTTTTTCTCGCAAACTTTTGAGAACTGCTCACCTAATGTTAACAAAAATAAAACATATGGTTTTTGATTTTTACCACCTAAGTCTTCTAAAATTTTATCTTCGTGTTTAAATCCTCCGTGTTGTTTAAAATAATCAGAAAAATTGGCAAAAACAGTATTTAATGTATCTTGATTGTTTTTTCTTACATAGTTAAATCCCACCTCTTCTATTTGACGAACTCTTTCACGAGTTATGCCTAATTTTTTACCAATAGAATCTAAAGTTTCTGGCTCACCAGTTTTTACTCCAAATCTAGCATCAAAAATGTCCTTAGTTTTTGGGCTAAGGCCTTTAGTAAGCTTTTGATATGTTTGAGAATAGTTAATCTTGTTCATTTGTTTGGTTATTTACCCTATTTAAATAGTTTATCATATTAATCAAACTATGTCAATAGGTAACATAAATTACCTTTTAGCTGTTTTTTTAGCACCTTTTTTGTACCAAGATACTAAAAGAGGGCCTGCTATAAATATAGACGAATATGCACCCGAAGTTATACCAATAATTAAAGCTAATGCAAAATCTTTAAGGGTTTGGCCTCCAAAAAAGTATAGAGAAATTAGCACAAACTCTACTGTTAAAACCGTGCTAACAGACCTGCCTAATGTTTGAGTTAAACTTAAATTTACTGTTTCTTCAAACTGCCCCATTCCCCTTCTTAAAATATTTTCTCTGATTCTATCAAAAATAACAATTGTATCGTGAACCGAAAAACCTAAAACTGTCAGTAAGGCTGCAATAATTGGAATTGTAATCTCAACATTATAAAGATGACCTAATAAAGAAAATACTCCTAGTGGTATTAAAACATCATGAACCAATGCTATTAAAGAAGCAATGCCGTATTTCCATGAGCTAACAGGTTTAGAAACTTTTCTAAAAGCAAATGCAATATACATTGTTATAGCCAATAAAGCTATTACTATAGCTAGTTGTGTTTTGTTTCTTAGTTCTTGGCCAACCGATGGACCAATATATTGAAAACTTTTTTCTGTTACTGGCGATAATTTATTTATTTCTGCTAATATTTGTTGATGAACATTTTCATCAACTCCTTTAAATCTTAAAATAGCATCTTTTTCTCCTGTAGGTTGAACTGTTATTTGTCCTAAATTAAAACTTGTTAAAGCATTGTTAATAGATTCATTTAAAGGCCTAGCTTCTTGGAAACTAATTTCCATGTTACTTCCTCCAACAAATTCAATTCCAAACTTTAATCCATAAATAGACAAAAAAACAATAGACGTAACAATCAAGACGCCCGAAATAATATAATAAACTTTTGAATATTTTGTAAAATT
The DNA here is from genome assembly GCA_041661545.1 of Candidatus Staskawiczbacteria bacterium. Taxonomy (GTDB): domain Bacteria; phylum Patescibacteriota; class Minisyncoccia; order Minisyncoccales; family Staskawiczbacteraceae; genus XYD1-FULL-39-28. The sequence continues at coordinate 725,107 of JBAZUH010000001.1, read as the reverse complement.
AAATTCCATAAAAAAATTGAAGCGAGGTAAATAATTTTTTAGAGGAGAGGGTGCCCCGTAGAGAGGCTCTCCCCGCAGAAAAAATTATTTACCGAGCGAATATTACAGGATCCACTTAGCTTTTTCGGCCCACTTGCCAACAAAAACCATTAAGAAAATTCTTGTTATAAATATTGCTGAAAACAAACTTACTAAAATGCCCAATGCTAATGTAAACGCAAATCCTTTAATAAAAGATGTTGCTACAACAAACAAAATTGCACAAACAATTAACGAATTAATATTACTATCTCTAATAGACGGCCATGCTCTTTTAAAACCCTCTTGAATGGCTTGGTCTAATCCCTTGCCTAATTTTATTTCTTCTTTCATTCTAGCAAAAATTAAGATATTAGCATCAACAGCCATACCTATAGAAAGTATAAAACCACCAATACCAGATAATGTCATTGTTACTGGAATAAGTTTGAATATAGAAAGTGTTATTGCCACATATATTACAAGTGCAAAACTAGCCAATAATCCTGGCAACCTATAAAATATTATCATAAAAATGACTACTGCTAAAAGTCCAAATATAGCAGCTGTCAAAGATTTCTGCAATGAAGAGGCTCCCAAAGTAGGGCCCACTCTATCTTGAGATATTGGAGAACCAATTTTAACTGGCAATGCCCCTGAGTTTAATCTTAAAGCAATAGAATTTGCTGTTTGACTTGATAAATCTCCTGTTATTACGGCCCTACCTCCGGTAATTTTATCTTGCACAATTGGAGCATAATTATCTTGTGCATCAATTTTTTCGTCACCATTAGTATCAATAATAGAAGCTCCATCTAAAAATATTGCTATAGGTTTTTTAATATTTCTAGCAGTGATTTCTTCAAAAATTTTAGCACCTTCGTCATTAAATTGTAATTGTATTTGTGGCTGATAAGTTGTTTGATCAAAAAGAACAACTGCCTTAGTTAAATATTTTCCAGTTAATTCGGTTGGTTTAAAATAAGGATTTTGCAAAGCTATTTCCCAATCTTTTATTGTTGTAATATCTTTTCCTGCTTTTTGAGCTTCTTCTAATTCTTTAATCTTATCTATAATTGGTTTTGATTCTGCTTCTGTTCTTTGTTCGTCAAACTCTAAATATGGAGTTTCTCCAATCATTTTAATAGCCTGCTCAACATCTGTAACTCCTGGCAATTCAACTTGCAATCTGTCGGTTCCTTGAATTTCAACAACAGGCTCTGAAACTCCAAACATATTTACTCTTCTTTCTATAACGTCTCGTAAACCAGACATGGCTGTAGTTTTGTTATCAACAGAACTTAAATCTGCTTGATAAACTAAGCTTACTCCTCCCTGCAAATCAAGACCCAAGATATATGGCTTATCTATAAAATGAGGAAGCGTCCAAGACATTTTACTATTTAAAAAATCAACTCCCTTGTTGTAATAATTTGGATATGAAAAAATCCCAGCCAATAAAGCTAAGACTATAACCCCAATAAATATATAATATTTTTGTTGCATAATTAATTTATATAATATGACTATTATACCCCAACCATTAAATTAATCAATACCCTAAAGCTTTTCTAATATTTTTAATTCTAATTTTTCTGACTCGGTGTCATAAACAGCAAATGATGGTTTATAAAATTGACCAGCTAATTCACCTGGGTTTATCATGTGAGTTTTATTTACTTTCTCATCCCACGGCCTATGAGTGTGACCATAAAAAACTAAATCATACTTTCCTGATTGTGCTAATTTTTTTGCTATATCGGGAAAATGCGTAAATGCAATTTCTTTTCCCTCAACTTCAATTTCCATTTGCTCTGGCAAATTCAATTCCCAATCAGCATTTCCTTTAACAAACTCTATATCGCCATTAAATAATTTTTTGGCGTCATCAATTGTATCTTGGCTAGAAATATCTCCGCAATGCAAAATCAACTGAATTTTTTGTTTATTTATCCATTTAATTGCTTTCTCAAAATTAGCCCAATTATTATGTGTATCTGCTATTATTGCAAATTTCATTTTAAAAAATTTGATTTTAATAATTCTTTAACTGCCACCCCTCTGCCACCTATTTTTGCTAGCTCTACATCTGTAAGTTGTGAATAATATTTATCCATTAATTTTAATTTGAATATAGGATCGTAACCAAATCCGCCATTCTTAAATTCATCTGATATTAGCCCTTCAACTATGTGCTCAAATACCCATGCCTTATCGTTTTTAGGATTATAAACTGCAAACCCCCATATATATTTAGCTTTTCTGTCTTTTCCTTTAAGCCTTTCTAATAACTTTACACATCTGTCGTGCTCTGTGCCATTGTGCCATCTTTTTGCATGCAACCCGGGCTCACCATTTAACGAGTCTACAAATAATCCTGTATCATCAGATATTGTTATAATGCCTGATTTTTTTCCAAAGAATTTTGCTTTTAAAATTGCGTTTTCAGCAAGGGTTTTGCCAGCTTCTTCTATGTCATCTTCTATGTTTAAATCTTTAGGACGCAATAATTCAAATTTTGGAGCAAAAATATTGAACACAATTTTATAATCATTAAACTTATTATAATTATTTGTTCCAATTAAAATTTTCATTTATCTTGTGCCACTAACGCAATTATTAAAATTATTTACTGATTTATTATATGTAGCAACCAAAGATTTTGTATTATCTGCTAATAAATTATACTCTGCAACTAATTTATTATAATCATTTACCATTTGTTCATAAATTTCTGAATTAGGATCGGTATCATTAATTTGCTGTCTATCTTTGTCTAGCTGAGCAACTAAATTATTTAATTGCAAATTATTCAAATCAATTTGTTTTTTAATACTTATATCTGGCTCATTACAAGCTGATAATGGCAACCCAAACTCTTGCACTCCAATCCAAACTGTTTCACCATTATAAATACCTTTAATTACTGCAACTCCAATTTCTGTATATCTATTATTTAAAATATTTTCTCTATGCCCAGGGCTATCCATCCAAGCTTGAACAACTTCTTTTTCTGAAGAAAAATTTCCTAAAATTAAATTTTCACCTTCAATAATATATTCATAACCATATTTTTGGGCCAACTCTCCTGGCCCCACACCCAAAGGAGAAATATGTTCAAAATATTGTTTTGAAAACATATCATTTGCTTTTGCCAAAGCTACCTTATTAAGCAAATTATTTTCTTTTAAGGCTGGCAAACCGCCATTTTGCTGTCTTTGTAAATTAGTTTCTAAAATAATTTTGCTTTGCAATAAAATTACCGAGTTTGGTTTTTTATAAACCAATAATGGTGGTGGGGTAAAAAGTTCTTTAGAAGCTTGATTTATAACCGAGCCTATGTTGCCTGTATTAATTTTTTTAACTTGATTATTAAAATTATTATAAAATTTTACAACATCATCTCTAAAATAGACTCCAGCCAAAAACGCCATCGTAATCAAAATAAAAATTATTATTTTAAATATTTTCATTTAATTACAATTATCGCCAATCTTGCTTTTCATTTTCTATATTCCAAATTATTTTTTTAGCCTCTTCTGGAGTTATATCATTATTATCCAATCTTTTTAAAACATCTCTGACTGCACCATATTCACTATCATTTGCGCCCCTTACCGCCATTTTATGGAAAATATGAAATACAAAATCGTGAGCTTCTTTCTTTTTTACTTCTAGAGTATTTTCTAAACTGTTTCCTGCCTCAGCAATTGATTTTTCCAAATCCCAAACTCTTTTTACGGCTACTTCTGGATCAATAGACCCAGCCTCCAACTTTTGTAAAACACCCATAGCAACATCACGTTCTTTATTTTTATCACCACTTATAGCCATATTTTGTATAATATATTTAATAAAGTTTATGGCTTCTTGTCTTTTCCCTTCGCTATCTAGGCTTTCAGGAATTAGCGCTTCTTCATTATGATTTTTATTTGTTTCGCTCATATTTTTACTTGCCCGCCTAAATGTTTTAACTTTTGACGGGTTTTTTAATTATATTTTTATTTTTATTTTCCATGGCATTTTTTATATTTTTTACCGCTACCACATGGGCACAAATCATTTCTACCAATTTCCTTTTTGTTTGACTCAACAGCTTTTGATTGTGGAAGATTATTTTGATTAACTTGTACCCCTGATTTTAATATATTTTCTGCAATATTAGCATCTATAGTTGCTAATAGTTGACCAAAGGCTTTGTGCCCCTCATTTTTATATTCAACTAATGGGTCTCTTCCTCCATAAGCTCTTAACCTAACAGAATCTCTAATATGATCCATATAAGACAAATGTTCTTGCCAAACTAAATCTAAAATTCTTAAAGAAATAGCTTTTTCCATTTGTCTCATATTTTCTTGGCCAATTTCGTTTTCTTTTTTACTATAATCATCTTCTGATAATCCGGCTTTTTGAAACATTTCTAAAACCCTTTCTTTCAAATTAGAACTCTCTAAATATTCTTTTCTTTTTTTATAAATAATTTCTCTATGTTTATTTAAAACATCATCATACTCTAACAAATGATGACGAGCATCAAAATTAAACCCTTCAATTTTTTCTTGTGCCGACTCAATGGCCCCAGATATTACTCCTGCCTGAATTGGTTCATCCTCTGGCATTTTTAAAGCAGTCATCAATCCTTTTATTCTGTCACCACCAAAAATTCTCATTAAATCGTCTTCTAACGAAACAAAAAATTGTGTAGAACCTGGATCTCCCTGTCTTCCAGATCTTCCCCTAAGTTGATTATCAATTCTTCTAGCGTCGTGCCTTTCTGTGCCAATAACATGAAGGCCTCCAAATTCTTTAACCTTTTGAGTTTCTTCTGTGCTGGGCGGATTGCCACCTAAAATAATGTCTACTCCACGTCCAGCCATATTTGTAGCAATAGTAACTGCTCCTTCTTTTCCTGCCTGAGCCACTATTTCTCCTTCTCTTTCGTGATTCTTTGCATTTAAAATATTGTGAGGAATGCCTTTTATTTCTAATAATTTTCCTAAATATTCATTTCTTTCAACAGATCTTGTTCCAACTAAAATTGGCTGTCCTTTTTTGTGAAGTTCTTCAATTTCTTTTATAACAGCTGTAAATTTACCTGCTTCTGTTTTAAAAACTTTATCAGCCAAATCTTGTCTAACAGTAGGTCTATGCGAAGGAATTGCTACTACCTCTAACTTATAAACTTTATCAAATTCTTCGGCCGAAGTTATGGCAGTTCCAGTCATTCCAGATATTTTTTTATACATTCTAAAATAATTCTGAAAAGTAATTGTGGCCATTGTTATAGATTCTGGTCTTACAACAACGCCTTCTTTGGCCTCTACTGCTTGATGTAATCCAGCAGACCACCTGCGCCCTGGCAAAATTCTTCCTGTAAATTCATCTATAATTAAAATTTCTCCATTTTTTACGGTATAATCTCTATCTTTTAAAAATAATGCTTTGGCTTTTAACGCCGACTCTAATTGATGGGTAGTAATAATATCATTGTCTAACCATGGATCAAATCCTAAACTTTTTACAATTTTATTTTGTCCTTGGTCTGTAAAAACAACTGACTTTGTTTTTTCATCTAGCTCATAATCTCCTACCTGCGCAGGCGAGGAGCTCTTTTCTAAATTTGCTACAACTTTTGCAAAAGTATAATATTTTTCTGTTGCGTCATCCGACTCTCCAGAAATTATTAATGGAACGCGCGCTTCATCAATTAAAATTGAATCTACTTCGTCAACAATAACAAAATTATGTCCGCGTTGCGCTTCTTGGTTTTTTTCATAAACCATATTATCTCTTAAATAATCAAAGCCAAATTCATTATTAGTTCCATATGTAATATCGGCCGAATAAGCTTCTTTTCTTGATACTGGTTTTAAATAATCTTGAATTACTTTAAAATTACCAGTTGCATCTCTTTCTTGATCAGATTCGCTATTTTTGTAATCAGCGTCATATACATACCCAGACTCGTTTACTATACAGCCCGTAGACAATCCTAGAGCCCCATAAACCTGCCCCATCCAAACCATGTCACGTTTGGCCAAATAGTCGTTTACTGTTACAACGTGCACTCCACGGCCTTCTAGAGCGTTTAAATAGGCCGGCAGAGTAGCCGACAAGGTTTTGCCTTCTCCGGTTTTCATTTCAGCTATTTTGCCTTGATGCAAAACAATACCGCCCACCATTTGAACATCAAAGTGACGCTGATTTAGTGTTCTTTTTCCAGCTTCTCTAACCAATGCAAAAGCCTCGGGCAAAATATCGTCCAAAGTTTCATTGCTGGCTAATCTTTGTTTAAATTCTTTAGTTTTTTCTTTTAATTGCTTAGATGATAACTTCTCAAATTCTGACTCAAAAGAATTTATTTTTTCGATTATTGGTTGAAGGCCTTTTATAAACTTTTCATTAGGGTCTCCAAAAATTTTAGATAAAAATGACATATATATAACTTTATACGAAAAACTGCCCCGATGCAACATCGGGGCAGTTTAGCATTTTTGAGCTTTATTTTCCTTTTAATTTTCTAGCCTCTCTTCTGTTTATATCAAGTTTTTTAAGTTTGTATTTTTCAATTTCTAATTTTAACTCATCTCTAGTCCTGCCCACGGCTACCAATAAGTCATCTCCGCGCTCTTCGGCCATTATATTTTTACCAAAAAGCATAACTTGTGACTTTACTAAAAAAATTTCTCCTTTTTTGTGATGTTTTGTTTCTTTTTCTATTTCAACCAATATTTCTGTTAATAATCCTTCGTCTATAAATTTTTTAAGACCTTCAAATTTTTTCTCTATAAAATTATCTAATGTTTCACTACGGTCTAAATTCTTAGTTTTTATTAGAATTTTCATATTTTTTTTTAATTATAACATTATTTAGAAAAGCCTACGAATTGAACCTCTGGCTCTAGCGATATGCCAAAATTATTTTTAACTTTTTTCTTTGCCAAATTTATTAAAGCTAAAACATCTTTAGCTTTGGCTCCACCAATATTAATTATAAAATTAGAATGTTTTTCTGATATTTGGGCGTTTCCTATTTTTTTACCAGACAAACCAGACTTATTAATTAAATACCCCGCAGGTATAACCCCCTTAATATTGAACTCTTTAAGCTCAGGAAATTTTTCTAATAATTTTTTATTAGTAATTTTCTTTTCTGGATTAACAAATGCCGAGCCAGCTGAGGGAAATATTACAGGGTGCTTGCTTCTTCTATAATCTAAGAACTCTTTAATCTTGTTTCTAATTTCTTCTTTTTCTCCACTACCAAATACCAAAACAGCAGAAACAATTATTAAATTCCTATTCTTTTTAAAACTACTATTCTTCAACGAAAATTGGCATTGTTTTTTTGTAAAATTTTTAAATCTTAAAGTTTTTGCATCTATAACTTGAACGCTTTCTATATTATCAGATATTTTGTCACCAAATGCTTGAGCATGACCATAAATAGACCCCCCTATTTCAGCACCTGGTATGCCAGCGGCCCACTCTAAACCCGAAAGTCCTTGGTCTGCTGTTAAATAAGATAACTTTGCTAATTTTTCTCCTGCGCCTACAAACAATTTATTATCTTTAAATTCTACTCCCGTTATGTCTATTTTAATAACCAAACCATTAAATCCTTTGTCAGCAATTAAAAGATTGCTTCCTCCGCCCATAATAAAAACTGACAATTTTAATGCTTTAGCTATTTTTACTGCATTAATTAAGTTTTCTTTATTTTTAGCAACAAAAAAATATTTGGCAGGACCGCCAATTTTATAAGTAGTATAATTTTTTAGAGAAACGTTTTTTTCAATCCCAATTAAATCCTTTTTTAATTTTTCCCAAATTTTATCCTGCATTTAGTATTTGGTTTATTTTTATTCTTGTTTGTTCATCAACAACGCCAGTTGCCGATAAAACGTATTTTTGTTGAAACTTAATTACCGATGCCTTGGTAAGCGGTCCAAAATATCCTGATACAAGACCTGAATAAAAAATACCACTTTGATTTTTTAAAAATGTTTGCAGGCATCTTACATCGCTACTATTAGACATTCCATAAGAAAGATTTTTCGTTATTTGACAAGCATTTGTCTGAGTTGTTCCCCCGCCTGCTCTTTGAGCTATAATATCTGCTATTTGTTTTTTTAACGATTCAATTTGAGCTAAAAGTTGTTGCATTAAAATCTGATCTGCTACAAGGTCCCTTTTATTTGATGAAATTATATAGTTATATGAATAAACTGGTCCCGTACCATCAACGCCCAGAGAGCTTGTTTGCAAAACAGGAATAATTATTAAAGATTTATAATAAGTAGAAAAATTTGGAATACTAAAAGTACCAATTCCGCTATTATTGAATGTTAAAAATTTTATAGTATGTTCTTCTTGCTTATCTTCAATTATATAAGGAACCGTAAATTTTAAACTATTTTTTATTAAAAATTCCACCTTTAAATCTCCACTTCCGCCTATAAACTTTTGCCAATTTATAGACCAGTCTTTTGCTGTATTAATAAAAGATAAAGAAACATTACCAGAAGGTAAAAAGTTAATATTTGGTGCCACTCTAATATCATTGAGATTTTTATCTAAATAACAATATTTTGGGCCCAAAGAGCAATTGTTAAGCGCAAGAGCAATTGTCCAATTAGTAAAAATTTCTGAAAATTTTTCTTTATATCCATTTTTTTCAAGTGCATAGTTTATGCTTTCTATTCCCACATATTTAAATCTTAAAGAATCAGACAAAATTTTTATTCCATAATGATCAACTAAATAATGCACAAATAAGCTAACACTAGCATAGTCATATTTTGAACCACGCCACTCGGTAATTGAATCCGAAGAGCTTTCAACAAAATCTTTAATTCGTGATTGTAAATTACTCATCTCAAATTGATTGTCATACCCCAAAATAGTAGAAGAATAATCTGCTCTTGCCTCGTTTAGCCATGTATCTTCTTCTACATTAAATGCTATATTTTTTTGATTAAAGGTTATTAAATGAACAAATTCATGAGCTAGGGCAATTTTTAATTTAGGACTTGTCAAAAGATCTGCTGACATATACACCATTTCTTTTTCGTTAGAAGTTGAAACTTGCAATTTTTCATAGCCATCATTGGTTCTAAAATAACCAATTTCGCTTCCCTTCATTGGATGGAAGAGAACTGTTATTTTATTGTCACCGTCAATTCCTGGCTTTCTTTCGTTGCCAAAAACATTAGTTAAATTTGGATATATATTATTTTCAAATTCAACAGATAAATCATCTATATTTTTTAAAATTTCATCTTTTTTAAGTTGATATTGGGCATCCCACCAAGATTTTTCTATATAAAAGTACACGTTAGAAGATGTTTTTATAGAAACTGCTTCTATTTTTGAACGCCCCGAAACATCAAAATTACTTTCAACAAAAAAATTGACTGCCCCAGTTTGGGCATTTACAGTTCCAGCCAAGGCAAGCATAAAAAATGCCGAAACCAGAATAAATTCTAAAGTTTTTGTTTTATTTTCAAACATTTTATTTGCTTTGTAAAACCACCAATTTAAGCTCTTGCTTAATTTTGTCTTTATCTTTCCCGTTTATTAAATTATTTAACTTATTTATATTGTTTTTTAATATTAAACTATCAACTTCAGATAATTTAGCTTTAAAAATTTTTTTATTTTGCGTGGCAACAGTACCTTCTTCTGCAGTTAAAATTTCTTCAAAAAGCTTTTCGCCTGGTCTTATTCCAGTAAAAACAATTGCTATATCTTTGTCTGGCTCATAGCCTGATAATTTAATCATTTCTTTTGCTAAATCAATAATCTTTACATATTCGCCCATATCTAAAACAAACACTTCTCCGCCGTTACCCATGGCTCCTGCTTGTAAAACCAAAATACATGCTTCGGGTATTAGCATAAAATATCTTTTCATGTCGGGGTGAGTAATAGTAACCGGCCCCCCTTTTTTTATTTGCTCTCTAAATATAGGGATAACGCTTCCCCTACTGTCTAAAACGTTACCAAACCGCACTGATATAAATTTTGTAACATTCTGCTGGTTTAAAGTTTGACATAACATTTCTGCTACTCTTTTTGTAGACCCCATTACCGACACTGGATTTACAGCTTTATCAGTTGATATAAGAATAAATTTTTCTGCGTTATAACTTATACTAGCTTCGGCTACTATTTTTGTACCAAAAATATTATTTTTTACTGCTTCATCGGGGCTATCTTCCATTAAAGGAACGTGTTTATAGGCAGCTGCATGAAAAATAATTTTGGGCTGATAATTTTTAAAAACTTCATTTATTTTTTCTTTATCTGTAATATCAGCAATTATGGGAACTATTTTTAATGATGGAAAATTCATTAAAAGTTCATTGGAAATATTAAAAATCCCAGTTTCATCTTGATCAAGAAGGGCCAATGAAGCTGGTTCAAATTTTGCAACCTGTCTAGAAAGCTCCGACCCTATAGAACCCGCTGCTCCAGTAATTAAGATTATTTTATCTTTTATAAATTTTTCTATTTGTTTTGTATCTAAAGTTACGGGCTCTCTGCCCAATAAATCATCTGCTTCTACATCTTTTAAATTATTAAAAGATACTTGCCCCGACATTATTTCTGATAATGCTGGCATTATTTTAATTTTCTGAATTCCGGATTTACGACCAAGCTCTACAACTTTTTTTATTATTTTATTTCCAGCCGAAGGCAAGGCTACTATCATTTGTTTAATTCCTTTTTCTATAATTATGTCGGGAATATCTGATATTTTGCCTAAAACCTTAAGACCATGTATAGAAACCCCTTGCTTTATATTATTATCGTCAACTATAGCCACTGGATTATACAAACTATTTTGAGAAGAAATAATACTGCGCAATATTTGTTCTCCTGCGTCACCTGCACCAACAATTAAAGTTTTTTCTCTTTCTGACATTTTACTATTTCCTGATGATCTCAAATAAACTCTCTTAGCAATACGAACTCCTCCACATAATATAAAAACCAAAAAATAATCAATAATAAAAACAGACCTAGGAAGCCCCGATAATAAAGGAAGCTCTTTAGAAAAAAATATTATAATTCCCAAAAAGATAAAAGAAATTGTAGTAGCTTTAAAAAGAGATATTAACTCATTTGTTGAAACATAAGACCAAGAAAAAGAATATAATCTAAAAAAATAAAAAACTGGCAAACAGAAAAACAAGGTAAAAAATATATACTTTATTATTAAACCACTTATAAAATATTCTTGTGGTATAACTCCTTCAAATCTCATTAAAAAAGCAATAAAAATTGCCCCAGAAATTAAAATTATATCTGAGACGAAAAAAAATAAAAATTTAGTTATTCTTGTTTTTTTTAAAAACGAAATGTTCATTTTTTGTTGTAAAAATTATTAATGCATTCCATTACATATTGAACTTGCTCATTGGTAAGCTCTGGATACATAGGCAAAGAAATAACTTCTTTAGCCAGTTGCTCACTAAACGAAAGTTTAAAATGCAAAAGATTTAAACCTTCTTGCATATGATTGGCTACAGGATCTTTTATTAAAGTTTCTACTCCTTGCTCTTTTAAATAAATATACAACTCATCTCTTTTTTCGGCCCTTAAAACATAATTTTGGAAAACATCATATCTATTTTCAGATTCAAAACCAAAAGGAGTTTTTACTTGTTTTACCTCTTTTAATCCCTCGTTATAAATTTTTGCTATTTCTCTTCTTCTCTCAAGCCACTTGGGCAAATACTTCATTTTTATATTTAAAACAGCTGCTTGTAAATTATCTAATCTTGAGTTCCAACCAAAACAAACTAACTCTGTTTTTGTTTTTTGGCCATGATCGCGAAGCAACTTTATTTTTTCAATTATTTTTTCATCATTTGTAGTTAAAGCCCCCCCATCTCCAAAACATCCTAATATTTTAGCAGGGTAAAAACTATAGCAACCCGTTATTCCAATTGAACCTGCTTTTTTACCATTTAAACTAGAACCCAGCCCTTGAGCTGCATCTTCAATAACATATAAATTATGCTTTTTTGCAATTTCCATTATTTTATCCATATCGGCCATTCTGCCATTATAATGCACTGGAATAATTGCTTTTGTTCTTTCTGTTATGGCTTCTTCAATTTTATTAGCATCCATTTCAAAATCTTCACCCACTTCAATTAATATTGGAGTAGCTCCCACTTGAGCAATAACAGCAATTGAAGCAACAAATGTGTGCGAGACTGTTATAACTTCATCTCCCTTTCCAACACCCAAAGCCAATAAAGACAAAAACAGTGCGTCTGTTCCACTGTTTAGGCCAATGGCATATTTTGTTCCAACAAATTTTGCTAACTTTTCTTCAAATTCGTCATTATCTTGTCGCATAATTAAGTCGCCCCTAGCTAAAACATCCTGCATAGCAGAATCTATTTCTTGTTTTAAATTTTGATATTGTAATTTATAACCAACAAATGGAACTTTATTCATATTATTTTTATTATGATAATTTAAATTATTCTTTTCGCTGTCTGCCATATATACCTTCTTCAAGCTGAAGAATGCCCTTCTCCTCCAAGGTCACTCTCTTTTTATATGCATCTGTTTCTTTAGCCTTTGCAAATAGTGCCTGGTAATGTGAATTTTCGTAAGCTAGTATGGCTTCCGCTGAAGCAACGTGTGCAGAAATTGCTTTTAATTTCTCAAAGAATGATTTATCTCCGAAAGATAAATTAACCTCGCCATTATCACCCTGTTCAATTTTTGCCCCTAATTTATCCTGATACTCCTTTGGCATCCTTTCAATTATATATTTTAATTTTTGTATTTTTTCTTGATCCGTTAAAAGTTCTAATATTTTTTCTGTCCTTGGCAGGTGGTAATCATTTGTAACAACAACAAGATGCTGGCTATTATTTTCCATGGCCATTATTAAAAAATTTATTAAACCTTCAAAAGTAGTTGTTGATTCTTTTTCTTCTTCTATCCTGTTGCCCTCAATGCCTTTTTCCTCTAAATAATCTTTATATATTTGAGAATGATCTGCTGGAAATTCTGGATGATTACTCTCTCTAACCGGGTATCTACTATCTGTAACGATATCTGTTTTTTGAAAAACCTCTAATAAGTTTCTTCCAGCCAACGCGCGTGCCTTGCCACCACCAGCTCCAACCAATAAATTTCCGCGGCTAGTTTCACGCAAATTATATTTTGCACTATCAGATACAGCTTGCTCAGAAAAGTTACCAGTTTCATCTTCATAAGAAGTTGGCGAAAATCTGACCTCATCTCCCACTCTTCTCTCGGCAATACCTGCATCTAAAACAAGAACTAAATCTGGATTCTCTCCTTCTGGTAATCCAATAATTTTTCTATATTCTGCCTTTTTTCTTTCTAATTCATTTTCTTTGTCTTCTGATTCTAGAGATTCAGTAGCCCCAAATTGTTCCCTTTTTTTCATATTTTTTAAATTAAATTCTTATATAACAAGGTGAATTACTTTTATATGTATCTATTACAATGTCTCTAATCTCTTTTGGATCTGTAACAACAAATGATTTAAAATTTGGTAAATTTTCTAATACTTTTATATCTTCATTTTCAGAAAGAAGATTATGGCTAAAGCCTAAAAATTTATATTTTTCACTTCCCTTAACCCCTATAATTTTAACATTAGCATTATGCATACAAACAGCATTTCTAACCATTTCATATGGCCTAAAAACAACAAAGTTTATCATGCTGTAGACATATGGTTTAAAACCAGCCAAAGCCAAGCCAGAAGCAATAATCATTGTGCTTTGCTCAGTTACGCCAAAATTAAAAAATCTGTTAGGAAATTTTTCTTTAAATTCTTCTAAGTAATTAAAACCAACGTCTGGAACAATTAAGACAATTTTGTTATCTTTTTCTGCTAATTCTATAAGAGTGCTAACCAGCTCTCTTCTTGTATCTTGTTGTTTAATTATTTCAGCCATAAGTTTACGTAGCGTAGCGATATAAGTTTACGTAGCGTAGCGATATTTTTTATTTTGATAATTCTAATAAAGCATCTTGATATTCTTTATCAGATAGCTCTTTATAATGATACATATTATTATTTTCCATAAAACTTACTCCTTTACCCTTAACTGTTTTTGCAATTATAATACTGGGTTTGCTGGAATCTTGATTTTCAAATAAGGCTTTTTTAATATCGTCATAGTTGTGGCCATCTATTTCTGCAACATTCCAACCAAATGCTTGCCATTTTTCTTTTAATGGCTCTATATTTAAAACATCTTTAACAAGGCCCATTGCCTGCAATCCATTTGCATCAATAATAACTGTTAAATTATTTAGTTTATGTTGAACAGCAATCAAAGCTGACTCCCATGTTGTTCCTATGGCAACTTCTCCATCACCCATTAATACAAAAATTCTTCCATTTTCTTTGGCTATTTTTTTTGCAAGCGCAAATCCAACGGCAAAAGGCAAGCCAAACCCCATTGATCCTCCGGCTGCATCAACTCCATTTACACTTGGCTCTAAAAGACCAATGTATTTACTACCTGGTTGGCAAAAAGTATCTAGGTCTTCTTTTGGAACTAAACCCTTTTCTGATAAAAAATAATAAGCTGATGCTCCTATCCACCCTTTAGAAATAATCACTCTGTCTGTTTTATCTTCAACTTTTGCAATATCATATAAAACAGTCAGCAAGTCTATAGCCGAAAAATTAGAACCAATATGACTTGTTTGCGCCTTCCATATCATTTCTAATACCTTTTTACGCGCATTATTAGCTAATTGTATATAGTCTTTTCCCATTATTTAAATACTTTTAAAATTGTCTGAAATATAATTTTTATATCTGTTAAAAAGTTCATTTCTTTAACATATTTTATTTGCAATCTTAACTTTTCTGGCCTAATTTTTTCCATATAGGTTTTTTCTGGATCTGGGCTTCCCTTAAGTATTTCGGCCTCATGAAAGTTCCACAAAGACGCCAAATCGGTAATACCTGGACGTACTGACAGAATAACATTTTTTTCTTCTTCTGTCATTATATCAACATAAATTTTTACCTCTGGTCTTGGGCCTACTAAACTCATGTCTCCTTTTAAAACATTAAACAATTGAGGTAATTCATCTAGCTGGAACCTCTTTAAAAACAATCCAATTTTAGTGAGCCTTGGATCATCAGCAGCTGTTGACGGCCCGCCCATTTTATCTGCGTTTACAACCATGGTCCTAAATTTATATATTTTGAAAGATTTTCCGCTCCTCCCTATTCTTTCAGATACATACAAGGCCGGCCCAGGAGAGTTTATTTTTATTACAACAGCCACAACCGCCATAATGGGTAAGACTATAATAAATCCTATTAAAACTAATATTATATCCATTAATCGTTTCAACATATTATTTTCCAATTATTAATTTTATTAATCCGAAAAAAGAGCCCAAACCATATGAAAAATGCCTTACAAAAAATACTACAGGCAACACAAAAAATAATTTTGCATCTTTTTCTCTTGATGCAATTTTCCAAGAAAAATATAAAGAAACAATAATATATGGCCAAATACTTATTGGTAAGGTTAAAACAAAAATTAGTGGTATATAATGACGTAATTTAAATGGAATTTTAACAAACTTTAATGGATAAACTGCCCAAATTCCATCTTTAAAATTATGCTTTAAAAATCCTATCAAGGTATGTTTTGGATAATAATAAGCTACAATATCTGGCACAATTAAAATTTTTATACCCGCTTTTTTCATTCTTTGTGCAAATTCCATATCTTGACTTCTTATCAAATTTTCATTAAATAGTCCCACTTTATCAAAAACTTCTTTCTTATAGCCTCCTCCAAAAACTGTATCTACCCACGTAGGCTTATCCACGCCCACTCTAAAAGCAGAATTTCCCGCCCCAAAAGAAGAGGCAAGAGAAAATGCTATTGCTTTTGCCCATATTGTATTTTTTTTAGGAACCGTTTTTAAAGCACCGCCTGCAACGTCGGCTTTATATTCATATAAACTCTGAACAGATTTTAGAATAAAATTTTTGTCATATTTTGCATGCGCACCAGCTAAAAAAATTATTTCCCCTTTTGAACTTTTAATTCCCAAATTAAATGCGAACGGAGTGAATTTATTAAGATTATCTATCAATTTTATAAAAGAGTATTTGGCCAAATAATCATTAATAATTTTTCTAGTATTATCTTGTGACATTCCATCTACAACTAAAATTTCCATTTTATCTTTTGGATAATCTTGCTCTAAAAAAGAACCTAGACAATTCGCAATAAAGCCTTCCTCGTTGCGACAAGATATGACAATTGTAACTAAGGGTAAATTATTTTCCATTTTAGAAAACTTGTCTTTTTTTATAATTCATTGTAATGTTATATTACAATTTATAAAGGAAAAAATCAATAAATTATGGAAAATATTTTAAGTAAAAAACCCTTAGTAACAATCTGCTTTCTTGCTTATAATTGTGAAAAATTTCTGGCGAAGTCCATAAATCCTCTTCTAAAACAGACCTACTCTAATTTTGAATTTATTATTTCTAATAATCAGTCTACTGATGGCACAGAAAAATTAATACATTCTTTACAAAAAAAACACTCAAATATAATATATAGAAAAAATATTTCCCAAGTAAAAACTGAGGAATTTTATGATGTTGCAAATAAAGATTTTGCTTTAAAATCTAACAAATTTTATGATATTTGTTTAGACCATTGCAATGGTTTTGTACAATCTAACTTAGCAAAGGGAGAATATATAATTTTCTGCCACCAAGATGATATATACCACGAAGATATCATAGAAAAAGAAGCTGAATTTTTAACAAATAACCCAAAAGTAATGGCTGTTTTTACTCTTGGCAATATTATAAACGAAAACGATAAGATAATTGGTCAATACAACTTGCCCAAAGAACTAAGTGAAAAAAATATATATAATTTTCAAGAAGTATTTACAGCTGTCATGAAATATGGGAATAGCTTTCTTGTAGCCCCCACTTTTATGGTACGAAAAGAAATATTTGATAAATTGGGATTATTTGAGGCTTATGGACAATTTGGTGGCTCAGGTGATTTAGAAATGTGGTTAAGAATACTAGAAAAATATTCCGTAGGTATACTACACGAAAACTTAATAGATTTCAGAATTAGTGGCAGAGGCAAACAATACAACACTCTTCGCACAGAGAAATCGGACTTTTTTGATGTTATGGACTACTTTTTAATAGATAAACAATATATTAAAAAAATAAACAAAAAAAATTTACGACAATACAATTATCAAAAAAATGCTGATGATACTTTACGTTCAATGAATTTTTTAATAAAAGGAAATATGCAAGAATCCAAAAAATTAATAAATACCTCTTTTTCGTGGGATTTTTTTATAACATCTGCAGAAGATATAAATATCTTTAAAATTAAAATATTAATACTAAAAGTTGTGTTATTTCTTGGAATTAATTTAGGATTGGGCAAATATCTTGGCAAAATACTATATAAACTGCTGTGATTAACATCAACAAAAAAACGCCCTTTGGGCGTTTTTTATTATATATTATAATTTTACTTCAATAATATACCCATATTTTGCCCATTCGCCTGCCCAAATGTTTTCTGGAATTTTTGTAAAAATTATTTTGGCTTGAGGCACAACCTTGTTTATTATTTCTCTATAATTATGCACCCATTTATTATCATAAAAAGATTTTCCTTCTGTATGTTGTTCACATAAAATAATAGTTTTTTTAGCAATGCGGCACATCTCCTTAAAAACTTTTTCTATCTGGTCTTTGCCAATATAAATTATTGTTGCATCCGTAAAGATAATATCCATGCTTTTATCTGTAAAATTTTCTAACTGGTTAATACCTAAGTTTTGTAAAAAAATATTTTTAAAACTTTTTCTGTAAAAAAAGTTTTTACCTTCTTTTATTGCGTTTTTGCTTATATCAATCCCATAAAAACTAACTTTAGGAAATTTTTCAGCTAACAAATAAAGATTTGCTCCGCTCGCGCATCCAACCTCTAAAACGTTTTCGAATGGATAAGTTTTGGATATATCCTCAACCAGCAATTTTCTATGAGGGTGTTTAATTGCCGACTCTGAAATATAACTTTTTGCCCATTCGTTATCGAAAAAATGCCTAAATCTCCATGATAATTCATTTGATTTAGTACCCAAAATTTTATCTAAAACTTTTTTAATCTTCTTTAAATAGCTCATCTCTCACATAATTTAATTACTTTTTAGATGCCTTATCATTATAAACTCTCCGGCCTCAAGAGCACTGAGACGTTTAAACGTTGGCTTACCCAATAAAAATCTTTTCATGCTAGCCAAAAAATTACCTGCGAAACTTAATTTTATCGATCCCTATTCAAAACTACAAAATTCTCTAATAAACAAGCTATTGTCATTGGGCCAACTCCTCCTGGAACAGGAGTAATATATCTTGCTTTTTTAGAAATTGTTTCAAAATCAAAATCTCCAAATAACTTTTTGCCCACTAAAGATACTCCGACATCAATCACTATCACACCCTTTTTTACCATATTTCCCTTAATAAATTTTGGCTTTCCGACACCAGATATTATGATATCTGCCTTTTTTGTATAAAAAGATATGTCCTTGGTAAATTCATTAACAATAGAAACCGTTGCTTTTTTTCTAAAAAGCCAAAGCGACAATGGAAAACCCACTAATCTTCCTGCGCCTACCAAAACAACATTTTTTTTCTCTAGTGTAATTTTATATTTTTTAAAAAAATGACTAACCGCACCAACAACCGGTGGAATAAACGATGGATTGCCAGTATAAAATTTCCCAAGATTATATGTTGATAAAATATCTACGTCTTTATTTGGAGGAATCAAATCAAATACCTCCTGTTTATTAATTTCTGCCGGTAGAGGTAGCTGGATTACAATACCAAAAACACAAGGGTCGCGAGATATACCTTCAACTGTTTTTTTAAATTCAATAATGCTTATATCTTTAGGAAGGCGATGCAAGCTAAAATCTATGCCAATAAATGAGCATGCCATTCCTTTTCTTCTTGCAAAAACTTCCGAAGAATAATTATCTCCTACTAATATTATATCTAATCTCATCTTCTGATTTCTTGTTAAAAATTCTTTTTTTATCTCATTCAGAATTTCTTCAGATAATTTTTTTCCATCTAGAATTATCATAATAGTTATCGTACATTTTTAATTATTTTTTAGATATCTTATAATCAAATCCTCCGGCATCAAGAGCGCCCAAACACTTGCGAGTTGGCTTGCCCAGCAAAAATCTTTTTACACCTGCCAAAAAATTCCCTGCAAAGCTTGATCTTATATAAGATTTTATAATTTCTTTATATCTTCGTCTTATCGCTCTCCAAACTGCTCTTTGAAATTTTTTGTCAAAAGTAAGCAATGTTTTTTT
The DNA here is from genome assembly GCA_041661545.1 of Candidatus Staskawiczbacteria bacterium. Taxonomy (GTDB): domain Bacteria; phylum Patescibacteriota; class Minisyncoccia; order Minisyncoccales; family Staskawiczbacteraceae; genus XYD1-FULL-39-28. The sequence goes on along the minus strand of JBAZUH010000001.1, from coordinate 705,646 downwards.
CCACTCTTTAAGATGCTCAAGTTGGGCTTTTTTATCCGCATCTGGTCTTGTTAGGTTTCCCATTACCTCGACATAACAAGTTGTAAAATAGAAAACCCAATCAATGTTGATATCTCCAAAATTTCCCTTAACCATATTTTTAATTGTCAAAAGATCATTAATAATCGTGCTATAAATGATTGGTACCTTGATAGGAACAAACTGATAAGGGTTTTCAACGCTCAGCGAAGAAATAAAAATCGCTGGATTAAATTTTGCGTTGGTGCCATTACTTACCACTTCCCCTTGAAAAAAAAATAAAGAACGCGGAATATATAGCACGGAATCGCTATGTGCCAGAAGCAAAAGTGCAGAGGTGTAGTCGGGAGAAATTGGCCAACACAATCTACCAACATTCTGTCTAATTTTTTCTGCAATATCAAATCTGTAACAACTGCTATGGAGCCGAGGCAAAAAATGCTCGCCCAGCGTTTTACTGAAATTTTCTATAAGGTCTTTTGATTTTAAAAATTCAACCCCCCTTTTTTCCTTTTCTCCAAACAATATTTTTCTTTTCTCATCGTAAAGACCGAAGTCCCAAAAACAAATGTCCACTTCTTCTTTGGCCTTTGATATTGAATCATAAATATCGCACAACGAACCCTGTCTCAAAAAAGACCTATCTGTAAGAACCATCACATAAAATCCGCTTGCTTTTTGAGTTGCAAATTCCCAATGATCAGGCATGTTCATTTCCCTATCGGTTTTAATATAATTTAAATGTTCGTTATCACGAAACTCTTCAACGATTTTTTTTGTTCTATCATCATTAAAATTATCAGAAACTATTAGTTCATAGTCATCAAAGTTCTGTAAAAGAACACTAGAGATTGCATCTCGTAATAATTCCGGCCTATTTTTTGTGGGAATAATTACCGAAAAAAATGGTCGTTTCATGAAATCATTTAATCCTTTTAAGATACCCGCCAGGGGCGACTGTAATTAATAATTTATTTTCAATTTCTTTATCGACAACAAAATTTTCATTATTTTTAAGAAACTCCTTAACGGCTGTAGCCGGATTGTTTCCCTTATCCCATGGTCTATTTTTAAAAGACCCTTTTGGCATATTTTCAACTACAGTGTCGAAAGCTATAAGATAACTTCCCCCACTTACAAATTCTGAATACAGGTTTAATTCTTTTAAAACGTGCTTGTGTGTATGCAGGGAGTCTAAAATTACTAAAACTTTATTATGTTTTTTGGCTATATCTCTAACTTTTTCAACAACATTGCTGTCAACAGAAGATCCTTCAATCATTTTTATCCTCTTAAACATTTTATGATTCTCAATTTCCTTTTTGTTATGCTCCCTGATGTCCACATCAATTCCCACAACCTCACCTGTTCCCAACAATTCCAACATAGAAGCGTAAAAAATTAATCCTCCACCGTGAGCAATTCCAGTTTCAATAATCAAATCTGGCCTTATATTCCAAATAATTTCTTGCATAGCAATAATATCCTGAGGATATTGAATAACTGGCCGGCCAAGCCAAGAAAAATTATATGAATATTTAGATTTTATAGAATCAACTATAAACTTTTTGCTTAAATTCTTAAGCTTTTTATTTTTTCCTTGCCTTTTTATATTTTTTTCTTTTTCTAATTTAAATTGTTGAATTGGATTCATATTTTTTAGTTTCGATTTGCCTATTTAAAATTAGGCTTATCAGATAAAGTTATTTTTATATAAATATGCTTCTTTTTATGCAAGAAATAGGCATATGTTCTATCAACGAAGCTTCGACTTCTTAATTGATTGATTAAGTGTTTTCCTAAATATTTTTTATTTAAGTCGATAAAATCAAGTCGCTCAATATCTTTTGCAAAATGAGAAGTAGCAATTTTATTATTCTGTTTTATCACTTTTATTCCCCCCTTTTTAAAATGTGGCCAAAAAGATATAAACAACTTTACAATTTCTTCCAGTGAGCGACTATAAAGAGTGCCAGCAATATCCGTAGGTTTAACTTTTACCTCTTTCCTAATTAAAATATCGCCCGTATCTATTTTTTCATCTATATAATGAATAGAAACACCATATTTAGAATCATTATAAACGGCCCATACATGTGGATATTTACCACGATTTAACGGAAGAAAACTATTGTGTAAATTAATACAACCTGATGGAAATAATTTAATAAATTCTGACTTTAAAATATATCCAAACCACATTGAGAGCGCTATATCGGGCTGAATTTTTTTAATCTTTTCTAAAAAATCCGGCGAGCCCATTTGATCCGCATAAAAAATATTTTTAATACCTATTGTTTTCCTTATTTTATCCGCTAATTTAGCTTTATTTTTAGGATGCAATACCAGTCCAACAATATTTTCTTTCTGACTTTTTAAATACTTAGCAATCTTTAAGCCAACTTCATCGTTAGCTAGCAGAATAATTTTTGGTTTTTGTGGTAATTTTTTAGCAATCATTTTTTATCTTTTAGAATTCTTAATAAAGAATCACAAATATAATCGACCTGTTTTTCTGTAATATTTTGCCCACATGGAAGATTTATAGATCTCGAGGAAATATCAAAAGAAACTGGTGTATTTGCTTTGCAATTTATTGCGGGCAGAGAAGAAAGCGGATAAAAAAACGGTCTGGCCTGGATATTATATTTTGCCAAATTTTCAACCAGTTTTTCTTTATTAATATTATATTTTTTATCGAAGACTACTGTCACCATCCAATATGTGTTCTTCGTATTTTCCGGTTCTGCATTTAATTTTAATCCTTGAATTTTTGATAATCTTTCTTTATACCAAGAAAATATTTTTCTTTTTTTAGCAATGAGTTCATCGACCCTTTCCAATTGTGCAAGCCCGCAAGCTGCTTGGAAATTGGACATTTTATATTTGTAACCAATTTCTAAATTCCAAAATAGTTTTTTCTGGTCTTTGCAATGATCATAAAAATATTTTGCTTTTTCAATAGTGTCTTTACTATTGGTCAATAACATCCCACCCTCCCCCGTTGTAAGAGTTTTAGACCCATGGAAACTAAAACAGGACACATCTCCAAAACTTCCCGCCTTTTTACTTTTATATTCAGAACCAACGGCTTCCGCAGCATCTTCAATGATTTTCAAATTATGCTTTTTAGCAATTTCTAAAATTTTATTCATTTCAGGCATTCCCCCATATAAATCAACTACTAAAATTGCTTTAGTTTTTTTGGTTATTTTTTTAGCAATATCCGAAGGGTTAATACACCAAGTTTCTGCATCAATATCAACAAATACAGGCCTTACTCCCATCCAATACAATGGCTCAACCGATGCTATCCAAGTAATATTAGGGACTATTACCTCATCTCCCTTTTTTAAACCCAAGACCAAAAAAGCAAGATGAAGAGCACCCGTACAAGAAGAAGTTGCTAAAGCATATTTTCTTCTAATATATTGAGCAAATTTTTTTTCGAATAAATTTGTATATTTTTTATGATTTTCATTCCAGCCATCTTTAACAGCTTTTGTAATATAACTAACTTCTTTTTTAGTTATAGATGGTCCAGTGATTGATATCATTTTTTTGTTCATATTTTTAATAAAGGCCAATTCTGATCTCTTTCAGAAATAGTTTTATTCTCCAACGGCCATTTAATATTAAAAAGAGGGTCATCCCATCTAACCCCAAACACTAATTCAGGATAATATAATTCTGACATAAAATACTGTAGCAAACAATCACTCGTTAAGGTCTGGAATCCGTGAGCACAGTTTTTAGGTATAAAAAGCATTTTTCTATTCTCTTCAGTTAATTCTTCGCCAATCCAATGACCGTAGGTTTTTGAATCTTCACGCAGATCAATCACAACGTCATATATTGCCCCGCGCATACATTGCACTATTTTTTTCTCTCCTTTTGGTTCTTTTTGGAAATGCATTCCGCGAATTGTGCCCCTCTTTTTTGTGAATGACTGACTAGCTTGCGCTATGTCAAATTGTATGCCTACTTTATTAAATTCTTCTTTACAAAAATTTCTAACGAAATAACCTCTTTCATCTGTTTTTAATTCTGGTTCAACAATATACAGCCCTTCAATTTTTGTTTTTTTAAAAATCATCTTCTTACACAATTTTTATTTCTGGGATTGGTATTATGAACTTGCCACCGACATCATGATAATCCTTTAACTGTTCGACTACTTCATCTGATATATTCCAGCATAAAACTAAAAGATAATCTGGTTTTTCTTCATATATTTTCGCTGGCGGATAAACCAACAAATGGGTTCCAGGAGTATATAAATTTTGCTTTGCCTCTGATTTATCTACTATAAAATCAAGATAATTTTGACCGATGCCAAAATAGTTTAACAGTATATTTCCCTTTGCAGGAGCTGAATAGGCTACTATTTTTTTCCCCTCGCTTTTTAATTTATTCAATAAAGCAACCGCATCATTTTTTAACTTATTTACGTTTTCTGCAATTTTTTGGTAAGTTTTAATTTTATCAAAATCCATCTCCATTTCTTTTGCCACAAGATTATTAATATTTTCATTCATTGGGAAAACTCCTGGATTTGCAACAAATATCATCAAAGAGCCCCCCTGCATTGGAGTCATCTCAACATTATAAACCTCCAAATCTGCTGCTTTAAATAGATTTATCAAAGCAATAAGCGAATAATAAAAAACATGCTCATGATAAATAATATCAAATTTATTCTCCATAAGGCCTTTCACGTATGGAAATTCAAAAACCGCTGTACCATTTGGTTTTAAAATTTCTTTCACTCCTTTTACAAAATCTACAATTTCTGGGACGTGAGCTAAAACGTTCGCACCAAATATTAGATCTGCTTGAATATTCTTCTCTTTTAGATCTCTGGCAAAATTGTAATTAAAAAACTCTGCTATAGTTTCAATTCCCTTTTCATTTGCTACTTTTGCTATGTTCTCAGCAGGATCTACTCCTAAAACTGGTATTCCCAACTCTTTAAAATACTGCAATTGAGCGCCGTCATTACTGGCAATTTCTAACACCAAACTATCTTTGTCAAGATTTAATTTTTTAGTTAGGTCATCTGCGATTTCTTCGCAATGCTGTAAAAACGACTTAGAAACAGACGAAAAATAAACATAATCCCTAAAAAGATCTTCCGGTGGTATTGTATCTATCAATTGAACCAAAAAACATCTAGGACAAAACCCTACGCTTAAATTATATTTTTTTTCATTAATAATATCCTCCTTCTTCAAAAAAGAATTAATCGGGGGCATCTGCCCTAAAGAAAAAAATTCTATTATTGATGAGTTACAATTTCTACAATTCATTTTTATACCAATTAAATGTTTCTTTTATACTTTCTCTAAAACTATTTTCTGGTTCCCAATTTAAAACTTTTTTAGATTTTGACCAATCTAAATATTGTACGGGTATCTCATTTTTAGCTATATTTAATATTTTATAATTTACTCTTACATTCAATATTTTCTCAATATTTTTTATAACTTCAATAACATTAAATATATTTTTAGATCCAAAATTAAAAGCTTCCCCAAAATTTTTTTTATGATTAGATAACTTTATACAGCCGTCAACAATATCTTTTACATAAGTATATTCTCTAATCATTTTCCCGTCGCTTCTTATTAAAAATTCTTTATTTTCTATAATAGATTCTAAAATTCCAGGAATTATTCTTGAAAAATTTGTGTCTCCTGGACCAAAAACGTTACTAAATCTTGTTATTAAAATTGGAAGACCATATGTTACAAAATAAGTTCTTGCTATTAAATCAGCTGCTGATTTTGAAACATCATAAGGGTGGTCACCCCTGAGGGGGGAAGTTTCTTTATATGGCAATTTTTCTGCTTTGCCATAGGCCTTATCTGAAGAAACAATAACAATTGATTCAACTCCGCCTTGTTTCCTGCAAGCCTCTAGAATATTGACTGTACCCATAACATTAACTTCAATTGCCTCATAAGGGTTTTTGTATACTTCTTCAACAATTGGCTTAGCTGCTAAATGAAAAATAATTTGGGGATTTTCTTTTTTAAAAATTTTAAAAACATCCTTACTCCGTACGTCCTGCTTATAAAATTTAACTCTTGAGTTTAAACTTTCTTTTTTACCAGATGATAAATCATCTATCACAACAACTTCATAGTTTTTTCTCACCAATTCATTTACGAGGTAACTTCCAATAAATCCCGCTCCACCAGTAACCAAAACCTTTTTAAAGTTATTTGTTTTCATTATTCTTTTTATTTTCCCAAACTGCCCATGGCTTACTCTCTTCCCATAATTTATTCAATTCCTCCATTTCTCTATAAGTATCCATGGCCTTCCAAAATCCCTCGTGTTTATATATTGAAAGTTGTCCGTCGTTTACCATTTTTATAAGACCATCCTCCATTGGCCCTTCATCAAAATAATTAAGAGCCTCTTTATTAAAAATCATAAACCCTCCGCTGGTATAATCAAAAAGTACCGGCTTTTGTTCAAAGTTTATAATTTTGTTATTGCTTTCATCTATTTTTACTAATCCATATTTACTCTGCGGATGAAAACCACTTATTGTTCCAATTGTTTTTTGATTCCTATGGAAGGCGACTAGGTCTTTAATATTTATATCAGAAACACCATCTCCAAAAGTTATCATAAACTCATCTTCTGTTATATACCTTTTAAGTTTCACTATTCTTCCTCCTGTCTCGGTTTCTTGACCAGTTTCAGCCAGGGTGACCTTAAAATCATCACAATCATTATTATGAAAATCGGTTTTTCCGCTTGAAACTTCTATCGTAAAATCATTAACAAAAGCTCGTTGATCTAAAAAATAATTTTTTATCATGTCACCTTTATAGCCCAACGCTAAAACAAAATCATTATATCCATAATGACTATATGTTTTCATAATATGCCAGAGAATTGGCTTGCCTCCTATCAAAACCATGGGCTTGGGCTTAAATTCTGTTTCCTCTTTCATTCTCGTACCCATTCCCCCGCAAAGAATTATTGTTTTCATAATTTATTAAAATATTAATTTTTCTTAAAGGATTCGTATAATTTTTCCATTCTTTCCATTTCTTTATAATAATTATTTTTTTCTTCAATTACCTTCCTAGCATTGTATCCTAATTTTAGCATTTCTTCCGGATTTTTCAATAGATAAATAATCTTTTCGACTAAGAAATGATGGTCTTTTAGGGGCATTAAAAATCCGTTTTTACCATCTTTTACCCACTCTTTGTTGTCACCAAAATCTGTAATTATGGGACAAACGCCACAGGCCATTGCTTCGGCAGTAGAAGAGGCAATCCCTGCATCGGACAGAGATGTTGAAACATAAACATCAGCAACCCTTAAATACTGAGAAAGATCATCTTGAGAAATCCATCCAATAAACCTAACATTATTAAAAATTCCAAGACTTTTGGCTAATTCTTTTAATTTTTCTTCCTCGGACCCCTTGCCAGCTATAATAAATTTTGTTTCTGAAATTTCACTTAAAACTAGTGGAATTGCTTTAATAAATGTTTCTACATTATAAACAGGTTCTAAGCTTCTTAAACTAACTACTACTGGGCAACCAAAAATTCCAAGCTTTTCTTCAATATCTTTATTTTTCTCACCTGGGCTAAATTTTAATACATCAATCCCAAAATAAATTATTTTTATTTTAGAAGGAGGCACTCTCATCCCCACCATTGCTTTTTGCATGTGATTTGCGTCGCAGGTTATTAAGTCGGCCTTATTAAGAGCATATTTTACAAAAAACTTTTTTATAAAATGCTTTCCAGCAATTAAAACATCTGACCCCCAAGCTGTTAAAACAAACGGATGAAAACCAACAAGTGCAGCCAAAAATCCATTTACACCCGCATAATGAGCATGAAAAATATCGGGTTTAATTTTTTTTACAATTTTACGTAATTTAATAAAGTTGAAGGGGAAAGGACTATCAATCTGATAGAAAGAAACGCCCTTAATTTGCCCTTGAGTATTCTCGGTAAAAGAAACCCAGTGCACTTTGTGCCCCTTATCTACAAAATATTTTACCCACTTATAACTATGCACAGAATTAGCACTTGCTAAAAAACAAATTTTCATGATTTATTTTATTAATTTCTCTTTAATAAACAAAAATAGATTTTTATACGTAATAAGATCTTCTTTTTTTATTAAAATTATATCCCTTGTCTTATTTCCAGAAACTTTAATATAAATAGCTATTGTAACTAAAAACATAACTGTATAAGAAACAGTTGTTGCTAGGGCTGCTCCATTTATTCCCCATTTTGGTATCCAAAATAAATTTAAAATTATATTCAATATAGCAGAAACTCCTATTGCATAAGTATTTATCATCGGCTTTCCTCGTGCAGCTAAATCGCTGGCCAATATACCAAAACCAGAAATAGACAATATTCCAACAAGAAGAATTCTAAATGGCATAATGGCACCCGAAAAATTATCTGAATATAAAAAAGTTATCAACCAGCCAGAAACTATAAAAAGAAAAATAATTATTATGGTTGAAAAAAATAAAACATTTCTACAAATTAAGGGGGTGAATTCCTTTAACTTTTGAGGGTCTTTTTCTGACACCAACCTAGGAAATAATACAGTACCAATAGAACCGGAAAAAAGCCACACACCCTCAACCAATCTTACGGAGGCAAAATACACACCAGCCGAGAATGGATTTATAAATAAATTAATTAAAAATAAATCTATTCTTGAATGTAAAAAATCAAAAATATTACCTAAATGACTCTTAACGCTATATAAAAAATATTCCTTTAAATACACCTTGCTTAATTTAAAATCAATGCCTTTTATTTCTTTAATAATAAGAAATAATAAAATTATAATTGCTATAAAATAAGAAATAATTTGAGATAATATTGTTACAGTAACTCCAAAGTGCATGGTTAAAAGAAGAATTGTAACAAAAATTAAAAAAATAGCACTTTGAAAAAAAGAAATAAAATTATATTTATTGAATTTTTGTAATCCTAGGAAAATCTGGCACCCCAAACTAAAAAAAAGATTTAATGGCACCAATAATAAAGATAAAAATAAATATACATTTTCAATGTCTGGAAAAAAAAATCCCCCGAAGAAGAAAATAACGGCAAACCCAATCAAAATAGTAAAAAAACTTACTAAAAGATTTAATATAACACTTGTTCCAATAACTTGCTTTTGCGGATATTCGCCTTTTCCTAAAAAATAAGTAACTGTTGAATTTAGGCTAAAACCAGTAAAAATTAACAACAGAGAAGGAAACAAAACTGCTACAGAATATATACCCTGCCCCGTTGGACCCAAAACTCTTGCCATTATAACTGTAATTATAACAGTTATAAGAGCGGTAGCTACTCTAATAAAAAACGTTACTGATACATTTTTGGTAAAGCTTGCCATTATTTTTTATAGAATTCCTTAATTATTTTAATTATAAAGCCTTGGCTATCTTTAGACAACTCAGGATAAATTGGCAAAGATAAAACTTCTTTAGATACTTTTTCTGCCTCTGGGAAGTCTCCAATTTTATAACTCAAATATTTTAAAGCTGATTGCAAATGAAGGGGCAAGGGGTAATAAACCGTTGTAGGAATACCTTTTTTCTCTAAATAATTTTTTAATTTATCTCTTACCTGCGCGGAGTGAAGCCGAATGGTATATTGATGAAAAACATGACCATTTTTATCTTTTAAAATTGGCGCCTGAATTTCTTTTACTTCTTTTAAGTTGTTAGAATAGTAGCTAGCCGCTCTTATTCTCTCTGAATTCCATTTACTAAGATAATTTAATTTCACTCTTAAAATAGCTGCTTGAAAACTGTCTAGCCTTGAATTTATACCTATAATTAAATTTTTATATTTTTCTTTAGGCGAAGATCCGTGATTTTTTAATAATCTAATTTTATCATTAAGTTTTTTATTATTTGTTGCAACCATGCCTCCATCTCCCATTGCCCCAAGATTTTTTGATGGAAAAAAAGAAAAACAACCTAAATTACCAATTGTTCCTGATTTTTTACCTTTATATTCAGCTCCAACTGATTGACATGCATCTTCAACAACATATAAATTATATTTTTTAGCTATTTTAATTATTTCTGTCATATTGGCCATTTGCCCAAAAATATGAACCGGTATTATTGCTTTTGTATTTTTAGTTATTACTTTTTCTATTTTAGAAACATCAATATTAAAAGTGTCGCCTTTAATATCCACGAAAACTGGCTTTGCCCCACAATTAACAATTGCCTCTGCTGTAGCAATAAAAGTAAATGGAGTTGTGATTACTTCATCGCCTATACCAATTCCAAGAACTTTTAAAGATAAAAAAAGAGCATCTGTGCCAGAGTTTACAGAAATTGCATATTTTGTTCCACAAAAGCTAGCAAATTCTTTTTCAAATTTTTCAACTTCTGCGCCACCAATAAAATTTCCACTTTCAAAAACTCGGTTTACGGCCGAGCTTATCTCTTTTTTGATAGAGCTATATTGTGCTTTTAAATTTAAAAAATTTATCATAAAGGTTTTGCAGGATTTCCAACAACCGTTGAATTACTAAAAACATTTTTGGTGACAACTGCGCCAGCGCCAATTGTAGCATTTTCTTCTATGGTAATTCCTGGAAGTATTACTGCACCGGCGCCAATTTTTGCTCCATTTTTTATAATAGTCGTCTGCCAATTTTCTCTTCCTGATGGAGGATTTTTATCATTTGTAAAACATACATGAGGCCCAACGAAAACATCGTCACCCATTATTATCCCCTCGGGAATAAAAACAAACGATTGAATTTTGCAATTATTGCCAATTTTAACATTATCACCAATCCAAACATGAGAGTGAATTTTACAATTATCACCAATATTAGCTGTTTTAGATATATTAGAAAGTTCGGGGTGATAAATAATAGTTTTATTATTTTTATTGAGATTCATATAATTTTTCTATCAATTTTATAGATTTTGATGCTTCTTTAGGGTCTATACCCTTATTGCTCAACAAATCTTCATAAACAAATTTATGCAAGTTCTCAAAAGAAAGATTTTCTTTAGAAGAAAAATTATAGTTTATACCATTTATTTCAAACACTCTTCTTGCCTCTTCTTTTTTAGCCCCTGTGCTAACTTGCCAGTTACAAACATAACTGTCACCCTTAATAATTCCCCTGCCAGTTTTATCATCTAAATATTCTGTTTTTGTTTCTTTAGCTTCGCCAAAAATATGTAAAAGTAAATCAAAGTAATGAACCCCCAAATTAAAAAGTGGCCCTCCAGATTTTTCTTTTTGACCTTTCCAACCAGCATAATAATCAGCATCTCTATAAACAGATATGTCCATGTTTATAACATTACCGCTTTCTTTCATATTAGCTTTTATATCTTTCAACAATGGATGATATCTTAACTGCAATACACTAAATATATTTCCTTTACCCTCTAAATCTTGGCAATCTTTTGAATTTATAACTATTGGCTTTTCACAAAGAACAGTTTTGCCTAATTTGATAGATTCCAAAATCATTTCTTTATGCAAATAATTTGGCGTTAAAATAACAATACAATCAGCGTCAGTTGATTGTACCATTTTTCTCCAAGAATCTTCTCCATGGACATTGTTAACAATGTCTCTTATATTACCCTTAATATCTCTTATAGCCTGTATGTGGGCAGGAAGAATAAAACCAGTTCCTATTATTGAAAATTTCATTTTACCAAATAATATTTTTTAAACTTCTGTTTTTTATAGCATTTCTTGTGTCTACAACAAGTTTTGAATTTTTCCCAATTTCTTCATAATCAAAACCAGAATGATCTGTTAAAATAACGACTACATCATATTTATTTAAAACTTCTAGAGAATAATCGATTGACTTTAAAATTTTTTCTTTTAAAATATTGTCTCCAACAATAACCTCTTTAACAAATGGATCAAAAAAATCAACTTCAGCTCCTTTTTTAATAAGAATTTTAGCAATATCATAAAACCCAGACTCTCTTGAGTCGGCAATATCTTTTTTATAAGCAGCGCCCCAAATTAAAATCTTTGAACTATTAATAGATTTCTTATTTAAATTTAACCAATAATTTATTTTTGTCACAATAAAATGTGGCATTTGTTCATTTATTTCTCCAGCTAACTCAATAAATTTTGCCCAAAAGTTAAACTCTCTTGCTTTATAACTTAAATAAAAAGGATCTAGGGGTATGCAATGGCCACCTGCTTTTGGAGAAGGGTAAAAAGGCATAAAGCCGTAAGGTTTTGTTTTGGCAGCTTCAATAACCTCCCATATATCTATTCTCATTTTTCCACACAATAAAGCTAATTCATTTATCATTGATATATTAACTAAACGAAATGTATTTTCTAAAATTTTTGTCATTTCAGCGGTTTTTGCCGAAGAAACAGGATAAACAATTTCTAGAAATTGGGAATAAAACAAAACAGCTATTTCTGTACATTCTTTTGTAACTCCTCCAACAACTTTAGCAATTTTTGATTTAGCCATGTCATTTCCTGGGTCAATGCGTTCTGGTGCAAAAACCAAATGAAAATCCTTACCAACATGAAGCCCGCTCTCCTCTAACATTGGTAAAACAAGTTCTTCTGTAGTGCCTGGGTAAGTGGTGCTTTCTAAAATAACTAATTGGCCTTTGTGTAAATATTTTTTAATTTCTTCTGCAGATTTTTTGATATAAGACACGTCGGGATTTTTATTTTTATCTAAAGGGGTCGGCACACAAATCATTATAATGTCAGCATCTTTTAGTGGCTCAAAATTGTTAAAAGCTTTAAATTTACCCAAATTAATAATTTCAGCTAATTCTTCGTCTTTAACATCTCCAATATATGATTTTCCTTTATTTAAATCATCTACTCTAGATTTTTTTACATCTAAACCCAATACTTCAAAACCAGCCCTTGCCATTAGAAGCGCGTGAGGAAGGCCAACATACCCTAGTCCCATAACAGCTACCTTAGCTTTTTTAGACTTAATTAATTCTGTTATATTTGTCATAAATTTATGTAGTATAGCTCTATAATTTTATATACTTTTTTTACCACAAAATAGGCTTATTTACAACTTTAATTAACGCACAAAAAACGACTCATATTGCTGATATTGCTCTTTATCTAACTCCACTGCTTTTTGAAAAAATTCTTTAGCTTTGATTTTGTCTCCTAAATAATAATACCCAAGAGCCACATTAAAATAAACGTCTGCTTTTGGTCCGCGCCTTTCAATGTGAATAATAGACATATCCACAATTTCTTGGTAATTTTTAGATTTATCAGCAACTTCAATATAACGAGAATATTCTCTATCATTCTCTGTAAAATCATAACCCGCCTCTTTTGCCATTATATAGCTTTTCATTGCTAAGTCATATTTACCTGCCACATAATAATAATTGCCCATAAGCCACGATGAAAAATAATCAAAAGAAATTGGCTTCATTCTATTAGCATAGTCTTTTAGTAATTTTTCACCATCGCTAAATTTTCCCTCTAAAAGTAAAACCTGCCCCATTTCGTTATAATACTCTATTCTTGTGTCAGAATATGTAAATCCTGCTTCTAATAAAGTTTTTGCTTTTTCTAAATCATTTTTGCCTAATTTTTGATAACCCAATCTATATATTCTTGATAAAACATAATATATTTGAGGATCAGAAGGCATGGCTATAGAAAATCTTTCTAATTCTGGAACAACTATGTCATAAATATTACCTAAATCTGCTACTTCTTGTTCTGTAAGTTTTTTATCTCCATCGATAACATTTAAAAACTGCCACCCTGCTCTTTTTCTTAATTCCCAATAAGTATAAGGAGATTTGATATCAAAAGCTTTTTGAATGAAAGGAATTACCTCCTTATAATATCCTTGATTTGTGCCAATTAAAAATTGTATTGCCGAAGCACTGGCCGTATATGGAAGAATAACGGCTGTCTGAATGCCAAACAAACACACCAAAGCAGTAATAACAAGCACGGGAGTTTGCCACTTATTCTTTACATCAACATTAATCTGTTTTTTGTCTGCACTAATCAGCGTCTGTTGTGAAACAACAGCGATAAAAGCTAAAAATGGGAAAAGGCCCAAATAAACAGCCAAAGTATCAAACAGGAAAAGCCCTTGTATTATATAGGCTAAAAAAACCGACGCTAAAATAAAAGATAAAGCTTTTTCTTTTTTTGCTATTTTAAAAATCACGTAAAAAATAAAGAACAGAAGAAGAATATAAAAGATTATCAATACAATACCCCCTGTTGCCAAATATTCAAAAAACTGGTTATGAGTATGGTCAAACCAAGGATCTCCTCTGCCCACCCTAAAATCATAATGCTTATTAAAAGCAACCATAAAATTTTCTGGGCCATATCCAAAAACCGGCTTCTCTGTAAATGCTTTCAAAGCAATCTGCCACGTTAAAATACGCTCTCTTATAGATCCAATTTCCCAAAATTGGGTAATCTCTGTCATACGACTAAGTAATGGACTATCTTTAACAAAATTAGTATCTTTTATAAAAAATAGACCAGCAACAGAAATTATTCCAATTGCTAAAATAATTGCAGAATAAATAACTATTTTTTTGCTCTGTGACCTCAAAAATAAAACAGCCAATAAACAAAAAAGAAAAACTGCTCCAGCCAAACCCAAATAGGCTCCTCTAGTTTGTGTATAAAACAAAGTAACAGCAAAAAACAAAGATAGTATCCATGGCAGAATATTTATAAGCTTATTCTCAAAAAACTTCCTTTCAATAGAAATAAAACAGAACCCAGTTGCAAAAAGTAAATATGCGGCCAAATATGACGGGTTGCCAAAAAAGCCAGCCAACCTGCCTTGATTTGCTAAATTTAGCCAAGAATAACAAGACACTAAAAATGCCGTAATTATAGAAACAGAAAACAGTATTTTCCAATCTTGCTTATTTTTAAATGCAAATAAAAGCATTAAAAAATATAAAACCCAAAATCCATATTGTATCACCCCGTCTTGCCTTTCAATGCTTGAAAAAAACGATAAAGCTGGAGAAATTCCGAAAATAGACACCACAATTTGAACTAAAAAGAATATTGCCAAGCTCGCAACTAAAATGTTCCTATAAGGTGATATGGCCATTGTTTCTGGTTTTTTTGGGTCTTTCTTAAGCAATAACCAAACCCAAAAGAAAAAGGCCAAGCATACAAGCAAACGAAAACCATAAACTTTTCCAGAGACAAATGGAAAATAAAGTTCATTTATTTGTATAAAAGGAATTATGGCAATTACAGATAAAAGCAATGCCTGTAAAATTATTTTGACAGTTTTATAAGATATCATGTTTTTTATAATCTTATCATATTCATATTATTTTTCAAATAAAAAGGCCCCGCCGAGGCGGGGCACTTTTTAATCCTGTTTTAAGCTCTACAAGAAAACCTCGTCAAACTAATCTCTTGCTTTCAAGAGTAGTTGACTTGTCTTAAGGTCTTCAAGACCCCATGTCTGAACTGTGCTACCATCTTCATCTGTATTGCCATCTGTTGTTCCCCATTTGATATTAAGAATTCCAGTTCCTTCCCACATGTCTGCGGCATGGTTCATAGTTGTTGAGTTGGAATTGACTGTGAATGTCTTTGTTTCACCATTGGAAATCTTATAAGCATATGTTTGCGATGTAGCATTGCTATCAAATGTATAAGCAATGGTGGAAGAGGCTGCGACGTTTCCACTAGTTGATGTAGAAACAAGTCCGCTAGAAGCTGCTGTGGAATCATATTTTCTTATATAGATATCTCCACCCACGGCTGTTACATTGAACTTAAGTTCAGTACTAAGTTGTTGTGGCGTGCTGCTGGCAAGCAAGCTAGAAGCAATTGGTGAAATTGAAGAGCTAACATATGCGAATGTTGGAGCTTTCAAATATGCATATTGCAATGCTCCTGTCAAAGTTGATCCACCAGCTGTTACTGCTGCAAATGTTGAAGCATCTTCTCCAGTTACATCGGCTGCGGCCATGTTTGCGTAAACAGCGTCTCCTTCACTTACTGCGCTAGCATTTGTTTTGGCAACTGTTCCAACTACAGAGAATGTCTTTGTTGTTCCTTTTGGAATTGTAATTCCTGTTACATCAAAAGTAGCGCTTGCAGCTGTGCTTGTTGAAGCCACCTCTGTGGTTCCATCAAGCAATTTTAATGTTGGCATAGTTGTTGCCAAAGTTGTGCTTGAGCTGTAAGGTTGAACGTAAATTTTTCTTACAATAACATCATTAACTTTTGCCTCAACATTAAATTTCAACAAAAGAACATTTTCTGTTGATGCTGTTTCAGAAACAATAACGTTCTTTGCTTTTGGATTGTCTGTGTGAGCAGAAACTGTAAGAGTTCCTGTGTCACCAGTCTTCACTGTGAAGCTATTTCCTGTTATTGCGCTTGCGTTGTATTGGCTTACACCTGCGCCATCAGTTGCACGGACGCCGTTTGCGTCAACTTCAACTGTGTTCACGCATGATGTTGCTCCGGCTGGCAAAGCAGATACAGCTGTAAATGTTGCTGTAAACTTCTTTGTTACGTCTTTTGCGACAACCATGTTTAATCCTTCAATTCTTACTGTGTAATCTGAACCAACTGTGTTTTCAAGTGTGTTGGCAGATGTTACAGCCATTTCTTTTGATGTTGTGCCATCTGAAACTGTTACGCTTTGGACATATGTCCAAGGCCTGATATTGCAGTTTGTGCCTGATGTGGCGGTGTCAAAGTTCAAGTCCAAACGATTCATAACTACATCTGAACCTGTTGCTTTTACATCAAGAGCAATAACTGCTCCGCTTGTTCCAACATTTAATTCAGCTCCTGAAGCTGGGCTTGCTGATTTTGTTACTGCGATTGAACCTTCAGCTCCTGGTGTTGTTACAACCGGTGTTACTGGAGGTATTACTGATCCACCTACTGAAAGAGCATTGTTTAATGCTGCTCTTGTTAATGAACCTACTGTTCCACAAACGCTACCACAATTTGTGATTCCGTGTGTGGATTGCCATGTTACAACTTTGGCTTTTGTGTATGAACCAAATGTTCCTGTGATTGTGTTGCCTACGATTTGTTGTAAGCATCTTACATCGGATCCTGTTGACCCAATGGTCAAAAATCTGCTGAATGTGACTCCGACGCATGCGCCGGTTCCTGCTGTTGAACCACCTTGCAATGCATTCAATTGAGCTGTTAAAGCTGTAATTTGAGCTAATAACTCGTCAATTGTTACACCTTGAGCTGGTGCTGGAACAACTGCTGCAACCAAGGCCAAGCCTAAGACTGTTGCGATAATTGTTTTTTTAATACTCATTGTTCTTTAAATTGTTTTTTATCCTCATCTAATTGAATATAAATATTTAATTAGATAAGAACTTATTGTTATTTTTTTTATTTCTCGTCGGCCGACCATTTTTGCTCGCGTTTTTGTTCGCGACTTTACGTACTAATCACGAACTTATTGCGAACCACGACTCGTCTTATGTGCAGATGAATAATCACCTAGCACGTATTTATTTTCAAATCTTATAAAAATAAATATGTGCCGGCGATTTTGTACGTTATCTGCTTATTCGTTACTAATTAATAATATTTCTTCTAAAGCTTCTGTATATTTTTCTTCTTCAGATAAACTTTCAATTTCTAATAATTTTTCAACTTGACCATCAGTTAATGTTGCTTCTTTCAAATCATTAATTTGACTTTCAACCACTGTTTTATATAAATCTTTTATATCTGAGCTTTCACTTAAATCTGTGCCTGGAACATTAGCTAATGTTTTTAAGCTAACTGCTATATCTTTTATTGTTTCTGGATCTTGCTCTGGATTATCTTTTAAATTTTTTGCCAATTTAGATGCTTTGGTTTCAACCTCTATTACAGCGGGAGCAATATTTTCTATTTTACCTTCGCGGGAAGCAACCGCCAATTCACTTATTTTTGTATTTAACATTTCAACTTCTTGGCTTAAAACTACCGATTGATTTAAAGAGGCTGTTTGTTCTGGCGCCTCCACTGATGGCAATATTTTAACTAATCCAAATGTTCCAGCTACCAATAACAAAACTGCTGACAAAGCATAAGCCAATTTTCTTGGCGCAAAAGCTGATGACCAAATATCCATAAAGCTAATTCTTTGAGCTGGAATTTTTGTTTCAACTGTATTTTCTATTAAAATTTTAGACTTAAGCAAAGAAGCCCATTCTTGATTGGGTTTAACAGCTTTTAACTGCTTTAATGACTCAATAAATTGTTTGTCTGTTATCTTTGCCATTGTATAAGTATGACGCTTGACACTATGCTTTTGTTACAACTTGTTGTTTATTATAAAGCGAGGCAGGAAACTAAGCGAGGGAATGAAGTTTTTCGAAGCTTGTTGTGCGAAGCGAATAAGTGCGTAGAAAAACTTCGTTGCCGAGCGTAAAATTGACTGTCGAGCGAAGCGACTTTATGACTCTTGCACTAAGCCCTTTAAATCTTTTAAGCCTCTGTGCAACATCACTCTTATTGTGCCAGCCGGTCTACCCAATAACTGGGCTATATCATCAATAGGCATGTCTTCTAAATAATGTAAAATTATTATATCTTGATGCTCTTTTCCAAGCTTTTTTATAGACTCTTTTATAGTGCTAATATCTACGCTTAAAATGGCTTTTTCTTGAGCATTTATCTTGGGATCAATTAAATCTGGACTGGCATCAACCGATACCACCTTTGTCCTACCCTTGCCCCTATAATGGTCTATAACAGTGTTTCTGGCTATTTGATATAAAAAGGCACCTGGATTTTTTATCTTCTCTGGCTTGCCCCTAAAAGCATCCCAGCCCTTTATAAAGACTTTGGAGGTAATATCTTGAGCTGTTTCTTCTGAATCTACTTTTAAATAAATAAACCTATATATTTTGTCTATATATTGATCGTATATCTCACTAAATTGTTCGTTTATACTATCCATCTAGTTAAAGCTAATAATATACTAAATAACCATAAAAGTCAATATTTTCTGCTCTATTATTGACCACCGCCTTAGCGGGGTCCCGCTGTGGCGGGATAGGACATAATATTTTAAAGAAAATGTCCTATCTGTCCTATCTATCTCAATTATGTCCTACCCCCCTACTAACTAGTTAAAATTTGATTCTCTCTTATTTTGTAAAAAACCTGATTAAAATCTCCTAACCTCACTATTTTATTTGCCAAAAGAAGTTCATCTAAATCCCTTCTAATTGTTCTTTTTGTGACATCTGGCAATATTGTTTGTAAGTCCATGACTTGAGCTTTTTGGTTTTTTTCTAAAAATTCAAGAATTTGCCTTTGCCTCGCCGTAACTTCATGTAAGGGCGGGGTTTGCCTATCTGATAATGCAAATGCCGAGCTTTCGCGAATAATATTTTCTTGAACTATGTTTTCTTTTTCTTGTATTATGCCCTTGTCACCGAAACCTGGTAATTTCTGAGTTGGCTCTAATGTGGGCTCAGCAATTTCTTTTATTTTTTCGTATTCATTAACAACTATAAGATAATTTACTGAGTTCAACCAACCTTGCGTTTTTCCAATCCATAGATATCCTAAAAGCATATCTATGTCCTCTAAAAGTTGCACTTTTATCTTTTCTTTTTGAAAAGAAGCCCATCCACTAGTTTCGTTAATTAAAACCAAATTATCCATTATTGTTAGAGCCTTATCTTTGGCCCTATTTTTTAATGGATCTGATTCTGGAAAAAACTCCAATAACTTGTAAATAGTGTTTGTTAATTTGAGAAAGTCTTTGTTTATCATTGAAATTAATTATCATTAAAATTAACAAAAATCTAACCAAAAGTCAAAGGACTTCCTTTACGAAAAACGTTTTCTAATTATCTCACAATTACAAAATCTATTCAACTGTGAATAAAAACTATTTCTTGGTGTTAAATTGCCCGCAGGCTGCGCTTATGTCGTCGCCAAATCTGTATCTTTGCGTATATCTTATTTTTAATTTTTCTAATATATCTCTAAATGCTTTTACTCTTTGTGCTGTTGAGGCCTGATAAATTCCAGTATCATTATAAAGAATCAAATTCACAAAATATAATTTTCTTGCACTGAGCGAAGTCGAAGTGTTGTCCATTATTTTTGCTAATTCCCTAGCATGCTCATCTGTATCGTTTACATCTTTAATTAAAACATACTCAAACATCACTTTTCTTTTAGTTTTTTCTATATATTGGTCAACTGTTTTTAAAACTTCTTCTAAAGGATATCTTTTATTAATTGGCATTAATTGGCTTCTTAGTTTATCGTTTGGGGCGTGCAAAGAAATTGCCAAATTAACATGCAATTTTTCGTCACTTAGTTTTTTTATTCCCTCAATAATTCCTGCTGTTGAAATAGAAATAGACCTTACTCCAATATTAAAATATTTATAATCATTAAAAATTTTTACAGCCTCCCATACATTTTCGTAATTTAAAAATGGCTCTCCCATGCCCATAAAAGTGACATTAGTCACCTGCTTGCCTTCTGGTTTTAGATATCTACTAAAAAAAATCACCTGCTCTACAATTTCATTTGTTGTTAAACTTCTTTTTAAGCCCATTTTTCCTGTAGCACAAAATAAACATCCTAGCGGGCAACCAACCTGACAAGAAACGCAAACAGTGTTTCTGCCACTCACCTCGGGGCGAAGCGGGTCTTCGTGACGCATTAAAACCGACTCAACTTGCAAACCGTCTTTTAAAGTAATTCTAGCTTTGATACAATCAGATTTTTTTGCCGCCTCGTCAGTTGACGAGGCGAGCCTCGCCCCTCTTGGGCGGGAAACCAAAACTTCCGCTTCAATTTTAAGCGGGCATTCTTTATTTAATTTATCTCGCAATTCTTTTGTAAAAAAAGTTGCCTCTGACCAGTCAGATATAAAATTTTTTAAAACCGCCTCATTAGCTTGTGCAAGGCGGTATTTTGGCTCATTTTCTAAAACTTTCTCTAAATTACTTAAATCCATATTTTATATTATATCACTATCAGAGAATCACCCCAAGGGGATTTTCGTTTATACTGCTATTTTTATTTATCCCTCAAAAATGGTAGCATTTTTTGTGTCAAAAAACGCTATTTTTGGGGATTTTCGTTTATACTGCTAAATGGTAAAATTTTTCCTGTGGAAAAACTTTATTTAACAGTATGTTTATCTAAAAAAAGAACCCTTCGATATTTCTATCGCCGGGCAAGAGCAAAAAAATTGTCGTCAACTAAAGGGTTGCCACTCAATCTGGCAATATTAAACGCCTCATCAACGCTTAACCAGCGCACAACGTGGGCCACCCACAGCACCAAAGCCTCGTTGCAAAACTCTGACGTCAAACCGCTGAATGAAAGTATAACCGAGCCAGCCCGTATGGCGCCAGCCCCTTGATTCTGCCGCGGGTTTCGGCTTTGATAGCTACTTACATGCTTGGGATGAGCAAATAGCCGATCAGCCTGTTTTATAGAGCGATTATAGTGATTGCCCTCATCACGCAATGTGTTAAGCCCCACTGAACGACATGTTTTGTAGACAACGAAGCCGCTGTCATTGATTACCATTATGGTAGCGTATCCGCACGATTGTTTGGGGTTAATTGCGCGCAAACCATCTTCAATGTGCCCAAGCAACTCACATAAAGAATATCCTTGTATGTTCATAATTTTATCCTCCTACAAAAGCGGTCAGTCTTAAAGATAATAAAGACAAGTATAAAAATGCCTATCACAAACAAAACGTTGCCTGCTATAAAATAGGCATCTTTCCAAAGTGGCGGATGAATGACTCCTTTCACTATCCCAAAAAAGAAAAGAATCATTCCGAGCGCACTTATCACCATCCCAATTCCAAACACAGTGCAAATAATAGTGAAGGATCTTCTAGTGCGCCGAAGCTTATTTAAAGCTTCTTTGTAATCGCGGTCAATTGCGTCAAATTCATTCGGTTCATTCATGGCGTTCTCCTTGTTAAAGTTGTAAAAGAGCTGTTCATTAGCTCGTAGTTATTAATTTATCATTAATTTTGATTTTGTCAAACTAAATTAGCTTTATTATATCCCTTGTTAATCTTTTTTGAATTTGTTACTCTAAAATAATCATTTAGTTGTTCGTTGTCAACCTGAAATTAAATAGAAAGAAATTGCCAAAATGCCAGACCAAAAAAAATCAGCGTGGCCAATTGCCACAACTGGATTGTCGGGATTTTTAGGACAAGCGTCGTCTTCCTCCATTAGCGAGGGCATAGAAGAAGCTATAACTGCATATCTCAAGGGACTGTTAAATGACACGGGCACGCAAGGCTTACAGAGAGAGCCTCCGCCGTCCAAATCATCTTCGATAGATGACGTGCAGAAGACTTTAGATGAAATTTCTCCAGGTTTCCCGGCTAGCCTCGGGCTTCTTAATGGGGATTATTGGGACCGCACCGACTCAATTGTAGAGGCGGGTGCAGTGCCATATTGTTGTGGAAAACTAATGTCGCCTCGCGACGACCACGGCCGATTTTGGTGCTCTGAGTGTGGAAACACCGTAGCGCTCTAAAATTGATTAGGCCATAATTCTTTCTTCTTTTTTGTCGAGCAACCCTCGACTCTTTTTTTATTAGTTTATGTTCCCCAAAAATAGTCGCGTTTTTGACGGCCGTCAAAAACGCGACTATTTTTGGGGATACCTATGTAAAAAAAGAACCCATAAGCGTGCGCTCTGGGCATGGCAAAGAGAAGAAAATTTTTATTTCGGAAATTGTTGTTTTTCAAACTTGTTCTCCGATATTATCCATAAGATGAAAGATAGCACTAAACCTACTCCTCCCACAATAAACGACCCATTTTCCCAAATAGGAGGGTTGAGTGTTGTTGGTAGTATGCTGATAATTACAATCGCAATAGACATAAACAAAAGTCCAAAGCTAAAATAGCAAATTCCTCTCCAGGAAAGTGGTTTCTTGTTCATAATCAGTGTTCTCATGGTTTTCTCTCCATTAAACTTGTGAAAGGGCCAACTGCTTACTCATATTTATAAAGTTATCACTAATTTTAGTTTAGTCAACCCTTCACCATTTCGTGATATAACCCAAATGGTGAAGGGTCAACTATTCTATTGCCTCAACAATCTCCACAGTAATTGTTTTACTTGTATCAATAACCGAATTCCCCGCCGTATCTTCAAATTCAATTTTTATTGTATAAACTCCATTAGGCACAACTTCGCCCAACTCATTTTTACCATCCCATGTTTTTACTTGAGGATTTGTTACGCCACTAGAATTATACAAATCTTTAACTTTATATAGGTTCTATTTTTAAATCACTTATAATAATTTTTTCTAAACCCCATGCGCGAAAACCAATTCGCCCGTAACCACCTCTAAACCAAATTCTTGGAACAAGTATGCCGTCTAGCGGATCTATCCTACCCGTAAGCGATTCTATTTTATTTTGTTGTGCTTCTTGTTGCCCCGAGATCATATTGCTGAGTATATTTTGCTCTGTATGAGTCGGTATATTCCAATAAAACTCTTTTCGCTCAATACCTATTGTTAATTTTACAACACTATTTTGGACCTTCAGGTTCACTGGTAGACCGCCTATCTTATCGTATTTTACGAGTGTTGGAAAGTGTCTTTCATTTGGGTAAACTGGTTGATATATTTTAAAAGTTTCGAAGTGCCCCATATAGCGTATATGGGGCACTATATCGTAGACTATTGTACCATTGTCCGAAGTATCAGCTAATTCGAACTGAATCATTAGATAATTTTCTAAATCTTTTGCTCGAAAAATTAACGACCCCCTACCCCCATTGGGAATCTTCATAACGCAATTTAATGAGAAATTTTTATATAAGAAATTCTTAATTAAACATCCTGAATTAGAAGTGGTTAATTCCAAAGAGTCACCTATCACATTCAAACTTCCCTGAAAAATCCATTCTGATACCTCGGGCACAGAGATAATTCTGTTTCCTAATATAAACCTTTTAATTAGTTTAAAAAAGAAAATAGTTTTTTCCCATAGCCACTGGCATATTTTAATTAAAAAAAGCCAAAAAACTAATAATAAAGCACCTCGTAAAACGTCTTGAATATTTGGGATATATGAACCAAGATAAAATTTTACTAAAAATTCTATCCAAGATACAAGTAACATCGAAATCGAAGCGAATATAACCAAAAGAAAAAGGCCATGCCTTCCAACTAATTTATTTATTAACTTGTCTATAATGTCCATTGTTTTCAATTTTTTATTTATAAATATGGGGGCTTTTGTTTTATATCGCCCTATAAAAGTAAATTTTAAAGATCATATTTTTTATATATTATTTATTTCTTAATAAATTGTCCGCTGCTCTGGTGTTTTTTTCCATTAAAAAAAGGTACTCTTTATGTTTACCGTCTGAGTTTATCCACTTATTCGTCCAACGCATAGTAGCCATAATATTTTTTTTATAATCTATTTCAATAATTTTAAGAACTTTCCCTGTTTCTGCAAAAATATCCTCAAGCTCCTGCTTAGTTGCTCGCCCACCTGAACTATAAGAAAGCAAGATATATCTTGCATTAGTGCATTGAATCATTTTCTTTATTGTTTCCATCGCAATAAAATTTCCTTTCTCATTTTTTCTAAATTCTTCGAACAAAGAAGCCGAAATCAAATCTCTCGTGTCTTCTCTTCTATTCACTTTTCCAAAGAGCGGTGGTCTGTCATTTTTAATAACTGATGTCCAAATATGATAATATGATGAGTATCTAACTCTACTTGGTGGCATTTTTTCATTATTTGACCCATAGGGTGGGTCGAAATATGCTAAATCAAAAGTATTATCTTTTATGACATCAAAAATATCTTCCCTAAGTACTGTGTGCTTACCATTGGTTTTTATTAATTCAGGGACCTTAAGCACTAAATCATTATAAGAACGACTAGACCATTTAGAAAGATATGATACAAAATGTCCAAGAGTGCTGTCTACTGAGTCTAATGCGAATATCAAACTTGTTAAAATAACTGCCTTATCAATGTCGTTCAACTTTAATTCATCAATTCTATCCCTTATCGCGTCTAATTTTTTTGTATTTTTTATTTGAAATGGCATTTTCACTTTCATTGATTCATCGCCACCATAATGTTCAGTAAACCAACCCCTATATCCCTTAAGAGAGTTGAGGCCATCGATTATATTTTGATAGTATTCTTTATCTTTTTTGTGTAATAAAAAACATTTTGCACATACTTCCGACCAGCAGGCGATGTCATTAGAGACTACATCATAACCCCTTTGTGCCAGCGCCTGACTTACTCTAGTAGAACCACTAAATCCGTCTAAGACCGTTACAATATTTAAATCTTTAATACTTTCTAAGATGTAAGGAATTATTTTTAGCTTAGAACCCGCATATTTTATACCCTGAGTTTTTATGTCAGAAAAATCTTTTCTATTAGACAATATTGGCATCGTGCTATTTTCTTTCATTCAATTTATTTATATCTCTTTGTAAGATTACATTCACCTCTTTATGACATTCTTCCCGACTATTTAGCGCAAGACTAAATAATCTTACAAGCGTTAAATTGTGCGAATAATCAATCCACCCGTCCGTGATACTATCAAAATAAGAGCTGGCATGCTTTGTATTTGTCCAAAGGCCTCTTTGCAATGCATTCGCCGCTGCTCCACCATACCTAACTTCGCAAATATAATTATTTTTATTATCTAAAAACAAAAAAATTGGGTGCTTTCTAGATTTACCTGATTTTTTACTACCAAAACTTTCTTCTTTACCTATATAAAAAATACGTTCTGTATTTTTTATTGCTTTATCATGATCAAAAACCATGATATTACATTGCTTCTTTTGTTCATTATAAATTAGAGGCATAACATTTATATTATTAAAATCAGAGAATGCCTGTGAAGAAAAAATTTCTCTAATTTTTTTCTTGTTTACAATATCTTTACCTTGCTTTTCAAGATATGGAAACATTTTTTGGTCACTATCTGTCGAAAGCTGTAAAGGGCCATCCCCATATGCCTTTAAACTAACTGGGAATTGGAACTTTGTAACTTCATTAATAATCATAATATCTTCTTCATGCTCCTTTGCGCGAAAAAGGTCTTTCCCAACATGTTTACTATCGTAGTCATACATAAACTGATGAACAAATTCAGCCATTCCTATTTCGGCCAAATCACCATGCGTCTTATTGCCGATTAATCTCATTGTAAATATATTAGATAACGTATTGACGATTAAATCTCTCCGCTTACTAATCAACAATTTTAGTTTATTGTTAAAATCTTTATATTCTTTCATGATTTTATACTTATTTAATTTTTATTTTATTTTAAAATTTATATTCAATTTTCTAACTATAAGAAAATTAGCACATTTTTTATTTAATTAAACCATTATCCAAATATTTTTACAATAATTTAAAGTCACACTTACCAATACGTTGTTTTAAAAAATAAAAATCCACTTAATAAGCTGTGGATAACTCTTACCTCAAAAAAATGGGGCCGTTGTGCAACAGCCCATCACGAAGGTGGGTAGTAAATGACACAAATTAACAGCTGGTAAGCTCGGGTGCGCTGGCTGGCTGGTATTCTCTTTTAACAAACAGGCGTGCAATTTCACGATAGCGCTCGTCTGGAAGCCTAAACCTTTCTCCTACGTCGCAACCCCCAGCAATTACCTCTTCTGTTAGAATTATCGTCTCAATACACTTGTGGCAGTATCGGCAAAGATGAATGATTTCGTTACTACCTTTGCAATGCACTTTAGGAATGACGTGATGGCGGGTTATTCTATATCGAGTGCGACACCTTGCACATCTTTTTCTCCTGCATATCTTCCACCTGCATTTAAAGAACCTCATTTGTTACCCCCTTGATTGTTGGTAGCCGAAGATGAAATTTATGAATATTAATACAAAAAATTTAAATTTCATCTTCGGCCACCAAATATTTTAAAGAACTAATTTTTTATTATTCTATTTTACATCTTTTTATAAACAAAAATCCACTTAACAAACTGTGGATAACTCTTGCCCAGTTGTATAACTGGGTTTTTGAACTAAAAAACCCTCGGAATATTCCGAGGGTTTTTTATTTTTTACTTTTTAATTTTAGCTAATTTTCTATTATTTTGCATTCTTGGTAATAACCGAGGGGCATCAAAGACTATTTTTCCTTCTTGCTGATCAATTAATACCCTACTGCCTTCGGTAATTTCATTAGCCACAATTTTAACTGATAATGGGTCTAAAATTAAGCGCTGAATAACTCTTTTTAGCGGACGAGCTCCCAAATTTTGATCAAATCCTTCTTTTACTAAAAGTTCTTTGGCTTTTTCAGAAATACTAATTTTTATTTCTTTAGTGGCTAAACGTTTTTCTACTTTAGACAATTCCAAATCAACAATTGTTTTAATTTGCTCTTTTTTCAAATAATTGAATATAACCATTTCATCAATTCTATTTAAAAATTCTGGTCTAAATGAGTCGCGCAAAGTATCAAAGATTTTTTCTCTCATATTTTCTCTTTGAACTAATTCTTCTTTGTTATTAAACCCAAGTGAAGACATTTTGTTAATATAGTCACTTCCCAAATTAGATGTCATTATAATAATTGTATTTTTAAATGATACTAACCTACCCTTAGAGTCTGTTAACCTGCCATCTTCAAAAATTTGCAATAAAATATTAAACACATCTGGGTGGGCTTTTTCAACTTCGTCTAACAAAAGCACTGAATATGGCCTTCGTCTAACTTTTTCTGTTAATTGACCAGATTCTTCGTAACCAACATATCCTGGAGGGCTTCCAATAATTTTTGAAACTGTATGACGCTCCATATATTCTGACATATCTAGCCTTATCATTGCCTTTTCGTCATCAAACAAAAACTCAGCCAAAGCTCTGGCGGTTTCGGTTTTTCCAACTCCTGTTGGTCCTAAAAACAAGAAAGAGCCCAATGGTTTATTTTCTTCTGAAATCCCTGCCCTAGCTCTTCTAATAGCCCTTGAAATGGCTGAAATCGCCTCTTGTTGGCCGATTACTCTTTTATTTAGAGTATCTTCCATTGTTTCTAATTTTTTAGCTTCTTCGGTTATTAAACGAGTAACAGGAATGCCCGTCCAGCGTGAAACAACGCGAGCTACTTCTTCTTCGGTAACTTCTTCTTTTAAGAACCTATGTTCTTTTTGTATTTTAATTAATTTTTGTTCTGTGGCAGCTAGTTCTCTTAATAATTCTGGAATTTTCCCATATTTTATTTCTGCAACTTTTTCTAAATCAGCTTCTCTTTGTGCAATTTCTGTTTGATAAGATAAATTATCTACTTTTTCTCTTATGTCTTTAATTTTATTAATTAATTCTTTTTCAGCTCCCCATTTTAACCTTAATGATTTTGCTTTTTCATTTAAGTTGGCCAATTCTCTGGCAATTACTTTAAGCCTTCTTTCGCTTCCTTTTTCTTTTTTTAAAGCTTGTTTTTCAATTTCTAACTTCATAATAGCCTCGTCAAATTTTTCTAACTCTTGTGGGTCAGATTCAATTTCTAATCTTAAAGCTGAAGCTGCTTCATCCATTAAATCTACTGCTTTATCTGGTAAAAACCTGTCGGCAATATATCTTGAAGCCAAATCTACAGCTGCCTTAATTGCAGAATCTTTTATTTTTACTCCATGATGAACTTCATATTTTTCTTTTATGCCACGCAACATTGCAGTAGCGTCTTCGATGCTTGGCTCTTGAACAAAAATAGGTTGAAATCTTCTTTCTAAAGCTGGGTCTTTTTCAATATATTTTTGATATTCTCTTAAAGTTGTAGCTCCAATAGCCCGCAACTCTCCCCTAGCCAACGCTGGCTTTAAAAGATTTGAAGCGTCAATTGCACCTTCGGCAGCTCCTGCTCCCACTAAAGTGTG
This sequence comes from Candidatus Staskawiczbacteria bacterium, assembly GCA_041661545.1. Taxonomy (GTDB): domain Bacteria; phylum Patescibacteriota; class Minisyncoccia; order Minisyncoccales; family Staskawiczbacteraceae; genus XYD1-FULL-39-28. Next base: position 676,669 of record JBAZUH010000001.1, on the reverse strand, counting down.
GAGCTCATCTATAAACAAAATATATTTTCCTGCAGACCTGGAAAGCTCTTTTAATAAAGCTTTTATTCTTGTTTCAAATTCTCCCCTGTATTTTGTGCCTGCTATTATAGACCCCAAATCTAAAGAAATAATTTCTTTATTTTTTAAAAAATCGGGCACGTTTCCTCTTGCAATTTTTTGTGCAAAACCTTCAACAATAGCTGTTTTACCAACGCCAGCTTCTCCAATTAAAACTGGATTATTCTTAGTTCTTCTAGAAATTATTTGCATTAATCTTCTAACTTCGTTGTCTCTTCCGACTATTGGATCAATTTTGCCTGCAGCAGCTAAATTTGTTAAATTTCTAGTATATTTTTCAATTACTTGATATTTTGATTCTGGTTCTGGGTCGGTAATTCTTTGCCCGCCTCTTATTTGAGACAAAACTTTCATAACCACCTCATAATCAAGTTTTGAACTTTTTAAGCCGGCCCCATCTATTCCCGAAGGGCTTCCCGACAAAAAATTAACTTTTTCTAAAACATCTTTTGCGCCAGATTTTGTATCAACTAAAGCTAAAAATAAATGTTCAATTGAAATAAATTCATCATTCATTTTTATTGCTTCCTGCCTAGCTCTGTCTAAAACCTTGGCCATATCTTGTGTAAGATAAAACTGGCCAAATGCCTGTTGCGTTGCAATTGGTGGAATTTTTAAAATTTGTAAATCAACTTTTTTGATTAAAACATCAGGGTCAACTCCAAGTTTTTGCAAAATTGTAATTATAATAGAACCCTCTTGTGTTAATAAAACAGATAATAAATGTAACGCATCAATTTGCGATTGTCCCTTTTCTTGAGCCAAAGACTGTGCTTGCATTAACGCATCCTGTGCCTTATTTGTAAAATTTGCTCCGTTCATAGTTTTTATATATTTTTTATATTTTATTCTACCATCTCCCATATTTTATATCAATAGCACTCTCAAGTCAAGAGTGACAACCCCTCACCCAAAAAAAGAGCGGGGTCATGATAGAATCCCGCATTACTAAATAATATGGCTACTCCTTGGTTACACCTTCTAACGCTCGCTTTAACCCCTCTACATCATAATGATTAAACCGTTCTGAAAAAACTTCTCTGCCATCAGGATATATATAAAAATATCCCAATGCATCTCTTACCTTCGCAACGCCGCCCGAAAAATCTCCTACAAATAAATATCGCTGATTATAAGCCGGAACATTTTGACTATCCACATGATACCAATCTTTGCCATCGCGAACAGAAGATAGTCCTTCTGATGGCTTCCCCACAAAATCGTGGCTTTTTTGCAATATTGGCCTTACTTCTAGCACAAAACGTACTGCTTTATCTGTTGTCATTTTGTAGCCTCCATTTTTTTGTTGAGTTGTTAATGTGCATGTTGCACGTTCGAAAAAAGCCTCTCGCGAGAGAAGCTTGTTTTGATTAATTAAGTATTTTTCTTTTTACTTTTTTAATTCTCCAAAACCAACCTCTCTCGCAAAGGGGCTAAAAAAGAAATACCAGCTGTTTACCCTATTAAATAATTTCGCAGAAAGCGAAATTACCGCTTCGCGGTATTTAACTGAGTAAATTGAGTTAATCTTATTCATACATTTATAATTTATCAAATACAAACAATAATGTCAACCGTTATGGAGCTCGCTCAGCTAATTTTAAAATAATATCTATTTCTTGGCCCGCTGTACCTGCCAATTTGGCAGGCCTTAAAAGATGTATGGTAATTTCATCTCCAACATTATATTTCTGAAGAATTACCACAACCGAGTTATCAAGAGTAATTTTTTCTCCATTAATTTGCAAAAGAATGTCTTTTTCTTTAATTCCTGCTTTTTGGGCAGGAGAACCTTTAGTTATAGCTGGCTCACCATTATCTCCTTTTATAACTAATGCTCCATAATCTACTGATAATTTTTTTTCTTTTTTAATATCTTCATCAATTAAAACATATCTTACTCCTACAAATGGATACACAATTTTATTTGTTTTTATAACTTGATCTATGCTTCTTTTAGCCATATTAATAGGAATAGCAAAACCAATGGCTTCTGCCCCCTCTGCCATTGCGGTATTAATGCCAATAACTTCCCCATTTAAATTTAATAATGGCCCGCCAGAATTGCCTGTGTTAATTGCAGCATCTGTTTGAATAATTCCTTCTAGGGTTTCAGAAAAAGAGCCCGTGTTATCAGAAGCTGAAATTGTTCTTTTAAGACCAGAAATAACTCCAACAGAAACTGTATTAGAAAATTCTCCTAGGGCATTTCCAATGGCAATTGCGCTTTGCCCTATTTGTATGCCAGAAGAATTACCCAATTTAACTGGTTGAAACAAAATGTTATCATCTTCGGATGTAATTTTTATTAAAGCCAAATCTTGCACGGGGTCTAATGCTAAAACTTTAGCTTTATATTTTTTTCCATTATTGGTTACAACTGTATAATCTGCTTTTTTATCTAATACAACGTGCTTGTTTGTTAAAACCAAACCATCTGCTGTAACAATAAAGCCAGATCCGGCACCAACCTCTTGGTACTCAGGTAATTTTTTAGAAACGATAATACTTACAACAGATGGTGAAACATTTTTAGCTGCATCAATTATAGCTTGTTCATAAGCAACCTTAGAAATATATAAATCACTAATTGGCTTTTCTTCAACTTTTATAGACTTTTCTGGTAACTTAAAATATTGTAAAAATGCTTGGGTTTGTAATGGAAAATAATGCAAAGCAACTGTTCCAGCAGAAAAACCAATGACGCAACCCATAGAAACTATAATCAAAATACCCCAAAACTTTGTGTTTTTAATTTTTTTTATAAACTTTTTATTAAACTTCTTTAAATTAAACTTTGGTATTTTAGGTAAATCGTACATATTTTATTATATTTATGTTTTAGATATTATAATATCTACTAAATCTTCAGCTGCTTTGGGTTTGGCAATTTTTTGACAATTTTGCTTCATTTCTAATAATTTTTGGGAATTTAAAAGTAATTTATTTATAGCATCAATAGATTTTTTAGCACTACCAGCTTTTACACCAGCTACATGCTTAACTACAAATTTTACATTATCTTCTTCTTGCCCTGGTATAATATCGTTAAATACCATTGGCAAACTTTTGGCCAAACATTCAGAAACCGTAAGACCACCTGCTTTTGTTAACACCAAATCAGCGGCAACCATATAATCTTCTATATTGTCTATAAAATTAAAAACCTTTACATACGATTCTTTTTTAATTTCTGAATTTTCTAGCTTTTCTTGTAAAATTTTATCTCGGCCAGCAACAATAATAAATTGAATCTTATTGTTTTTGCTCTTTAATCCATTAATAATTTTAACTAAATCTCTATAATGAATTCTACCTCCAACTATCAATAAAATGGGGCCAGAATTATCAAAATTTAAATCACTTATAATTTTTTCCCTATTTATATTTTTATTAAATTTTTGACTAATAGGAATGCCCGTTATTTTAATTATTTCTTTATTAACTCCATGTTTAATTAAAGACTCTTTTATCTCATTATTAGCTACAAAATAATAATTTACGTCTTCATTGCTCCAAAGAGCGTGAAAACCAAAATCTGTACAAACATTAGCAGACAAAATATTTATTATATTTTTCTTTTTAGTTAATGACACTAATTGCATGGCCAAAGGGTTAGTAGAAATAATAAGGTCTGGGTTATATTCTTCTATAAATTTTACCAGTCTAGATTTTTTTAAAATAACACTAGACACTTGGTTTAAATACTTATGGCGTAGTCTATAATTGTAATAATCATAAATCCATTTATATAAAGTTGGAGTTTTTATGGTTGTCTGATTATATACCCATGGCAAACTATGCTTAAATATATCAAAAACAAAATCTAAAATATCTATATTCTTAACCTCTATTTCTGGGTATTTTAAAGCAAAAGCCTCAACTATAGCCTTAGCTGCTGATCCATGACCCTCTCCTAGCGGCGCATATAAAATTAAAACTTTCTTCTTTTCCATGTTATTAATTTGTGATAATATTATAATATGATAAATAAATTAAAAATCAACAATTTATTAAGATATTTTCTAGGATTTGTGTTTTTGTTTGCTGGAATATATAGAGTTTTTAATTGGCAAAATGCTATTATAGAATTCTCTAAATTCAATTTTGCTTCAGCGTATTATTTAATAACGCTTGTCATATTAGTAGAAATAGTTGGCGGTTTATTGCTAATTTTAAATATAAGAACAAAGGAAATTTTATTTATATTTTCCATATTTATAGTTTGTGCCATATTAGGTGCTTTTGCAATTAATGGTAAAAATATAATTTTAAACCTTAAAGAACTCTTTGTTTTTGATTCAACCCCCACAGATGTATTTTTACATTTTACCTATTTAATAATTCTAGTTTATCTCTGGGGTAAAAAATAATATTTTTGCCTCACTCCACATTTCGGGCTGATTTTTAATGGTTTTCATCCAATACCACCATTCTACGCCCCAAAGATAAAACTTATCTAATCCTGACTGCTTAGCAAATTCAATATTTTCTTTAAATATTTTAGGGTTCATAGTTGTGGCTTGATCTCTTAAAGAAACGCTACGAATGCTTTTAGAAACCCATGGTTCGGCTTGAAGTTCTATGCAGAATACTTCTTTTTTAAATATTTTTTCAATAATTAAAGCTTTTCTAGAATAATATACCGGAGAAAATAAATATTTAAAATAAAATCCAAAAGTTTCTGTTATATTAGTCCACGCTTGTCTATACATAGTAGTTCCCACTATATCTCCTACTTTTGCAGCACCAAACCACAAAGAATACTCTCCAGAATCAGATATAATAATTTTTCTTACTGGGTCTAAAGATTTTACTAAAGCAACTTCTTGCTTTAAAAAATCTGTATTTTGATAATACCACTCTGGGCACTCTCCAAAACGAAACAATGGCTCGTTTTCAATTTGCCAATAAACAATTGATTCGTTGTTTTTATATCTTTGAACAACTTCTTTTATATAACTTAAAGTGGCTTCTTTTTGTTGCTGTTGTTGTAAATTATTAGCCCATTCTGGCAAATGACATTCTGGCCAGCGTCCGCTTTTCATGCCTATAACATATATAATTTTTACACCTTTATTTTTTGCCTCAGCTAATTGCCAATCTATATCGTCAAAGTAATATTTACCTTGCTCTCCTTCAACCCAATCCCATTGCGTATGTATTTTTATATTTTTTACTCCTAGGTCGTCAATCATTGCTAAATATAATTCTTTCCAATTTAATTTTAATGATTCAGCCTGCATTTGAGAAAAATCTACTCCCCAAGTTATATTTTTAGGAGTGGGAGCTTTGCCAACAAAAAAATAACAAAAAATAACAGCCAAAATAAAAACAATAATTGCTATAAAAAACAATAGCCTCTTAAGAGTTTTTTTCATTTAGTTTTTATGATTTTTGATTATTTCCTCAATGTTATACGTGCCCATTTTCTCTATTTCTATAAAACCTTGCATAGCAACCTCTGCTAAGTCACCTGCATTTAGCAAATCGTAAAACCATTGATGAGTATATTTAGGATTTTCTTGAACTATTCCTGCGCCCACATGCAACAACCACCTTTTATTAAAATCTTCTTGAGAACCAATAGTTGGAGCTATAATAATTGGAATGCCTAACCCAGCATAAAAAGAAAGCTCCGATGGCTTTGTCCATAAAACATCTGTTTCTCTTAGTGCTTCATTAAAAGTTTTGAAATAATCATCTGTTGTAATACTAGAAATAACATGCACCCAGCCATCTAATTTTAAATCTTTAATGTTCTCGGCATAATATTTTCTTAATTCTTCCCTAACCCCAATAGCAATTATAAATCTTAATTTTCTGTGTTTTATTTCTTGTTTTAAGCTTCTTATTATATTTAAAGGAATTTCTTTTTGTGCACCCGCTCCTCCTATAGAAAACATAATAGTTAATGGATGGTTAGATTTATCTGGCAATGCGCCCAAAGTACTTTTAACTAATGGGCTATACATTTTTCTATATTTTTTTTGCGGGTCTAAATTTATCAAACGGTTTCTCATATCTTCTTTTGCAATATCTAAATTATTACCAATATTTTCTTTAGGCAAAGGGAAACCAGTTAAAAAAATATGCTCTGGTTTAACTCCATAAAGCTTTAATCTATCTCTAACCCACGTACAAGGGGCAAAATATTTAATTTTACTTTTATTGGGGTTAATAGCAACCCAAGTTCTATTTATATCTGCATCGCAAACTACGCAATAAACATCTTTTGGATATTTTAATTCTTCAGCCATAAAGGCTGGGGTAAAAAAAGTAGAAACCAAGGGTAGTGGGTTTTTCTCCATTCTTCTTATTAAATCTTTTCCCCAACCCTTCTTAATAAGATATAGAATATTTTTTAAAGTAAAATTTGCTTTTGACAAATCTCTTTTAGGATAATAATTTAAAATTTTCTGAAATCTATCTAAAACAGAAAAAGCTAAGTCACCAATTATAGGTATTCTTTTTATTCTAGAAACAAATTCATATAAAACTCGCGTTCTTTGCCAAAATTTTCTATCTTTTTCTGGAATTCCTGGATAATTATTAGCACAAATTACTTTGTTGCAAAAAGCAATGTCTCTTAATGGATAAGCTGTTCTTTGGTGACCATAGCCCATATCAGCGGCAACTACCCAGGCCCTTCGACTGCGCTCAGGACTTTCAGCTTTATTTTTTTCTAAATTATTTTTCATGTTAATATATTATACTATATTTTTAACAAAATTTTAATAACAACTCACCATTGCTAATTGTGAAATTTTGTGCTAATATATAATTTGAGTTTGCGCGCAATTGCACATACTCAAAAAATCTGCACCTTACCAACACACATGACGAAAACAGCATCCGCCACTCCTGCCGCTACCCCCATCGGCATCTGCGTGTACTGCACCGACCCCAGAGATCATCTTTGGAAACGCACCAAAGCTCAAATCATTCCGCCCGACGAATGGTATGTGCCCATTGGCGTGTTGGGCGGACCAATTTGCTTGGCTTACCCCAAAGACCTGCCTATAGAATTCAACTTTCTGCTCGCGCAGATCCATTTTGCCCTAGGTACTTTTCCTACTGCCCAAGGCCGAATTTTAATCATTGGCCACGACTGTGGCTACTACAGTAAACTCCAGTCAGGATCTCCGCGAAGGCACTTTAGCCTGGCTGACAAAAGGCGCGACTTGATCATAGCAGCCAACATGCTGCACAGACATTTCTCTCGAACCAGAGTTATGGGCTATTTCAAAGAGCCCCGCACACCCGGTTTCACCCAGATGTTCTGATTCGTTTTTGTCTTTCATAGCCTAACCGCTTCCCGCAACACCAGTTGCGGACTTTTTTTAAATGAAAATCCCCAAAAATAGCATTTTTTGACACAAAAAATGCTACCATTTTTGAGGGATGCATAAGCATACTATTACACCAAACTTTGTTTATATTTTTTATTTAAAAATGTTGTACCAACCACAATAATAAAATATAAAATGAACAGCCAAACCCAAGAAACATTTTCTATATTTTTTGCCATCCATGGCTGTGAGAAAAAATCCATAATCCATACAAAATAATTTAACAAAATCCAACAAGGTATTGATAAAATCCAACCTAAAACACTACTAAAAACTCCTAATATAGATGCTAAAAAGCCAAAAACCATAAGCCCATAAACACTTGGTAAAATCAAAAGATTTGTAATTGGTGAAACAAACGATATATTTCCAAAATTATAAATCATTATAGGCAAAGTAAAAATTTGAGCTGCAAAGGTAGTTGAAACAATCCCCACAAAATTTTCTACTTTTTGTTTTGTAAAAATTTTTATAAATCTTTTAATAATGGGCTCTAAATATATTAAACCAACAACTGCTAAAAATGAAAGCTGAAAACCAACATCATAAAACAAAAGCATGGGGTTTATTAAAAGCATAATTGCACAAGCCAACATTATTAGCCTATAACCCATTGTTTGCCTACCAATTTTCTGAGATAAAAGATAAGTTCCACCCATAATTCCTGCCCTAACTCCAGACGGTGGCAAACCAGTTAAAACTATATAAATACAAATAAAAATTATAGACACATAAAAAGCTTGCCCTCGCCACAACCCCATACCAAGCAATACATTCATTATTATGGCTGACAAAATAACTACGTGAGTTCCAGAAACAGCTATAATATGGCGAAGACCTGTGATATTTAATTTATTTTTTAAATCTTGGGTCATAGCCCCATTATTTCCTAAAATTGTGCCCTCCATTATTAAGCTTTGTGGTGGCAAAAAGTTTTTTTGTATACTTTCTCTTATTTTTTGCTTACAAAATAATATTTTCTCATATAAATAGGTCAAAATATTATGTTTATGCTCTTGCGAGATCACTTCCATCTTAGGAAAGCCCATTACAGAATAAATACCATCTTTCATTAAATAGTTTTTATAACTAAATTCCTCTGTTTCGCTGGGTGTTTCTAATTTACCTGTTAATTTTATCGTGTCTAAATATTTATATTCTGGATAACGGTTAGTTGTTACTAAAATTGTGCTATCATCAATTTTTACTTTAATTTTTTGATAAGCATCTCTAATATCAGGCTCATTAGAAATTATGCCCGTTAGCGTTATTAAACCAGCATCATTATATTTGCTTAGTTCATCATTGGCTATATTAAATTCAGTAATTTGCATCCTTAAAATGCCTAAAACTAAAAATAATAAACAAAAACCCCATATAAAATTAATTCTTTTTACAAATAAGGACACAAAAACTAAAATTATTCCTAAAATTAAAAACCCCCATACAAAAAGCTGGGGGACTTTAATAAATGATTCCAGAAATATTCCCAATACAAGCGACAAACAAAAAAAGAATAAAATTTTAGACGAAGTCATTTAAAAAGCGAGGCAACAAACTAAGCGAGGGATTTCTGCTAAGAGAATGACTTCACGCAGGTGCCCCGTTGTGGGCGCCGAGTGAGAAGCGCGGATAAAATTGTATAGATTTAAAATACAATTTTAGACGACGCTGTGCTTCTCGTGCAGAATCCCGAGTGAGAAGTTTGTTGCCAAGCGCTATCTAAGTTTACAATCTTTAAAATAAGGAGAAATTTCTTTAACTATATTTTCTAAAAATTCTTCTTTAAATGGTTCTATTTTTTCAAATTCTGGGTCAATTGTTTTTTCAGCTCTAAAATTTTGCAAATAATAGTTAACATTGGGCCCGCCTATCCATTTAGCAATTTTCATTAAATCCTCTTTATCATGAATTGTATCTACAACTGTTGTACGAAACTCCCAATCAACTTTTCCAAGTTTTAAAAATTCTACGCTTTCTTTAATATGGTTCATTGTTATTCCCTCTATCATTAAATTTTTGTAAGCAGGGTTATCTTCTGATGTTTTTATATCCATTGCCACATAATCAATTAACCTTGCCTCAACTAAATTTTTTAACATTGTGGGGTTAGAGCCATTCGTATCTAGCTTCACTAAAAATCCTAGGTGTTTTATTTTTTCTATAAAACGAGGCAAATCTTTATTTATAGTTGGCTCTCCCCCGCAAATTACAACCCCATCTAATTGCTCCTGCCTTTGTTTTAAAAAATTAAAAAATTCTTCTTCTTGCATTCTGGGTTGTTTGGCAATTTTTAAAGGCAACACCAATTCTGCAGAATAACACCACGGGCACCTAAAATTACACCCAGCCAAAAAAACCACACAAGCTATTTTGCCCGGAAAGTCTATTAATGTTGTTTTTTGCAACCCCGCTATAATCATATTTTTAATATTTATTTAAGCCACTTCGTTATTGTAACAACTTTCACAATACACAATCTCTGGCCTATCGGGGGCATAACTGGTTTCAAACTCATTGGTGCAGCCGGGTTTCATGCAATGCCTATGCCAAAGTTTAACTGGGTTACGCCAGGTAAATCGCGCGTAATGCCTACAATTCTGACAAATTTGTGGCAAAGGAATATTAAGTAGTTTATAGAATTGTAATTCTTGTTTAGTAATTTTAAAAACACCTGCACATTCATGAGTGCATTTACCTTCGTGAGCACAACCAATAACTTCTTTCATAATACTTTCGTCAACATTAGTAATATCATCTGGCAGATTCAGCGCTGGTTTTGTGATATTAAATTCTTTACTCTTTTGCTCCTGCCAATCAAAACCTTGATCTGCCACCTCTTGTTCTGTAAGAGGAAAAAAATCATTAGCAAATGATTGATTATAAGCAATGGGACTCATTTCTGTAGGAAAAAATTCTCCATATTTATAAATTCTCCCCTTTTTGTCTATATAAGGCATATCATTCATATGCTGGATAATTTTAGGGACCAGGGCTTCGTACTCATCTTTTGTATATTGTTTATTTAAAATACAATATTGTTTATTGCGCAAACTTACACAACCAAACAAATTAGATGAGTTTTGCAAACAAAAGAAACAATACCTAAGGTTAGATACCGACGAATAGCACTGCGAAGAAAACATTACATTATACGTTCCAATACCAGTAATAATTGAATCATAAATTAATTCGGCCCCCTCACCAAAACCGCTATAATCATAAGAATCTTTCATCGGACCAATAGTAGCATTACTACAGTACTTAACATTTTCAGCATCAATAATTCTCCAACAATGTTGAGCATTTTTTGAATTACTTATATAATCTCCCATTACATTAGCATTGTGCCTGCCATGCATAAATTTATTAGGATACTTAATCCAAAAAGCAACCGCTTTACTGCATAATTCGTCAATATTTTTTCTAGAACTTATGCCAAGTTCTTTAATTTTTTCTGTATATTTTTCTTTAGAATAAGGTTCATTAAAAATATAATAAGATTTATTTTTTAAATTAACGCAACCAAAACAATTATTACAGCCCACACAATTTTTACAGAATATTATATCATTGCAATCTTCGCAATCTACAGAATATAATGCTTTATAACATTTGGTAATATTAACCGAGTCATAACAAAGCTCTGAATCATTAAACATATAACAATCAAAAATATCTTTAGATTTAGCTCCCCAAATAGAATATGCTGAGTTTTCTACATATGAAACAGCAAAAGTAAGATAGCAATCTTTTGGATCAGTAGCATTCATACAATAATCGCTTCTTACTGGGTTAGTAAGTGATCTAGACATTAATGGCACTTGGTTAAATAATTCTCGAAATTGTTCAAAAAACGGTTTTGAGAAATCATAATCTCTGCCATATTCCATAGCATCCCAATTATCAGCATACCACTCTGCCGTATCTAACACTTTTACAGGAGAATCTTCATGATAATTAGAAAAAATTTCTTTTCCATTAATATCTTTTTTTCTAAATAACCTCCACTCATTTCTCCATGCGAAACGACGCTGCATTCGACATTCCGGGCACCATGTAGGTGCGGGAACCTTCATTTTTTCATAGAACGCAAAATCATCGGGCTCTATTACAAAGTCTTGCTTGCAATTCTGGCATGATTTTACTTCTTGCTCCATAGTTTTTTTATAATTACTTCAGGTTACCATATGGTAACCTGAGTTGTTTTTGATGCTTTCTATTTTTGAATATCTAAAATCAACTTTTTTATGTTAACATCCTTTTTAAAGATTATAAAATTTCTACCCATTTTGAGAGCTTTTATATTCCCCCGCCAAATTCGTTTAAGCACAGACACCTTGCTAATGCCCGACTCTTTAGCCATTTCGATTGTTGTATAAAAATCTTTTTCTATTATTATCTTTGACATTTTATTTCAGGTTACCATACGGTAACCTAACAAAATCTACTATAGTTTTGAAATAAAAAACCCCTTTAAACTATTTTTTACAAACATAAAAAATTGGAGATTTGAACGAATCAAACCCGTTCCACAAAGACGCTCTTCTTGATTCAGCATCTTTTTTTGACAATTCCCCCATCCTTTTAAAATCCACCAAGTGAAATCCAGCCTTGGAAATTTGTTGTTTTACTTCATTCACGCTAGAAAGGTGTAAAAACTGTTTTTGCTTTAACTTTTTACCTTCAGCATATCTTCTAAAAAACACATCGCCAAAGTCTATTGCACCATCCTTAAAGATTCTTTTACTTAACCAAAATAGGAAATTATTTAATGAATAATATCTTTTGTGAGCAGTAAAAATATAAATTCCACCAGGCTTTAGAACCCTGTAGATTTCATTTAAAGCCTTCTGTCGTTGTTGTTTACCCGGAATTTGCGCCCAGCCATTATTTGCAAAAATAGCACCATCAAAAATATTGTCTTCAAAATCTAAACTGGTTGCGTCACCTCCAAGAAATTTAATATCCAACTTTTGAGCTTTTGCATTTTCTTTAGCAATATCAATCATCATGGGTGTTATATCAACGCCTACCACCGAATAGCCCATTTTAAACATAGGAAAAGTCGTCCTCCCAGAGCCACACCCTATATCAAGTATTTTTGAATTTAATGTAAAATATTTTTTAATTAAATTTTCCTCGCTCTCCCAAAATCCCGCATTTGCATCTCTTTTATACCTTTCGCGAGTTACTTCCGAGCTAAATTCATCAATGCTGTCCTGTTTTACTTTTTGTATATAATTCATTTTTTATTTTTTACTTATACTTCTCATGTCACGCCTACTGTCAGGTTACCGTATGGTAACCTGAGAAAGACTATCACAGTTTGATTATACTAAAAAACCGCCTTAGTTAAAAGGCGGCTTTTAAATTATACGGCTGTTTTTTCTTCCATTTTTGTCAGAACTCCATTGGTTTTTTCTTCGGGAAAGGCAAATTCTTTTCTTTCTTCAAACTCTTGCTTTTTACCTTTGTGCCATTGCTGAACAGGCCTAATGTACCCCACAACCCTACTATACACCTCACAGGGTTGTTTTATAGTACATTGAGGGCATTCAAAGTGTTCTCCAGAAATATATCCATGTGTTGGGCAAATTGAAAATGTTGGAGTTAGTGTAATATATGGCAAGCTATAATTTTCACAAATCTTCTTAACCAAAGCTTTTGCCATATTTGGGTCAGAAACTTTTTCTCCTAAAAATATATGTAATACAGTTCCGCCAGTATATTTTGTTTGCAAATCATTTTGCAAATCTAGGGCTTCAAAAATATCATCTGTAAAACCTACGGGCAATTGGCTTGAGTTTGTATAATAAGGAACTTCTTTTGTTCCAGAAGTAACAATATCTGGATATTTTTCTCTATCTGTTCTTGCTTGCCTATAACTTGTTCCTTCTCCTGGGGTTGCTTCTAAATTAAACAAATTGCCGGTTTCTTCTTGAAATTGAATCATTTTATCTCTCATGAAATCTAAAACTTCAAGTGCAAACTTTTTTCCTTTAGGAGTTGTAATATCTTCTTCCAAAAAGTTCATCAAAGCTTCATTCATGCCCATAATTCCAATTGTAGAAAAATGATTTCCAAAATAAGTATTTCTCATTTTTTTCATTTCTTCTAAATAATGCCTTGAATATGGGTAAAGTCCTTTTTCCATAAAGTCATCTAAAGCCTTTCTCTTAATTTCTAAACTTTCTTTAGCTAACTCCATTAATCTTGTTAATTTTTCAAAAAACTCTGTTTTTGTTTTTGAAGTATATCCAATTCTTGGCAAATTAATTGTGACCACTCCAATTGAACCTGTTTTAGGAGAAGAACCAAACAATCCCCCGCCTCTTTTATATAACTCTCTGTTATCAAGCCTCAATCTGCAACACATTGATCTTGCATCATCTGGACTCATATCAGACTGAATAAAGTTTGAAAAATAATTAATCCCATATTTTGCTGTTGCTTCCCACATTGCATTTAAATTTGGATTATCCCACTCAAAATCTTTAGTAATCGAAACTGTTGGAATTGGAAATGTAAATGGCCTGCCCGAGGCATCACCCTCCATTAAGCCTTCATAAAAAGCCCTGATAAACATATCCATTTCTGGTTGAAAGTCTCCATAAGTTTCGTTTTGTGGCTCTCCTCCAATAATTACAGGCTGTTTTGCCAAAAATGATGGCGCTTTAATATCTAAAGAAACATTTAAAAATGGCGTTTGAAAGCCTACCCTAGTTGGCACCATACAGTTATATAAAAATTCCTGCATAGATTGTTTTACTTGCTTATAATCTAGCTTGTCATATCTAATAAATGGAGCTAAAAGAGTATCAAAATTAGAAACAGCGTTTGCTCCAGCTGTTTCTCCTTGTAAAGTAAATAAAACATTCACCAATTGACCTAATGCGGTCCTAAAATGTTTAGGAGCCCTACACTCTATTTTTCCAGAAACACCGCCAAAGCCTTTTACTAAAAAGTCATACAAATCCCATCCGGCGCAATAAGGAGCTAATAATTCTAAATTGTGAATATGAAAGTCTTCACTTAATGCTGCGTCTCTTATTTCTTTTGGATAAATTTTATTTAACCAATATTTTTTTGAAATATATGAACCAACATATTGGTTTAATCCTTGCAAAGAAAAAGTCATGTTGGCATTTTCTTTTACTTGCCAATCAATTTCTTTTAGATAACTATCTACTTTTTCTGAAGAATCATCAGTTGCTTTTGTAGCTTCACGTATTGATCTTCTTTGCTCTCTATATAAAACATATGCTTTGGCAGTTTCAACTAATCCTTCTAGCATTAAGGCTTCCTCAACAATATTTTGAATTTGCTCAATAGTTGGAATTTCTTCCTTTTTAAACCTGCGATTCATTAATACAACAACTTTATCAGAAACCCTTTTAGATTCTGGGCCATTTCCCTGATTTGTTGCAACCACAGCTTTGTGAACAGCTTCAGCAATTTTTTCTTGCTCAAAATCAACTACCCTACCATCTCTTTTACGAACTTTTTCTATATGATTTTCCATTTTTTTTGTTTCTTCTGACATAAAATTGGGCCTACCTACGCAGGCAGGGACAAAAAAAAGACATTGCTCTTAATTTAACCTGCTGTTTAGAAATTTTGACTTAAAAGTTTACAAACAGCAAATCTATTAAAATGCCTTTCTTCAAAAAATTAATTAATATTAAAAACTATTGTCGATTACTGTATTTTACCCCAACCAACGGTCGTGTCAAATCCTATTTCATATATAGAACCTGTGGATAACTTTATTTTGCTCTGTTTCAACAAAAAATACGACTATAAGCCGTATTTTTACACTTTATTTGATAATTTATACTAATTTTGTGGCAATAACGGTAATTTTTAATTCGCCTTTCTTTAAAGTGTTGTCTTTAACTGCACCAAAAATTATTTCTGCCCTAGAATCAACATTTTTAGTAATAACTTTTGCGGCTTCTTGAATTTCATTTAAAGTAACATCTATCCCAGAAACAGAAAATAAAACACCTTTTGATCCTTGAATAGAAAAATCTAACAAAGGAGAACTAATAGCTTTTTCTGCAGCTACAACTGCTCTATTTTCTCCAGAAGATTTTCCAGCACCAAAAAGCGCATGACCAGAATTTTTTAAAACCGACACAACTGAAGCAAAATCAATATTTATAATTCCAGGAACTAAAATTAAATCTGTAATAGATTGCACTGCCTCTCTTAAAACATCGTCACAAATTAAAAATGCTTCTGATACTGTAGTTTTTTCATCAATAATTTTTAAAAGCTTATCATTAGAAATCACAAGCAATGAGTCAACGCTTTCTTTTAATTTTTTAATTGCTTCAACAGCAATTTTTTTTCTTTCTTGGCCCTCAAAAGAAAAAGGCGTTGTAACCACTCCTATAGTTAAAATGCCAAGACTTTTTGAAATCTCGGCAACAATTGGTGAGGCCCCAGAGCCAGTGCCACCACCCAAACCACAAGTCAAAAAAATCATATCAGCCCCTTTTAAGTTTTCTAAAATTTCTTGTTTAGATTCTTCTGCTGACTTTGCACCCAATCCAGCATCCATTCCAGTACCAAGCCCTTTAGTAGTTTCTTTTCCAATTAAAATCTTCTTATGACTCTTTGAAAAATGCAATGCTTGAGCATCTGTATTTAATGCCAATAATTCAACTCCTTGCATCTGGAACTTTTCCATTCTAGATACTGTATTTGATCCAGACCCGCCTATTCCTATAACTTTGATAATTGGTTGCATAAAAATTTTATCCTTTTACGGGATGAAATTTTTAAGCCACTTTATAAACATAGCCCACCATCCCTTGGTTCCTATATTAACTCTATCTCCATTAAAATCAACCCCCTCTAAAGCTAAGCCCACTACTGTGGCTAAAGCAGGGTCATCTTGTAAGCCCAATATGCCCTGTGGTTTTCCTATTTCACAAGAGAGTTTTAATGTTTCTTTAGCTAAATCTTTAATCTTTGGAATTTTTGAACCTCCACCAGTTAGTACAACTCCGCCGGGCAATAATTCTTGCCTGCCAATTTTCTTAAGATCTTTTTGTACTAAATCTAAAATTTCAGAAACTCTTGGTTCTATAATATCTACCAAATTTTTCTTTGTAAAATTAAGAGAATCTGACCTGTCAAAAACCTCTATTTTTCTTTTAGTTTGATCTTTTTTATCTTTATCAGCTTTAGCAACCACACATGTACCATGTTGTTTTTTAATTGATTCAGCAATTTGAACTTCTGTTTTAAGGCCTATTGCAATATCATTAGTAATATTAGCTGACCCAATTGGGAAAATAGCTAAATGCATTAAACTTCCTTCTTCAAAAACTGCCAAAGAAGTTGTGGCAGCTCCAATATCAATTAAAGCTACCCCCAACTCTTTTTGTTGTGGAGT
The DNA here is from genome assembly GCA_041661545.1 of Candidatus Staskawiczbacteria bacterium. Lineage (GTDB taxonomy): Bacteria > Patescibacteriota > Minisyncoccia > Minisyncoccales > Staskawiczbacteraceae > XYD1-FULL-39-28. The sequence continues at coordinate 659,830 of JBAZUH010000001.1, read as the reverse complement.
TAAAACAGCGTTAGCAGCTGCAATTGGAGATGGTATGACATCTCTTATCTGCAATTTTGAACTTAAAACAGCATGAGTTAAATTTGTAAAGTATGATTGAAAATAACAAAGCAAAAGAACTTTAGCCTCAAGTCTAACGCCAGTTAAACCTTCTGGATTTTTGATTCCTTTTTGGTCATCAATAACATAATCTTTGGGAACAACGTCTAAAACCTCATCATTTTTAGAAATATTGATTGCTTTTGTCGCCTGCAAAACTCGTTCAATATCTTCTTTAGAAATTATTTGATCTGCACGAGACACTGAAATAATCCCATCAGATGGAATTACATAAAGATGATTACCTCCTATATTAACAAAAACTGAATCAATTTTTCTGTTACAGTCTTTTTCAACGCTAGCCATTATTGCTTGTACATTTTTAGAAGTTTCTTCCACCGACACTACTGCCCCTTTACGAAGCCCAGTAGAAGGAATTTCTGCATACGACAAAACCTCCCATTCAGTTCCCTTTTTTTGAATAGTTAAAGCTTTAATACTATGAGTTCCTATATCTAAACCTGTAACAATGTTACTACGTGCCATATTATTTTTACCCAGTTAAATAATTTTGTTTTACAAAATTAAAATCCTTTGGATTTTATTTAACCGGGTTAATTTCAGCTAAATATTTTTCTTGTTTTTCTTCCATTATTTTCTCATCCTTTTTCGACTTCTCATGGTCATATCCACACAAATGAAGTATTCCATGGATAAGCATTTTAGTCATTTCTTGCTTTACTGAAATATTATATTTTTTAGCATTATCTCTAACAACTTCTGGGCAAATTATAATTTCCCCTAAAAACTTGTTTTTACCCTGAGCGAAGCCGAAGGGCACATCTAACTCAAATGAAAGAACATCTGTAGCTTTATTCTTTTTACGAAATTTTTTATTAAGTTTTTTTATCTCGCTTTTACTTACAAATGCCAAAGATAATGTTTCTGTTTTTCTATTTTCGCCTTTTAATACGATTTTTGCAACTGTGGAAAAAATCTTTTTATCCACAGCTCGGCTCAATATAGGATGCCCAGTTAAATTATTTATTTCAATCTTCATTTGGTAATTTTAAAACTAGAAATTATTTTATTAAATAATATTTGATAATTTTTGGCTATCTTCTTTTCTGCCCCCTTGTCTTTGGGTGATATATAATTATGTTCAGTTATTACGTATTTAAAATCATCATGAAAAAAAACTAAACTGCTACCAATTTTCTTAGAACTTTCAGTAACGCAGTAAACCGAAATTTCAAAAATAATTCCACTGGGCAAGCCCTCTGCTGGAAATTGAAATATTTCTAGCTCCTGAGGATATTTTTGGCTTTTAAATCTAAACTCTCCTATTTTATAATCAATATTATTTTTTGATTTATCATTCTTACATTTAGTTAGAATTTGGGAAATATTATTTTCTGAATATAAGATTTTTTCTTCTGCTATCCAGGTGCTAGGAGTTTGAATACTAAAACTATAATATTGATTTTTAATTATATAATTATGTGGTTTTATAAAATATTTATATGCAAAAAAACAACCTATCACCACAAGCAATAAAACTCCGCCTATCAAAATATAGTTTCTATTTACTCTTCTATCTACCTTCTTCTCTATTTTTTTCTCTATTTTTTTACGAGTTTTTCTTGCCATTACTATATTTTACACCATTTTTCAAATAAAACAAAAACCGCCCAAAGGCGGTTTAATTTATTTTGTTAATAGTTCTTTTACAATTTTACTTACCTCCCCACCATCTGCTTTGCCTTTTATCTTTGGGGCTAAATCTGCCATTATTTTGCCCATATCTTTCATCTCAGTAGCTCCAGTTAATTTGATAGATTCAATAACTAGTTCTTTTAGTGCTTCGGGAGACAATTGTTCAGGCAGGTACTTTATTAAAATATCAATTTCTTTTTTTTCTTTTTCAGCTAATTCTGGCCTGTTACCTTGTTCATATAAGGCTATGGCGTCTTTTCTCTTTTTTATTTCAACTGAGACAACTTCTAATATTTGCTCATCTGTTAATTCTGACTCTTTTGCTAATTTATCTTCTGCAAAATCTGGATGTTCTTTAGAAATTTTATACCTATTCTCTTTTTCTTTAGTAACAATAGAGGCCAATAGCATACGCAGTGTATCTGTGACGAGTTTATCACCCTTTTTCATAGCCTCGGTGGTATTATCGTGAATAGTTTGCTTTAACATGATTTTGAATCTTGAATTTAGTATCTTGTAGCTTGAATAAAATTAAACTTCAAATTTTTTATCTTTTGTTGCCCTTAAAAGACCGCTTAAAAGCTTACTAGTTGTTATAGATTGGTCAGCGATTTTTTTAAATTCACTATTTAATAAATAGCCCACGTCTCTCGAAATAATCAATTGATTTTGTAATTCCACCAATGACGCTTGAGCCATGCAGTAGAATCTATTTTTTTCTTTTGAAGACTTTCGTGAAAAACCTTCTGCTATATTAGAGGTTACAGAAACTACCGCCCTACGCATTTGATCAATAATACTATATCTTTCTTTGTCGGGGAACTTATCTGTTTCTTTATAAATCATCAAAACCAACTTATGGCCTTCTTGCCAAGCATACAAATCTGTAAATTTTTGAATCTTATTTGCTGAGCCGGTTTCCATATTTTTTTATTTATTCCAGCTTCTATATACCAAATTCTATATTCTATTTTGGCTTTGCTAATTTATCGGCTTTAATTTTTTCTGCTTTTACATTAATCCTTCTTAAAGCAGATCTTTTTTTAACCAATGCAGATTTTGCTCTTTTGTGAAATCTTTTTTTTCTAATTTCAAGCAAAACACCAGACTGACGTACTGTTTTTGTAAAACGATGTACCAAATTTTGCGATGTTTCTTTTTGATTTTTTGTAACTTGTACTGGCATATTATTTTTTAATTTTATTTATTTAATTAATATTTAATTTTTAATTTTTTCTTTCATTTCGGCTACAACTTTATCTAGCTTTATTTCTATTTGGGTGCCTGTATCCATATCTCTTAGAACAATGAAGTCTTCTAATGCTTCTTTTTGTCCAAAGATCAAAACCCATTTTATATTCATTTTATTTGCAGTTCTAAGTTGCGCTTTTAAAGAATCTTTTGAAAAAGACTCTGCTACGGGAATTTTAGCTGCTCTAAATTCTCCAAAAAGTTTCATGCTTTTTCTTTTTGCTAACTTACCCAATTGAGCTAAAAATATTTTTGGCTCTTCGGTTTTTGGTCCAGTTTTCATTTCTCTAGACTTCATCAAACTTACTATTCTTTCTATTCCAGAAGCAGAACCACACCCAGGAGCATTTCTACCACCAAATACTTTTGAAAGATTATCATATCTTCCTCCTCCAGTCAATGTGCCAAGACCTTTTCCATCTTCTGTGGTTTCAATTATTTCAAAAACTGTTTTTGTATAATAATCTAACCCCCTAACTAAATATGGATTTAATGTGTATGGTAATTCAAATTCATCTAAAAATTCTAAAACTTGTTTAAAATGACCATGACACTTTTCACAAAGATGATCTATTATTTGAGGGGCTCCAGCTTTAACTCGTTGGCATTTTTCCTCTTTACAATCTAAAATTCTTAAAGGATTTTCTTTAAGTCTTCTTTGACAATCAGAACACAGTGAAGAGCGTCTTGATTTAAAATAACTAGTTAAAATTTTCTTAAAATATGGCCTGCATTCTGAGTCTCCAATAGAATTAACTTCTATTGTTAAATGTTTAAATCCTAATTCTTTTAAAACATCATAACTCATCTGTATAATCTGACTATCAATAGAAGAATTAGCGTCTCCAATGGCCTCAAAGCCAAATTGGTGAAATTGTCTAAACCGTCCCGCTTGTGGCCTTTCATATCTAAAAAATGGCCCTGCATACCAAAGCTTTACAGGCTGTGGCAAATTATGCATACCGTGTTCTAAATAACTTCTCATTATTGCAGCGGTTCCTTCGGGCCTTAAACAAACTAAATCTCCGCCCTTAGTTCTAAAAGTATACATTTCTTTACCAACTATATCTGTATCATCTCCTACGGCTTTTTGAAATATTTCAGCAAACTCTAAAATAGGAGTTTCAATTTTTTCAAAACTATAATAATTTGCTACAGATTCCACAATCTTATTTATTCTTTTAAAATAAACTTGATCTTCTGGTAGCACGTCGTGCATTCCTGTTAAAGATTGATATTTTATTTTACTCATATAAATAATTTTAATAACTTGGTGTTGAAATTATTGATAAAGATGTTATGGGCAAAACTCTTATTGCTGCTTTACCAATTATATATTGCGAAGGCACAGGTCCCCAATATCTTGAATCATAAGAATTTAACCTATTATCCCCCAAAACAAAATATTCGTTTTCTTTTAAAATAACTTCTTTTGGTAAAGTTGAAAGACTATATTCTCCAGCTAAATTGTATCCGTATGTTTTTAAATCAGCTGGTAAATATTTTTCATTTAAAATAGTCTTTTTACCATCTTTTATTATTTCTACTTTGCCCTCTGTTATATCAACTGTATCTCCTGGAAGGCCTATAACTCTTTTAATAAAGCGCTCATTAGTAAAATCTTCACCATTATATCCTTTTACAAAATCAGCGTTAAAAACAACAACATCTCCCCTTTGAGGACTAGAAAATCTATAAGAAATTTCATCAACTATTAAATAGTCTCCATTAGCAAAATTAGGAGCCATAGATAAACCACTAACAATAAACGGCTGAAAAAGAAAATAACGTATTGGGGCAACTATAACAAAAGCTATAATAGCTATTTTAACAAGCTCCCATATAAAAGATAAAACTTTTTTTGTTTTATTTTGAGGAGTAGTAGAGTTTATTATTGTATTTTCTTCCATTAAAATATATCCTTAATTTGACTGATTAATAGTTCTACAGTATCATATTTTTAAAGTAATTGCAAGTACCAAATAAAATGATATAATTACCAAAATATGATAATAATTATAGGACTGGGCAATCCAGGAGAACAATATAAAAATACTCGCCATAATGTTGGGTTTATGGTAATTGATGATTTTGCAAAGAAAAACGACTTTCCCGATTTTATTTTACAAAAAAAGTCTAAAGCGCTTACTTCCGAGCAAGATGGAATAATTTTAGTAAAACCACAAACTTTTATGAATAAATCAGGTAGTGCTGTTAAAAAAATAATATCAAAAAATAAAGACCGAGTTTCAAATATAATAGTTGTGCATGACGATATTGACTTACCCGTGGGAACAATTAAGATTGTGCAAGAAAGAGGCTCAGCTGGCCATAAAGGAGTTGAATCTATAATTAAAAGCATTGGAAACAATGGTTTGATAAGGCTTCGCATAGGGATTGGGTCAAGCAAAAAGACCGAGGCAATAAAAGTTGTTTTAAAAAACTTTTCAGAAGAAGAAAAAATTATTCTAAACGAAGCTGTAGAGCGAGCAGTTGAGGCCCTTGGCTCTTTAGCTAGTCAGGGCATAGAAAAAACAATGAATGAATATAACAGCTAATGATTTAAACCAAATTTTGATAGTTGGCATTACCCCCTACTTTTTAGAAAAGCAGGCTTTTTGGTTTCAAGACAATTTACAAGAAATATTAGAAGCCAGACATTCACAAAATTTTTTTGAAGATAATATAATTTTTTTACAAAAAAATCACAGCTTTCAATTTTCACAATTTTTAAGAAAACTTGATGAAATGGGTTATGAAAAAGTATTCAAGGTTACCGACCCTGGTGAGTTTTCACAAAAAGGAGGAATTATTGATATATTCCCCATTAACGCCCTGCAAGCAGTAAGAATAGATTTTTTAGGAAACGAAGTAGACAACATACAATTATTAAATGAAAAAAAATTTTACCCTTCAAAATTTTCTGAAGAAAAATTTAAAAAATCAAGAGAAATTTTAAAAAAGAAAATAAAATCTCAAAAAATATTTTCCGAGCTAAAAGGATTAAAACCCGGAGACTATTTAGTTCATCTAGATCATGGCATAGGACAATTTATAGGAATAGAAAAATTTTCCCGCCAGGGCGGGATCCCGCTCGAAGCGGGACAAACTAATGATTACTATGTATTACAATATGATAAAGAAGATAAGCTTTATATACCCCTTGGATTAGAAAGAAAATTGTCTAGATATGTTGGCTTTCAAGATCCTAAAGTTTCAAGACTTGGATCTTCTATATGGCAAAAAACAAAACGGGCTATAAAAGAAAACGTTGAGAAATTAGCTAAAGAATTATTACAACTATACGCTCAAAAAGAAACTACCGAAAGGGCCCCTTATATAGAAGATAAAGAGTTAGAATCACAATTTAAATCTAGCTTTACTTTTCAAGAGACACCAGATCAAATTCAAACAATGGAAGACATTAAACAAGATTTAAAGAAAACAAAACCAATGGATAGAATTGTTTGTGGTGATGTTGGTTTTGGAAAAACAGAAGTGGCTATGAGAACAGCTTTAATGGCTGTAGCCAACAACAGACAAACGGCTCTTATATGCCCAACAGCAATTTTAGCTAATCAGCATTATAATTCCTTTAAAGAAAGGTTTAAAAATCTACCGGTAAAAATTGGCGTAATTTCTGGACTACATACAAAAACAGAGCAAAAAAAAGTTATTAAAGACCTAAAAGATGGGCACATTGATATTTTAATTGGCACACACAGACTTTTGTCTAAAGATGTAGAATTCAAGAATTTACAACTTTTAATTATTGATGACGAACAAAAATTTGGCGTTAAACAAAAAGAACGTCTGCGTAAATTAAAAACCAGTTTAGATATTTTAAGCTTATCGGCCACACCAATACCTCGTACTATTTATTTGGCTCTTTCTTCTCTTAAACATATCAGCTTGATACAAACACCACCAATTGGCAGACAATCTATTAAAACTAATGTTTTACCATATAGCGAAAAAAATATTAAAAATATTATTATTGCCGAATTAAAAAGAAAAGGCCAAGTTTATTTTTTACACAACAGGGTGCAAACTATTGAAACTAAAGCAAAAGAATTAAAAAAGTTGTGTCCAAAAGCAAAAATTGGAACAATCCATGGAAAAATGGCAGAAAAACATATAATGAAAATAATAGATGAATTCCAAAATGAGAAAATAAATGTTTTAATTGCAACAACAATTATTGAAAACGGAATAGACTTTTCTAATGCAAATACAATTATTATAGAAGATGCTACTAAACTAGGACTTTCTCAAGCACACCAAATAAGAGGACGCGTAGGCAGGTCTACAACAAAAAGTTTTGCGTATTTTATGTATGAAGAAAAAAACTTAACTCCTCTGGCAAAAGATAGATTAAAGGCGCTAGAAGATGCTCAAGAGTTGGGTGCGGGATATAGAATTGCAATTAGAGACTTAGAATTAAGAGGCGCGGGAAATATTTTAGGCAAAGAACAATCGGGCGCCATAAACAAAATTGGTTTAAATTTATATTCTCAAATGATGGCTGAAAGCATAGAAAAATTCCGCGAATAAAAAAAGAAGCCCAGATAAACCAGGCTATGGTGCGATAATTAAGCAATCAAGTGATTGAGCTTTGGATTGAACGCTCTAATGATGCTATAAAATGTCAGGTCATCGATTTTCTCCTCGGAAACCCCTAATTCTCGCAAGTGCGCCAGCAATCCCTGATATAAATAGAGAGAAGGAAAGCCCGATGTATAAGGCGGACCAAGTTTCTCTTGCATCGTATGTGGGGCATTGTCTGTAGCAATCCAATCCACCACGTTATCAGATATAATAGCCCCCAATAAAGCTAATCGGTCTTGTTCTATGCGAATTGGAGGATTCACCTTGAACCAATGGCTTAGTTGACCCAGTTGGCCAAGGTGTTCAAGCATGTCTGTTGAATAAAGAAGATGATGAGGAGTAACCTCGCAGGTAACGCGCATGGGCAGAGATCGCTTATCTTTTGCTCTGGCTATAACTCTCAAAGCCTTCTCGGTAGAAACATGGCAAATATGTAGTTTTCCACAAAATCCTGCCCCCTCAGCAAATAAAATTTGGTCACGTACTGATTCTGCCTCAGCTTCGGGCGGTCGCGCCAAAGAATGACTTACAGGATTTTTCGGATCCCAAAGGGCTGGTCTAAGCAACGATTCCTTTTCGCAATGCACAGCCAACACGCCTCGATAATCAACCTCTGTTAAAAACCGATAAACTGCCCTCTGCTGTTCGGGCTCAATAATACCCATGTTTGCCGTTGAATGACCGGCAAACATTTTAATGCCAATTACTTGGGGAATATTATTCCAACACCTTACGGCTTCTGCCCATTGGTCTGGGTTATCCGCGGCAAGGCCGATATAAGTAAAATATTGCACCGGAGAATCTTCCGGCACCAACGCTAACCTTTGCAGAACATCTTCTATGCGAAGAGTTGGCGGATTATTGTTGGGCATATCAAAAATGGCACAAATACCTTGCAATTCAGCAAGTTTCAGTGTTTCAGCTATGGTAGACTTATACGCCCATCCTTGATCTCTGCAATGAACATGCGGATCTATTCTGCGTGCTTTCATATGTTTATTTTCTAAGAGTTGACAAGTTGCTAGCTTATACTCTACTATAAAATACAAAAATTGCAATAATTTTGGTTTCTCGTGCTATTATATAGTAATGAAAGATGTAAAAAATAATAATTATTCACTAAATTAATAAAAAAAATGAAAAGTTTGGTAATTGTAGAAAGCCCCACAAAAGCAAAAACAATACAGAAATTTCTAGGAAAAGATTTTATTATAAAATCGTCTTTTGGTCATGTAAGAGATTTGCCAAAAAGAGAGCTGGGAGTAGATGTTGAAAATAATTTTAAACCAAAATATGTTATACCAACAAAAGCTAAAAAGGTTGTGGCTGAACTTAAAAAAGAATCTGCAAAAGCAGACCAAACAATACTAGCCACCGACGAAGACCGCGAAGGAGAATCTATTGCCTGGCATTTACAAGAGGCTTTAAAGTTAAAAAATCCGCAGAGAATTGTGTTTCACGAAATTACTAAAACAGCCATTGAAAAAGCTATTCTATCTCCCAGACATATTGATATAAATTTAGCAGAAGCCCAACAAGCCCGAAGAATTTTAGACAGACTTGTTGGCTATAAGATATCTCCATTTTTATGGAAAAAAATTGCCAAGGGATTGTCAGCCGGAAGAGTTCAGTCTGTAGCCGTAAGATTAGTTGTTGATAGAGAAAGAGAAATTGAAAAATTTATTGCACAAGAATATTGGAGCATAGAAGCTTTGCTAGAAAAAAACGGTAAAGAATTTAATGCTAGTTTATCTAAAAAAAATGACAAAGCAATAGATAAATTAGAGATAAAAACAAAAGCCGAAGCAGACGAAATTTTTAATGATTTAAACAATGCAAAATATATTGTAGAATCTGTAGATAAAAAAGAAATAAATAAAAATCCCTCTCCCCCATTTACCACCAGCACTTTACAGCAGGCAGCCTGGCAAAGATTTAAATTTTCTGCAAAAATGACTATGTCTTTGGCTCAAAGGCTTTATGAAGAAGGAAATATAACTTATCACCGAACAGATTCCCTAAATCTTTCTGAGGATTCTTTAAATTCTGCAAAAGATTTTATAACTCAAAAATATGGAAAAGAGTATTGGGCAGGGAAAACAGTAAAATATAAAACAAAAAATAGTGGTGCTCAGGAAGCTCATGAAGCTATTAGGCCAGCTTATGCCAATAAAACTCCAGAATCACTTACAGGACTTGATGCCAGGCAATTAAAACTTTATACTTTAATTTGGCAAAGATTTATTGCTTGCCAAATGTCACCTGCAATATTTGACTCTATTTCCACAGACATAAAGGCTGGTGAATATACATTTCGTGCAAATGGGCAAACTTTAAAATTTGATGGATTTTTAAAAGTTTATCCAACAAAATTTGAAGAAACTCTTTTGCCAGAATTAAAAAAGAATGATAATTTAGATTTAATAGAGTTAAAGCCTCTTCAACATTTTACCGAACCACCAGCAAGATATACTGAAGCTAGTTTAGTAAAAATTTTAGAGAAATATGGCATTGGCAGGCCATCTACCTATGCTCCAATTATATCTACAATACAGACAAGAAATTATGTCAGTCAAAATGAACAAAAAAGATTTTTCCCAAGCGAAATGGGAATAATGGTTAACGATATTTTGGTTGAAAACTTCCCAGAAATTGTTGATATCGATTTTACTGCTAAAATGGAAAAAGAACTAGATGAAGTTGCGGAAGGCAAAGACACTTGGGTTAAAACCTGTAAAGATTTCTATACTCCTTTTGCAAAAAACTTAGCAGAAAAATATAAAAATGTAGAGAAAAAAGATTTAATTAAAGAAACTGATAAAATTTGTCCAAAATGTGGAGCCCCATTAATAGAGCGACTAGGCAGATTTGGTAGATTTTATGCTTGCTCAAAGTTTCCAGAATGCAAGCATACCGAATCTATTGAAGAAGATAATAATACATCAAGTGTAGCTTGCCCTAAATGCAAAGAAGGAAAATTAAAATCAAGAAAAACTAAAAAGGGGAAAATATTTTACGGATGTAGTAGTTTTCCCAAATGCGACTTTGCTTTATGGGATAAACCTATAGACGAATTATGCCCCAAATGCGATTCTATTCTAGTAGAAAAAAATAAAAAAACTATTAAATGTTCTAACAAAGAATGCGATTATTCTAAAGAAAAATAGAGCAAAATAAATGCCTCAAGATATACAAAAAATAATAAAAAAAAGCTCAGACCCAAAATTAATTGAATTGGCTTTTGATTTTGCTACTTTGGTTTATAAAGACAAATTTAGACTTTCTGGAGAAAATTATATTGTTCGCTCTATAAGGGTTGCCTCAATGTTAGATAAAATGAACCTTGATCCTATAACTGTTGCATTGGGACTTCTTCACGACGTGCTCGAAGACATACCTGTTTCTTCTAAAACATCCCAGCTAAAAGAAGTAGAAAAAAAACTAGGCAAAGAAATATCTAATCTGGTAGAAAGAATTTCTGATTTAGATAAAATTCGCTATTCTTTATCTATAGGTATGAGAGAGAAAAAAACTTTTGCCAGAGAGAAAATTGAAAATTTAAGAAAAATGTTTTTGGCCTTATCTAGAGATTTAAGAGTAATTATAGTTGATTTAGTTTATAGATTAGATCAATTAAACTTTTTACATTATCTACCTGAAAATCAACAAAAACTATTTGCTTTAGAAACTTTACAAATTTTTGCACCAGTAGCTAGAAGACTAGGTTTATCTGAAATAAGAAGAAATCTTGAAGACATTGCTTTTTCTTATTTATTTCCAGACAGATTTAAGTGGCTCAAAGAAAATATAAAAGAACAATACGAAGAAAGAGAAAAATATCTTAAAAAAACTATACCTCAATTTAAAAAAATACTTAAAAAAGAAAGGGCTAAAGTTTTAGATATAAACTATAGAGCAAAATCTTATTGGAGCACCTACCACAAACTTGTTCGTCGCGATATGAATTTTGATAAAATACATGATTTACTAGCATTAAGAATAATAACCCCTGACATTGAAAGCTGTTATAGGGTTTTAGGCATAATACATAAATATTTTAAACCGATCTCTGAAGAAATAAATGATTATATAGCCAAACCTAAACCTAATGGATATAGGTCGCTTCATACTACGGTTTTTTCTAAAGATGGAAAAATAACAGAAATTCAGATAAGAACAGCTGAAATGCAAAAAGAAGCAGAATATGGAGTTTGTGCACACTGGTCTTATAAAGAAAAAATTAATTTAAACAAAGAGGGCGCTAATTTTGAATGGCCTAAAAATATTCCTGATTTTTGGAAAAGTTTTAAAATAGATTTTTTTATAAACAAAGTTTTTTCCTTTACTCCTAAAGGAGATATCGTTGTACTGCCTAAATACTCAACTCCAATTGATTTTGCATATGCGGTGCATTCGGATATTGGAAATCATTGCGAGTCAGCAAAAATAGGAGGTAAAATTGTTCCACTCAATCATATTTTAGAAAATGGCGATGTTGTTGAAATATCTGTAAACAAAAATAAAAAACCTTCAAAAGATTGGCTGAGATTTGTAAAAACATCTATGGCTAAATCTCATATTAAAAAACTAACCGATCAAAATGCATCTGTTTTTAAATTTCCTATACCTAATTTCATAAGAGAAAAAATTGCCGAAATATCTGAAGCCTCAAAAAAGAGAAGAGAAGAAAAAAATAAAATCCAAGAAAGAGGCACTAAGCAAATACATATAGCTGGACAAAAAGGAATGCTTATTCATGTTGCTAAGTGTTGCAATCCCCAACCCGGAGATAAAGTTAAAGCTTATCTTGCAAAAAATAGGGCTACAGTTTTGCATAGACGTTCCTGCAGTATTCTTAAAAAAATATATGAAAAATTTCCCGATAAAGTAATTGACGCCTCTTGGGAGTAATAAGTTTGGGGTTGAAAATTACTCTAAAATCTGATAGAATTTACCAAATCAAGCCGGAGTGGTGAAATGGCAAACGCACGGGACTCAAAATCCCGCGATCGAAAGATCTTGAGGGTTCAAGTCCCTCCTCCGGCACCCAAACAAAAAAACACGGCCTAGCCGTGTTTTTTATATTTTTAGTTTAGTTTCCTAATTTCCGCATTAAGCAGATATTCTAGACTCCTGTGCGTCGCCGGTGAATTTCCATTGATGTAGGCTTGTAATATTAACAATATGTCTGCATGAGAAACTAATAAAATATTACGATTTTTATATTTTTCTTCTAAATCTTCAAATAAAGAAACTATTCTCTCCCCAACTTCCATTGCACTCTCTGAGCCAAAATCTTTATGATTTGGATTATCTCCATCTTTACTCCAAATTTTATGATAATTACTATTATGAGTTTTATCTAATTCCCCAAACCAACGCTCACGCAAACGATTATCAAAAGTAATCTCTTCTTTTACCCCCAAAACTTCTCTAGCAATTTCTGCAGTTTTTTTAGTCCTTGAAAATGGAGATGAATAAATGATGGTCTTTTCATCAAGTTCGCCATTATTTTTTTCCTTTTTAACAGAATCCCTGACTTGCTGCTCGCCTTTCTCTGATAAAGTAAACTCCTCCATCATGCCATCTTTCAAGTGACTCAATATTATTTCTAATACATTTGCCTTGCTTTCTCCATGCCTTAAAACAAAATATTTATTATTTATTTTTTTCATACTCTTTACATGACATGTGCTTATTAAATTCTATTTTATGTTAAATTCTCCAAGTAGCCTAAAAACTGCACCATTATCATCTGCTTCATAAACACATATGCGTGTCAAAGGAAATGACAAATCAACAGAAGGCATCTCGGGATCAATTTCTGGTACTCTGCCTTCATAATAGCGCGTAAGTGTCACATGGGGGCGAAATAGACTATGCGCCAAATCGTAGCCAGTCTCCTCTGCATTTTTTCTTTGTTCGCTGGTATAAGGAGTAAAATACCCTTCCTCAAAAGGATTGCCCGGGTTAATCCTGTATTGTTTAAGTGCCTCAATCAATTTTTCATGGAGCGCCAAAAACTGAAGTGACTTTTCATATGATACCTCAAAATACCTGCCTTTAGTCATAAAGTATCCTGCATGTTTGCATAAGAAACTTTCCACTCCACCAGCTATATGCCCAACAGCTTCTACCACACCTTGAGCTTGGTCTTGAGAAAACCGAGCCATGTAAACGGTCATGTGAGCAAACTTTTTTTCGCCATCAAGCACAAACATCGCGCCATCAGACTTAAGCGATTGACTCAATTGTACGCATTGATTGCCCACTTCATTAGAGGGAATTACGCATACATTTATAATTACTGAATTTTTTGGTTTTATATTCACAAGTTTATATAATTTAATAAAGCATACATTAATATCGCAGAACCAAAACCAATTATCATTCCAGCTAAAACATCGCGAAACCAATGAACTCCACAAAAAACTCTAGCCATTGCCACCAGACAAGAACATAACAAAAAAATAATTGCTAAAAATTCATTATAAAAAAACAAACAAAATGATAAACCAAAAACAAGCGAAGCGTGGCGAGATGGAAAAGATGGATTTTTAGGAATTGGTATTAAAAGTTTTGTATCTTTTAATCTAGCGGGTCTTTTTTCTTTATAAAAAATATAAATTATTTTACTTACAACAAATGCTGAAAATAATCCTGTTAGGGTTGGATATAAAAACATCTGAAAATTATGCTTAACAGCAGCTACTAAAAGTAAAAATGCCAGCATAGTGGGTAGAAGATGCACAGCACAAAAAATTGCAAACTTATCTAGTTTTTCATATTTCCCAGCAAAACCATTTATGTTCTTAAATACTGACATTTGCATATATAATAAAGATTTTAGCGAGATAATGAATTCGCAGCGTACCCTGCAGGCAATTTTGCTTGGTCCCGCGAAGCGGGAAAATTGCCGAAGCCTGAGTGAGCCCGCGCTGGCGGGCGAACGCTAGCGGAGAATCATTATCGAGCATAAAAAAGTTTATTGTCGAGCGACTATTTTGGTAAAGGAAATTTTTTACAAAATTTCTTAATTTCTTCTCTTACTTTTTTAACAGACTTTGCGTCAGAAATTACCCTGTCATACCATTCTGCAACTTTTTCCATATCTTTTTCTTTCATGCCTCTTGTGGTTATAGCCGGAGTACCAATCCTAATGCCAGAAGGCTTAAACGGCGGAGCTGAATCATAAGGAATAGTATTTTTATTCACTGTAATCCCCGCTTCTTCTAATCTATCAGCAGCATCTCCGCCAGATATATTTTTATTTCTTAAATCTATTAAAATTAAGTGATTATCAGTTCCATCAGAAACCAACTTAAATCCTCGACTTTTTAAAGCTTTAGCCAATGCTTTAGCATTTTTGACCACTTGTTTAGCATATTTTTTAAATGCGGAAGATGAAGCTTCTTTAAGGGCAACTGCAATAGAAGAAATTTGATGCATGTGGGGCCCACCTTGAAATCCTGGGAAAATCGCCTTATCTATTTTTTTTGCCAAATCAGGATCTTTGTCTAAACCTTTTTGAGTGGCCATAATCATTCCACCTCGAGGCCCACGCAAAGTCTTGTGAGTTGTTGTAGAAACAATATGAACATAAGGCACAGGGCTTGAGTGCGCGCCACCAGCAACCAAACCTGAAATATGAGAAATATCTGCAACTAAATAAGCTCCTACAGAGTCGGCAATTTCTCCTAATCTTTTCCAATCAAAAGTTCTAGAATAAGCAGTTGCTCCAACCCATATTAATTTTGGCTTGTTTTCTTTAGCTAGCTTTTCCATTGCAACATAATCAAGTAATCCTGTTTTTTCATCAACTCCATATTGAACGGGCTTAAAAAATTTAGCTGAAAAATTAACTTTCCAACCGTGTGTTAAATGACCCCCCATAGGAAGCGCCATGCCCATTGTAACGTCTCCTGGTTCACAAACTGCCAAATGTACTGCGGCATTAGCTGGTGACCCTGAATATGGCTGAACATTGGCATGTGGAACTTTAAATAACTTTTTTGCCCTATCAATACATAAGTTCTCTAAAATATCATAATATTTTAAACCAGAATAATATCTTTTCCCCGGATAACCTTCTGCATATTTATCAGTTAAAATTGAACCTAGCGCTTCGCGAACGGCCGGCGAACAATGGTTCTCCGAAGGAATCATTTCTAAAGAAGTTTTTTGCCTTTCTGTTTCTAAATCAATTAATTTAGCAATCTGTGAATCTTGTTTTTTTAATTTCATATTATTTTCTTATAATTTTATTTTTAGCGCCCGTTAAATCTATTATGGCTGATGGTTTATTTTTTATCAAATCACCAGCATCAATAATTAAAATATTTTCTTTTCCAAGCTGTTTTAAAACTTCTTTTATTTTTGTAGTTGCGGGCTTGCCCGAAATATTTGCCGAAGTTTGAGCAATTGGTTTCTTAAATTCATCTAAAATTAAATTTAAAAATTTGTATTTAGGAATTCTAATTCCTATTGTTTTCTTACTTCGCCCGCCGAAACCTTGGCGAAGGCGGGACTTTAAAATTACTGTATTTTTATTATTCTTCAAAAACTTTTCGTATTCTTTTTTTACAACAGCAATTTTAAAAGCGGTTTTGATGTCTTTTACAAAAACTCCCAACGGCTTTGATTTATCTCTTTTCTTAATTTTAAATATTTTTTCTACAGCTTTTTTATTACTAGCGTCACAAACCAATCCATAAACTGTATCTGTAGGAAAAACCAAAACTGCCCCTTTTTTAAGAGCAGTAATTATTTTATTTATATTATTTTTGTTCTTCTTTATTATTTCCATTTAGAAAATCTTCTAGTTTTTTAACATCTTCAGGCCTACCAAAGTCTATCCAAAAGCCCTTCATTTTTTTTATCTTAACCTTTTTTTCTTGAGCCAATAAAGAAACCGCATCTGTAATTTCGTACTCTCCGCGAGATGATTTTTCTATTTGAGATATTTTTTTAAAAATTTCTGGCGTAAACTTATACAAACTTACATTAATCAGGTTGCCCATGGGCAACCTAGGTTTTTCAACAATTTCTTTCAAAAATTCACCGCCGGGCCTGCCCTGAGCCAAGTCGAAGGGCACCAAAACCCCAAAGTCTTCCGGATGCATACTTTCTGCGCCAAAAATATAGTTAAATTCGTCATCAATATTAGCTTGTTTCAAATCTTCTACCGAGTAAAAATTATCACCAGAAATATATAAAAATGACTCTTGAGTATTCTCTACACACATTAAAGGGCAAGCGGTTCCATAAATTTTTTCTTTAGGTCCTAAAATTTCAAACTGATTGATAATCTTTACTTTAAAACCGTAATCATCCACAAACTTTTTAATTAATTCTGCTTCAAAGCCCACCACTAGAGTAAAATCATCATAGCCTGCTTTAGTCAAATTATCTAAAACATAAAACAAAAATGGCTTACCATTTACTTCAATCAAATGTTTTGATTTATCTTTTGTCAGTTCCTGCATACGGGTTCCTTGCCCCGCAACAGCTATAATAACTTTTTTAACCATTATATCCTAATTCAAATGCTTTAATATTTAAATCTAAATATTTTTCAGGAATAACATTTTTTATTGCAGTTAATACAGATTCTTTTTTCAATGGCATCAATTTTTTAGCAACTGAATACCCCACCATATACAAAGTGCAAACAACTTCATTTTGTAACTTTTCTCTGCAATCAGCTGAAGCTGGCACTAAATATAAATCATTTTGTGTGGCCTTTAATTGTTTTATAATTTCTTCTTTTGCTGGAGCGCCCATTAATGGCAAGATATATTCATTAACCAAAAGTTTTGTTTGTTTACCAGCCTTAGCTGATTCTCTTAAGCCTTCAAGAGTTTCTAATGCTAAAATTAAATCTGCTTGCCCGTTAGACACCATTGGAGAATAAACTTTTTTACCAAATCTTACATGTGCCTCAACACTTCCCCCTCTTTGTGATAAACCATGAAGCTCAGATGACTTTACGTCTAACCCCTCAACAACCGCTGCTTCATCAATTACTTGTAATAAAGTAATTATTCCTTGCCCACCAACCCCTGTTAAAATTAAATTAAAAGTTTTATTATTCATATTATTTTTTAGCTTGCCTTCTCTCTAAAAGAGCGCAAATTCTTTTACAAATTATTAATGATACTTCATCTTTTGCTAAAAACTCTTTAACTGTACTTTCTAACTCTTTTATGTTTATAGGATCTAAAACTTTTACATTTTTTACCCCACAGGCTCTGGCAATTTCTTCTATGCTTACCTCTGTTGTAACTTCACCCATTAAAGTTTTGCCCATTCCTGGGTTTTGTTGGTGGCCCGTCATAGCAGTAATCCTATTGTCTAAAATAATCATAAGAGGCTTAGATTTATTATAAACAGCATTTAATAGGGGTGAAATTCCTGCATGAAAAAAAGTTCCATCTCCCATTATAGAAATTACTTTTTGATTGGTAGATTTTGAAACTCCATGTGCAATTCCCAAACTAGCTCCCATAGAAAAAAGCGTATCTTGTATATTGTGTGGGGCAAATCCTGCAATCATATTGCACCCAATATCTCCTGTAAAAATAGCATCTGGAGCAACTCTTTTTAAGGTTGGAAATACATACCAATAAGGGCAACCCTCGCACAACCGCGCCGTTCGGTTTGGAATTTTTAATTTTAAATTTTTAATTTTAAATTCAGGAAATTTTCTGCCTGTTATTTTAGCTAATGCAATATAGATTTTTTCTGTATTTAACTCTCCAATTACTGGTAATAAATTTTTACCAAAAATTTGGAGCTTGGGATTTATACTTCTAGTTAAAACATTAATTTCTCTTTCTAAATAATTATCTAATTCCTCAACAACTAAAAGTTTTTTTAATGGTTTAATAAATTTTTTAATTTTTTCTTCTGGTAATGGATAAAAAAATCCAAGCTTTAAAATTGGTAAATTCAATTTTAATTCTTCTAAAGCTTCTTTAACATGTAAATAAGAAACGCCCGAAACAACAATACCAACCTTGTTTTTCGACAAATCTATTTTGTTTACTTTGGATTTTTCTGCAAATGTTTGAATCTTTTTAATCTTTTCTAAAAGCTCTTTTTTCTGCTCCAAAGTTCTTGGGGGCATGGTTGTAAACCTATGCGGATCTTTAACAAATTCCCCCTTTCGAATTTCGATATTCGGATTTCGAATTTCCTCATAGAGGACTGGCATCTTTTGATGATTAACTCTTGTAGTAGTATGCAGAATAACCGGTGTATTAAATTTTTCTGAAATTTCAAAGGCTAATTTTGTAAAATCATAACATTCTTGTGGGTCAGCTGGCTCTAATGTTGGAATGTGGCCAAACTGAGAATAAGCTCTTGTGTTTTGCTCTGTCTGAGCTGAGCTCCAACAAGAAGGGTCGTCAGCCACCACAATAACCATGGCCCCTTTAGTACCTGTATAAGCTAAAGGCAATAAAGAATCAGAACAAACATTAATTCCAAAGCTTTTCATATTTACCAAGCTTTTTAAACCAGAGAAACTAGCACCAATAGCTGATTCTAGGCCAACTTTTTCATTTGTTGCCCATTCTACATAAACCCCATTCTTAGCAGCTATTTTAGCAAAATCATCTCCAATTTCTGCCGAAGGGCATCCAGGATAACCAGAAACATAAGAAACCCCTGCCGATAAGGCTCCTTGAATTATTGCTTCATTTCCTAATAATATTTTTTTCATCATATAACTATGTTAATTAATTTGTTTGGAACAAAGACTATTTTTTTTACTTCGGAGTCACCTATCAATGCTTTTATTTTCTCTGACTTTAAAACTAATTTTTCTACTTCTTTTTGTGTAGCACCAGCTTTCATTTCTATTTTATCTCGCACTTTCCCATTTATTTGAACTATTAAAAGTATATTTTTTTCTTCAATTAATTTTTCATCATACTTTGGCCATTTTTGAATGCAACATAAATCTTTTAAATCTGTCTCCGTCCAAAGCTCTTCTGCTAAATGTGGTGCAAATGGAGATAATATTCTCAAAAAATCGGCAAAATCTTTTTTGTCTAGCCCCTCGGCTGAAGTTTGCCAAGCATTCACAAATTCCATCATAGAACTAATTGCTGTATTAAATTTTAACAATTCAACATCTTCGCTAACTTTTCTAATAGATTTGTGTAAATATTTTTTTAATTCTATATTAGGTTTACCCGACGCTACTTTATAGTTAGCCAAATTGTAAATTTTTTCTATAAATCTTCTGCATCCAACAACACCTTTTGTATCCCAGGGAATCATTTGCTCAAATGGCCCCATAAACATTTCATAAATACGCAAAGTGTCTGCTCCATATTGTTTTATAATTGTATCTGGATTTATAACATTTCCCTTAGATTTAGACATTTTAATTCCCCCCTCACCCAAAACCATCCCGTGAGAAGTTCTTTTTTTATATGGCTCTGAACCCACGCTCGCAGGAACTGCTTTAATATCCCATAAAAATTTAAAAATAAATCTAGAATATAATAAATGCAAAGTTGTGTGCTCCATTCCTCCATTATACCAATCAACTGGCATCCAATATCTTACTAATTTTTCGTCAGCTAATTTTTTATTATTTTTATTATCTAAATATCTTAAATAGTACCAATTAGAACCTGCCCAATTTGGCATTGTATCTGTTTCTCTTTTTGCATCTTGGCCACACTCAGGGCAAGAAGTCTTAACCCATTTCTCAATTAAAGAAAGCGGAGATTCTCCAGTATCAGTTGGTTTATATTTTTTTACATTAGGCAAAGTTATTGGTAAGTCTTTTTCTTTAACTGGCTGCCATCCACATTTTTTGCAAAATATCATTGGTATTGGCTCACCCCAATAATGCTGGCGAGAAAAAACCCAATCTCTTAGTTTATAGCTAACCTTAGGTTGAGCCAACCATTTTGTAGATAACCAAGATATTATTTGAGGTCTCGCATCTGCTGATTTTAATCCATCAAACTGTTGAGAGTTGTAAAGCGTTCCCTCCCCTTCATAACATTCTTCTAATCTTTTGACCTTTTGAACAAATTCTTCATCATCCTTTGCCTCGCCGAAGCCTTCAGCGGAGGCGGGGGGTTTTATTGAAGTACGCAAAGGTATGCCATATTTCTTAGCCATTTTAAAATCTCTTTTGTCATGTGCATCTGCAAAAACAGCTCCTGTTCCATAATGTTCTAAAACAAAGTCTGCTACCCAAACTGGCATTTCTTCGTTGGTTGCTGGATTTCTAACTACAATTCCCTTTAGCTGAACACCTGTTATCTCTTTGTCTTGGTTAGTTCTATCTACATCAGAAACATTTTTTGAGTCTTCTTTATATTTTAAAACTTCTTCTATATTTTCAATTTTATTTTTATATTTATCTATAAAACTGTGACCAGGTGCTAAAATTAAAAATGTTCCAGAAAATATTGTATCTATTCTAGTTGTAAAAACATCTAAATGCTCTTCTACTCCTTCAACAAAAAATTTAACTAAAGCTCCATGGCTTTGTCCAATCCAGTCTCTTTGTTGAGTTTTAATTTTTTCTAAATAATTAACTTCTTCTAAATCTTTAATTAACCTTTCAGCATAATTGGTAATTTTTATCATCCATTGATCTTTTTCTCTTTTCTCAACTTTTGTTCCGCATCTTTCGCATTTTCCATCTATAACTTCTTCATTGGCTAAACCAATTTTATCTTTTGGGCACCAATTAATAGATATTTTACTTTTATAAGCTAACCCATTTTTAAATAATTGAATAAAAATCCATTGTGTCCATTTATAATATTTAGGATTTGTTGTATCAATTTCACGGCTCCAGTCAAAAGACAATCCTAAATTTTGCATTTGGCTTCTAAAGTTATCCGTATTCTTTTTAGTAACCACAGATGGATGCACTCCTTTTTTAATAGCATAATTTTCGGTAGGCAAACCAAAAGCATCCCAACCCATAGGATATAAAACATTATAGCCCTGCATTCTACGTTTTCGGGCAATTATATCAAAAGCAGTAAAGCTTCGGCAATGGCCCACATGCAAACCGTCTCCCGAAGGGTAAGGAAACTCTACCAAAAGATAATATTTCTTCTTTTTAGAGCCATTTTTAGCCTTAAAAACCCCTTTTGAGGCCCATTTGTCCTGCCATTTAGATTCAATTTTTTTAGGATTATACTTCATAAAATAATTAACTTTATAATAGCATATTGTCATTATTTTTAAAGCCCCAGCAAAAAACCGCCCTTTTAGGCGATTTTTTGATATTTTTACTAAATTTTAAACAATTTTTGAGCGTTGGCGGTGGTCGCCTGTGCGACCTCCTCAAAACTTAGCCCTTTGAGCTCAGCTATTTTTTGAATAACATGTTTTACAAAAATTGGTTCGTTACGCTCGGCTCCTGCTTGGGGTGGCGTGAGATAAGGACAATCTGTTTCAACTACAATTTTATCTAAAGGAATGCTTTTAACAACTTCGTCTAAACTAAGCTTAAAAATTATTCCGTTAACTCCAATGTAAAAACCCAAATCAAGAAATTTTTTTGCCTCTTCAATAGTTCCCGTGAAAGAATGAATTACTCCTTGTAAATTTTGACTGTTTAACATTTCATGAGCATCACCATATGCAACTCGGCAATGCACAATCACTGGCAAATTAAGTTCGCCGGCCATTTGTAATTGTTTAAAAAAAATTTCTTTCTGCAATTGTTTAAATTTTTCTTTCTTTGCCGTGCCTTTTGGTTTGTAATAATAATCTAAACCAACTTCACCAATTGCCACAACTTTTTTTGATTTCGCTAACTCTTTATATCTTTCGGCATCAAACTCTTCACCAAGTGGCGCAAAGCCTCCCTCGTCCAAATCCATGCGCAATTTCATTAAATCGGTTTTAATATGAATTGGATGCAATCCAATTGCAGCATACATATCCTCATTTTTTTCGGCTAACTCAACAGCATGTTTTGAAGTCTCATATTTTGTGCCCACATTAATGCAAACAACCCCCGCCTCTTTTGTGCGCTTTATAACCTCTGCCCTATCGGCATCATACGCCTTAAAATTAAGATGTGAGTGTGTATCTATTATCATAATTGTTTTAGGTTGCCCGTGGGCAACCTGACATTTTATGCCACCTCGGCATTGTAACACTGTTCGCAATATACTATCTCGGGTCTATCTGGAGCATAAGAAGTTTCAAATTCATTAGTGCAACCTTCTTTCATACAATGACGGTGCCATAATCTTCGAGGATTGCGCAACATAAAGCGTTTTGTTCGGCGACAAGGAAAACAATACTCTGGTACAGGAATATTTAGTTTACGATAAAGCATCAATTCGAGCGGTGTCAATTTAAAGGCTCCCACGCAAAGAGGATTATCATTTTTTTCTTTGTCATTCTCCTGCGTTTTACATTTAATAATTTCTTTTACAATTTCATCTTGAGTGTCGTTAATAGTTGCTGGTAATTTATCAGATGTTAACGTAATAGAATAATTAGTTTCTGGTTTATCGTACCAAGAATAACCTTTTTTGAGAGCTTCTTCTTTTGTTAAAGGAAAATAATCCTGTGCCATTGATTCGTTATAAGAAAACGGCGAAACATTGGATGGAAAATATTCTCCCCACTCACCTGTTTTTCTCGTGTAGCTTATAATCTTCTCTTTTAATTCTAAATAATCGCTTTTGGTATATTGCTTATTTAAAATACAATATTCTTTTTGCTTTAATCCAAAACAGCCAAAACAATTTCTAACTCCAAAACACATATCGCAATAAGCAGAATCAATGATGCTTCCGAAACAACTTCGCGCCACAATTGTCCGATGAGGTGTTTCAACTCCTTGAATTTCATATGCCAGCTCGCCAATAATAATTTCTGTGCAATCACGGCAGTCTTCGGTTTGGTTCCACGCGTCCTGCATATATGAGGTGTCCTTATTTTCTCGACAATTAAATGCTACTCTTGCCCTCTGAGTATTTTCTAAATAGTCTCCAGTGGAATTTTGAATTTTAGACCCATGATAATATTTCACTGGCAAGTTGTTTTGCAATTCTGCCAAATCTTTTTGAGCACTTTTTATTCTCTCGCGAGTCCAACCAAATTGTTTAACTTTTTCACTGTAATCTTCTTTGCTTAATTGTTGGTTAAACCAACAATACTGCTTATTTCTTAAACCCACGCATCCAAAACAATTTATACAACCTCGACAATTTTTAGAAAAATAGACATTTACACAATCAGCACAATCATATGCAAAGGCGCATTGAGAACATTTGGTTAAATTAATTGATTCATAGCAAAATTCACATTGCTCAATCATATAGCAATCAGAGCAAAAAAAACATTTTGATTGATTCCAACTTCCATACATACATTTTTCATTTGAGCCACTAGTGACAAGCATATAACAATCTTTATTGTCTTCAGATTGATTTGTATATTCACTGTTTGGGCTGTTAGAATTTACAAGCGCTAAATGTGGCACTGCACGGCGGAGCTCTTCATATTGTTCAAAAAATGATTTTGAAAAATCAAAATCACGGCCATAAGAAGTGGCGTCAAAAGCATCCGACTTCCAATATTCCTGCTTATAAACTGGAAACGGCGCCTCTGGGCGATAAATAGAAATAATATTTTCTCCTGTTGCGTCACATTTGCGTTTATAAAAATTATATTCATTTCTATCTAAAAGCCGCCGAATATACCGGCACTCGGGGCAAAAGGTTGGTGTGGGCACCTTCATTTTTTCATAAAACGCAAAATCATCGGGCTCTATAATAAAGTCCTGCTTACAGTTCTGACATATTTTTTTTTCAGATTCTTGATTCATATTTTTTATGCGACTTCTTGATTGTAGCATGCCTCGCAATAAATTATTTCTGGTCTGTCTGGGGCGTAAGATGTTTCAAATTCATTAGTGCAACCTTCTTTCATACAATGACGATGAAATAAAAAAGCCTGATTTCTCTGCGAAATTCTCTCTGCATATCGACAATCAACGCACAACCTTGGCAACGGCAATCCTTCCTTCCTTAAAAAATCTAATTCGGGTTTTATAATGCGATACGCTCTTTTACAATTAGTGCAGGCGATTAGCTTTAAAATAATATCATCCTCAACGTCTTTTATTGAATCGGGTAATTCATTTGCGCTTATGTTAACTTCGTATTCTGTTTTTGCCGTATCATCCCAACTATATCCTTCTTCTATGGCTTGTTCTCGCGTTAAAGGAAAATATTCGTTTACCACAGAAGTATTATATTCAAATGGAGACAATTCTATAGGAAAAAACTCGCCATATTTATACACTCTGCCCTTTTTATCAACATAAGGCATTTCATTCATTTGATTTTTTATTCTTTCAACGATATTTTGATAATCTTCTTTACTATATTGCTTATTAAATATACAATATTTTTTGTTAATCAAACCGAAACACCCGAAACATTCGGCACAATTTTTCATAAACATACAGTATTCCAGTTTACTATTTTCAGGCCAACATTCTACGCAAAATTTAGAATTAGAACATCCATATCCACAAGTTGTATTCTCATAACATAATTCATTTGGAGACCCCCAAACAGATATGTCCATTGAATCACTAGCCCCAGGAACTGTTTGATGCTGGCAATATCTAAGGTTATCTCCCCCTTGAACCAAATACCCCATATAAACATTGCGCGAATGAGAGATATATTCTCCTAAGACATTTGCATTATTAACACCCTGCATATATTTTACTGGAGACCCAAGCCAAAACTCATGAGCTTTTTTCTGAATGGCCGTACATCCGCTGAACATATGTATTAAGAAAGATTTCACTTTTTCCTCATATTCTTCTTTAGAATAAGGAACATTAAATATATGGTGTGACTTGTTGCGCAGATTAACGCATCCAAAACAATCTACGCACCCCTTACAGTTTTTTGAAAATAAAACATTTGTACAGTCAGTACACTGAGACGAAAAATACGTACGATAACATTTCATTGACCAAAATAATTCATATGATCGCTCACAATCGGTTATACTCGTAGAATCAAAACTTTCCCTGCAATGAAAAGATGCGTTACAATATGCACTCGACTCCATGTGACTTGTATTAAATATAAGATATGAATCTTTGGCATAGTCTGAATTAGCTATAAATTCTGATCTCAAATTGCCGATATCGCCCGAGGTACCCCAATGAGGCACAGTTAAGGAAAAATCATGAAACTGCTCAAAAAATGGTTTTGAAAAATCATAATCAACACCATATTGCATTGCATCCCAGTCATCTTCGCGCCATTCGTCATCGCTATAAATAGGAATTTTTGATTGCTTTGAATATAAAGAAAAGATTTTTTTACCTGATTTTAAGCTGGTATTAAAAAATGCCTTACGCTCATTTCTATATGACATCCTTCTTTGAAACCTACATTTCCAACAAAATGTTGGAGCTGGTACTTTCATTTTTTCATAAAACGCAAAATCATCGGGCTCTATTTCAAAGTCTTTTTTGCAATTCTGACAATTTTTATTTTCTGATTTATATTCCATTGTTTTTTTCTTAAATTACTCAGGTTGCCCGTGGGCAACCTAATAAGCCTTGGCTATAATTTTGCTAAGCTACTTCGGCATTGTAGCACTGCTCGCAATAAATTATTTCTGGCCTGTCTGGGGCGTAAGAGGTTTTAATTTCTTTTGCACACTTGGCACATTTTCTATCCCACAACTTAAATGGAGTTCGTTGTCGCAATCTATTATAATGCCTGCAATTAGAACATAACCTTGGCAAAGCCAAATTCATTGTTCTATAAAATTGAAGCTCTGAAGGAATAATTTTAAAAGCTCCCATACACTGCTCATTGCATTCTCCCTTATGAGCACAACCTACAACCTGATTTAAAATATCATCTTTAACATCTTTTATATGGTCTGGTAAATCTTCTGGCTGTATAGTAATTTTATATTGTTTTACATCTGGCTCTTTCCAATTATAACCAATATCTAAAATTTCTTGTTTTGTTTTTGTATAATATTCTTGGGCTATAGTTTCGTTATATGCAAACGGAGAAAGCTCGGCTGGAAAAAATTCACCATATTTATACACCCTGCCCTTTTTATCTGTATAAGGCATATCATTCATGTGTTGGATTATTTTGGGCACAAGTTCTTCGTATTCTTCTTTAGTATATTGTTTATTCAAAATACAATATTGTTTGTTTCTAAGCCCCACGCATCCAAATAAATCTTTAGAATTCTGACATGCATAAGTGTAATTTGTGTTTTGGCTAGCGTGCGTAAAAACAGCAAAAAGATTGCGCGTGGCTTCAATGCCCGTATCTACAACTTCGTAAGAATTATTAGCATTTCCTCCAAACCCATAAGCATCGTAAATATCTTGCCCATCCAATCCATGAATGGCATATTTACTATCTTCCACCCTACCATATATATCAAAGCACATGTATAAATTTTTAGAGTTGAAAATAATATTTCCAATACAATTTTGTGACCTATGAGTAAAACCATGACGTCGAGGGAATTGCTTTATAAATTCAGCAAACTTTTTTTTAAAATCGTTGATTGCTCTATAGCTTCCAAAATCATATTTAGCCCGTTCTTTTAAATATTCTTCTTTTGTGTATTGCTCATTAAAAATACAATTAGATTTATTGCGAAGATTTATACAACCCAAAGAGTCTATTACATTTTTACAGGCATGCAAAAAAGCACTGCTCACACTTTCATCGCTATCATATGAGAAAAAAACTTTGTTTAAACCTCCACCCATAGCAATCTCATAACATTGCACATCATTACCGGCTATATATAAATCAAAAGAATTCTTACAATTATGCGCTCCTGAGCAATATGACAAATCTTCTCCCTCATAAGATGCATACACTAAATAACAATTTTTTAAATGCGCATTGTGGTTTCCATATTCAGAATCTACGCAATTAGAATTAGCTAAATTGGGCAAAGGAGCTTTTTCAAATAGTTCTTTAAACTGCTCAAAAAATGACTTCGAGAAATCATAATCTAGGCCCGTGGCAAGCTGGTCCCATTTATCAGACCACCAATAATCTCTTTCGTAAACCACAAGTGGTTGTTCGGGCGAAAACATTGTAATGATGTCTTTGCCAGTTGCATCACACTTTCTTTTATAGAGTGTACGCTCATTTCGCCAAGTCATACGCCTGATTGTTCTGCACTCGGGGCAAAAGGTTGGCGCAGGCACTTTCATTTTCTCATAAAAAGCAAAATCATCGGGCTCTATTACAAACTCGCTCTTACAATTCTGACATGCCTTGATTTCACTTTTTTCTTCCATAGCTTATTCTTAGGTTAACCATGGTTAACCTGACTATTTTTTTTCATTAAGAGACCTTAGATATCTTATCGCCCAAACAGCAAATGGTATATCATCGGGTTTAAAATGTAATTTAGCAAAAGGTTTATCAAAATAACCCGAAAATTCATGCACTTCATCATTCACAACTTGCCTAAGATCTATATTGAACATTCCTTCTCTAAGACCCACTCCCCTCACCAAATCAGCTTCTTTTTTCGCACGATAATCTTCTGAATGTTTATTTATCCTATCATCAACAATCAAACAAGATTTAATTAAATAAGCAACTGCTGAGCGCTTTTGTTCTAACTGCTCTAATAATCTCTGCTCACCATTAATAAAAATTTCATCTTGTTTAATTCCATCTATTCTTCTATTTGAAATTTCTATTGCTTTTTGATAACACTCTACATACTCACGCAAAGGGCCTTGCAATTCACCAACAACCGCCATCAAAGCTTCTGCTATGCCAGGCAACTTCTTTAAACTATCAAGTTTTACTGCTTCGTTAAAAGATTTATATTTATTTGTTTCTTTAATTCTAGAACCCTCGAATTTTTGTTTAATCTCAAGAGCCCAACCACTTATAGCGTCTGCTGATCTTTGAATATCTAAATATGGCTCATATGGTTTTGCTGGATCAATTCTACGATTTTGGTATCTAGATCCTAGCCCATAAAGTTTTCCTGGAAGTGGCCCGTCATCAATTACTTTTCCGGTACTTATTCTTTGTCTAACAAACTCTGACTTACTTTTGATATTATCGGTTATTGTTCCCCAATTCTGTAATGCGGTTGCAATCTCTCTTATGTCCTCCTCCTGAAAATCATAAAAATCCATCCCTGCCTGTCTAAGCAATCGAGGTGCATCAATAAGCTTTTCGGCAATGTTGCCAAAATATTCTTCCCAAACCGTTTCGTCCATTATTCCATCTGCTTTTGCGAGTAAGGCGTCTATTTCTTTATCTGCTCTTTCAATAGATTCTTCGCGGGCAGAATCTTCATTTTCAGCTGTTGCATCTTCACTTTTTACATCTGAAAACAAAACACTTTCTTCAAATTTTTTTACTTTTGCGATAAAACTATGTGCTTTAGCCTTATCAAAACCTTTAAATTTTTGGCCTGCATCTCCTCCCTCTAAAATCTTTGCTAAAACATTTGTTACAAAAGCTATTGGTGCAGCTTCGCCCTCAGCAAAATTAGCAGATAATTTTCCATCATAAAAAGCATTTTCTACCAAATTACATGATAGGGCTATAAGACGTAAATCATTTTCATTTAAATCATCTATATCAACACTATTAAATTTAGCATCTGGACGAAGGTTATATAAAAAATTACCAATACCAAGCACGGCCCTATTGCGAGCATTTATGCCACGTCTCTCTAGATTCTCTTTCCCTCCGACATTTTTACGTTGCAGGGCAGAAAAAAACATCTCAATTGATTCTGGAGTTACGTAGTCTTTAACAGTCTCGCTTGCACCTTCTAAAATTTTATCGGGATTTCTGGCCATGGCCTTTCTTTCATTTTTATCAATCCCAACTTCTTTTGCCGCACGAGCAAAGGCTTTATAATCTCCTGCCTCCTGGCCAGCAGCATTATCAGTATCAACATTTATATTTTCTGATCTACTTCTTTCCATATTATTTTATCTCGTTAATTATTCTTGGGAATAAATTTACTGATGATTTGCTCTCAACGGCTTTTTTTATCTTTTCGGCACTTTCTGGCAAGAACGGTTCAAGCAATATTCCTATTTCTTTTATTGCAATAAATAAGTCACTGATAACTTGTGGATTTTGGGTTTGCCATAATTTTTCTTCATTAATATATTTATCGCAAAAACCAATAATCTCCCATACTAAAGCCAAAGCTTCATTAAACTTAAACTCTTCCAAAGATAATTTATAATTTTTCTGGACCTCTTTTATTTTATTTGATAATTGTTTATTGAATAATTTATTAGAAATTGAAAATTGAAAATTAGAAATTTTACTTGCTATTCCTAAAACTCGGGCAACAAGATTACCAATACCACCGGCTAAATCTGCATTGTATCTCTGCTCAAATTTTTCAAAAGTAAAATCACCATCTTCCGTAGACACAATTTCTCGAAGCAAATAATATCTTATTGCATCAACTCCATATTTTTCTACCAGTTCAAATGGGTCAATTACATTGCCTAAAGACTTAGACATTTTTTGGCCATCTACATTTATAAACCCATGCACAAAAATAGTTTCTGGTAGTTTTAATTTTGCCGACAAAAGCATTGCTGGCCAAAAAATTGTGTGAAATTTCATTATGTCTTTTCCTAAACAATGAACATCTGCTGGCCAAAACTTTTTAAACTGAGAAGTTTCTTTGTCATATCCAATAGCCGAAATATAATTGGGTAAAGCATCACACCAAACATACATTACTTGATCCTCATCACCGGGCACTTGGATGCCCCAATATTTATCTTTAGCTCTAGAAAAACTTACATCTTCCATGCCCTGTTTTAACATAGATAAAGTTTCATTTTTTTTGCCTTCGGGAATAATTTTTAGTTTGTCACTTTCAATAGCTTTGATTATATCGTTTGTATATTTTGAAAGTTTAAAAAAATAATTTTCTTCTTCAATCAATTCTAATGGCTTTAAGTGAATAGAGCACTCTCCATTAACAATTTCTTTTTCTGTTTTAAATGATTCGCACCCCGGGCAATAATAACCTTTATATTTTTTCTTATAAATATCTCCGCTTTTATTAAGTTGATTCCAAAGTTTTTGCACCGCTGGCTTGTGCTTAACTTCATCGGTAGTTCTAATAAAATCATCATTAGAAATATTTAAAACTTTTGTAAGTTTTCTAAATTTATCTGAAACTTCATCGGCATATTGTTTTGGCTCTTTTCCTAGTTCTTTGGCTACTCTTAAAGTTTTTATGCCGTGTTCATCGGTGCCTGTTAAGAAAAAAACGTCCTCTCCTAGTTGGCGGTGCCATCGGGCTAAAACATCTGCTTGAATTATTTCTAACGCAAAACCAATGTGTGGCGACGCATTAGTATAAGGAATGCTTGTTGTTATGTAGAATTTTTTTGACATAGTATGATATAATTATTTAATCATTTTATCATTTTTAAATCAACTTTCATATGATTTTACTAGTACATATGACATTTGGGGCTGTGTTGGGCTCTCTCATGAACAATATTTTTCTAGGTTTATTTCTAGCTTTTTTAAGCCATTATTTATTAGATTTAATCCCCCATATAGACTATAAAGTTAAAAACATATTAGAAGCACATTGGAAAAAATCGTTACCGGAATTTATAAAAGTTTTTTCTGACATTTTAGTTGGAATTATTTTAATTCTAATATTTTCACAAAATAATCCGACGGCCTATTTATATGCTTTTGTTGCAATACTTCCAGATTTTTTTCCTTATTTAAATGCACTATGGCCAAATAAGTTTTCTGAGAAACACAATACTCTAAACCAAAAAATTCACTTTCTAAAATACAAAAAAATCTCCCCTGGTTGGGCAGACATTTTTTGGAGAATTTTTAGTCAGATTGCAGTAGTTATAATTTCTATAGCTTTAAGCATCTTCTTGAGGTAGATTTGCGCGCCTCTCTTCTAACAACTCTCTAATAAATTCATATACAATTCCAACTATTGGGACAATAAAAATCGTTCCTAAAAATCCAAATATTTTAGCTCCAAGTAATAAAGAAATTAAAACTAAAACTGGTGGCAAGTCTATCATCTTTTTCATTAAAAATGGCGTTAAAAGATTGTTTTCTATTATTTGAACCAACCAAACTGCCAACAAAACATATAATGTTATGAGCCAAGAGCCAGAAGACACCATTACAAATACAACTAATAAAATAGCTGTCACTAGTGGCCCCAAATAAGGGATAAAATTTAAAATACCAGCGATAAGCGCCAATAAAAATGCATATTCTACTCCAAAGATATAAAATACTATAAATGAACCTATTCCCACAAACGTACAGGCTATTATTCTAGCCCCAAACCACCCAGCAACCTTTGTCTGGGCTTTTTCAAAAAATAAAACTATGTGTTCTTGATATTTTTGAGGAGAAATAAAGGCCAAAAACCTTTCTGGACCCCTATCCTCCAAAGATAAGAAAAAAGCGATTGTGATAATTACTAAAGTTGATACTAATCCACCAAAAAATGCTATTATTGCACTAATTATTCCTTTAGAGCTTTGTTCTAACCCGCCTATTAAAGAACTGGTTAGTTGGCTAAAACTTTGAGCAACATCTACGCCCATTTGTTGCAAGATTGGGCTTATTTTATTAAAGTAATCGGGCAAATAGCTAGAAAACTGCTTTAATTCAATAATAAAAATAGGTGCTGTTATATATACTAAAATTCCCAATAATCCCAAAATTGAAACATAAACAAGGATTATAGCTAACATTTTTGGTATCCACAATTTTCTTAAAAAATTAATTGCTGGTTCCAATAAAATAGAAATAGCTAAACCAAAAAATAACCATAAGGCAATGTCTCTGGCTAAATAAATTAAATAAAAAAGAAAAATAGCTACAAATATTTTAGCTATAGTTTTCCATGAAATATCTAATGTTTGTTCTGCAGACATTTTTTAAATCTTTAATAATTTCTTAAATTTATCAAACTCTGATTCCTTATAAGGCCCAATAACTGCTAAATTTAATTTTTCTGGTAAAAATATATCTTCTGCTACTTTATTTATATCATCTATAGAGATTTTGTCAATTTTAGCAAATTTTTCTTCTGGAGTAATAATATTTTTTTCAAATAATTCTTGCAAACCATAAAAAGAAGCCTGATAGTCTGAAGAGTCTAACGACAAAGATGTTATCCCTTTTAAATAATCTTTTGCTTTTTGTAATTCTTTTTCAGTAATTTTGTTTTCTTTTAAATCTTTATATTCTTGTAAAATTAATTCTATAGATTTTTCTAAATTTTTATGATCTATGCCTGCTTGAGTTACTAAATAACCAGCATCTGTGGTGCTATCTGCTGAAGTATGTATAGAATATGCTAAACCATTTCTTTCTCTAACTTTTATAAAAAGCCTAGAGCTCATATTTCCTCCTAAAATAATAGCCAATAAAGATAAGGCATATCTCCTTTCATCAAACAAATCATAAGCTCTTACCCCCAAGCAAAAATGGGTCTGGTCTGTTTTTTTATAATGTAACAAAATTTCTGGCTCAGATTGTTTTTCTATTACTTTTACTTTTATACCCTCTTTATTTTTTTCTATACCCTTAAAATAAGTTTTTACTTTTTCTTCCATTTCTTCTCTAGTAATTCCGCCCGCTACACAAACTATTACATTAGAAGAAGAATAGTGCGATTTATAATAATCAACAACTTTTTCTCTATTAAAACTTAAAATATTTTCTTTCTCTCCTATTACTTTCCATCCAGCTGGCTGGTCCCCATATAATAATTCCTCCCAAAGATCTCCTATATAAGCTGTAGGAGTATCTAAATACATATTTACTTCTTCTATTATTACTCCCTTCTCTCTTTCCATTTCTTTTTCGTCAAACTGAGAATTTAAAAATATATCGGAAATCCAATCTATGGCAACATCAGCATGTTTTTTATCTACTTTTGCCCAAAAGCCAGTAACTTCTTTAGAAGTAAAAGCATTATACTCTCCCCCAACTGAGTCTAAAGTTTCTGAAATATTTAAAGTGCTTGGCCTTTTTATTGTTCCTTTAAAAAACATATGCTCTAAAAAATGAGATATTCCGTTTATATCTTTTGTTTCATATTTAGAACCCGTTCCAACTAATATTAAAACCGTAATGCTGTTAGCATTTTCTACAGGAACTGTAATAATTCTTAACCCATTATCTAAAGTTGTTTTTTTATATAAATTCATTTTTGTTAAATATAAATCTTAATCTTATTTTTATAATTTCTAATATCATTTTTAATCTTGATATAAAACCATTAATAAAACCCCGCTTTCTTTCTTTGGTTATTACATCTAAATTTTTTAAAGACACATGTTTTGTGGGTATTTTTTTTGATTTGCAATAATAGTTTAGCGTTGGTTCAATTGCAAAACCTTCTATAAATTTACCAGAGATTTTTTCAAATAATTCTCTTCTTATAGCTCTTTCTCCACCTATAGCCATTAATGGGTCTATTTTGGCAATTAGTTTTGGCAATCCAAATAATCTGCCCCTCACCCCAACGCACATTTTAATATCTTCTTCTACTATTGGTTGAATCAACGAATAAATATGTTCGTGAGATAAACCTATTAAATCTGCATCAAAAAAAGTAATAATTTTTGCGTCAGTCGCTAGCACGCCTTCTCTCATTGCGTTGCCTTTACCACCTCCCCCAGCTTTATTTAATTTTATAATTTTAAC
Source organism: Candidatus Staskawiczbacteria bacterium (assembly GCA_041661545.1). Taxonomy (GTDB): domain Bacteria; phylum Patescibacteriota; class Minisyncoccia; order Minisyncoccales; family Staskawiczbacteraceae; genus XYD1-FULL-39-28. The sequence continues at coordinate 625,457 of JBAZUH010000001.1, read as the reverse complement.
CCCTAATTTCTCGCCAATTTCTGCAGTTTTATCAACCGAGCCATCATCAACTAAAATAATCTCGTCTAAATGCTCTGAAGTTAAAAGGATCTTTAGAACTTTTTCTATATTAGCCTCTTCGTTTAACGCGGGGACAATTGCGGCAATTTTTTCTTTATATTTATCTAATTTTTGCATTTAAAAAAGATGATAAATCTTTTATTTTTACTTTTTCTTGCTTGGTAGTATCCCTATCTCTAACAGTTACTTCTTCATTTTCTAAGGTATCAAAGTCAATTGTTACACAAAATGGAGTTCCTATCTCATCTTGACTGTAATATCTTTTTCCAATATTACCCCTATCATCAAATGCTACATTAAAGTTCTGTTTTAACATATGATAAATTTCTTGGGCTTTTTCAACTAACTCTGGTTTATTTTTTAAAAGAGGAAATACTGCAACTTTATATGGCGCCAAGCTTGGTTTTAATTTTAAAACAATTCTTTCTGGCTCCTCTACATATGATTCACACAATACTGCTAAAACCGACCTGTCTACGCCCCATGTTGGCTCTATAACATGTGGATATAATTTTTCTTTTGTATCTACATCTTCATAAGGCGCCTCTTTAAAATGATTTTTTAAATCAAAATCTGTGCGGTAAGCTAATCCATAGAGCTCTTTTCTTCCAAAAGGATATTCATATTCAAAATCAATTGTTTTTTTAGAGTAATGAGCTCGCTCACCATCAGCTACGTCTAGCTCATGAATATTTTTTTTATCTAAACCAAGCACATCGGTCATCCACAACCACATTTCTTCTTGCCATTCTTTAAAAACTTTTTTCCAATCTTCTTCTTTAATAAAATATTCTATTTCCATTTGCTCAAACTCGCGAGTTCTAAAAATAAAATTTCCAGGAGTTATTTCATTTCTAAAAGCTTTTCCAATTTGAGCTATACCAAATGGCAATTTTTTTCGAGAAGTATTTAAAACATTTTTAAAATCAACAAACATTGCCTGAGCAGTTTCTGGCCTAAAATAAACAACTCCAGATTCATCTTCTACTGGCCCAAGGAATGTTTTTAACATTAAATTAAATTGCTTTGCAGACATTAATTCTCCTTTGCAATCGAGACAAGTTTTGCTTTCAAGTGTATCTTCACGAAACCTATGATGACATTTTTTACACTCTACTAAAGGATCAGAAAAATTTTCTAAGTGCCCCGAAGCCTGCCAAACTTTTGGATTCATTATTAAAGCTGCATCAATACCAACCATATCATCTCTTTGATGCACAAATCTTTTCCACCAAGCATTTTTTATATTATTTTTTAATTCAACTCCTAGGGGTCCATAATCAAAAGAGTTTGCTAACCCACCATAAATTTCTGAACCAGGAAATATAAAACCACGTCTTTTACACAAAGATATAATTTTCTCCATTAAATCGCTATTATTTTTCATATATTTAATTTGCTCTTAATATTCAATTTTAATTTATCTTACCCTTTAAAAGTCCTAATTTCAATATATCCTTTAATTTTTATAAAAAAAGAGCCGATGCTATCAGCAAAGGCCTACTACAAAGTTTCCGCGAATTCGCGAATGGTGCGCGGGTAAAGCACGCGCTCAACTTGCTTAATGCGCTCGTGAAGGGTTGCCTCGGTGTCATCGGGTAAAACCGGCACTGCTTCTTGGGCAAGGATTTTACCTGCGTCAAGTTCTTCGGTGGCAATGTGAATTGTGCAACCGGTAACCTTTACGCCACAGGCCAATGCATCACGAACTGCATGATCACCTTTGAAGGCGGGCAACAATGCGGGGTGGGTATTAAGAATTCTACCCTTAAATCCTTGCTTAAAAATATATGGGTGCAACACCGTCATAAATCCCGCCATAGCAATAAAATCAATGCCATACACCCTCAGCATACGAGTAACTTCATGTGTGTATGTGAAGCGATCGAAATCACGTCTAAGTCCAAATTCACTACGATTTATAGTTAAAAGGCCTATCCCTGCGCCCACTGCGATATCTTGTCCGCGGCATTCTCGATCAGTCAGGACAAGGTCGATATCAAGACCGTCCTTAATCATTGCCTCAAGCAGGGAGCCTATCCCTGAAACAAATACGGCAAGTCTTTTCATGGCATCTCTCCTTTGGTTTTCAATGAGCGAACCATTCACTCATAATATAACATTAGCCATAATTAATTTTTTGTCAACTTAATCTAGGGGGTTGGGTGGTCTTGCTACAACTATTCCACTATTAACATCATCGGGCGAGCCAGTGTCTAATTCTAAATATTGTGATGTAATTGGAGTATCTACAAATTCATTTTCTCCAGAAATTTGCACAACACCAATAAGTGGGGCCACACTGCCTTTTTGTGATTCATTTGGAGTTAAAGAAACTTGAAAATAGAATTTTGTCGGAGCTGTTATATCTGCATTTGCTCCTATGTCCCCCGCAAACCAAACAATCTCCCTGCTAATAGAATCAAATGAAAATTTTGATACTTGGCTTATCGGCGCAATTTGCCCTGTTAAGTTAATATTTTCTGGTAAAACCGCCCGCACCTTAACATTTTTTACACCTTTAAAATAATTATTAATTTCCCAACCTATGGTATATGTGGTAGGCTCGCTAACTTGAGGAGGAATTGGCCCTGAGTTTTGAATATCAGAATCATAATAATATGCCCTTTGAGATATAGACAAAGATGGTTTAGACACCTGTACTTGAGATGTAACTTGTTTAATTATAATAAAATTTCCATTTTTCCATCTTCCCAATGATGTTGAAAATATAAGTGGTTGACCTGCGCTTGCTAAAACATCTCCAGAAATATTAATCCTTCCGCCTTCTGCTTTATTTAATGTTTCTAATTTCCATTCCATATTATCTAAAGATTTAGGACTAGCAGAAATAATTTTAAATTCAGATGTTGGTTCAATTTTAATACTAAGGCTATCTAACGGATAATCTATATTAGAAAAATAATTTATTGCGTATTGCAAACTTTCTCCCTGCTCTATTTTAGTAGGCAAATCAAAACTCAAGGTAATAAGATTGGCATCTATTTTAGTTATAAATGTTGTTTCTGACTCATATCTAACGGTTATATTTTTAGGAGTATAAGAAATAACTGCTTTTGCGGTTTTTAAATCTCCGTCTTTACCTAATAATCTTCCTTTAAATTTTACAAACTCTAATGCTCCAGGATATATATCATTTAAGTTTTGCACAAATTTTGTTTTTCCATCTTCTGTTAAAGAATTTTCTGGTAAGTCAAAAATTAGTTTTGGTTTTTCTAAAATAAATTTGCCGTTATTTTTATACTGCACCGTATATTCTACCTCTTCTCCCACTTGAGCTGTTTCTGGTCCTAAAATATCTAACTTTAAAACCTCTTTAGAAAATATTGCGCCTTTATAATATAAAAATGCTCCTATGCCTAAAACAATAATTATAAATATAATAAAAATAACTTTTTTATTCATTTGCTTAAATTTAAACTATTAATTATACTTTAAAAAATAATTTTTTAATTTTGAAATTTGCCATATTAAAACAGTGTTTAAAGCCAAAATTATTACAAAAATAAGGATTAAAGAGTTGCCTCCTAAAAATATTCCTCCCATTATAGCAACAATAGAAGCTCCCATAGTAGTAACTATATTATCCATTGCAACGCCAACTAAGGCATCCCCAATTCTTCCTTTTGGATTTACTGTAAAATTGTGAACCACAATCATTTCTCCTATACAGCCTATAACTCCTGCCAAAACTCCAGCAATTACAAATGGCGTACCAGTAATATCGCAAAAAACTTCTACAGCTCTTATCATCGCTTCAGCTGCAAATAATATTGCTACTCCTGAAACTATTAAATATGACATTATTGTTAATGTAGATTTTTTATCAAAATATTTTTCTTCTTTTTCAATTTCTTCTGTAGAAGCAACGTCTCGTCTGGTTTTTCTAAAATAATACATTATAAAAATACATGTGAAAAAAATAACAAATCCAACTGGCTTTATAAGTTGATAAAGATCGCCCGACATATTTGCTGGTGGATTTTTAACTTGACCAAAAATTACCATTGCTATAACAACAAATGCTGTTAAAACGGTTAAAACATTTAAAATATCTAAAGAGGAGTCTATCTCTTTTAACGATGGTTTTCTTTTGTGATCTTTCATTGGAGTTACTCTTCCCATCATTTTAATGCCAGGCACCATTTCCACTAAAGATTCTCTACTATTAGAAACATTTTGTCTAAAAACACACCATGCTGCATGCCCAATATTATAAATATTAGAGCCAAACGTGGTTGATGCAGCTATAATAGCAAAGTTTATTGCCAATCCATAATCTTCTTTTATCAAACTTAAACTTATCACCGCAGACACAATACCCAAAACCATATCTGGAAAAGCTGTGCCAAGAGATTGCAAAAGGCCACTAGCTATTTTGGTTCTATGACTTAAAACCGATGTTGTTTCTTCTATTATTTTTGCTATACCTTTTAAAACAAAAAATGCTCCGGCTCCAATTATTACAATAATTGCTACAATTTTTAACCAAACATCGACACTCTCTTCTAGAAAGGTGCCCATATAAAATCTTAAAAATAAAGCGCTTAATACTAAAGATATTAAATATATAAAATTATTTTTTTTCATTTTATTTTGTTTTTAATAATTATTGGGGCAAAATTTACTAATAATATCTTCTGAAATTTCTAGTAATAATTTTTCGGTTGATAATTCAATTTTTAATCTAAACAATGTTTGCCAATCTTTGAGTAAGATAATTCTCAATATCTTTACTACATCAGAGTTTATCTTTCTATATAGCTCAGGATAATTTTTCTTTACTCTTACGCATTCGGCACAAATAACCCCTCCATCTTTGCCAGAAAAATAAACCTGATCTGGCATTAATTTTCCATGACAACCTGCGCAATTATTAACTTCAGGATGATAACCTAAAATAGATAAAGTATTCCACAAAAAATAATAATACACTAAATTACACTTCTCTCTCTTTAAATTGTCACTATTTAACCTATAAAAAGAATCTATTAATAAATCAAATAAAATACTGTCTCTTTCTTCTCCTTTTATAAATTTATTCAATACCTCTCTAATATTAGTTGCTACCTTAAGTTTTTCTATATCACTAAATATATTATTAAATCTTTCTATTGCAACAGCATCTGTTAAAGTTTTTTTGCTTTTGCCTTGTACAAACTCTATTTCTGACAAAAAAAAGGTATCAATTCCACTTCTTAATTTAGACGGAATTTTTCTTATTGCTTTAGCAAAAATATCTAGTTTTCCAAAGCTATTAGTAAAAACAGAAAAAATTCTATCAAACTCATTTATATTATTTTTTTCAAAAATAATTGCTTGTGTTTTATATTTAGTCGTCATTTTATTCCTCCAATTTTCTTGAAAAATTTTATTTCCTTTCTTATCTTTGCATGCTGAACAGGATCTTTAGTATCAAGCATTTTACGACCAAGTTTTTTTATGCTTAAATTTAAATCTGTTTTAGAAATATTTCTTCCATAAACGGGATCAAAAACTTCTTTTTCTAATTTTTCGCGTGTTGCTCTATCAAAATTATATAATCCAGCCTCTTTTTGTGCTTCATATATTTTAGAATCATACCTCAACTTATGTCTTAATTTTACCCTAGAAATCTCTTTTTTATCTCCAAATATAGAATAATCTTTATTTTTATTATTTATAGAACCCCCAACCAAATCTTTTCCATTTTCTTCCACCCTCGATGGAACTTTTAACCCTAGAGCATCTTTATTAATATTTTTTCCATTTGTTAATTTACTTAAACTGTCTGATATGCTTTTACTTTCTTTTTCCTTATAAGAATCTCTTGGATCTATCTTGCCTTCAACTTTTTTTTCTCCAATTTTGAAATTAACATCAACTGTTGGTTTTTTATATTCGTGGTCGTCATTAATTTTATCATTTTTATCATCAGAAGATTTTTTATTATTTATTAAAGCATTTTCTATAAAATTTCCTCCCATAATTTTTTGTTGTGCAACCTCGCCATTGACAACCTGAGTGTCTATATTCGTCTTTTTATTAAGTTGAGATTTATTTTTTTTAATCCCAAAAATTTTTCTAGTTAAATTTCTTATTATAATTACAAATTTTACTATCAATAAAGTTATAGTCACTAAAACAATTAAAATTAAAAGCGAAGCTATAACTAAAAATAACAGATTATCGCGATTAGTAAAATCAATATCTTTTAAAAATACAAAATCTATATTCATCATTTAATAGAACTTATTTTTATTATAATTTCATCGCCCAACTGAGTAGAAATTTCTATGGCTTTAAATTCTTTTAACAAAAACTCTTTATTTTTTTCTATAATATCTTTCTCTTTTTGGGGCACAATTAATTCAACAGAAATCTTATCTTGGGGCATTAATTTTTGTTCTTTTCTTTCGGCTTGCACTGCTCTTATTATCTCTCGAAGTAAGCCCTCCTCTCTTAATTCTGGGGTAATATGTGTGTCTAACTCCACCTCCCAGCCCGAGGCTGGTCCGCCTTGGGCGGAAAAGATAATTTCTTTAACATTAACTTCATCTTTTATTAAACCCAATAATTCTTCTCCCAAAACTTTTGACTTTAAGCTTTTAACTTTCAACCTCGCTAACGGTTGTTTAACTTTTATTCCAGCTAAAATTCTTTCTCCCAACGCTAAATTGACTATATTTCTTACTTCCAACATTTCTGTTAAAATTTCTGGCGATACTTCTTTGGGTGAATCAGGCCAAGATGATAAATGCACACTTTCACAATCACCAGCCTCTTTAGTTTTCTGAAAAATATATTCTGCAAAAAACGGCATTGATGGGGCTATAACTTTTGCCAACGTGTATAAAACATATCTTAAAGTGGCAAGAGCGTCTTGCGTGTCTTCATGTCTTTTAGAAACCTCGTCCCATCCCATCTCCCCGCCCTTAAATCTTGTACGCGACCTTCTTAAATACCACGTTGAAAAATCATCAATAAAATCAATAGTTGGTCTTACTGCAACATCAAGTTGATAGGTTTCATAGCCTTCAGTTGAAATTTTTATTAACTCTCTAAGTCGAGAAATAATCCATTTATCAAGAATATTTTTACTTTGATTATTAGCTAATGTTCCATCTGCATATAACTCATAAAATGATAACACATTATATAATCTGCTTATATTTTTTTTAGCTATTTCATCAACGCCTTTTTCGGAAAAAGATAGATTTTCAGCCTGGACTACGGGCGAGTTTAACATGTAAAAACGCATTGCATCTGCTCCATATTTCTCTATAACATCTGTTGGATTAGGATAATTTTTTAATTTTTTAGACATTTTTTTCCCATCTTCGGCTAATACAATACCTGTTACAACACAATTTTTAAATGCCTCTTTGTTAAATAATGCACCTGACAATACGTGCTGATAATAAAACCATGCCCTAGTTTGATCTTGAGCTTCACCAATAAAATCTGCTGGCATTGGTCTTTTTGTGGCGAAAGGAACAGATCCAGAATCAAACCAAGTATCTAGTACATCAGGAACCCGAAAAAACTTGCCGCCACATTTACAATTAAAAACTACTTCATCAACCACATCTTTATGCAAATCATTAACTTTTACACCGCTTACTTTTTCAAGCTCTTTAGATGAAGCAAAAACTAATTCTTTTTTACACTTATTGCACCTCCATACAGGAATTGTGTTGGCCCAAAACCTCTGACGCGAAATAGACCAGTCTCTTGCACCAGCTAGCCACTGCCCAAACCTACCCTCTTTAATATGTTCTGGTGACCAATTTATTTTCTTCGCAGTTTTTAGTAACTTTGATTTTATTTTTTCAACTGCAACAAACCATGAACCAGTAGCATAATTTAATAAAGCTGTATCACACCTCCAACAATGAGGATATGAGTGCTCATATTTTTCAAAAGCAAACAATAGCCCCTTCTCTTCTAAATAACGAACTATTCTTAAATCTGCTTCGCGAATTTCTTCTGATTTATCTTTAGCCCGAGGTTTTAAATCTAAGCCCGAAAATTCTCCATTTGTTTTATTAAAAGTTCCATCCATCTTTACATGCTGAATAAATGGTAAATTTTCTTTTCTACCAAGTGCCATATCATCTGCTCCAAATGCAGGTGCTATATGAACAACGCCTGTTCCCTCTTCTGTATTTACAAAATCTCCAGCATATACCTTCCAACCGTTTTTTAAATTATTTAAATTTTCATCTTTAGTATAAAAATCAAAAAGAGGTTCATATTCTAAACCAATTAAATCTTTTCCTAAAATATTTTTAACTATTTTATATTCCTTATCTTTAAAAATAATTCCCAATCTTTCTTCTGCAACAATATAATTGTTCCCGTTATTTTCTATAACTAAATATTTTATTTTTTTACCAATTGCTAAAGCAACATTACCAAACAAAGTCCAAGGAGTTGTTGTCCATGCCAGAAGAAATATTTCTTCTGGCATGCCCAGCGAAGCCTTGGCGGAGTTGGGCTTAACCCTAAACTTTACCGTAGCCGACAAATCTTTAACATTTTTATACCCTTCAGCAACTTCGCCTTGGCTCAGTGTAGTTTCACACCTAGGGCAAATGTGCATAGACCTGTAATCTTCATATATAAGGCCTTTTTTATATAATTCTTTAAATGCCCACCATTCTGATTGCATATATTCAAAATCCATTGTGCGGTATGAGTTTTTCATATCTACCCACCTGCCAAATCGCGGAATTATAGTTTCCCATTCATGCATAAAAGTAAAAATCCTATCTCTGCAAAGATCATTGAATTTTTTTACTCCCATAGCCACTATCTCTTTTTTAGATTTGGTACCAAGCTCTTTTTCAACAATATTTTCTATAGGAAGACCATGGCAATCCCAACCCCACTGACGGGCAACATAAAATCCCCTCATTGTTTTATATCTAGGAATTGCATCTTTAACTACGCTTTGTAACAAATGCCCATAATGAGGAGCACCCGTAGCAAATGGAGGCCCATCATAAAATACAAAAGGCTTTTTATTTTTTGTCTGCTCTAAAGACTTCTCAAAGATTTTATTCTCTTGCCAAAATTGTAGTACCTTTTTTTCTTCCTCTGAATAATTATATGCCATTATTGTTACCAGCCAATTTCGCTGTAAATTACTTTATTTTTAATATTTTCTAACGCCAGCTTAACATGAGGAAGGGCGTTCTCTGGTAGACTTTCTAAATCAAACCAAGACAAATCGTCGCATTTTTCGGGTTCTTTATTTGTAGCTTCACCATCCCACTTATCTGTTGTAAAAAATACATCAACGGTCTCATTTTCTAATAATGATTCGTCGTACCTGTGCATCACATGTGCAACCTTTACTGCTTTATGATCCATTAATATGCCTGTTTCCTCCATAGCCTCTCTAATAACACATTGCGTGAATGTTTCTCCCTTATTAACACAACCAGCAGGCAAACTATAATTTCCATCTTTGTAGCCAGTGTTGAATCTACGCAACATTAGAATTTTTCCATCTTTTATTAAGACTAAATAACTAGCAGCTAAAACTTTGTGTCTTTTCTCCAACATACAATTTTTAGTTTAATTCTATTAATTGCCCCGGCACTATTTCCTTCTCGCCAGTTATATTTATTAATCCATCCATACTTTCAGATATGGAATTTTTATGTATTTTACCCAATAAAAGTAAAAGAGGAGCTTGATGACTTACTATTAAAATATTTTTATTTTTATATTTTTTATTAATCTCCTTAAAAAAGCTTAAAACTCTTTTTAAAATATGGTTATAATTCTCCCCTTTTGGAGCTGGTTTATTTACTCTTTCTTTTTTACTTTTAAAATATTCCATAAAATCTTTTACGGGCCCTCCATTGAATATTCCAAATTCTAATTCTCGCAACCTCTTATCTGTTTTGGGTTTTATTTTTACAACCTTAGCAACTATCCCTGCCGTTTGCTGTGTTCGAAACAACGGAGAAACAAAAATCAAATCTATTTTTTTATTTTTAAATTTTTTAGCAACACTTTCAATTTTTTGAATACCTTTTTTGGTAAGAGGGTTATTAAATTTTTCTGGCCAACAAGAAACAATATGTTTTGCGTTAGATACTGCTTGCCCATGACGTAATAAATAATATTTATTATTTAACTTCATCACATTTTTTTTAAAGTTTTTATTCCCAGCATCCACAAGCCGTTTTTCATAACTACAGAAAAGGCCTCTGTTAAAGCAATCCTATAGGGCGAAAGCTCGTCTGCCACATCTACAATCTTATTTTTTGAGTAATAATTGTTAAATATTCCAGCAAGTTCTGTAAGATATAAGGCTATAAAATGAGGCTCGTAATTCTGCTCTGCTCGCAATATGGCTTCTGGGAAATAACTTATCATTTTTTCTAGTTGTGTAATTTCACTTGGCAATTTCTTAAAACTAGTTTTTACGCCTTCATCTTTCGCTTTTTGCAACACAGATTGTGCTCGAGTATATGCATATTGTAAATATGGTCCAGAATCGCCATCAAAAGAAATTGATTTATCAAAATCATAAATAATATCGCTTCCTGCAGATTGCTTTAATATAGAATATCTTATAGCTCCAATGGCTACGCTCTCTATAATTTCTTTGCTTTCTTGTTCAGACAAATTTCTATCTTTAATTTTTTCTTTTACTAACTCTTGAACTTGTTCTATTAATGACTCTCCTGTAATAACTTTTCCTGTACGAGAAGACATTTTACCTTCGGGCAAACGTAACATGCCGTGGCTAATGTGTTTTGTTTTTTTAGCTAAATCTGGTAAAACTTTATCCATGGCACAGAGCATAACTTTAAAATAGTCATTAACTTCGTTGCCTGTTATAATAACAGATTTATCATATTTATATTTTTTGTATTTTATTTCGGCCAGTCCTAAGTCTTTTGCCTCGTATGTTGGCAAGCCTTCGGAGTTTATAAAAACTCGTGTGTGCAATCCATATTCTTCTCCTTTAAAAATAATCGATCCCTTATCGCCTCTTTCAAAAATCTCATTCTTCAAACCCTTCTCTACAATTCTTTTGCCAACCGGTCCTGTCTCACTTTCAAATATCAGCCAATCGAATTTTGTGCCGAGCTTTTTATAAATTTCATCAAAATGTTTTAAGCTTAATTCTTTACCTGAATCATAAAGTTTATTAACCTCTGGGTCTGTCCTATCGTAAATTTTTTTATTAACTTTTTTTACAAATTCAGTAAATTCTGAGTCTTCTTTGCTTCTTTTAACGCCTCCGACATATGCGATAGCGGTGCCTGAAAGCCCATCAACCCAAACGCCAATCTCGTCATCTTTCTGCGTCCAGAGTTTTTCAGCTATAACGCTTGCCACGTGCAAACCAACATCGCCTTGATAGCAAACTCTTTTTATTTTTGCTCCCTGAAATTCAAAAATTCTAGATAGCGATTCTCCGATAGCATTGCTCATTAAGTGCCCAATATGAAACTCCTTAAATGGATTAGGGTCTGTGTAGTCAATAATAATTTTTTTACTATGATCAAAGCTTTTGGTTTTACCATAATTTTTATCAACATCTTTTAAAATATCAATAAAAACTTTGTCTGCAACAAAAAAATTAACAAACCCTGGCCCAGCAACTTCTATTTTTGAAAATAATTTATTCTCCCCAATTTTTTCTTTTATTTCATTTGCAACTTCTGCTGGGTTTTTTCCTAATTTTTTAGATAGAATTAATGCAACGTTAGTAGAGTAATCTCCATTATTTTTGTCGCTAGGCATTTCAACTGAAAAACTAACCAATTCTTTTGTAAAATCTTTAATTGCCTTTTCTATTAAATTTTTAATCTCGTCCTTTATCATTGTATAGTTGTACCAATAAACGACTTATTGTTTAAAAAGTTTTCTAACTCATCTAAATTTTTTCCATTAATTACCGCTACTTTTAATTTCAATTTTTGGGCTAACTTTGATGCTCTAGGGTCAAAGGGCATATTTAATCCTGGACTCCACCTATCTCCTACAATTTTTAAAAAACTAGACCAATCAATACTTTCTAGTGGTTTAGCATCAGAAAATTGGCTAGGGTTTTTGTCATAAACATAATCAATATTACTTAAATTAACTATGGTTTTTATATTATAAGTTTTTGCCATTAAAACAGCATCGTAATCTGTTGAACAACCTGGCTTCCAACCAGCACCAACTATAATTTTTTTATTAGTCTTTGCTTTATTATTTGGGTTAGTAATAACTTTTTCATAACAGTCTTTTAAAAATGCTTGTTTTACCAACTCGGCATTTAATTTGGTAACATTAATTCCTATCCAATCTCTATTGTTATCAGTAGCTCCAAATTCTAAAAGTGCTTTTTGATAATTTCTAGCTATTTTGCCACCTCCTACTAAGATTAGAAATTTGTGGTTTTTTAAATATTTCTCTAACGAATTTTTAAAATTATTTAAAAAATTTAAATCTATTTCATTTGGAACCACCAACGACCCGCCCAAAGATATTATAATTGTATTATTATTCATGTTTTCTATTAGTTTATATTATTTTCACCAAAAAATAAAGCTTGCGATACCTAAAAATGAGTGATAAAGTAAATCTAATGAAAATCTATAGTGAAAATAAGAAGGCGGGGTTTGATTATGAAATCCTAGAAAAATTTGAGGCTGGGCTGGTTTTGTTTGGCCAAGAGGTAAAATCTATAAAAACCGGACATATCAATTTATCTGGCTCTTATGTATCTTTTAGTAGGGGCGAACCATTTTTAGTGGGCGTAAAAGTGCCCCCCTACCAACCCAATAATGCTGGAGCAGACTATAATGATGAAAGATCTAAAAAAATACTTTTAAACAAAAAAGAGATAGATTATTTAATGGGAAAGACCAAAACTAAGGGTTTTTCCCTTATACCCTTGAAAGTTTACGAGAAGAGTGGTAGAATAAAACTCGAATTCGGATTAGCTCGTGGAAAGAAAAAATACGACAAAAAAGAGAAAATAAAGAAGCGAGATACAGACATGGAGGTTAATCGTGAATTATCGGAGTAATTTCCGTAAATGCGGGGATGAATGTTTCGATGACTAGTTCTTTTAAGTAAGGCAAGTTGAGCTTTCCAAGAGCTCGCTAATATTTTGGAAAAAACATAATTGCTAATTTATTTAATAAGCAACCTGCGTTAGCATACGCTTAATGCGGCATCTTTATCATCCACTCCTGATAGGTGAATAAAGGTGTTATATTATCAGGATAGATAGTTTGATTCTCCGAAAAACTATTGAAACTAAGGAGATAAGGCGTTAAAAATTTTGTTAGTTCTTTATTTAACGCTCGAACATAAAAACTAACTAAACTTGTAGAATTGCTTTTAAAAACTTTTCAGACGCGGTTTCAAAACCGCCATCTCCACTAATAAAAATACATTGGACAAAATATTAATCAACAATTTCATAAGGGCTAAAGAGGTTAGAGTAATTTCTGAAACAGGCGAGCAACTTGGCGTTATAAATATATTCTCTGCAATTGATTTAGCAAAGTCAAAGGGGCTAGATTTAATTCAAGTAACCGAAAAAGTTGAACCACCTGTTTGCAGAATAGCCAATTACGGAAAATATCTTTATCAGCAACAAAAGAAAGAAAAGAAAATATCAAAACCAAGAGGTGGAGAGTTAAAAGAAATAAGATTAACTTTTAATATTTCTCCACACGACATGGAAACAAGGGCCAAACAAGCAAAGAAATTTTTAGAAGAAGGTGATAAAGTAAAAATAAATATGTCTTTAAGGGGAAGAGAAAAAGCAATGGGACAATTTGCCACTGATAAAGTAAAATTATTTTTAGAAAATTTAAATTCATTAATACCAATTAAAACTGAGAGGGAGTTGAAGCGTGAACCAAGAGGATTCACTATGATAGTCTCTAAACAGTAATAGAAAAATGAATAAAACAAAAAAAGCTTTAGTAAAAAGATTTAAAATCACCAAGAATGGTAAGATTTTAAGAAGAGCAGTTGGTCAAAACCACTATAGATCTAAAAGAACTGGTGAACAAAAAAGAAAGGGCAGAAAATGGATTCCCCTTTCAAAGGTTGAAGCACAACATCTTAAAAAATATTTAACTAAATAAGAATCATGTCAAGAATAAAAAGAGCCGTACAAGCCCGCAAGCACAGAAAGCATTTAATGAAACATGCGAAAGGTTTTTCGTACGGAAGAAAATCAAAATTTAAATTAGCAAAAGATGCATTAAGGCATGCTTGGACTTATGCATATAGAGATAGAAAAGTAAAAAAGAGAACTTTTAGAGGTTTATGGAATTTACAAATTAATGCATTGGCCAGAGAAAATGGCATAACATATAGTAAATTTATTAACGCATTAAAAAAACATAAAATAGAAATAGATAGAAAAGTTTTGTCAGAATTAGCCAACCAACACCCAGAAGTATTTATAAAAATAGTAGAAGCTGTAAAAACAAAATAAAAAAACCGGCCAACTCGGCCGGTTTTTTATTACAAAAAAAGGCCCCAAACAATCAACTATTGTTGAGGCAAAAAATTAATGGCTGTTTGAAAATCCTTTATGCTAATCTCTTCGACGAGGCCACTTGGCCATTGTGAGCACCACTTGAAAGCCCCGCGTTTCTTACTAAGCTTTCTGAAGCGTGAGTCCGTAAGACTTTGGAACGGGGTTGCTCTTATCAGAGCCCTTTTATCATACCCCAGTATAGAATATGCCCTTCCTGTTTTGGAATTGATATAAACAAGCTGAATCCCCAACTTGAACTTCCTGGGTGGCAATGTGCGACACACTCGTTTCAGCAAATTTATATCTGTTGCTATAACCATTTGCCCAGAGTCACTTTCAACGATGGGCAACATTCCTGCAGAATCATGGACAAGCTCCAAATAATAACCCACTGCAAGAACAAATCCTTGCTGGTTTCTACTTCTAAGAAGATTATAAAGCGTTGGCTTAGTGTTCATAATGTTAATGAGCTGTTGACACCTTCTTGTTACCATAAAATTAAATATAAGTAAAAAGACGCCGTAGCGCCCATTTTATTTAAAAACATTATAATAATTTACAAACTTTTGACAACGCCAATTTCAATTAAATAATCGTGTGCTTCTTTTAAAAGTTTTTTTGAATTTTTAAAAGTTGTTTTTTTAATAGCCTCATTAATCGGCAACCAAATAAAATTTTTATGCTCGTGAGAAATTTTTACTTCTTTTGTTTTTGTTTCTGCCAAAAAAAATGTGACTAATTTAAAAACCCATGGAGTCTTTCCTTTTTTTCTATCCTTTTGTGAAACATTGTCTATGTATTGTCTAAAAAAATATTTTTCTATTTTTTTAAACCCAGGAATTATTTTAAGGTCATCAATGCCTGTTTCTTCTTTAACTTCCCTTATTGTTGTTTGTTCTTCGGTTTCACTACCTTCAATGTGCCCCTTGGCAAAGCCCCAATGACCAGGCCCATAATGTAAAAGCAAATAATAAGTAATATTATTTTCAACTCTATATATTATGGCTCCTGCTGATTTTTCTTTTGGCATAATTTATTATTATATCAGATTTATTTAAAATATTTAAGCAAACCTACAAGTGACTGCGTATTAATTATATCTCCTTTCTCTGCCCAGCCTCTTCTTGCCTGACTTATTCCATATTCCATTAGTTTTAACTGCTCTTTTTTATGACTATCTGTATTTATTATCATTTTTACTCCCCCTACTTTAGCTCTTCTAATATAAAAATCTCTTAAATCTAATCTAGAAGAAGAATTAATTTCTAAAATAGTGCCGGTTTCTTTGGCTATTTTTAATATTTTATCAAAATCTACATTATATTCGTCTCTTTGGCCAACAATTCTTCCCGTTGGATGAGCCAATATATCTATATTTTTATTTCTCATAGCTTTTTCAATTCTAGTTGTCATTTCTGTTTTATCCATTTTTAAAGTCGAATGCACACCCGCAATAACATAATCTAATTTTTCTAAAACTTCATCTTTAATATCAACTGATCCATCGTTTAAAATATTAGCTTCACATCCGTGCAAAACCCTAAGCTTATAACCTAAGTCTTTAAACTTTTTATTAAGTTTTTTAATAGCTTCGTGTTGTTTTAATAATTGTTTTTCATCTAACCCATGTTCAATTTTTAAAAACTTTGTGTGATCAGAAATACCTATATACTCATACCCCAAAGCCATTGCTGTTCTTGCCATTTCTTCTATAGAGTCTTTTCCCCCATTCCAATTTGAATGACAATGCAAATCTCCCTTAATATCGTTATAACTAATAATTTTAGGCAACTTGTTGTTTAGGGCTGTTTGTATTTCTCCTTCATTTTCACGAAGCTCTGGCTCTATATATGGCAAACCAATGGCTTTATAAATATCTTCTTCTGTTCTACCAGCAATTCTTTTTTTACCCTTAAAAACGCCATATTCTGATAATTTTAAACCCTTTTCAATAGCAATTTTTCTTGTAGCAATATTATGATCTTTTGAGCCAGTAAAATATTGTAAAGCTGAACCATAGCTTGCTTTAGGCAAAACTCTCAAGTCCATATCAAAACCAGCCCTCATTCTAACAGATGATTTTGTTTTGCCTTGTGCCCATATTTTTTCAACTCCATCTAACTTTACAAAATAATCCATTACTTTAATAGGCTTTTTTGAAACAACTAAAATGTCTACATCTCCAATTGTCTCTTTTCTTCTACGCGCAGAACCTGCTAAACTAATTTCATCAACTTCTTTTAAATTTCTTAACTTTTCAATTACATTTCTAGCAATGGGTAATATTTCATGTATTAAGAATCTTCCTTTATCTCGTTTTAAGAATTCTAAACCTTGCAAGATGTTTTTTTCCGTTTTTTCTCCAAAACCAAAAAGGGGCGCTATTTTATGTTCCTTAGCCAGTTTTTCTAAATCTTTTAAATTTTTAATTCCTAATTTTTGATATAATATTTTTATTTTTTTAGGACCTAAGCTTTCCACTCTCAATAATTCATCTACTTTTAAGGGTAGTTTTTTCTTTATATCTTCAAAATGTTTTATTTTACCTGTTTTTAAATACTCTTCTATGGCCATAGCTATCCCTTGGCCAACCCCAGCAATTTCACAAAGTGCTTTAATTCCCCCATTTCTATATATTTCGCTAACATCCTTTTCTAGGGTTTCTAAAACAACTGCTACTTTTCTGTAAGCATATGGCTTAAAACTTACCCCATCAATTTCTAAATAATCTGCGATTGTAAAAAATATTTTAGATAATTCTTGATTTCTCATATTTATATATTTTACCACATATCGTATTTTTTAATTAAACAAAAACGGGCATTGTATGCCCGCTCTTTTAAGAATAAACAAATCAACTTAATTCGTATTTTACGTTTCTAATTTTATATGTTGTCTTTACTGGTGAAGAAACAACAATTTCGTCTCCAATTTTATGACCTAATAAAGCCTTACCAACTGGAGATTCATTACTAATTTTTCCTAAAGCTGGATTTGCTTCAAGAGTGCCCACAATTGTAAATTCATCTTTTTGACCATTTACGTCTATTTTAACTTTAGACCCCAATCCAACTGTATCTTTAAAATTTTTCCCCGGATTTTTTATTAATTTATGATTATCTAAAATATGCCTTAGTTCATCAATCCTAGACCTTAAAAAACCTATGTCTTCTTGAAAACTTACAAATTCGGGATTCAAATCTTCCGATTCAAAAATTTTGGGCATTTCTTCACTTAAAGCTTTTTTATGCTCAAACTCCACCAGCTGTTCATGTTCTTTTTTTAACTCTTGCAACTTTTCTCTAGTTATATAAAAAATTTTATCTTCCATCGCATTTAACCTTTTTATTTAACCTTTTTATTGTATTATATTATTCCAGCACGTTATAAATGTCAACCATTATTAAATAAAATATTAATTTTTCCATAAACACCGTCATATCCTGGCTCAATAAAAACGCGCCCCTTGCGCATTTTTATAACCCCTTTGGCAATTTCTGGTAAAGATTTTTCTTTTATATCTTTTTCTGTTGATTCTAATAATATTTCTAACTCTGGTCCTAAATTTTTTATTAAATTATCATAATATTTTATAACTTTTTTTGATGCTGTTGAAACGCCAATTGATTCAGCTATTATTTCATTTAAAGGAATTAAACTTTTAAATGGAATTCCTTTTTTAGGCAAAAATCCTTCTGGCCTATCAGCCAATTCTTCTACCCTATTTAAAACCCCTATTATCAAGGGTTTGTTGCATTTAGGACATATATTATTATTCTTTTTAGATTGTTGAGGAGCTAAACTTATACCACAATTACGATGACCATCATAATGATATTTACCTTCTTCAGGAAAAAATTCTATAGTATATAAAAACTTTTTTTCTGGAAACTTAATGGCCTCAACAATCCCCTTATAACTCAGCTCCGTATCAAAAACATTTGCTTCCCGTCCAATTTTAGCAAGAGAGTGTGCATCACTGTTAGAAATTAAAGTAATTTTATCTAGTTTAGATATTCTCCAATTCATAGCAGGATTTGAACACAACCCAGTTTCAATTGCATAAATATATTTTGTATATTCTTCAAAACACTCCTCTAAAGAATTAAATCCTGACTTTGAGCCAAAAATAGAAAACCATGGTGTCCAGGCATGAGCTGGCACTATTAAACAATTTTTATCTATATTTAAAACAATCTTTACTAACTCTTTTGCATCTAGCCCCAAAATTGGCCTACCGTCTGAATGTAAATTGCCAATTTTAGATAATGCTAAGTTTATTTTTTCTACCGTGGCTATTGATGGAGCAAAAACAATAATATGAATTTTTCTAACTTTTCCTAGTTTTTTATATATACAACTTATCTCAGTTGTAAGAATAAAACGAGTTTTACTGCCAAGCTTTCCCGTCTTTGGCGGGATCCCGCTGTGGCGGGAAAAAAGACCCCGCTCTGCGGGGCTTAGTTGTTTTTTTATTTCGCCAAGCCATTTAGGGTGAGTAAAATCACCTGTGCCTAAAACTTTTACTCCTTTTATTTCTGCCCACTTAGCTAAATTTTCTAAATTCATTAAAGGAGACACTGCCCTAGAATATTTTGAGTGTATATGAAAATCTGCTATAAACTTCATGAGATTAAACCGCCCTGATAATCTAATTTATAAATACTTTTTTCATTTAAGAGAATTTCCTCTTTACCAGAAAATTCACTAACATCTCCAACCCCCTTGTCTTTATATTTATATTCTCTTTTATTATATTCACATTCTTGTCCAAGACGACATTTATCAGATAACTCCATTAAAGATTCTTTTAAAAAATTTGTTTCTAATTTGCCAATAGCTTTTCCTATATAATTCATACCCCAAATAGGCTTTAAATCTTGATAAATAATTTCTTGGCCTATAAATTTTGTTTTACCAGTAAAATAAACATCCCTATAAAAATATTCCCCCTTTTGAAATTCTAGCTGTTTAGATTCTAAAAGCCTTGGATTATCTATTCCCGATGAGTTTGCTGCATAAGTATTTTGACGAGCATTACATAAAAATTCTTTTAAATTTTCTAAATTTATCAAACTTTTACCATCAAAATCAACTGCCTGAAATTTAGCTTGCTTTTTGTCTTTTAAAGCCCCTAATAATATATCTCCTAAATCTTTTATGTTTATTAAGAATTCAGAATATTTATTTTTATCTTTAAAATTAGAAGAAGACTCAAACCTTAGAGACTTCTTGTTGTTGGAATGTTTTACAACCTCCGCTATATCTTGAAACTTTAATGATGGAATAATCCATATATAATCATTTATTTTTTGTGTAACTTCGTCAAAGTAAGCAAAAATTAAATAAAAGTTTTTGTCTGCTTTAAACTTTTCTTGCGAAAAATCTTTTATAAAATTTTTATTTTGGGCTGGCAAAACTAAACTATTAATTTCAAGATATATTTTATCTTCTTTATATTTTCCTCTTCTTTCTACAACTAAATAGTCATCCATCCCCTTTTTATCGGGCTTAAAAACTATCAATCTACCAGTTACGCTAGAATTAATATAATCTATAATTTTATCTTCAATTTCTTCTTTTATATTTTCTATCATTATTTTAAATTTTAAACTTTGTAAACTTTGTAACCTTCATGAACTTTTTCTTCAATCTTTATTCCAACAGACTCTCCTTTTTTGCCAACTTTTACATCTTTATGCTCAACTTGCATAGACCCTACTTTTTGCTCAAAATCAGTTTCTTGACCCCCTATTATTCTTATTTTTTCTCCTACTTTTAAGGGGCTAACCAAATTAATAACCGCTACATCTATATTAGAAAAATAATGAGTTATTTTACCAACAGGTTTTCCTTCGGCTTTGCTTTTAACATTAATTTTAATCTTTATTTTTGACTTAATTTTTCGAGAAACTTTTTTTATTATTTTCTTTTTTGCAGGCATAATTTTTAAAAAATTAATAATAATTACTATATTTTACTCTATCAAAAAAACGCTCTCAAAGCAATCAAAAAAATATTTTTGCAAAAAAAGAGCCCGCAAAGAAAATTCCTTGGGGCAAACTAGAAATGTCAGAGAACAAAGAGCCTTGCCAACAGCAGAATATAGGAAAAAATACTCAACATCCTATAACTTTTCACATCATCGTCGACGAAAGCAGAGATAGTGACCAGAACAACAACAATAACGCCCAAAAGGCCAACTACGATAGCAAGGGAGCTAAGAGCGAAGAAAGCACTGATAAAGGTGCTAATGGCAGCGAAGAGAACGGAGAAAGCGGCGGAGACGCGCATGCCCTTCCAACGTAAAGCATTGCTAGTTGCCAGCAGACTGATTGCCAAAAACGTCAGTGGAATATTCCACAAAAAACTCTTTCTCTGGACCTTTCGTGTTTCAGAGCTAATAGGCTTAATCTGGTCCTCGCTAAAGATCAGCACTTCGGAACTGAGTTCAACCTCGATTGCATGGAAGAAGTCCTCTTTCCAATTCCTCTCCCATCTGGTCGCGAGATTAATGGGCACAGGCATGCCCGGTTGACTGCGAGCTATCTGCTCGGCTGGAGTCAGATCTCGCCAAACCGGTTCTATCGGGACGACTCTCACATTGCCTTTTTGATCTATTTCTACCTTCTCCTCGACTTGGCCTTGGGCACATAAAATCAAAGCCGATGCAACGGCTAATGCAATGCTGTTTATCTTTTTCATGTTGTTCTCTTCTTAGTTCATGATTCAAAGGACTACGTACAGCTTAAAATAGAATTCAAATTATGTCAAGCCAAATAACAATCAAAAACCGCTCCGACGTGCGTCGGAGCGGACTTTGTGGAGGGGGTAAATAATTTGCAACGATATTGGATTTTTCTCGAGCCTAATTCGGACAATGAATTTAGGTATATACTTGTTCCTCTTTCGTTACAAAATATTATGTCCTTGAGATGAATCTCGCACCCCCTCATAACTATCTATTTTATTCTAAAAAAACTCAATGTCAATGTATAAATATCCCCTCAAAAAATTATTTATTTACCCCGGTTAAATAAAATCCTTCGGATTTTAAATTCTGGCTAAGCCAGAATTTATTTAACTGGGTGAACTCTTGAACATCTAGTAAATCCTGAACATGGTACAATTTCAATTCCTTGTTTTTCTAATTCATCCATAAGCAAATTAACTCCTAAAGAATCCGATGACATGTGGCCTGCAATTATAATGTTAAGGTGAGCTGCTTCAGCTTCTTTTCTGTGTTCTTCGGAGGTGTGCATTGCAATTACTGTGCCAATGCCAGCTTGTGACATTTTTTCATACATTTTTATTGAGCCTTCTGTGCCTCCTGTAATTTCGGAAACAGCAATTTTACCAACCCTATTTTCTGGGCTTCCTACAAATATTTTAGGCCCCACTCCAATTTTCATTGCTTCTTTATATTCTGGTAATTCTTTTAACAAAGAAGTAATTTCTCCCACAGTTTCCGGTTTTTTTTCTTCTATAAGATTTTTTAAGTATCGTGCAACCAAATTATCACATGGCGTATGGGAATTCATAAAATTAATTCCTAAAATTCTAGCTGTATCAATGGTTCTTTGATGGTTGATAGCATTAACTCCTCTGGCTACTTCAGAAATTCTAATTTTCATTAAAGATTCTGCAATATTAATTGGCACTCCATATTGGCTTAAAACATCTGCTTGTAAATGCATAACATCTGCCAATTGTGCCAACCCTTTACCCTCTGGGTGGTGAGCAATAACCAAATCAATATCGCCCAACTGCTTGGCTAGCAATATTTCTGCTGGCTCAATATCAATGCCCACTAAAACTTTTTTGACCTCTTTGTCTTCTGAAATATTATAAACTCCCGAGTCCATATAGGGGTTTGTCAAAGCTTCTTGGTCAAACTCTTCTTTATCTTTTTGTGAAAGATTATCAAAAAACTCTTTTTTACGTTTTAATAATTTCTCTACACCTTCTCTGCCTCTAAAATCAGCGTCTATGCCCATTTTTATTGCTAATTGAAATATGTCTTGTATTTTCATAATTATATATTTTTTTTAAATTAATAATATTTATTTAAAAAAGACACTTTTTGTGTCTTAAACTTTATCATAAACTTATCTAAAAGACAACCTAAACTACTTGTTCTATTTTTTCTTTAATATCTGCTTCTATGTTTTTAGCCTCTTCTTCAAACAACTTCTGAAAATCAGAAATAAATTTTTCTACAAACTCATTTTTTTGTTTATCATCACCAACTAAAAAAACTTTACCCATATAGTCTTTTCCTGCTTCATCTAACCTAGCATATACTTTTTTAAAAATTCTACCTAAAATCAAATCAAAAATTCTTAAACCTAATTTCTCTTGCTGATCAGTTAAATTTTTTAAAAAATCATCTTGTGCCATTATTTGTTATCTTTTTTAGCTTTGTAATCAAACATTTGCCCACCTAATTTCCAACCGTCTTTCCATCCAACCTTTCCTTTTTTAGAGAGTGCTAATCCAGCAAATTTTAAAAGAGGCCACAACATTTTAAACGCAACATATAATCCTATTCTTCCAACATTCCAACCAACTTTTGCTGTCTTCCCAATTACCTTGCCCCCTAAAACTAGATTTTCAGTTGCCTCTGGATGTTCTCTTTTAAATTGTTCAACAAGAGCCTTGCCCGCATCTTTGCCGGTCCCTATTTTGGATTTTAAAACATCTGAGCCAGATTTTACCCATTCAACAAAATCCTTTAAAGATTCTGATAAAATAAATTCGTCTCCGCCAGCTTCTTTTTCAAGAGCTGACATGGCAGTGCCCACAGCTCCTTCTGGAGTAGACACTCCTTCTGCATTAGTTTCTAGTGCATTTTCAATTGTTGGTTCTTGCTCTGGCATATTGTTATTGATTTTAATAATCTTTAAATATTTTACGGGGTAAAAAATTTTTTAACAGCATCTTGTGCTATTTGCTTATCGTTCCATGGTATTTTGCGTCCATTTTCTAGACACATCCAAGGTTCAGACCCCTTTCCTGTAATTATAACCACATCTCCAGGTTTAGCAAGCTTTATTGCCTTTTCTATGGCTTCTTTCCTGTCTAAAATCATATGGTGCTTAGAATTAGCCCCGTCATACAACAGGGCACTTTCTATTTCTTTCATAATAGAAAGTGGATCTTCGTCATATGGGTCTTCGTTGGTAATTATAATTTCTTTACAATATTTTTTTGCTATTTCTCCTAAAACAGGCCTTTTCCATTTGTCTCTTCCCCCACCACAAGAACCTAAAACACAAACGAGGCTTCCGCCAAAGGCGGATCCGCCTTTGGCGGAAAATGTTTTATAAACTGCTTCAAGTTGGTCGGGGGTATGCGCATAATCAACAATAACTTTAATAGGAAATTCTAACACCACTTCCATTCTTCCTGGAATAACTTTTATTTTTTCTAAAGCTTTTTTACAAACATCTAAACTAATCCCATAAACTCTTGCAACAGAAATAGCAGATAAAGCATTATAAATATTAAACCCACTAATTAAGTTGGAATCAAACTTTATATTTTCTGCATCTTTGATAGAAAATTCAATTTTTTGTTTAGCTGGAATATCCAAAAATTCTTTTGAATTTTTGTCATCTATATTTATAATATGTATATTTTTATTTTCTTTAAATAATTTTAATTTTTCTTTTTTATAATTTTCAAACCCTCCATGACTTTCAATATGTTCGGGTGTTAAGTTAGTAAAAACCACACAATCAAAATTTATAAATTTATGACGAAATTGTCTTATTCCCTCTGATGTAACCTCTAAAACAACATATTTACAACCTGCTTTTTTTGCCTGGCTCAATAGTTTTTGAATTACAAAACGGCCAGGCATTGTCATTTTATATTTATTCTCCCATTCTTTATTTGCAACTTTAAATCTAATAGAAGACACCGAAGCCACCTTTTCATTTGCCTCGTCAAAAATTCTGGTTACAAAATCTACTGTAGTTGATTTCCCACTGGTGCCTGTTACCCCTATTATTTTTATATTTTTATTAAGGCCAGGAAAACCAAAAACCACAGCTCCCAACAAAGCTAATTTATAATGATAAATTCTTATCAAAAATTTCGGTATAAATTTTTTTACCCGGTTAAATGATTTCGTTAAAAACGAAATCAACGCTTCGCGGTATTTAATCGGGTGAATTATTTCTTTAACGCTCATTGTTTATAATTTATCTTTATAAAGTTTTATAGCATTGGGAATTTGAGAATGCAATGGCGAGGGCAAATTGTCTATTTTAAACCAACCAATTTCTTCAAATTTATGAGGTTCCCCATTTTTTACTTTATTTCTATCAACTAAAACTTTGAAGTCTAAAGCAATCCAATGATTCTTAATTCCATTTCTATTCCTATGCACATCTCTATAACCTAAAAACTCATAATTTAAAATGTCTACACAATATTCTTCTTTAATTTCTTTTTTTAAAGTATCTTCAACCGTATCTTCAAATTCTAGCCCACCTCCCCCACAATCCCAGTTTCCAACTTCATCTCTGCAATTTTTACTTCTTTTATTAAACAAAAAATTTCCATCTCCATCATGACAGAAATATACAACCGTAACTCCAATAAAATCTTCCCCTTTCTTCATCTTATTTGCCTAAATTTTTTAAAGCTAATTTTATGCGCTCTTCTGAATCTTTTATAGAGGCGGGCACACGACTCAAAGCATCTTTGGCTTGTTGCTTTGAAAACCCAAGCTGAACCAAAGCGCTTTCTGCTTCGTCGCCAGAACTTTTTTTCTGACCGAGTATGTTTATTTTACCTGTAAGCTCTAAAATTATAGTCATTGCCTTTTTTGAACCAATTCCTGGAATGCCCTCAAATATTTTTTCGTCTTGTTTTAAAATTCTATCTTTTATTTTGTCTAAAGAACCTAAAGCTGAAATATCTAATGCTGACCTTGGCCCCACTCCTCTAATGTCCATTAATATCTCAAAAAATTCAAATTCCTCATAAGTAAGAAATCCATACAAATCAGACTTGTCTTCTTTTGTCTCATGGTATATAAAGAGTTTTACAGAATTAATTTCTGGCTTGCCCTGCCGAAGCTCTTCTGGAGCGGAGGCGGGTAAAGTTATTAGGGCTTGGCGGTTTAAAAAAACCTTGTAGCCAATGCCGGCCACTTCAACAATCACAAACTTCTCCTTTTTTAATATAATTTTTCCCTCTAAAAATGCTATCATATATGTATTAAAGTAATTCTATATGAAATTTAAACTAAAATCAAAATTTAAACCCACAGGAGATCAGCCAAATGCTATAAAACAACTGACCAATAATTTAGAATCTGGCATAAAAGACCAGGTGCTTTTGGGCGTAACGGGATCGGGAAAAACTTTTACTTTAGCAAATGTTATTGAAAAAATACAAAAACCAACCCTAATAATTTCTCCAAATAAAACTTTGGCTGCTCAACTATATCAAGAGTTTAAAGAATTTTTTCCTAACAATGCAGTTCATTATTTTGTTTCTTATTATGACTATTATCAACCAGAAGCATATATACCGCATTCAGATACATATATAGAAAAAGACGCAAAAATTAATGAAGAAATAGATAGGTTGCGCCATGCAGCTGTTCAAGATGTTATAGCAAGAAAAGATGTTATAGTAGTTGCTTCGGTCTCTTGTATTTATAATATTGGTTCTCCAGAAAACTATGGACGCACTTCTTTAGAAATTAAAGTAAATGAAAAAATTACAAGAAAAGATTTTTTGATTTTACTTACAGGCTTGCAATATCAAAGAAATGATATTGATTTTAAGCCGGGCACTTTTCGCGTTAGAGGAGATATGGTTGAAATATATATAGTTACAGGAGAAAAAATATTTCGCATTGAATTTAATGGAAACAAAATAGAAAAAATTTCTGAGTCCACCCCAAGTTTAGATAAAAAATACCAATCATCGGGAGATAAAATTACATTATTCCCCGCTACTTTTTGGGTAGCCCCTCAAGATAAATTTAAAATTGCAATTGAAAATATAAAAACAGAATTAAAAAACCAACTAATAAAACTTAAAAAATTAGGCAAAAACTTAGAAGCAGAAAGATTAGAACAAAGAACAAACTACGATTTAGAAATGTTGGCTGAAACTGGCCGATGCCAGGGCATAGAAAATTATTCTAGCCATATGGAGTTTAGAAAACCCGGGCAAGCCCCTTTCTCTTTAGTTGATTACTTTAACTATTTTAACCCTTCGACAGATTCGACAAGCTCACTGCAGGCAGGCTCAGAGCAGGCCCCTGGCGGGTCATTAATTTTTATAGATGAGTCACATATTTCTATTTCTCAAATTAGGGCCATGTCAGTACAAGACAGAATTAGAAAACAAACCCTAATTGATTTTGGGTTTAGATTGCCCTCGGCCATTGATAATAGACCTTTAAATTTTAAAGAATTTGAAGAAAGACAAAAACAAACAATTTATGTATCGGCCACCCCCGCTATTTTTGAAAAGCAAAAGGCTAATAGCCATATTATTGAGCAAATAATAAGACCTACCGGACTTTTAGAGCCATCTATAGAAATAAAAAAAACCGAAAACCAAATTAAAGACCTAATAGAAGAAATAAAAAAACAAGTAGATAAAAAACATCGAACAATTGTTGTTACCTTAACAAAAAAACTGGCTGAAGAAATCTCTGATTATTTAACCGAAAAAGGGATAAAAACTCAATACCTACATTCTGAAATCAAAACTATGGAGAGGCCCGAAATATTAAAAAATCTCAGAGAGGGCAAATATGATGTACTTGTAGGAATTAATTTACTAAGAGAAGGAATAGATTTACCAGAAGTTTCTTTAGTGGCTATTTTGGATGCTGATAAAGAAGGATTTTTGAGAAACGAAACAACATTAATACAAACTATGGGAAGGGCTGCTAGACATTTAAATGGACGAGTTATTTTGTATGCTGATAAAGAAACTCTGTCTATGAAAAATGCTATAAAAGAAATAAACAGAAGAAGAAAAATACAAGAAGATTATAATAAAAAAAATAATATAACTCCTGCAACAATTGTTTCTAACATAAGAGATTGGAAATTTTCTAAAGATTCTTCTGCAAACTCAGATAAAGAAAGCATTAATGAAGAATTTTTTGCAATACATGACCAAAAACTTTTAGAAAAAGAAATGAAAATAGCGGCAAAAAATTTAGATTTTGAAAGAGCAGCTGAGATAAGAGATTTAATAAAAAAATTGAATAACAAATAACGCGTCCCTTGCAAAAATCAATATCATATGCTATTATTGCTCTACTAAATAAAATATATGGCAATAACAAAATCAGCTAAAAAAGCTATAAGACAAACTGCGAGAAGAAAAGAACGCAATATTGTCTATAAAGACAAAATAAAAGCACTAGTAAAAGAGGCCCGGAGTTTAGTTTCTAAAAAGAAACTTGCAGATGCTAAAAAGCTTTTACCAGATATTTATAAAGCATTAGATAAAGCTGCTAAAGTGGGCGTTATCAAAAAAAATAATGCTTCTAGAAGAAAGTCTAGACTTACAAAGTTAATTGATAAAAAGCAATAAAAAAAGCCGCCCAACAGGGCGGTTTTTAGATTTCAGAAATTAATAAGTCTATAGCTGTTTCTGCTTCAATTTTTCCTGTTTTTATATTTAAATCTATTTGAAAAATTTTTTGGTAAATTTTTTTCAATTCAACCATAGAAAATTGACTACACAAATAACTACTTTTTTGAATAACAAAGGGGTGCAAACCAGATTTTTTTTGCCAACCCGAGGCTGGTCCACCTTGAGCGGATAAATCTTTTATTATCAAAAGATTTCTAAACTGATATGCAATCATAGATAATAAATATAAAGGAAAGTCTCCCCCATCCATGTGCTTATGCAAAAGAGAAAGGGCTAATTTTTTATTTTTAGAAGCTAGGGCATCTATTGTTTTAAAAATATCATTATCTATATTAGGCTTTACTAATAGTTCCACATTTTCTTTTAATACTATTGTTCCTTTTTTGTAGTTTGATAATTTATTTATTTCATTTGCCATTCGCCACAAATCACTCCCAATATAGCTGGCAAGCAAATCAACTGCATCATTATTTATTTTTACTTTTTGTAATAAAAACTCACTAGCTATCCATTTTTTTAAATTAACATCTGTTAATAAGTTAAATTCCTGGCACTTGGTATTTTTTTGTAAAGCTTTAAAAAGTTTTGTTCTTTTATCTGGCAAACTACTTTCATACACAACAACTATGTCTTTTAATTCTTCTATTTTTTTTATATTCTCTAAAAAATCTTCTTGCCAACCAGAAACTGATTCGCTCTTAGTTAAAAATAAATTTCTCAAAACTATTAATTTTTTTTCAGCAAACATGGAATTAATTTTCAAACTGTTATAAAAATCGCCAAAGCTGTTGGTAAGAGTATCTACATAAATTAAGTTTAACCCAGATTTATGTTTTTCTTTGTAACTTAAAACTATTTCTTCTAATTTCTTTTTTGACCTGTATGAATCTTCGCCGTATATAAAATAAATCATGATTGGCATTTGGGGCAGAAAAAGGTGCTTCTACCGCCAAATTTAATTCTTTTAATTTTTACGCTACACCTGCCACACTTTTGCCCCTCTCTTTTATAAACTCTTCTTTCTGTATCAAAATCTCCTTTGGTTCCATCTGGCTTTCTATAATCAGAGAAACTTTCTCCACCCAATTTAACTGCTTTTTGTAAAACGCTTTTTATAGCTTTATAAATTAACCTTAACTCTTTTTCATTTAGCTTTGCAACACTTTTTTGGGGATGAACTTTTGCCCACCATAAAATTTCTGATGCATAAATATTTCCAATGCCAGCTATCACTTCTGGCACCATTAAAATCTGCTTTACTGTGCCCTGCCGTAGCCTTGGCGAAGGCGGGTTTTGCCATAACAAATTTTCTTTAAATTTTTCAAAAGTAAAAGATTTTTCCAAGGGCTCAGGCCCTATTTTTTTAAGTTCGCTTTCTAATTCTTTTTTTTCCCATAACTCAACTTTTGCAAATTTTCTAGCATCTGAAAGAGCTATCATTTCTTTATTATCAAGAAAAAATATCAAATGCAAAAACCTATTATATGGATCATTAAGCGGACCTTCTTTTATTGGTTTCCATATGCTTCCCGCCTCGGGCGGGATCCCGCTGTGGCGGGACCACTTGCCCACCAACATATGACCCGTCATTTTTTGATGCACTAAAAGCGAGAGGCCTCCAGACAAATCAAATATTATATTTTTGGCTCTACGCCATATTTTTATAATTTTTTTATTTTTTATTTGTTTTTCAAATTGCAAAAAATCTTTCGGTTTTTTAACTAACTTTTTCCAATCAGACCAAACAGAAACAAAGGTCCTATTAAGGACCTTTGCATTTAAACCTTTCACTGTTGTTTCTACTTCGGGTAGCTCTGGCATTTTTTAAATTTTTTATTTAATCACTTCATCACTATTTGTAACGATTTCTTTTTTAGGAGCACGGCTAGGAACACTGGATTTAATTTTGCTTATTTCTCCAGAAAGATCTGTGTTTTCTACTTCTTTGGTCTTTATTTGATTTTGCAATCTAGCCGATTCTTGCATAAGTTTTTCAATTTCTACGGTTCTATTTTTAACTTTTTGCTCAAGGGCATTAATAGTTTCTTCTAAGTCTTGGGTTTTTGCTTTTACTTTTATGCCAACCGACTTTTCTGAATTTTCAGCATTCATTCTACTTTGCTCTAAGTCATCTGCTATTTTATTAAAAATTTGAGCTAGCTCACCAAATTCATCTTTTGTTTCTAAATAAAATCTAGTTTTTAAATCTCCTTTACTTAAATCAATTGCTCTTTTTAATATTTTTTTTACAGGCATTGCCACTGATTGCCCAATATGCAAACCATAAAAAAATATAAAAATAGATAATAAAAAAAGAATTATATAAAAACTAGGCTCTAATCCTTCTGGGTTAAGTGCTAAAAAAACAACTATTGAAAACATACCTGCTAAAATAACCGGAAGCGCCACCTTAAATGAAGTTTTTTGCATATTTTAAAATATTCAATTTATTAAATTTATTAATTAATTATAGCCCAACTGTGACAAGCGGTCAACGAGACTATAAAATTCTAAACTATTAAAAACTTCCGCAACTTTATTTTTGTCAAAATTTCCAAATTTACAATCTTCAATTTTAAAATCTATATCAACATCTGCTTTCATTCGTGCTAATTCAAGAGACATTAAAGCAGATTCTTTGTTTTGCTTTAAAGCTTCTTTTACTTTTGGTTTTAAAACAGCTGTGTCTGTGGCCAACTCCTCATAAAGATTTTTTATACTGCCATATTTTTGTATTATTTCTGCTGCTGTTTTTTTTCCAATACCTTCAACTCCTGGGATGTTATCAGAAGCATCACCCATTAAAGCTTTAAAATCTACCATTTGCGAAGGCTCTACTCCAAACCTTTCTCGCACCCTGTTAATATCATAAATAATTGTATCTTTTATCCCTTTGCCCAAAGTATAAACTTTTATCTTTTCATTAACTAGTTGAGTATTATCCATATCTCCAGAAACAATAAAAATTTCTAATTCTGAATTTTTTGTGCAAATAGTAGCAATTAAATCATCGGCCTCTACCCCCTCTTTAGCAAAAATAGGAATGCCCAAGGCTTCAACAACTTCTTTTGCCACAGGAATTTGTGAAACAATTCCACTAGGAGTTGCTGGCCTTTGCACTTTATAATCTTTATACATTTCGTGGCGAAATGTTGCCCCTTTTGTATCAAAACAAGCAACAATATAGAGAGGTTTTCTCCCTTCGGGAGATGTCCCGGAGGGACATAAATCAGTTAGTGCCTTAAAAAGTGTAAGCAAATATCCATAAACAGCCCCAGTCTCCTGCCCTGATTTTGTTTTTAGCGGTGGCAAAGCATGAAACGACCTGTGCAACAATGCATTAGAATCTATAATAATTAACCTCTGATTTTTTTCCATTCTTTATTCTACTGTGCCTCGCCATAATCCGCAAGGATGCAGGCGGGTCTTAAAATTTTAGAAACAAAAAGACCCACAACAAGTGCAGGTCTTTTCATATTCCTCTTTACTCTTTAACATCCATAGCTTTTTCTTCTAATGTCCTCATCTGTTCTTTTAAGCTGGCGATTTTTGGCTTATTGCTCGTTATTTCTTCAGGTCCTTGATTAGAAGCCCATGAAAGAGATAGCTGTTCAGATAATAACTCTAGATACTTCTTTTTATCCTCTTCGCTTGCTACAATAATCCTTCGGAAGACAGTACCGGGGTCATATTTCTCATCATCATTTAAGGCTTTGTATTCTTCTGCGGTAAAAACTTTATCAATACTGGCGGACAGATCATCGCGCTCAGATATCCAAAACTCTACTGGCTTAGGGCTCTCTTCTCTTTGTGGCTCTCTTTTTTCTCCTATTGTCATATTATTTTATTTTATTTAATTATATTATTTTCTTTTAGTTTACCCCCCCAACAGAAAGTCAAGCGCCTCGCGACTAAAATAGCAAAAATGAGCAATGTAACCAAAAAAATAACCCACATCATATTTCACGCGATAGCGTAGATTATGATGCAGGTTAATAATGTTTAACCTGATATTTTAAGGTTAGTTTTTATTGTAATTTCTCGCTTGTTCTCCCCTACCATTTTAAAATTTATTCTAATTATATTTTTTGGGAGAACTTTTTTTATTCTTTCTGGCCATTCAATTGCTACAATATTTTTAGGATTAGAAATTATTTCTTTAAAACCTAATTCTAAAACATCTTTTTCGTTTTTTAGTCTATAACAATCAAAATGGTATAGCTCTGTGAATCTTGTATCTTGTATCTTGAATTTAGAATTTATTCTAGCTTCTAAATACTTAATTCCATATTCTGTAATTTTGTAATGTTTCAAAATTACATATGTTGGGCTTAATATTTTTTCTTTAACACCCAGTCCTTTTGCAAAACCCTGCAAAAATGTAGTCTTGCCTGCACCTAAATCTCCGTGCAATGTTAAGACCGTAGCCGTTTTTTGTGGTATTTTTTTGGCTTGCCCCGAATGTAGCTGAAGGGCAAAATCTTTTCCAAGCTTTTGTGTTTGTTTAAAACTTGTTGTTGTGTATTTCTTATCCACTTGCATTATTTATCAAAATTTTATAGGGTATATTAATTCACCCGGTTAAATAAAATCTCTTAGATTTTAATTTTGTGAAGCAAAATTATTTAACCGGGCAAGCCTATGGAAAATCAAGAAGCAAAAAATTTAATAGCCGAAGCTAAAAATATTTATTTAATAACTTCGCAAGAGCCTGAAGCAATTGTTGCTACGCTGGCTCTTTTTTATACTTTAAAAGATTTAGGCAAAAATGTAAACTTGCTCATAGACAATTTGCCTGAAAATTTAAAATTTTTGTCTCCTTCTTTAGATTTTATTTCTTATCCAAAAAACTTTGTAATATCTATACCAAATAAAGTTGCGCAGATATCGCAAATTTATTATGAGAAAAATGATGAAGCTTTAAAAATACATCTCACTTTAGATGGTGGTAATATTAAAAAAGAGAACATTGCTTTTTATTTTTCTGAAACCAAACCAGATTTAATTATTACTGTTGGGGTTAAAGATTATCAAAAAGAGCTTGCTGAAAAATTAGACTCTTTTGGATTTTTGCTTGATTCACCGGTCTTAAACATTGATAACTCGAAAGATAATCAAAAATTTGGTAAAATTAATTTAATAGAAGGCACGTCTCTTTCAGAGATTATTGTTAATTTATTTGAAGAATTAAAATTAGAATCTAGCAAATGCCTATTAACGGGACTGGTTATCTATACAGACAATTTTAAAAATAAAGTAACTGCTGATGTTTTTGCATTAGCCTCAGCATTAATGAAAAAAGGAGCCGACCTAAAAGAAATAATAAATAATATTTACAAAAAAACATAATCCCAATCTACGAATTATCCAAATGATTCGAATACGTATTCGTGGCATTCGGATTTATTCGGATGACATTCGAATTATAATTATATGGCAGATAATAAAAAGCTACTTGGGCTAGTAACAATTTCGCCCAAAATTATTGAAGAAATCAAAAGCCAAGTTAAAGACATTGGTGGATTTAAGAAAAAAATAGAAGAATATCTTGTTGCCAGTGTTACAGATTTATTAGATGTTATTTTATATGGATCAATAATACTTGATGTTTCTGATATTCACATTGAACCACAAGAAAAAGAAGCTAGATTAAGAGTTAGATTGGACGGCATATTACAAGATGTTATTTTCTTTGACCACGCCACATATGGCCACTTAATTTCTAGATTAAAGCTTCTTTCAAAATTAAAACTAAATATTAAAGACAAACCTCAAGATGGTAGATATACAATTGAGGTTGATAATTTACTTATAGAGGTTAGAACTTCTAGCTTACCAGCAGAATATGGTGAATCTATAGTTATGAGAATTTTAAACCCAAAAAGTTTAATTTCTTTAGATGATTTGGGTTTAAGGGATGACCTTTATAAAACTTTCCAAAAAGAAATTGAAAAACCCAATGGAATGATAATTGTTACTGGCCCCACTGGCTCTGGTAAAACAACTACTCTTTATGCTTTTTTAAAAAAGATACAAGACCCAGAAATTAAAATTATTACTATTGAAGATCCAATTGAGTATCATTTACAAGGAGTTTCTCAAACACAAGTGGCTCCAGAAAAAGGATATGATTTTTCTGATGGATTAAGATCTATTGTAAGGCAAGACCCAGACGTTATTTTAGTTGGTGAAATCAGAGATTTAGAAACCTCTAAAATAGCCCTGCAAGCAGCCCTAACCGGCCACTTAGTATTATCTACATTACACACCAACGACGCAGCTGGAACCATTCCAAGGCTTGTAGATCTTGGCGTAGATGCTTCATCTATTGCATCAGGCTTAAAAATGGCTGTTGCCCAAAGATTACTTAGAAAAGTATGCAAAAAGTGCTCTACCTTAGTGGAGCCTAGCACAACAGAATTAGCAGAAATAAAAAAAGGATTAAAATCATTATCTAAAACAATTAAAATCCCTGACCTAGATGCTGTTAAAATAGCTAAAGCTAAAGAAAATGGATGCGAAGCTTGTAATTTTACAGGCTATAAAGGCAGGCAAGGATTGTTTGAAGCATTTTTAGTTGATTCTGAAATGGAAAAATTTATTTTAACCAATCCCCCAGTTTCTTCTATTAGAGAGTTGGCTATTAAAAAAGGTATGGTAACGATGTATCAATCTGGGTTGATAGATGTTGTTGAAGGAAAAACAACTATGGAAGAAGTTTTAAGAGTTGTTGAAGAAGATGAAAATAAAATATCTGAATAAATTTTATTAAAATAATTTTAAATTATGGAAAAAGAACTAGGCGAAAGCCCATCAGAAGACAAACCAGATAAATATGAGGGAATAGATAAACATCAACAAGCATCAATAACATTGTCTTCACTTTATTTATTTATGGAAAATGTGGAAAAGGGAAAAATAAATTTAGATAACCCTCTTTTGGGTGGTGCATACGGCTATAAAAATCAAGAAGATGCTCTAAAAGCTACTGTTGATGAATTGAAGCCCCTTCTTGAATATATCGGCCCCGAATACAAAAAATATGCTGAAGGACTAATTATAAGGGCTGAAATATATTTAGCACACCATGAAGGAGGAAAAGATCCAAACAAAAATCCCCCACCCGAACAAAAATAATAAAGTAATTTTACAAAAAAAGAAGCCCTATTCACTATAAGTTACTAAGAGCCTGAAGAATCTTCGTCGCTTGCACAGTCTCGCCGAGACCGCAGGTCATGAGTTACAGGATGCCAGAAACGTATGGCACTCACAAGAACGAATGTGCCGAAAAACCAAGTTAAGGACAGAGATTGGGTAGACCTTACAAAGCTTTCCCAATTGGAAGGCGTCTCCCCAATATATGTTAACACCGTGATCGCTGATGCAAATGCAAAGAGTTCCAACACAATGAGCCTTTTAACGCTCACATCTATGTCAGTATCATCATCTCGCTGAATCTTCTTTGCCCCGTGTGTCTTAAGTAACCATATATATTGTGCAAGACCCCCGATTATACCAAGAGAGATTGCTATGGCTACAAAACGAATGGGCTGTAATGCAGAGAGTGTGGTTATCGCTAGATACATTATCGGCTTTTTCATGACATGATTGGTTGTAAAGGAGCCACCTATTAAGCGGTCTTGGAGCTGGAGGTGTTCTTATGTCTGGGACATAAACAAAGATTTGCCTGAGGAATAATTGAGCCGGAGCAGAATTATCCGAAGCTAAGGTAAATCCAAATAAATACCTCCAACTCTAAAACCGCTTAGTCTTTTAGTTGAAATAATAGCGCTTTTTTGCGCATAGCTTAAATATCTTCAAGTATATCATTATTTGTATCATATGTCAACCCCTACACCAACCAACAACAGGAAAGAACCCGCCTCCGCTAAAA
This sequence comes from Candidatus Staskawiczbacteria bacterium, assembly GCA_041661545.1. Lineage (GTDB taxonomy): Bacteria > Patescibacteriota > Minisyncoccia > Minisyncoccales > Staskawiczbacteraceae > XYD1-FULL-39-28. The sequence continues at coordinate 589,329 of JBAZUH010000001.1, read as the reverse complement.
GCTTTGGCGAGGCAACGGATGAAACTCTAGATTCGGCTTTAAGGCCGACTTCTTGGCATGATTATGTTGGTCAAGATAAAATTAAAGAAAATATACAAGTAATTATTACTGCAGCCAAACAAAGAGGTCAAAGTCCAGACCATTTATTGCTTTATGGAAACTCAGGCTTAGGAAAAACCACCCTAGCCTATATAGTGGCCAACGAAATGGGTAAAAAAATTAAATCTACTTCTGGCCCTGCCCTAGAAAGAGCAGGAGATTTAGCTGCAATTTTAACAAATTTGTCAGAGGGTGATGTTTTGTTTTTAGATGAGATACACAGAATTAACAAAACTATTGAAGAGTATTTATATCCTGCACTAGAAGAATATAAATTAAATTTAATTTTGGGCAAAGGGCCCATGGCCCGTACAATGGAGCTAAAATTGCCTAAGTTTACTTTAATTGGAGCCACCACTCGCCCTGGGTTATTATCTGCTCCCCTACGAAACAGATTTGGTGCCACTTTTCAACTTAATTTTTATAATATAGAAGATGTTAAAAAAATAATTGAAAGATCTGGAAAACTTTTAAAAATAAAAATGGAACCCGAAGCCATAACAGCAATTGCCGAGCGCTCAAGGTTTACCCCAAGAGTCGCAAACAGGCTTGTAAAAAGAGTAAGAGATTTTGCCCAAGTTCAAAATGCTGAAATAATAACAAAAGCAATTGCCGAACATGCCCTTAATTCTTTAGAGGTAGATTTAATGGGCCTAGAACCAAGCGACCGAAATATTTTATTAGCCTTAATAGAAAAATTTGGAGGAGGCCCAGTTGGATTGCAATCTTTAGCAGCAGCTGCTATGGAAGAAGAAGAAACAATTTTAGATATTTATGAACCCTATTTAATGCAATGTGGCTTACTTGAACGCACCCCAAAAGGCCGAATGGCCACTGCACTTGCCTACAACCACCTCGGCTTAGGCCATCTCCGCAAGCAAAGCGGCCTATTCTAACTAAATAAAAATCACTCAATTGAGTGATTTTTTATTTTTCAACTATCCCTTTGGCTTGGCGCCATCAATAATTTGAATAATTGCTTCTTTTGATCTTTCCTCATAATCTGGGGATATTTCTTTTGTTAACTTAGCATGATCATCAAACGACCTCTTATCTCCAGTCAATTGCGATATAGAAAAAAGTAAATCTTCATATTGTTTCTTTATTGCAGAAAGATATCGCGCTCTTTCTGATAATTCGTTCATATCGTGGCTTCTTTCTCGTTTAGCTTCAAATCGTCCTGGATCCCTGGCTTCAGATATGTCAGCTACAGCACTTTCTTCTTCTTTCTTGCCCCGTATCCCATATAGCCTATGCATATTCACTTCAAGACCTGATATAGCATATATCAAAGCCATCTTTGCTGCACGCATATCACCCCCTTCTAGACCCTTTCTAATATCTCCAATTACCAAGCCTTCACTCGCTTGTTGAATTTGTTCTAGAACGTCAGCTCCTTTAACCGAGTTAAGATCTCCAAGAGCATTTTCTCTACCCGTTAAGCGATCAATAGTTTTATCTGTAGGTCTAGCCAAAAATCTATTATTTTCCATAAATTCTAGAGCTCTAGTTAAACAATTTGTTAAATTCATTTCCAAATTAGTTTTTTGCTCAGCTAGCCATTGTTTATGATTAGCATGCTGCTGTTCTACCTCCTTTTCTGGCATACCGGCTTTTCTAAATTTCTCAGTCTGCGGCTTGGTCACCGTATCCATATGCGCTTCATCAAATTTTTCGATTTGTTGGTCTATAGCAGGAAAATTCTCCCTATTTTCTGGTGGCTCAGCAAGAAGTTTAAGGCGACCTTCTATGTCGAGCTGTTTATATGTTTCACTCCCTTTTATTTCTTGATTTTCTTTTAATTCTGATTTTACCATATATTTTATATTTAATTATTTTTATTTTAGTTTACCCCCCCCTAGTAGCTACTGTCAAGCTATTTTTTGTCTGCACGCCCTGAGTCACGTCGAAGGGTTTGCCATTTTACACTTTTTAAAAATGGCGAATAGATATCTTCATCAATACTAATTAATAATGTGTCTTTTTTGTAACTCTTGGTTTCAAATTTTATATTGCCGGGGCTTTCAATAACGGCAATTGGAGTTTGCTCGGCACCCTCCCCCATTTCGTAAACCGCACTAACAGCCAAAGAATCAACAATATTTGTTTGAGACATTTTTAATTTTCTGCCAAAAATATCTTTTTTGTTTCTATAATCTCTTAAAGGATAAAACCCATAATAAGCAATTCCAATTCCTATAATTCCTGTTCTTAATGGAGTAGTATGACTATCAGAAATTATTACACCAAAATTTTTTAATTTAAATTCTTTTTTTATAAAATTATAAATTTCTTTAGCATCGCCAAATGGATTTTTGGGCCACAAAATATAATGCCCATTGGCATTGCTTTCATCTATGCCCGACGTTGGAATTAAAATATTGTTTTTAATTGTTAGCATTACAGAACAGTCTTTTGAAACCTTTTTTCTAGCAATATATAAGTTAGCTTCTTTCTTTATCAGGCTATCTTTATCTTTTATCTGGCTTATCTTAATGCAATCTCCGCGCCAGATAGATACCACCTTAGAGGTAATTACTATTATAGACCCTTCTTTTAGTTTATATTTTAAAAAGCTTTGCTTTATAACAGATAGCAAATTATCTTGTGGAGGAACTAATGGACGTGTTTTAATTGCTTTTACTAGCATTAAAAAGTAGCTCTGGCTTAACAAGTGGTTTTAAAGCCGAAGCAAATTTAAAATTTGTAAGTTTATCTAGTGCAGTATTAAATACCAAACAACTAAACCAAATTCCTATTGTAAAAAATCCTCTTTCTATAAATACAACGGGAATTAGAGAAATCCAAATTGCTGGAGTTAATCCAAAGGAATAAAGAAAAATAACAGAACCAATAGCATGCGCTGTAAAAGTAGCCCCCAAGCTATTTAAAATTAATTTTTTCTTAAAAAATGTAGCTACAAAAGGAATTAACCAAATTGCTGAATACATCCATGCCTGCCTGCCTATTGGATTTAATAAAAACAACGCAATACATATTGGAAATATAATTGCTGTTTTTTTCGTTTTTAATCCAAAATAAACAGCGGCGGCCATCATTGGCAAAAATCTTATAACTGTTAAAAAATCTACCGGTTGATTAAAAAATAATATATTAAAAGCTCTAACAAAGAAAACAGATGCCGCTCCTAAAATTGGACCTAAAAACATGCCACCAATGGGCCCCAACAATTCAAATAAAGTGAATTTTTGAGCAGACCCTATAATTTGACTAACAGAAATCTGAAAGGCTAAAAGCCCTAAAATAGTAAATATTATTGCGAACAGTAATTGCTTTTTACTCATATTATTATTTATTAGTTTAATAATTGTTATATTTTGTTTATAATTACCTTAGGTGATTTTAAATATACTCTTTTTATTGTAAAATACAATAATGTTTAAAAAATATACACTTTTATTATTTTTTATATTATTTTTTTGCCTACAAGTGGCTGACATTTTAGCTATAAGTATAGATATAAACAATGCCTCGTTATCGCAGTTAGACGAACTAGCGGGAATAGGCCCAGTAAAAGCACAGGCCATAATAGATGCGCGACCATTTTCTTCAGTTGACGATTTAAACAGAGTTAAAGGAATTGGTGATTCAACTTTACAAAAAATAAAAGACCAGGGATTTGCCTGTGTTAGTTGCGCCACCTCCACCGAGGCTGCAGCGAGCCAAGCAAACACTCAAACAGCGATATCCGAAGAAGCTCCTACTCCTACCCCGTCTCCAACAACATACTCTGACGGTATATATATAAATGAACTTTTACCTAGCCCTAAAGGTGCTGATGACATCGATGAATGGATAGAGTTATATAATTCTAATAATTTTAATGTTGATTTATCAGGTTGGCAAATTCAAGACACTCAAGGGTCTCCAAAAACTTTTACTATTCCTAAAGATACAAATATTTTGGCAAACAGCTTTTTAGTTTTTAAAAGACCCGAGACTAAAATAATGTTAAATAATGACACTGATGGTATAAATTTATTATCTCCTGATGGGAATATCGTAGACTCTGCTTCATATCCAAAAGCTTCTACGGGCCAATCATATAATAAAACAAATAATGGCTGGACATTTAGTAAAACACTAACTCCTGGCGCTCAAAACATTATCACGGGCGCAACAACCTTGTCAAAAACAAAAAATTCTGCTAATAATGACTTAGCAACCATAGGGTTAGCAGATATTAGCCAAAGCTTGGCAACAGATCAACATAAAAATATAAAAAGCCCTTGGTTTTTATTTTTTATAGTTTTAATAATAACTATAATATTAGCAATAATTACATTATTCATTAAATTGAGATTAGGAAGAAAAAAAGAAACAACATTTGACGACTAATTCTCAAACACAAACATGTCAGGACATAGTCATGCGAAAACCGTTATGGCCACAAAAATGGCTAACGACGCTAAAAAAGGCAAAATATACTCTAAATATGGAAGATTAATTACTATTGCCGTAAAAGATGGAGGAGGTTCTGGAGATCCTTTAAAAAATTCAAAGCTTAAAGCTATAATAGAGCAGGCCAAAAAAGTTAATATGCCTAAAGAAAATATTGAAAGGGCTATTAAAAAAGGTACTGGAGAATTAGCTGGCGAAGCACTAGAAGAAGTTTCTTACGAGGGGTTTGGCCCAGGAGGAATTGCTTTAATAATTAATGGTATTTCTGATAATACAAATAGAACCTTAAGCGAAATAAAATCTATTTTAAATCAAAACAATGGCAAAATGGCGGGAGAGGGCGCAGTTAGATGGATGTTTGAAAGAAAAGGATCTATAACCATAAATATAGAAGACAAACCAAAGGAAGAATTGGAACTACTTGCCATAGAGCTGGGTGCAGATGATGTTTCTGTACGCGAGAATAATTTAGATATTTATACAAAACCAGAAGATTTAGAAACTGTAAAAAAAGCTTTAGAAGAAAAGCAAATCAAAATTGAATCTTCTTCTATAGATTTTGTTGCCAAAGAAGAAGTAGAGTTGTCTGAAAAAGAAAAAGAACAAGCTGAAAAACTTTTTGAAGCTTTAGATGAAAATGATGCGGTAAACGATATTTACTCAAACATTAAAAACTCATAATCTCTTATGATAATCATCGGAGTAGACCCTGGCTCTGTAATTACAGGATATGCAATTATCAAAAAAAACACCGCCGGGGCACCCTCTGGGTCATTAGATGTTATTGACTTTGGATGCATAATAACTGATAAATTTTCTACAACTGGCGAGGGCTTAAAACAAACACATAAAGAAATAACTAAGTTAATAGAAAAATATCGCCCCAATGTAATGTCTATAGAAAGGCTTTTCTTTTTTAAAAATCTTAAAACTATAATACCTGTAAGCCAAACTAAAGGAGTTATTTTATTAGCAGCAGCAGAAAAAAAATTACGTGTTTGCGAATTTACTCCTTTACAAATGAAAATGGCTATTGCAGGATATGGTAGAGCCGAAAAGAAACAAGTTCAGAAAATGATAAAAAAAACTGTTAATATAGAAAATTTTGATTTATCAAAGAATAATCGAAAAAAAGATGATGCTTTTGATGCTATAGGCTTGGCAATCTGCGCTGCGTTAAAAAATTATTAGCGTGTGTGGAGAAAATATACTTGACAATAATTCATGAAAAAATATAATAGATAAAATATAATAATAAATAATATTAAAAAATAAAAAAATGGAAGAGGAATTTTTAAGCAAATTAATAAGTGAGGATGATGACTTTGAAGATACTAATTGGGATGATGGATCATCGGATGATTCATCAAAAGACGATGATGCAGATGATGATTTAGACTTAGATGAAGACGAAGAAGAGGATGAGGAAGGCGAAGAGATTTCTACGCCAGAAGAAGAATAAAAATTTTAAATAAAAACTCCACTCCCCTATTTAATAGGTGGAGTTTTTATTTCTATAAACACTTTTATAAAATAGCCAATAGATGTATAATACATAAATCTCAATTTAATATTTTTAATAAAAAATGAAAAAATTTAATATTTTTAATAAAAAATCTTTACCAGTCTTATGGAAATATCTGGGCTTTTTATTTCTTATAGGATGTGGCCTTCTTTTTGTTTTGTTTATCTATTACACCTGGAATCTCCCCCAACCAGAAAAATTTACAGAAACTCCTTTTATACAATCAACTAAAATTTACGACAGCACTGGCAAGGTTATACTTTATGATATTTATGGCGAAGAAAAAAGAGAAATTGTTTCTTTTGATAAAATTTCTAATAATTTAAAACAAGCTGTTTTAGCATCGGAAGATTCTAGATTTTATCAACATGGAGCAATAGATTTAGAAGGTATAGCAAGAGCTATATGGGTTGATGTAACACATCAATCAAAAAAACAGGGCGGATCTACTTTAACTCAACAACTTATTAGGTCTGTATATCTTACAAACCAAAAAAGTATATCCAGAAAAGTCAAAGAAATTGTTTTGAGCATACAGCTTGAAGGTAAATATTCTAAAGACCAAATCTTTGATTGGTATTTAAATGCAATACCTTTTGGAGAAAATGCTTATGGAGCAGAGGCTGCCAGCCAAACTCATTTTAATAAATCAGCTTACGATCTAACTTTAGCCGAAGCAGCGGCACTAGCTGCAATGATACCAGCACCAAGTTATTATTCTCCTTATGGTCCTAATAAAGCCGAGCTATTACAAAGAAAAGATTTAGTTTTAGATAGAATGAAAAAATTAGGATATATTAATGATGAACAATTGCTTACAGCAAAAGACGAAAAACTGGTTTTTGCTAAGAATTCAAAATCTATAAAAGCTCCTGATTTTGTGTTGTATGTTAAAAAATATTTAGATGAAAAATATGGTGGCGACTATTTAAAGGAAAAAGGTTTACGAGTTTATACATCTTTAAATTGGGAAATTCAAGAATATGCTGAACAAGTAATAAAAGAGGCTGACAGCAACAATATAGCCAAGGGAGCATATAATACTGCTATGGTAGTTTTAGACCCTAAAACAGGTCAAATTTTGGCTTTGATAGGGTCTAAAGATTACTTTGCTCCATCATACCCCGAAGGATGTGATGATAAAGGCCCAGGAAGTTGTTATTTTGAACCCAAATATGATGTAGCCACAATGGGTCATAGGCAACCAGGCTCTTCTTTTAAGCCATTTGCATATATAACTGCTTTTGAAAAAGGTTATACTCCTAGCACTATATTATGGGATGTTAAAACTGAATTTAATCCTGCCTGCGACCCAAGTGGAGACAGTCAAAAAGGACGAGACGGCAGTAAATGTTATAACCCCCAAGATTATGATGGAGGAAATAGAGGGCCTGTAACTCTTAGAACAGCGCTTGGATCTTCTTTAAACATTCCTGCAGTAAAAGTTCTTTATTTAGCTGGAGTAAAAGACACACTAAAAACAGCTAAAGCCCTAGGCATAACAACTCTAACAAAAACTGAAGATTACGGATTGTCATTAGTTTTAGGAGGAGGAGATGTTAATTTATTAGAAATGACATCTGCTTATGGAGTTTTTGCAACCGAAGGAAATTATATACCTCCTGTAAGTATATTAAAAATAACAGATGCACAAGGAAATATTATAGAAGAAAATAAACAACAATCAACAAAAGTTTTAGATACTCAAATAGCCCGCCAAATTAATAGCGTATTATCTGACAACAACGCCCGAATTTCTATTTTTGGAGCTAATTCTCAATTACATATACCGGGGTATCAAGTAGCAGCTAAAACTGGAACGACTGAAAGATATGTTGATGGATGGACAATGGGATATACCCCCTCTGTTGCAATAGGTGTATGGACTGGAAATAACAATAATAAACCAATGAGAGACAGTGGAGCGGGCGTTGCTGGCCCCATATGGAATAAAGTTATGAAAAAATCTATCTCATTACTTCCTGTTGAAAATTTTATTGCACCAGATGCTATAAAAAATAGAAGTTCTGCATTACTAGGACAATTACCCGCAGGAGACACTAATACTATTTTATATTATGTTAATAAAAGTGACCCATTAGGTTCCCCGCCTCAAAATCCCTACAATGATCCACAATATAATTTATGGCAAACAGGCATAAATAATTGGCTATTTAAAACACTACCCCCTGTAGATGAAACACTTCCTCCAATAGACGAAACTATTAATATGGATGAATCATAAAACAAAAAACACTCCCAAAATAGGGAGTGTTTTTTGTTTTAAATTTGTGTAGACTTAATGGGCATAACAACATAAATATAACTATTATCTCCCACTGGTTTTAATATACAAGGACCATCTTCTTTACTTAAATCAAATGTTACTTCTGAGCTTTTTATGTTTAACAATCCATCTGATAAAAACTTATAATTGAACGACGCTTCCATTTCTTCTCCTTCAATTTTTGCAGATATAGTAGATTTACTTTCTCCTATATCTGCATCTTGAGCAGATATTTCTATTTCTTTATTTTGGGGAATTATTTTTATTTTTATTTCATTAACTTTACCAGAGAATAAAGAAGCTGCTTTAATTTGATTTAAAAACTCATCTCTTTTGATAACAACGTGTGTTTTAAATTTTTTGGGAATAATTTCTTCATAGTTTGGGTATTCGCCCTCTATTAGTCTAGAAATAATTTGCATTTGTGGACGAGGTGAATCTTTCATAGGAAGTTCAAACATTGCCTGACTAGAAGAAAAATACATTTTTATATTCCCCTCCTTTTCACTTAAAATATTAATTAATTCTCTTGCTGGTTTTTGTGGAAGAATAAAAGATATATCTCTTTTAATTGAATCTTCTAAAACTATATTTTTCTCAGCTAATCTAAAACTATCTGTGGCTACAATTTTAATATAATTTTTTGAAAAAATAAAATAAATACCTGCTATTTCTGGCCTAGATTGAGAAGGCGAAGCAATATCAACTATTTGAGCTAAACCTTGGCAAAACTTATTATTATTTACTTCCAAAAATTCTTCATTTTTGAATTCTGGTATTAAGGGAAATTCTTCTGGATTAAATCCCTGTATATGATTTTTAAAACTTTTACACTCTATTTTTAAACCCTGGCCACTTTCTTCTAATGTGACTTTTTCATTAGGTAATAAAGAAACAAAATTTGAAAAAAATTTAGCTGGAATAACCACTTTACCCTTTTTTACTATTTTAGTTAATATCCATAATTTTACGGCAGTTTCTAAATCTGTTGAGCTTAAACTTAAAAAATTGTCTTCTGTGTCTATTAAAACATTGTCTAAAATTGGTAAAGAAGAATTTTTACCAACAATTTTTTCAACAACGCTTAATCCATTTTTTAAATTTTCTTTTAATATTTCTACTTTCATTTTATTATTAATAATTTAATTATATATTAATTAAACTTATTGTTATTAGTGTCTTTAATTTTCTCTTTTTTTAAAAAATAAATAGTCTTAAATAATTATTTTTTAGTCTAAAATATTTTTGTGAAAAAGGTGTGTATTAATTAATGGATTAATATATATAAATTAGAGTTAAACTTTTGTATCTATAAATTTATTATACTTTTTAACACCAGTTATCCACTATATATTCTCTGTTTTATTAAATTTAATTCCTCGGTTAATTTATTATTTTCTTCATTTTCTTGTAGAATTTTTTTGTATGCATATATTGCAGTTGTGTGATCTTTGCCGCCAAACTTTCTTGCTATAGCTGGAAAAGAATATTTTAACTCTTTTCTTAATAAAAACATGGCTACTTGTCTTGGTTTTACAATTTCTTTGCGCCTTGTTGGATCAAATAGATTTTTTTCTTCTAAATTATAAAACTTAGCAACAGTTTCTATAATTTTTTTATAATTAGCCACATCAAATGGAGAAAAAACAAATCCTCTGAGTAATTTTTTTACAACTTCAACATTTAAATCGGGATTTATTTTACTATGCACTAATATTTTATTTAGCGCTCCTTCTAGCTCGCGAATATTTTTTTTAACATTTGCAGCTATATAATCTAAAATTTCCTCCGAAAGATCCATATTTTTTTCTTGGAGTTTAGTTTTTAGAATAACAAGTCTTGTTTCATAGTCTGGTAAGCTAACGTCAGCTATCATTCCCCCTTCAAATCTAGATCTTAGGCGGTCTTCTAGCTCTGCAATTGCATTTGGTGGCCTATCTGAGGAAAGAATAATTTGTTTATTTTTTTCATATAAAGAGTTAAAAATATGGAAAAATTCTTCTTGGCTTTTATTTTTTCCAGCTATAAATTGTATATCATCTAAAATCAAAACATCTATAGGAGCTAAGCTGGCTTTAAATGTTTCCATTGTATTGGTTCTTATGGCAGAAACAATACTAGAAACAAATTTTTCAGAAGAAATATATTTTATTTTTTTCTTTTTTAATTCGTCGTTTATTTTATTTCCAACAGCTTGTATTAAATGGGTTTTACCCAATCCCGTACCGCCATAAATAAATAAAGGATTATATGTAAGGCCAGGGCTGTCAGCTACAGCCAGTGCAGCTGCATGAGCTAATTCATTAAAAGACCCAACTACAAAACTATTAAATGTATATCTTGGGTTAAGGTTGGTTTCTTTATTTATTTTAAACTCCTCGAATTTTAATTGAACCTCTTCTTGCTCTTCACTATTAGTAGGCGTTTTAAGTTGAGAGCTTTTTATTGGTTGAGGTTTTATAATAAATTCTAACTCTCTTATAGAGTCATCTATATCGTGAAGTGTTTTTAAAATTAATTTATTATATTTATTGCTTAGCCACTCTTTAGAAAAAGCATTAGGAACTGAAATTATTATTTTCTCGTTTTCTTTAGATATAATTTCGGTATTTTGAAACCATGTTGCAAAATTAGCTCGCGAAATATGAAATTGCATCTGTGCTAAGACGGATTGCCAAAGTTCTATATTGTTCATAATCATAATTGAAGAATTATTTCTAATAGTTATATTTTTCCTTTTTATTAAGTCTTTGTCAAATAGACTTAAATACAATAGAGATGTTATTAAACTGTGGATAACGTGTGTTATATGTATCTTAAATGGACGCACAATAGATATTTTACAACATTCACTTTGTGAACATCGCAAAATATCGCAACAGATAATATCTTGTAAAAAACATACTTTTAAGATATACTGGCTATATTATATATTAACTAAAAAAATATACAATAATGAGCAAAACATATCAACCAAAAAAGAAAAAAAGAGCCAATACACACGGTTTTTTGAGAAGGAAAAAAACAAAAACAGGTAAACAAGTAATGCAGAAAAGAAGAAGAAAAGGAAGAGCTAAAATAACCGTATAGTCTAAAAATGTTGCCCAAAATCAATAGAATTAGAAAAAAAAAGGATTTTGAGTCAATTTTTAAAAATTCAAAGAGCTTTAAAAATAACCTCTTTATTTTTAAAATAACAAAAAACGAATTAGATATAAATAGATTTGGTTTTATAATTAGCAGTAAGGTTTCTAAAAGGGCTACTATTAGAAACAAAATTAGAAGAAGGTTGGCGGAGATAATAAAAAAAGAAATTAATAGCGCTAACCAGGTAGAAAAACTTAAAAATGGGAAAGACGTGGTTATTATAGCTTTGCGGGGTATAGAAAAAAAAGAATTCCCCATTTTAGAAGAAGCGGTGAAAAATACTATTATTAAATCAGGATTATATTTAAAATAAAATGTTTGAATCTGTAGTAAATTTTTTTTATGTAGTGCTATATCAGCCACTTTTTAATTCCTTGGTTTGGTTATATAATTCTGTTCCAGGACATGATTTTGGTATAGCAATAATAATTTTAACCATAGTTATAAGACTTATACTCTACCCTATCTCGGTAAAAGCTGTTAAATCTCAGAAAGCTCTTCAAAAATTACAACCCTTAATGAAAGAGATACAGGACAAGTATAAAAATGATAAAGAAAAACAAGCCAAAGAAATTTTAGATCTTTATAAAAGAGAAAAAATAAATCCTTTTTCGGGGATATTTTTAGCGCTGATACAGGTGCCAATATTAATAGCCCTTTATCAAGTTTTTTGGGATGGTCTTAACCAAGCAAAACTTTCTGTTTTATATAATTTTATTTTAAACCCAGGTCAAATAAATCCATTATTTTTACAAATAGTTAATTTATCAAAACCAAATATAATTTTAGCTATTTTGGCCGGTGCAGTTCAATATTTTCAAACAAAGATGTTGATGCCCAAAACCAAAATAAACATAACTGGCCAAGATAAAAAAGCTGATATTTCTCAAATAATGCAAAAACAGATGCTTTATTTCTTTCCAATATTCACAGTAATAATACTTATAGGGTTGCCATCTGCACTAGGCTTATATTGGATAGCTAGTGGATTATTTTCTATAATTCAACAGTATTTTATTTTCAAGAAAAATAAAGTAGAAGAGTTAATAAAACAATAATATGATAGACCAAGATCAAATAGATAAAATTAAAGAGGCAGTAATAGAATTTTTTGATAAAATGACTATAGCTATTTTAGATATAAACATAGGGGCTTCTTTAGCAGAAAAAAAACAAATAAATATACAAGAATCTGTTAAAGAGGATTTAGATATTATTGATTTAGATATTAAAATAGAAGAACCTCAAATTTTGATTGGACAACAGGGGCAAACATTGTTTGAACTTCAACGCTTATTAAGGTCAGTTTTAAATAAAAAATTCCAACAAAATTTTTATCTTAATTTAGACATAGATGGATATAAAAAAAAGAAAATAGAATATTTGAAATATTTAGTTAAAGATTATGCAGATCAAGTTTCTTTTAATAAAGAGGAGAGAGAGCTCTCCCCCATGTCTTCGTATGAGAGAAGAATAGTGCACGCAGAGCTTGCTAAAAGAACAGATGTTGTAACAGAAAGTAGAGGGGAAGGCTTAGAAAGACATATTGTTATAAAACCTAATTAAATTAATTTAAAAAGCCCCGCTATAGCGGGGCTTTTTGCTTATAAGGATAAATTATGGACGTATAGGAATAACAGCCACAGAATCAGGAAGTATGAGTCCGTTGTGATTCATAACAATTTCCCATTTTATTTGTCGTGTGCCAGATTTATCAATATCATAAGAAGAAGGAAACTCTTGGCAAGCACTCCAATCAGCCGATCCAATATTGCCTATATCCCGACCACCTTCATTTGGGTCTTTTTTATTATAAAAAACTACTGAATAATCGCCAGCAATTATCATAGAAGAAATATTTTTCCCGCCAAGTGATGGTGCTTGTGTAGATGTACATCTGTTATATTTATCATATTTGATGCAATCTTCTTCCCCTTCTGGAACATCTTTAAATTTTAAGTCATCTAATGTGGTTGTATAAATTTTACCTGTAACCTCAGAGTTTTCAATTTGATACCAACCACCACTATTTTCTTTACAATATTCAATTACCTTTTCTATATCAGTATATTCTTTTCCATCAAGTGGTTTGTCATAATCATATGTGGGCGCGACTGCGGGGTCATCAGTGTTGTTATTTTTTTTGTACTCTTGGGTGTTGAAGCATGGTTTGCGAAAAAAATATATTCCGTCGCCCTCTGGTTTAAAATCATATCTATGTATAGAGGCAGATGAATATAAAGGCCTTTGCCACTCACATCCCCCATCTGGGTTGATATAATGGCAATTTCCCCAAAAATTAGGATGTTCATATAAAATAGCTATATAAGCAACATCAGATGTGGGGTCTCTTACAATATCTACAGAATTAATTTGATTTTTTAAATCGCCAAAATTTCCAATATTTGTTGTGTGAGCGGGTGTATTCCCCTCACACCTACTTTCTCCGCTTTCTTTATAAAAATAAACTCCTGGCTCTTTTTTAATTTTGGGCGATTCTGTTTTAACAGATTCTAATTTATTTATGGTAAAAATATTAAGTTGTGGGTTGATAGTTGTTATAATTAAATATGACAATAAAAGGATAAGTATCCCTAAAATAGAACCCATTATCCTATCTTTAGCTTCTTTTTTTGCGCTAACATTTATGGGAGATATAAAATATAATACACCCGCTACTACTAAAGATATCAAAGCAATTAAAAATCCTATAGATACTCCTCCCACAAACAGATATTTTACATAGCTTGGTAAATCGCTTACTGGTTCAGTAGTCCCCCCAGTTATTGTGGGGAGGGCAGGATATTTAACTTCTAATTGAGCAAAAACTTTATTTATAGGGAAATAAAAAGAACCAACTAATAAAAAGATAATTAATAAAATTAATCTGTATAGTTTCTTTTTATAATTTTCCATATATATATATTAGAAATATCACAAAAATTAATTAGTAGGGAAAATAGTAACTTTAGTTATTTCTGAGTCGCCATCGTGTACTACTGGTTCGGCATTAAACTCCGCAACTTTATCGGTAAAAGTTTGACAATATAGACCACCTTCTTTGGAATCAGAATATACAGCAACAAAGAAGCTCCCCTTCACGTCCATAGATCCTGGACAAGTCTTAAAATCAGGGCACTCTTGTTTTTGTATATCATTTATGGATCCATCCCATTCAAAGTCTTTTAATCCAGGGGTGCCCTCGTCGCCCGTCATATCTTCAGCTTTTATTAAATAGTGGCCACCCCTTGAGCCTTTATCCAATCCATGCGCTTCACTATAAAACTCTACACCAGTACCAGACGTGATAGGTTTTGGATTTATTGAAAAGATATCAATAGCCCCATAAAAATTATCAGTTGAGTGACACCCCTCATCTAATATAGGTTCAAGACAATCTCCACCCTCGCCAAGTCCCGGAGTCTTGTGTAGCACAACGCCATATTTATATCCTAGGTCATTTACAATTTCAATGCCATTAACTTCGGCACCAATGTTTTCCAAACTAGTATTGCTATAATATAAAGATGTTTTGTCGCAAGATGCATCGGGATAAAAATATATACCTGGGGTGCGCGGAGGGGTTTCTAGCTCTACCTCATCTAATGAGTCAATGTCAGGATTAACTAAGATAGGATTTATTGTTTTCATAATAAGGAAAGAAGCGCCCAGCAGTACTAATCCTAAAACTGCTCCTTTCATTCGGTCTTTACCGCTTGAGGACCTCTCCCCACTATCTCCAGATAACATAAATGTTACAGCCCCAATAGCAAATGACACCGAGGCTATTATGGCAGCTATGCCAATTCCCCAATCAAAAATATTTACTACGCATTGTCCTAAATTATCAGAATTAGAGCAGGGGCCATTGGTGACTTCTAGGGCTGAAGCTAAATTAGCAAATCCTAAAAAAAGAGTAGAGAATAATATTAGACACGCTTTATTTTTTTGTAAAAATTTTAACATATTATAAAATATTAAAAATTATTATTTTCTATATTATATATTGGATTATTATTAGGAACGCGGTCATCAGCCCACTGGGTTACACAAAACCAATTATCCATTATATCAACACCAGTTATTAACCCTAGTTTTTGACCATAACACACTCCTTCTATTTTTTCATCTATAAGTTTTTCAAGCCTTTCGGTTTCTAAAGGAATGTGTAAAATGTTAGATAATTCTTGTTTTTTTAAATATTCGGTAGTATTTATTGGTGGCACTAGTTCTCTTTCGGCTTTTGAGCAACTCAGTAATCTAGCTTTGGATAATCCATAATCAGTTGATTTTACATTACAACTATCTATTTGTTGTCTAGAATAAGTTAATTCTTTTAAAATATCACTTCTGGGTTCAGAAATTATCCAAGTATCATAATTTATGTATTCTCTTTTAAAATTTTTAAAATCATTCCAAAGATGAGAATGATAATTTATCATTTGTTGGCAAGGATTTCCCTTGCATGGTTCTGAGTTACAGCTACATTGCCACTCTTCTCCCAAATAAGTGCCCTGATCATCATATGTTGGCATTAAAGTTTCAGCATACTTGCAGTTTCCTGTACAAATAGGATCTCCATTTATTAATTTAGCATTACATTTGCAGTAATCTTTAGCAGGATTATCAATTTCCTCATTTTTTTTATCTAGAATTTTATTATTCTGAGCCTTACCCATTATTCTCATATCTTCTACAATTCTTTGGACATCTCTATGCAAATAAGTACTTGTAGTAACTAATTTATTAGCCCAAGCCAAAGCATCGTCAACTGTTTGACCTACTGGTATCTCTGATTTTAAACTATAATCTACATTTTTTTCACTTCCTATGGGCGTTGGAGGTTTACCTTGCTCTTTTTGAGGATCATTCCAAAATTCTTTTTGACAATAAAATGTTAAAGGGTCGCCATTATAAGCATATTCAGTACATTGAGGGCCCACCATTTGATATCCAACAATTTGAGGCTGTGCAACAGAATAACCCTCTTGGCCAGCATTGCTAATACAAAACCCGCGTGGGCTACAAACTGCTTCTTCATCAGAACAATCGGCATCTTCGTTACAAGATTTGTCATTTTTCCCAGTATGCATACAGATTTTGTTACAAACACGCTCTACTAAACATACATCAGGATTTTTTTTATCTATTTTGCTATCTGGGCAATAGCATGTTTCTACGCAGGTTTGATCTGGGTGACAATCAGCTTTTTTGTCGCAAAGTATTTTGTTTTCTTTCTTTTTACAGACAGAAGTATTTGAATTATCTACAGAAGTTGAGAGAAAGCTCTTCTCACATACTTGATCTTCAAAACAATCATTATCATCTGTGCAAAAAACTAAGCTAACAGCTGTGCTTCCATTAGGAATAGTAAATTTAAATGTTTCATCTAATTGGTTACAAGGGCAATATGGGCAGTTGGAAGCTGTTGGGCATTTTGAAGTTTCTGGATATGTTTCTTGGCATTTAGCATTAGAGTTAGAGTCATCAGTGGCAAGACATTTTTGTATATCTTTGTTTTCATATAAATATGAAGCTGAATAATCTTGAGTGCAACTCTCTTTTATCCATGAACATCTAGGAGAAAGACTATTACAGACCCCTTTTGTTAAAAAAGAAGTGCATGGCTTTTCTTTACATTTATTCTCAAACCATTCGCATTGAGGGATAGCATTGCATTCTTCTGGAGCATTTGCTGAAGGACAAGATTTACCCGAGCAAACATCATCCTCATCATCCCATTCGCACGAAGTTGATAATTCGGTTGTTCCGCATTGTAATTTGCTAAAATAAGCGCAAGGGGTTCCGTCACACCTGGCTACATTCCATACGCACCCTCCGCCAGTACCTCCTAAAACTTGGCACGCTTCCCAATCATTATTTTCTTCATCCGAGCATTTGGATAGTTTATCTGGCTTTATACAATCATAATAACCTGAATATTGCTGAGAGCCATCCTTGCATAAAAAAGAATTATCAACGCAATATTTTATATTGCTATCACCTGTTACGCCTTCAGCGCAATCAGCAGCATTTTGAGAGGCTCGTTTGTCAAGCACACATTTGTCCAAATTATCTAAAACACATTGTCCGTTATTAGCGCACTGACTTGCACAAAAACCAAATTCCGCTGTGCATGGCGAGAACTGAGCAACGCAAGATGCGTGACATGAGTCTCGGCAAGAGCTTATGCAGTCTTCAAAATTACCATAACCATCTCCATATGGACACGACCTTGAGGTCATTGCATTTTTAACGCATTCTTGTAGCTCATTCTTTTCATCTTCACTTTCATCGTCGCTTGAAGAGCCATTTTCTGAGTTTGAAGAATTACTATTTTCGGCACATTGAGCCAGGGCTGCTAGTGCATTTTTGTCGCTTTCTGGACAAGAATTATTGCAAACCTCTAAACAAGAAGAATTATTATAATTAAAACCTTTGCAATATTGCCCAGAATCTATTAATTTATTACTTTGCCAATCTTTAATTCTTGTAGGCTCTTTGAGAACAACAGTTTTTTTCTGTTCTGAAACTTGATATTTTGCTACAATATCCATGGCACTTACAGGATTATAGCAAGAGTTTAATTTATTTTTCGCTTGTTTTAAATTAATTATATCGTGTTGTATGCCAAAAATATCATTTCCCCAAAAATCAATATTTTCTTCAAACCAAGTCATTTGCTGTAGTAGAGTTAAATGCTTCCACTTTTTTTCGCTTAAATCATATCCACCCCTTGTTCCCGCATGGAATGTTCCATCGGAAACTAAATCTCTTATAGTATGGCATTGGTCTTTTCCCTCATTTGGTAACGTTGGATCGCGACCGTGAGGGCTTTTGTTTTCTTCATCACATCTAAATTCATCTAATCCTTTATAAATTTTTCCACATTGATGAGTTGCAGGGTCGCAAACTTCTTGATTCCCGCAGTCTTTGTCTACATTACAAGTGAAAAAACAAGTGCTAGCTTCGTCGCTCCCTGTTCCGGTGCTCCCAGCATTAGAGTTTTCTGCTGTACTATGAAAAATGCTGGCTGGTACAAAAATTGGGCCGTGCTCAATTTTTTCTTTTACTCCTGTGGGGCAACAGTCAGTTGAATTATTAGCTTGTTGGCATAATCCATTTATGCAATTTCCGGTGCAAGAACCGTTGGGGCAGGACCCTGTTGTTTGGCACCCAGTTAGAGGGTTGCAAACTGGCTCACATTTATTTTTACCGTTAGCATCTTTAATACTGCAATCACAAGTATTCATTAACTTAACTATTTCATCGGACAAAGATGCCACAACTTGAGTTTTTTTTATAGCACTCTCCCATTGTCTTCTTAAACAATCTACTCTGTCATTAGTAATTACTTCACTGGTATCAGCTTGAACACCACCACCAGTTGATTGCGCCAAACTTTCTGGAAGCGGGTCTCCAAATCTATCAAAAGTAGAGCAAAATCCTGCTCGAGTCAAAAGATTTTCAGTTAATACTCCTATTGGGATTTCGTCATATGTGAGCACTAAGGTATCTTCAGATGAGTTATAATCCTGGCCCAAAGATACAACTGATTTTAAGGCTTCTAAAATCCCAATTTTACAAGAACTTATATTGGGATTAATTGTATATATAACCAAAGATGAACAGACAATTATTAAAAGCCCCAAAATGCCTGCTTTAATCCAGTCTTTGGCCTCGCTGGTAAACTTTCCTCGGCCATAAGAAACTAAATAATAAATTCCCCCAAAAGCTATTATAATTGCACATAAAGTTATGGCAATAGATAGACCAGCGTTAAAAAAATAACAAACAAAGTCGCCTATTGAAGAGTCATCATCTAAAGATTTTCCAAAAAATTCTGGATAATTTGCTTCTAAGCCTAAAACAAAATTTGCACCAAACAAGAAAATAAGCGCAATACAAAAAAAGAAAAAAAGTTTTTTATAAAAAAATTTCACTTGTATAATTATAGGATTTTTTAAATTTTAATTTTGTGCTGACTCTAAATCTTTTTTGGCTTGTCTGTTTGCTAAAACTTCTTGAGGGTTGGTAGTAATTATTTGACTTTCTGTTTGACTTGCAACTACAGATAAAAATACATGTTTTTTGCCTGCAAAAAACAACCCCTCGCCCACCGCGGCTTCTAGTAATAAATATTTTTCTTGTTCTGTTAATTGAAAAACTTTTTGAACAGAATCAATGTCAGCTGTTGATTGCTTCATTAAAAGTTGCAAAGACGAGTTGGTAACAATTGCTTTGCCATAATCTGATTTCATAAAGTCGGCCACATCTTGCGTAATTGTAGTTACGCCTAGCCAATATTTTCTTCCTCTTTTTACTATCCCAAAAAGAAAAGATGCTCCATCAGCTGACTGCATTAACCACCATGCCTCATCAATAACTAAAATTCTTTTTTTTAATTTTTGTCTTACAGTATTCCAAATATATCTCATAATAATATATAAGGCTATAGGTCTTAGCGACTCTTCCATATCTCTAATTCCAAAAACAACCAAACTTTTATCCATAGTAATATTAGATTGTTGGTTAAAGAAATCAGAAAAAGTTCCTTTGGTAAATTTTCCAATACGTTTTACTAAAGACTCTGTTCCAGTCATACTTTGTAAAACTTCTTGAAAGTCTGACATTAATGGAGTGTTGTTAGCCCATGTTGTTGGATCTGATTCGGCAGTTATATCTCTTATTGCATAAGTTTCTGTTAGAGCTTCGTCTAAAATACTATCTTCTTCTGGGGTTAAGCCTCCTAACATAATTCTTAAAAGTCCCACCAAGTTTATAACGTTAGATCTTAAAATATCTTGTGGGTTGTCATCTGGCCCTGGCACGGGCAAGTCAAAAGGATTTACATGGTTTGCAGATGTTAAAGAAATTTTTAAAAATGCTCCCCCAACTGCATCGGCTAAAAACTCATATTCATTTTCTGGGTCAACAATTATGCAGTCTATGCCTTGCATTAAATATCTTAAAATTTCTAATTTAATAGCAAAAGATTTTCCAGAACCAGATTTTGCAAACACTACCATGTTGGCATTTTCTAAACTAAATCTATCAAATAAAACTAAAGAATTATTATGTCTGTTTATGCCATATAAAATTCCTTCGTTAGAGCTTAAGTCAAAACAAATAAATGGAAAACAAGTTGATAAGGGAGCTGTGTCCATGGGGGTGTGAACATCTAATAAATCCATTCCATAAGGATTGCAAGAAATAAAACCTTCTTTTTGCTTGAACAAAGCAGGTTTTATATAAATTAATCTAGATTCAAAAATTGATCTTAATGTAAGCTCGGTTTCTCGTAATTCTTTTTCAGAGGTTTCGTAAATTGTTATATAAAGACCAAGCCTAAACATTTTTTCTTGAGCAGTCATTAAATTGTCGCGTAGCGCTTCAATATCTTTATAGGCTGTTTCTAGAGAAGGGTCTCTAATTAAACCTTTTTCTTCTCTTTCTAAAAGTTCTGAAGAAACCTCTGTAACTTTTTTTCTTAATTTTTTTAAAATTAATTCACTACTAACAGGATGTATAAAAAATGAAATATCCATTGGAGTATTTAAATCTATAACAGGAGAAAACCAACCAGTATTTAAATATCTAGGATAAGAAAAAACGAAAAAAGATTTAGCAAGTCTTTCGCCTAGTTTTATATGGTCTTGAAGAACCCCAATATATGGAGGAGCTATAATATCTTTTACATCAAAAGCTTCTTCTTTAAAAATTTGTTCTGTTAAGTCTTCCTCTTTTTTTCCAAAAATATTATTAAAAAAATCCATGGCAATAATTTTAAATTATTATTTTAATAATTCGGGTAATATTTCTGGATAATACCCCACCTCTGCTTGATCGGGATGGTGTATAGACCAAAATAATTCTATGAGTTCTGGCGTAGTTAATGGAACAGCTTCTAGGCCACATCTTCTTAGCCCCATAGATACATATTCCATTCTTTGCCAAAGTTGTGTTTTGCATCTTTCAAAATCATCATCACCCATTGGTTTGTTGTTTGCTC
The DNA here is from genome assembly GCA_041661545.1 of Candidatus Staskawiczbacteria bacterium. Lineage (GTDB taxonomy): Bacteria > Patescibacteriota > Minisyncoccia > Minisyncoccales > Staskawiczbacteraceae > XYD1-FULL-39-28. Next base: position 567,837 of record JBAZUH010000001.1, on the reverse strand, counting down.
CGCCCGAGGCATCTCCAAAGTTGAATTTTTTTTGGGCACCCTTTAACCCAAAAATTTCCATAAGATTATATGGTATAACTATATAAAAACTTTTTGTCATAACTACATCCCCCACCACCATTTCTTTTATAAACTCTCTGTATGAGATAGTTTGTTTTTTTAATAATTCGTTTGTTTGTTTATTTTCTAAATCTTTTAAACTATCTAAATATGGAGTAATGTTTATATTTCTTGATTGAATAACAATTTGGCAAAAAAAGTCTAATGAATTTAAAAAACTTTGAAAGGCATATATTGTAGCAGTTTGTTCTTCTTCAGACTTTAAAGCAAAGTTTATAGAAGAAGTCATTAAAATTCCTCTAATAGAATTATTTTTTAAAAGCAAAACTCCTTCTCTTATATCTTGCACTTCTAAAAATGCTTGTGTTGCAGATTCTGCCATAATATTAATTTTTAATTAGAAATTATTTAGTCTTTAAGTCTATTAATGTTTTAGTTTTTTTTAGCTGGCTTGTTTGTGCTTGTAACACTGGCCCCACATCTATTTTTTTAATTTTAGTTCTTGAAATTGGTTTAAATGGATAGGGAGATTCTTTTTTCTTCCATGTATAGTTTTTGCCACCCATAGAAAAACCAATTGAATTTAAAATGATGTTTATTATAGGAGTTCCATTTATGGTGGCAAAGGCTAATATTGCCGCAGCAATAAAAATTATAGACGCGACTACATAAAAAATTGCACGAGGCAAAATGTAATATAGAAAAAAACAAATAAGCCCCGCCCCTACTAAGTAGAAAAATTGTTTAAAAGATATGAAAAAAGCAATTTTACTTTCTGCTTCAATAAATTGTGGTATAGGATATTGTTCCATAGCTTTTGTGAAGCAAAAGAAATTCGAAATTCGAATATCGAAATTCGAAACGTATTTTATATTTCGAATTTAGAAAATTTGAATTTATTTTGAGTTTCGGATTTCGTGCTTCTGATTTCATTTATTATACCATAATAATTATTAGTAGATACAAGTGTTATTCACACGTTAGAGTACGTATTGACAAGGTGCGTATAATATGATATAATAAATGTATCTGAAAGAACATTGTCAAACACGGTTTTCATTATGAACGCAGGGTAATTCCTGTGTGGAGCGAGGTGTTCTCGCGCCAACCGTTAAGTGACTGTTCAAAACCAACCAACCACAACCAACAACCAACAACCAAAATGCAAGCGATATATTCAGTGTTCGATTGGCTGAGCGATCACCTTTGGTGGATGATTTTCACAATCTTCCTCCTCTGGGCGTTGCGTATTATTAGGGTGGCAATCATCCGAGAAGGCACAGCCATTGCCTTTCTCAGCTTCGGTAGCTTCTGCTACCTAGGGATGAATTTCAGGGGGCATGGCTTCGATGAAAACGGCAACGTTGTCGAGGGAGATTACCCCGACGGCTATGGCCAGGGGTCATGGTTTATGTGCCGTTTTGGGGGCTGGGTGATTTATCTATGGCCGTTTGTCTCGGCCGTTCGATACGCTCAGCAGAATGGAAGTGCCGACATGTTTGGTGCGGGCATTCATGTCCGCGTCGGAAACGTCGCTCCTGAACCCATGATCTCTAAAGCAGAAACGGCAGCTCCTGAGAGCGTTCCACTTGACGTGAAATTCGTTTCCGTCATGAGAATCGTCAACCTGTACAAATGGCTGTTTGTGGCACCCCGCGACGTTAGCGCTCAGGTTATACGGCGGATGGATTCAACGTTGCGAGCATGGGTTCGTGGCGGTTCACAAGAGCGTGCTCAAGCCGCCAGGGGTAATGGCGCCCAGCTTTGGCAAGACCTGGTTAATCAGGGATCGCTTCCTGTTTTCACGACGATGGAAAATGACTGGGGTCTTCGGATTCTGGAAAATTCTGTCATCGTTGAAGATGTGGGATACCAGCCCGGATATCAGGAAGCCTTGGAGGCCAAAAGCAAACAGCAATTGTTGGCTGAAGGCGAAAAGGCGCGGGTTTTTGGCCCGGTCCAGCTTGCCATGCAAGAATGGATTACCGAAGAAGCAAGGCTCGCGGGAGTTGACTCGTCGGATTCGGTGGCGATGAAGAAACTCGTTGCCAAGCTGAAAAGAAGTGGTGAATATGCTCAACATAAACAGGCGCTTGAGCAACTACGATCGCAGGCGCTCGCTGGTCGCGGATTCACCAAGTTTGATGTCACCAGCGGTGGCCAACCGATTGAGGCCAACTTCGCAGCCGGTGTTACGTTGGCACGCGAACTCGGCAATGCTCTTCAGCCATTGGCTCGGGGAGACGGGGGGAATCGTCGTGGTGACAGACGCAATCAGCCTGGTGGAGGTTCGCCTCCGCCAGCGATAGAGTTGGGGCCGGACGATTTGGACGGCCTGTAACCTCAGAACATAACCCAAAGGCGGGCTTCGATGGTGTCGTTTTTTACACGACACCACGAAGCTCGCCCCTTTTTTTAAATAAAAAACCCCACCCGAAATTGGTGTGGGGTTGTTTACTGCTTTTACTCTATAGGTTCTCTATAAGAATCTGGCTTGCTAGGTTGTGTTGGTTGAGTTTCTGGTACAAAAGGTTTTTTAGGTAAAGGTTTTCTAATTCTTTTTGTTGGTGTTTCAATGGTCGCAGGAGTAATTGTGTTTGCAATATTTTGAGTTTCATTTTTTGGCAAAGAATCTATTGGCTCATTAGCCAAAATTTCTGAGCCAGAAATATTTATGTTATTTTTTTCTGTTGCCGGTGAGAAATTTTTATTTATTGTTTTTAGGCTCTGTGGCACAGTGCTAATTGTTTCATCTTTTACTAGTTCATCTTTTTCAAGCGTTCTAGCCAGCGGTAAAATTTTTTCTTTTACATCTTTTAATATTTTTTCAGCAACTTGTTGCTCAATTTTTAATTGGTCTTTGATTGATGTAACAAAATTTTCTTCTGTAATTTCTTCTTGAGCAAGTTTTCTAGATAATTTATATATTATGCTTGAAAATGGTATTTTCTTCTCGTCCACTTTTTTGAAAAAATCAATGGCTGTTTCTTCCATCCCATTATCTTTTAAAACTTCTGAAATAATCGCCCATATGCTTTTAGAGCCTTGATTCTCAAAAATAATAATTTTTTGTTGATTATTTACCATTATATTATTAATTAATATTTATAAATCAAACATTGCTCTTGCTCTTTCTGCCAAGGCGGTTTGTTCTGGCCCAGCATTCATAGCCAGCGCCTCTTGGCGCATATCATTATAAGAAGCTTTTTGCCATGTTTGTTTTTTTCTATCGTTCATTCTAGCTCCCGCTGCTGTTATAGCAGAATGATGCATTGATTTTGCCGTGCTGGCATTTAAACCGTCTTCTGGCATTCTCGCTACTGCACGTACAACCGCTTCATGTTGAGCTCGAGTTAATCCACCCAAGCTTGCGTCGGGAGCAGGGCTCCAATTTGGATGCTGTTGTTGAATTTTTTCTACAATAGGACGATTGTATGCTTCTAGCACAGGAGCATTCTTGCTAACGTCCCCTCTAAATTTAGTGGCATCTATCCCTTTGCTTTGCATATATTTATCTGCAAAATTAACGGCTCTTGATTGTTCATTTATATCATCGCTAATTCTCCAAAGATTTCCGCTTTTTGCCAAGGCTTGTACTGCCTCAGCTCTTTCTTTTGTTCTTGCCATGCCACCCATTCCTTTGCCTGAAGCTAATTTAACTTGGCTGGCTAAATCCATATCTCCAATTCTATCAGAGCCTGCTGAGAATTCTTTCGCTACACCTCCAGCTCTAGCACCAGGAGTTCCTGCCATAGCATCCAGAAATCTTCCGGTACTGCTACCAACCTTCCTACCCATGTTGCCTATCGCCGAAGTAACCTTTCCGCCAGTAGCTTTATTATCTAATGCTCTGGCTCCGGCTCCGATTCCTCTTCCAGCAAGTTTGGTTGCACCAAGGGTTGCTCTACCGGCCAAAGCCGCGCCACCAGTTGCTAGTCCCAAAATAGCTGTTACAGCGGCTCCTCCAACCTTGCTGACGGTCATTTTAAATCCAACAATCAAAAATACTATTGCAATAGAATATACAAGAGTTAGTTGCCATAAGTCACTATTCAGGTTGTCTGCAGTGCCTCCCACGATGGGCACTTTTGTTATAATGGTAGTAGCTATGTAGAGAGTAAACGATGCATAGACTCCAACAAAACACCATTTTACAAAATGATTCCACCACTCTTGCCACAATTTTTTAGTAATTGGAAAAACCCAGAAAGTGAAAGCTAAAGGAGATAATATAAATAACATTATTAAAATGGCATATCTTGCCAAAAGTAAAACTGCCATATATAAAAATGTAAGACCTATGGCTAAGTACAAAATCATCCATAAACAACATATTGCTATAAATATTTTAAGATCTTTATCATAATTTTCGGTTGAAATACACGAGGGGGTGTTTACTGACGTTGATACTTCAACATATGCATCGGGCCCCGCATCGTGTCCTGTGGTATGCACGCACGAGCTAACGAGAATCATTTGTTGTAAGACGTTATATGGCATCATGGAAGCTTCACTTCCCTCTATTAATCCAGTAGTTACTAAATTAGACGCATCTATAATTAATCCACAAACTAATCCGGAGAAGTTGATTAGAATAGCAACTAGTATCAAAGGCAACAAGATCTTTTTAGCTTCATAGTCTTTAAATCTTAGAGATGTAGCAATGCCTACTACTACGAATCCCAATACAATAACCATATTTCCTAAATCTCTAAGGCTGCCCCATATTGGAAGCCAATTAGGATCTTTGGTTATTGATAAGCTTACAATTACACCCAATACATAAGATAATAACAACTGTGCTAAAGCAGCTATTTTGAAGGCTAGCCATACGATTGAAAATAATAAATATCCAATTAAATATTTGGGCCACGTTGTTGCATCCCAACCACCTTCGGGAGAGAAAGAATCAGGAGATGCAGAAGTAAATAGATTTATTATTTTTGATCTATCTCCTGTATTACCCCAGCCAGCACTGTCATTTGATTCGGCTAAGACGTGTACGGGCATTAATGCTCCTAGTAATATAATAAAACAGAAAAGAGTGAAAAATAAATATTTATTTTTTAGAAATGAGAATTGTTGAAACATGATTCTATTTTAAAGTTAAAAAACTGTTTGTTAGATTTTCCCAATCGTTGATTGTTAGGCTTTCGGCCCGTTGATTAGATTTTAAATTATTTTTAGAAAGCCAATTAGAAATTTCTTCTTTTGTTAATTTTACACCATCTAAATATTTTAAGGTAGTCAAGTTATTCACAAGTTGTTTTCTTGGTTGCGAAAAACCTGCTTTAACAACTTTGAAAAATGCATCAACATCTATTTCTTTATTAAAATTATTTTTGGGCTTGATATTTATTATTGCAGAATCAATTTTGGGTGCAGGCCAAAAACAATTTTTTGTAACATAACTTATAATTTTAGGTTCTGCATAAAATTGCACTGACACTGCTAGCAAACTCATTTTTGGCGGGCTTGCACAAATTCTTTGAGCAACTTCTTTTTGTATCATTAAAATTATTTCTTGTGGCTGTTCCCCACCTGGTGGGTTTTCTAAAAATTTTCTAATTAATGGCGAAGTTAAATAATATGGAATGTTGGCAACTACCTTATAATTTTCAATTTTCAATTTCCAATTTTCAATAAATTTTAAAATATCACAATTTTCAATTTGAATGTTTTTAAGATCAGACAAAGTTTCTTTTAAAACTTCGCACATTGTAAAATCTTTTTCAATTGCTATAACTTTTTTTGCATGTTTGGCTAATTCTTGAGTTAGTATGCCAATGCCCGGCCCCACTTCTAAAATAATATCTGTTGGTTTTATATTTGAAGCTTCAATAATTTTTCTTAAAACATTTTTATCTATTAAAAAATTTTGCCCCAATCCTTTTGAAGGCCGGGTTTTATATTTTGAAAGAAGTTCTTTTATTATGGTTGGAGAAGTTAAATTCATTTGTGTATTATATCATATATATAGAAGCAAGTGAAAAACCCTTGACAAGATGCACTTTAAATAGCATTATTGAAGTAGCACGCTAGAAGCAACGTGGAAGACATTTTGTCAACCACTTCTAGCATTGAAAACTTTTTGGAAAGGAGAAAGTCAGCCATGAACACAAAAAGCCTTGAGAAGATTTCTACCGCGACGGCGGTTTTGCAGAAGATAGGGCTCAAGAAACTGGGCGCTACTCTACTGGCACTGCTAGTGCCGATCTTTTTTGTAGTGTGGCTCAGCGAGCCCGAAAGGCCGTCGTTGAAATTGTTTAGGTCGGGTCAAGGCTTGACCGCGAACAAATACAAGCCCTGGAATTTGAAATCCAGTGGACACAACGAAGGCCAAGTCAGTTTAAAGAGAGCTGGCACGAATATTCCTCGAGCAGAGGTTGTTGCCCCGCAGGCGAGCATTGCACGAACCAACTTTGGTTCGCGCACAACAACATCTAATCCTGCGACGACACCAACGGCTTATGCTAATTGGAGCCCCATAATCAGGCATAAGACCAAGGAATCTGTTCCATTTTATTCTTTCGGCCCCATTGGTGGAGGAGATGGGAGCAGAGGTCCTGGCGGTGGCAATGGTGGTGGTGGCGATGGTGGTAACACACCCAATCCCCCCTCACCTGCCGTGGGCAGTCCCAGTCTTGCATGGAACGGTGCTTCCATGTCTGGTGACGGAAAATATAGGACGCTTATCGCTGGCAACGCGCCAGTTTATGTCTCCGCCGATGGCGGGAGCACTTGGCGGACCGTAGATATAGATAAACCTTCCTGCGTCGCCGTGTCCTATTATGGCCAAAACCAGATTATAGGGACCCTTGATGGAGAGTTATATGGGTCCGCTGACTATGGTCAGACCTGGAAAGCATACGACTTGCCCTATGAGGGCGACCTGAAAATCCGGTGGAGGTCCGTAGCAACTTCTGATGATGGCCAACTTCTGATGGCCGTTGATCCAGGTGGATACATCTGGCAGACGTATGATTGGGGGGATAGCTGGGAGACGACCGGGTTTGCTGGCCCGAATTGGGTGGCTGGCGAGATGGATTTTGGTGGTCAATTTCGGGGGGTAGCAGCCTCCAATAGTTGGCTTTATGCGTCCTACAACGGGGGCCAGACATGGAAGCCCGTTGGCGAGTCCCGCGATTGGACGGACCTAACAACCAATTATAACGCCCAGTTTTGGGGCGCCACTGTAAATGGTGGATATATCTACATCTCCACTGACTTTATGCAGACGTGGCAACCACGGTTAACCGACAATGTTCGGAAATGGGTGGCCATTAAGTGTTCGGGCGATGGTCGTCGATTCTTGGCTGCAGAGTCTGGAGGCTCGCTTTACACCTCTGGCAATTTCGGGGTGGATTGGGAGCCGGTTGCCGACAAGCAGAATTGGTCTGACGTGTCCGCATCCGTAGACTTTCGCAGTATGACTGCGACGGTCATGGGCGGATATGTCTACAGCTCTACTGATTCGGGCGCATGGAAGGCTCAAAACCCCGCCCAAGCGATAGCCAAATCTACGGACATTCCGTGAAATCCTTTCTTGCTGTTATGCGTCTATCTCACAAATATGGCGCTCTTTTTTTACATATTTTTTCTTAAAATAGCAGACAAATAATTGTGCATAACTATTTGACTAGCTTGTTTGAAAATGCTAAGCTAGAAACAAGTTGTTAAAAATAATTAACAAATTATTAATAGGGATAAAGAAGGTTTGGCCCTCCACAAAGAACTCAAAGAAAGGGGCTGGTTTTAGAGGATCATCAAAGAATCCTTTGTTTTTTTTCGGTTTAATAGCTATTTTTATATTTATTGGTATTTATATGTCTTGCGAAGCTTCAGACAATTTAGGCCACAGCCGTAGCATATTTTTAAATTCTTTTGACAACCCAAATGGTGCAATTGTAGATAGTTTATTCTCTAGCCAATCAGATATGATTGCCCTAGAAACTCCTGATTTAAAAATAATACAAGACAATACAGTTTGTGCTGTATCAACGCCGTGCATTGTTTCGGGCAAAGTTTTAGGAGATGTTTTTGGAGGTAATTATCAAGAGAGTAAAGACATAATTGATTACGAAGTTCAAACAGGTGATACATTTAAATCTATTGCCCAAGCCCATAAAATATCTCTTGATACCCTACTCTGGGCAAACGATTTAACATCTTCTTCAAAAATTAAAGTTGGAGATAGTTTAGTAATTTTGCCAACAGATGGAGTGTTGCACGTTGTAAAATCTGGAGATACTATTTCAGCTATTGCTTCGCAATATAAATCTAAATCAGAAAACATAATTGCCTATAATGACTTGGCTAATCAAAACGATGTTTATATAGGAGATATTTTAGTGGTGCCAGAAGGAGTAATGCCTAAGAAAGCAGCTCCAATAAAGAATAATAATACTAGAATTCCTGTAGCAAATAATTTCTTTATTTTTCCAACACAGGGACGAATTACTCAAGGACTTCACTACTTTAATGCTGTTGATGTTGCCAATAAATGTGGAACTCCAATTTATGCTGCAGCCGCTGGAGTTGTTCAAAGAGCTGTGGGTAATGGTAAATATAATTCTGGTATGGGAAACCATGTTACAATTTTACATAGCAATGGAGCAGTTACCTATTACGGACACTTAATGACTGTGTTAGTTTCGCCAGGTGAAAAAGTTTATACAGGACAAAATATTGGTTTGATGGGTGGCAAGCCGGGTATGGCCGGTGCTGGTAGATCAACGGGATGTCACGTTCACTTTCAAGTTGTGGGGGTAAGAAATCCTTTGGCAGGATATAGTAGAGGGTCAACAATTAATTATAAATAGAAATAAAAAAGCCCCGCCTTGGCGGGGCTTTTTTATTGTTAAGGTTGACATCACTTTATCTGGTTGATAGAATTAATCAATAATCGCTTAAGCGGTATCGCTTAAGCGGTACCTAAAAGCGCTTAAGCGGTATCGCTTAAGCGGTACCTAAAAGCGCTTAAGCGGTATCGCTTAAGCGGTGCCTAAAAGCGCTTAAGCGGTCACCCCTACCGCTTAAGCGGTATAAAAATAAAACAAAAAAAATGGATAATAACGAATTTTTAACAATACAAGAATTTATTCAAAAATATGAAGTTCCAGATGTTAGGATTAGAAGAAGAATTAGAAAGTATAGATTGGTAGACCCACAAAAATTAGAGGGAGTTTTAACTGAAAGGTATGACAAAGGAGTGGGGAATGTTATTCTTTTAAAAGAAGATTTTTGGGTTAAAGAGTTAGAAGCTATAGCAAAAGAAACCGCTTATGCGGTACCGCTTAAGCGGTCTGAAGAAGCGCTTAAGCGGTCAGATGAACCTGAACCAAACCGCTTAAGCGCCGAGCCTACCGCTTATGCGGTGGTACCGGAACAGTCTAGTGAAATATCTAGTCAGTTAGAAGAACCGCTTAAGCGGTCAGAAGAACCTAAGCCAAATCGCAGAAGCGCCGAGCCCACCGCTTATGCGCCCGATCAAATAACCGTTGACCGAGAGTTTTTAGAAATATTAAAAGAAGACCGGGCTGAGAAAAAAGACTGGATTAAGAAATATGAATCATTGCTTATTGATTATAAGGCCAAAGATAATGAATTAGTAGAAAGAGAAAAGTTCTTACAAGGTTTAATTGAAAAAATAATAACCGATGCAAGAAACACAAAACAATTGTTATCATCTCAAATTAACCATCTTCAAAAACAATTGCAGGTGCCAAAAAAAGGTGTGTCTTCGCAAGTGGGTGAGGAGGTTGAATTTGAAAATGGAAACTTTACTGAGTCACAAGAAAATCAAAATACAGGCATATAAATAAATATTGAGCAAATAAAAATCCGAGATTTATCTCGGATTTTTATTTGCATGCTAGATGTTATTCTCCGCACTTCAAGCATGTTTTTGCATCAGGGCAGGCGAGTAGTCTTTCTTCGTCAATTTTTTTGCCACAACCTTCACATATTCCATAAGTGTTATTTTCTATTTTTTCTAAGGCGCTATTTACGTCTTTTAATTTTGATTCTAAGTTGCGTTCTAGTGCAACTTTGTTTTCATATTCTCCAACACCATCGGCGTCTTCATCTTTGTCGGTGTCTTCTCTGTTTGGGTATTTTGCATCCCAATTATCTTTTACATTAGGATCTTTTTTAGCAAAACTTTCTAATTCTTTTTGCAGAGATTCTTTTTGATCTTCTAGGGTTTTTTTTAATTTATCAATTAACTCTTTATTCATTTTTTTGGTTTAATTAATATTACTTTTTTGTTGCGGACTTCCTGATTGAGCTCCTTGCTCAACATCTTTTAAAAATTGTTTTCTTGCTTCTTCTTCAGCTTCAAATGATTTTATCACTTTTTTTCTTTGAGGTACAGGTATTGGTATTCCAGCTCTCCCACCAGAAGTAACTGTTGAGTGACCCCATTGTTGTCGTTGAACTTGTTCTTTTTCAACAGATCTTATTTTAGCTAAAGCCTCTCTTTTTGCTATTTGTTCTGCAGCTAAGCCTCTTCTTTGCTCTTCTTCTCTTGCCATTACAGCAGAATAAATGTCTCTTAATGATTTATCAGTTCCTAATATTTTATCACGTAAACCATTTTTTTCAATAACAAGTTGGTCTGAAGATTTATCTATTTCTGCTACCTTGCTGTTGGTATTTTTTATGTCTGTTTCTGCTGCCCACCTTCTTTTTTCTACATCTTTTATTTTTTCTTCTAAATCCCACCTTGATTGTTCTAAGCCCTTTCTTTCTGCATCAACGGTTGTTGTTTTTTCTTTATCTACAATAAACTTTTGTTCATCTTCTAGCTTTTTTTCTTCTGCTAAAACAGAATTTAATTTAGCTTCTTGTTCGCGTTTTTGTAGTAATAATTTATTTTTTTCTAATTTTAATGCAGGATCTTTTTGTTGGTCTATTTGGTCAACTTGTTTTTCAAAACCAAGCCGTTGTGATTCAAGCAAAAATATTTGTTGGCGCTCTTCTTCGGCAGCATAATTTTTTAAATCTTTTTCTGCAATTCTTTCTTCGCCCTCATTTTTTGTAAGCACCTCTTCTCTTCCAATTTTTTCTGCAACTGTTTTTGCTTGTGCTAGTTCATTAGCTTTTTGTTTTTCGGTTAATTGTTCTTCAAGCGTTTTTAACTTAACAATTTTATCTCTTTCTTTTAGAGCATCAGTTTCGCGAAGGGCCATTAAGTCTTTTTTCATTGTTCTAATTTCAGCCCTTTTTAAAAATTCTTTAGCTTGTATTTCTTCGTCTTTAGTAACCATAATTTTTTTCTATACTTTATTTTAAACCTTATTTATTAAATTTAAAAGTGGAGAGGGGAGCGGGGTACGCATAATAAAAAAATTCCCTAACTAGTTAGGGAATTTTTTATGTATTTTTTTTAGTGCTTTTCGTTCTTGGGAGTTGGATGAAACCCTGCGTCAATTGCTGACAAATTTATTCTGCCTAGCTCATCAACAGACATTACTTTTACTGGAATTATTTGCCCCTCATGCACCACCTCTGTAACGCTATTTATTCTTTCTTTTACAAATTTTGAAATATGAACCATGCCATCGGTGCCAGGAAACAATTCTACAAAAGCACCAAAGTCCATAATTTTTACAACCTTTCCTTGAAAGGTTTCTCCAACTTGAACTTCTCTAACAATTCCTTTAATCCAGGCAACAGCTTTATCAACATCTTCTTGGTTTTGTCCTGTTACAGAAACAAATCCAGAATCTTCTATGTCAATTGCTACTCCTCCGCAGGCTTCAATTATTTTATTTATAACCGAGCCCTTTGGTCCAACAACTTCCCCAATTTTTGAAGGATTTATTGTTAGGGTAGCAATTTTAGGAGCATAAGGCGATAAAGATTTTCTTGGTTCGGATATTTCTTTTTTTATTATATCGAGTATTTTAAATCTTGCATCTTTTGCTCTGTTTAAAGCTTCTTCCATGATTTTTTTATCAATGCCGTCTATTTTAATATCCATTTGAATTGCAGTAATTCCGTTGCGAGTTCCTGCAACTTTAAAGTCCATATCTCCATAATGATCTTCTGGGCCCTGAATATCGGTTAACACTTTATATTTTCCTGTTTGTTCATCTTTGGCCAATCCAACAGAAATTCCTGCCACAGGTTCTTTTATTGGTACTCCTGCGTCCATTAAAGCAATGCAAGCTGCACAAGTTGAAGCCTGAGAAGTAGACCCATTTGAAGAAACCACCTCAGAAACAATTCTTATTGTATAAGGAAATTTTTCTATTTCTGGTAAAACAGGCAATAAAGCTTTTTCAACTAATGCACCGTGCCCAATTTCTCTTCTTTTTGGCCCTCTCATTGGAGCTGTTTCTCCAGATGAAAATGGAGGAAAATTGTAGTGATGCATAAATCTTTTTTTACCAATAATTTCCATTCCTTCTAAAATTTGTGAGTCACCGGGCCCTCCTAAAGTTAAAATTGAAAGCACTCTTGTTAATCCTCTAAAAAATACTGCGCTTCCATGAGCTCTTGGTAAAACTGCTACTTCGCAAGATAATGGTCTTATATCAACATCTTTTCTACCATCTGGTCTGTAATTTTTATCAATGATATTTTTAATTATTATTCGTTCAATTTCTTTTTCAAAAAAAGACAAAACTTGGCTGGCTTTTCCCTGCCTACCGGCAGGCAGGCTTCCCTCAGGATATTTTTCTGATAAATATTTTACTAATTCTTGTTTTAAAATTTCAGTAGCACCAAGATTTTTTTCTCCTTTTGGAGCATTAGTTATTGCTTTTTCTAATTTGTCTCCCAGCCATTCTTTTATTTCATTAGCAATATCTAATTCAACTGCTGGCTCAAAAACATTTTTTTCTTTGCCAATTTTTTTGACAGCTAAAATTTGTGCATCAATAATTTTTTTCAATTCTTTTTTAGCAACTTCATAGGCTTCTAAAACATCTTTTTCTAAAATTTCTTTTGCTCCCATTTCAATCATGTTAACTAATATGTCGCCATCTTTTTCTATGGCTGATAAAGTTAAATCCATGTCGCAATCTTTTCTTTGTTCGTAATTAGAATTAAAAACCCACTCGCCATTATTCTTAGTAATTCTAATAGCTCCTAAGGGCCCATTCCACGGAATTTGTGAAGTAGCTAATGCAAATGAAGCGCCAATCATTCCTAAAATATCTGGGTCATTTTCGCCATCCCAAGATAAACAAGTAACAATTACTTGAACTTCTTTCATAAAATCTTTTGGAAACAAAGGCCTTATTGCTCGGTCAATCATGCGGGCGGTTAAAACTGCTTCATCTGTTGCTCGGCCTTCTCTTCTTACAAATCTTGAACCAAATATTTTTCCTGCAGCATAAAATCTTTCTTCATATTCAACTGTTAGTGGAAAATAATCTATGCCCTCTCTTGTGAAAGGGGATAGAACTGCTGTTACTAAAACTTTTGTTTCTCCGCAAGAAACTAAACAAGAGCCCGATGCTTGCTCGGTCCAATTTGTAGTTTCAATTATGACTGGCTTTTCGCCAACCTTTATCTCAAACGTATCTTTCGTAGCCATTTATTTTTGCAACGAGAGATGATTGTACGAATATGTGAAAAAGTTGATTTTCAACGCTTTCATATAGCCGCACACCTCTTCTCTCTACTGCGATTATTTATTTTTTAATAATTTTTTCTTTTGTTCTGTTATCGCTAGATAATAAGAATTTGCTTAATCCTTCATCTAAATCTATAAATTCATCTGCTGTTTCTTTTAATTTTCCAGAGGTTGAACGGCCAAAGGCAACCACCTCTACTCTCTTGCCCATATTTTTTAAATATTCTACCAATGCAATAAAATCACCATCGCCAGAAACTAGCACAATTACATCAACGCCCGGAGCTGTTCTAATTGCATCAATTACAATGCCTACATCCCAGTCGGCTTTTTTGGCTCCACCATAAAATTCTTGTAAATCTTTAACTCTTGTTTCAATTCCAATTTTACTTAATGCATCAAAAAATGGCGCTTCTTCGCCAGTTTTTGTGCGCACAACGTACCCAAAAGCTCTAATAAACTTTCTGCCTGCCACTGCTTGTTTTAAAACTTCCTGAAAATTAACTTTTGAGTGATAGAGATTTTTTGCTGAATAGTACAAGTTTTGTACATCTATTAGCACCTCTACTCTCTGCTCTTTTGGTTTTGGTTGCATCTATTTTTTTAGTCCTATTTTTTTGATGATAGCAGTATATCTTTTTTCAGATGTTTTTTTAAGAAAAGCTAACATTTTCTTTCTTTTAATGACCATTGTTATTAGGCCTTTTTTAGAGTGAACATCTTGAGCATGTTTTTTTAAATGCAAAACTAGCTTATCTATTTGTTTTGATAGCAATGCAATTTGTACATCTGCAGAACCTGTATCTTTTTCATCAATTGATACGTCTTTTATAATTTTTGACTTTTCCTTTGTATTTAATGCCATTTTCTTTTATAAATAGGAAGTGCTTCCGGCACTTCAATTAGTTTATTTTTATAATTTAGTATACTCTATTTTTATGGTTTTGTAAAGAGTTAATGGTGCCCCTGCCGAGACTCGAACTCGGAACCAATTCCTTAAGAGGGAACTGCTCTACCAATTGAGCTACGGGGGCATATGATTATAATTTTGGTTACTATATTGGTTCCTTATTATACCCGACAACTTCAAGAACAAAATTAATAATGGCTTTTGCCCCAAAAGCTAAAACTAGTCCTATAATAGCAGACCAAAAAACTTTTTTACCTAGGCTCATCATATTGGGGTTGCCTGCAGAAGTCATCATTAATACGCCACCAATTATAATAGCAATAACAGCTAGAGGAGCGGCTATTGTGTAAACTATAAATGTGTAAATATCATCTAGTATTGTCATAAAATCATCTAAGTCGCATGGATTATTAACGTCATTTCCACATTTTACTAGCCCCTCGTCCACTGCCATGGCTAATAATGGAGTCAAGGCTAATGATAATATAATAACCGACAAAAGTATTTTTTTATTCATGTTTGTTGTGGTGCCCTCGCCAGGACTCGAACCCGGAATTCTTGGTTCGAAGCCAAGTGTGATATCCGATTTCACCACGAGGGCAAAATTAACTTATTGTTATTTTAACCTAAAAAGCCTTAAAAAACAATTTAGAGTATGTTTTTGAGCTCATTTATATTGTTATGTATAGTTTCTTTATGATCAGTATTTTCAGCATAAGGCCCTTTAACTAAAAATATTTTAGCTTTAGGCCCTATAACTTTTTGCATTGCTAGAGACTGTTCTGCATGATCATTAATAATGAGCACATCTTCATTTGAGTTGGCTAGTTCTTTTAAAAATTCATTTTCTGATTTATCTTTTTCAGAATATATTATTTTTTCAAAATATTTTTTTATTCTTGAATTATCTACTTTTGGTTTTTGCATTTGTAAGTCTCCAAAAGTCATTAACACCATTTTATACCCCTTTTCTTTTAGGTAAGAGAGGGTGTTTTCGGCCCCATCTATTAAATATTTATCAGTATCTTTGATTGCTTCATTAAATTGTTGGGTAATAATTTCAGCTTCTTTGTCAGTTTGTATATGATTTGAATCTCGCAAAAATTTTATATGTTGATATGGGTTGTACCCTTTTCCGTGTTTTTTAAAAAGTTCAAAACCGTGCTTTTCGTTTTCTTCTGGAGTTAATCTAAAAAGTTTACTTTTTTCTTTTTTAAATTTTTCTACATCTAAAATAGTATGGTCTAAATCAAAAAGTAAAATCATAAATTGTAAATTATTTTTGCTAATTTATCGGGGTTGTGTCTTATTAATGATCTTTCAGACGCAAGCTTATCGTTTTTATTAATTTTATGGATTGCATGACTTAATATTTTATTTTCTAAAAATATTATTTCTGGAAACTTTTCTGTGTCTCCTTTTATAACGGGTTTTTCGCCCATTTTTGCATACTTTTTAAGTAGTTTTTGGTCTGGGGTTTCGGTATTTAAAATTGCGTATTTTATAATTCCTTTTCCAACATATTTTTCTAAAGTAGCAATATAGTCTGTTGAAGAAAAATTATCAGTTTGTCCCGGCTCTGTCATCAAATTGACCACATATATTACTTTGGCTTTAGATTTTGCTATAGCCTTTGATAGTCCATTAACTAAAAAGTTTGGTATTAAACTGGTGTATAAATCGCCAGGGTTTATTATAATTTTGTCTGCTTCTTTTATTGCTTTAAAAATTTTAGGATTTAATTCGGCTTTTGGCTTTAAGTAAAGTTTTTTAAAACCGCTCTTGTGTAGTTCAATATTCTTTTCGCCAATTATTTCTTTTCCATTTTTTAAAACAGCAACCAGCCTTGTGCTTTTTAACGTAACGGGTAAAACATAACCTTTTATTCTTAAAATTCTACTAGCCTCAATTACAGCTTTATCAAAACCGCCAGTTATTTTTTCTAAAGTAGATAAAAAAATATTTCCAAAACTATGCCCATTTAGTCCGCCATGGCCGTATCTGTAATTAAAAAGTTCTCTTAAAACGTCAGTATTTTGCGAGAGAGCGACTAGGCATTGCCTTACGTCGCCCGGAGGGAGAACGCCCATTTCGTCGCGTAACATACCAGTAGACCCTCCGTCATCAACCATATTAACTACCGCCGACAAATCTACGGGATATTTTTTTAATCCTGTTAAAACCATAAAACTGCCAGAGCCTCCACCAATAGTTACAATTTTTTGTCTATTTTTCATTTAAATACATTTTAAATTCTATGCCAAAATTTTTAAAACCAATTTTTTCATATATTTTATGAACGAGCTTGTTTTCATGTCTGCTATTGGCTATTAATTTATAACAGCCTTGAGTTTTAGCTTCGCTAATAACTATATTTAAAAGTTCTGTGCCAATTCCTTGACCTCTAAAGTCTTCATCTACAAAAAGATCTTCTAAAAATCCAAAAGGCTCTTTGTGTAAATTGTTGTTCATTATATATAAAAAAGCTCGGGCAACTTCTTTGCCATCTTTCTCAATAAAAAACTTTATTCCGTGAACTGAAACCTCTTTTTTGTTTATATTCATATTTACCAATATTTTACATAAAAAATTGAAAAAAAGCAACTTTTAGGCTAAGATATATAAACGATGATAATTCCAAAAGAGGTTAAAAATATAATTGAAAAGTTGGAAAAAACTGGATTTGAGGCATATATTGTGGGCGGATGCGTGCGCGACTTTTTGCTTGGAATTGAAGCAAAAGACTGGGATATTACTACTAATGCCAAGCCAGAAGAAATCCAAAAAGTATTCCCCGACAGTTTTTATGAAAATAATTTTTTAACAGTAACAGCGCGCACTGGTTCTAAAAAATCTGGGTTAGCTGAAATTGAAATTACAACTTATAGGCTTGATGCAGAATATTCTGATAAAAGGCATCCTGACCAAGTAAAATATGCAGACAAATTAGAAGATGATTTAAGTCGTCGTGATTTTACTATAAATGCTCTTGCAATGGACCTAAATAAAAAAATTGTAGATTTATTTGATGGTCAAAAGGATTTAAAAAATAAAATAATTAAAACCGTTGGTAATCCAGAAGAAAGATTTAATGAAGATGCTTTAAGAATGTTGAGAGCTGTAAGATTTGCCACAACCCTTAATTTCAAAATTGAAGAAAAAACCGCCGAGGCTATTAAAAAAAATAGTATTTGGTTAGAAGCTATTTCGCAAGAAAGAATTAGAGATGAATTTATAAAAATAATTATGGCTGACAACGCAGCTGGCGGTATTGAGTTATTGCGAGAGTTGGGTTTGTTAAAATATATTATGCCAGAGCTTTTAGAAAATTATGGAGTGGCTCAAAACAAGCATCATATATATGACTGCTATATGCATGCAATAAAAGCTTTAGAGTTTACTGCTAAGAAAAAACTTAATATGTATGTAAGAATAGCCTCTTTACTTCATGATGTTGGCAAGCCCAGGTCAAAAGCTGGCCAAGGAGAAAGTGCAACGTTTTATAACCACGAAATTATTGGAGCTAAAATGTGTTTTCAAATTTTAAATCGTTTAAAATTTTCTAAAAAAGAAATTGAAAAAATTACAAAGTTAGTAAGATATCACCTCTTCTATTATAATGTGGACGAAGTGGGGGAGGCTTCGGTTAGAAGGCTTGTAAAAAATGTTGGTGCTGAAAATATGGAAGAACTGTTGCAAGTAAGACAGGCCGATAGAATTGGAAGTGGCGTGCCCAAAGCTGAACCATATAAATTAAGACATTTAAAATATTTGGTTGAAAAGGTTTCAAAAGACCCTATTTCTGTTAAAATGTTAAAAATAAATGGAAATGATTTGATGTCTACCTTGGAAGTAAAACCTGGGCCAAAAATTGGACAAATTTTAGATATTCTTTTGAGTTATGTTTTAGATGACCCTAAAAAAAATACAAAAGTATTTTTAGAAAAAGAGGCCAGTAAACTGATAAACTTATCTGATAAAGAGTTAAAAGAATTAGCAGAAAAATCGAAGGAAGATAAATTTGAAGTTCAAAACAAAGAAGACGAATCGGTAAAACAAAAATATTGGGTAAAATAATATTTACTTTGTAAAAGAAAACGGGGGTTGGTTTAATGGTAGAATCTACGGTTCGGAACCGTAGGACGAAGGTTCGATTCCTTCACTCCCGAAAGAACGGGCCCATGGTCCAGTGGTAAGACGCGGCATTCGCATTGCTGAAACGCGAGTTCGACTCTCGCTGGGTCCACGATAATACGCTATACAAACTTATATCGCTACGCTACGTAAACTTATGGAAAAAGAAAAAATAACAAAAAAAGAAAAGAGTATTAAATATCCAAAAGTAGGGCTTAAAGAAGTTTTTAGAGCTTTTTGGAATGGTATGAGGCCCAGAAAAGGACATTTTTTTGTTTTAGTTTTTTCTGTTGTTGCAGCCAACATTATAACTATAATAATTCCTATTTTTTATAAACAATTTTTTGATGTTATATCAGCTGGTACTGATAAATCGATCATTGTTCCTCAACTTTTTTCAATAGTTTTTTGGGTTTTATTTTTAAATGCTATTATTTGGCTATTTTATCGCTTTGCCACAGTTGCTAATAATTATTACGAGCCAATAGTTATGGCAAATTTAAAACAGCAATCTTATGATCATTTGATGCAACATTCATATTCTTTTTTCGTTAATAATTTTGCAGGTTCACTGGTGCAAAAAATTAATAGATTTTCTAGAGCATTTGAAAGATTGACTGACAATTTGGTATGGAATTTGTTGCCGTTAGTGGTAAGAGTAATTTCAATATTTGTTGTTGTTTTCTTTATAAATAAATGGATGGCATATATTATTTTAATTTGGACGGTTGTTTTTTTGTCATTTAATGTTATTTTTTCTAGATGGAAATTAAAATATGATATTAAGGTTGCAGAAATAGATTCTGTGGCTACAGGCTATTTATCAGATACAATATCTAACCAAAATACAATACAACTTTTTAATGGTTTTGAGTTTGAATCTCAGGGTTATAAAAAAGTTACAAATGACCAAGTAAAAACAACAACAATTGCATGGAACTTGGACGCAATTATTGAAGGCGGGCAGTCATTTTTAAGTTTTGCAATTGAATTTGTTTTGTTTTATTTTGCAATTAAATATTGGGATCAAGGTTTAATAACAATTGGTGTTTTTGTTATGCTACAAACTTATGTAATAGGAATAATTAATCAATTATGGGGATTTACCAGATTGGTTAGAGATTTATATCAAGGATATGCTGATTCAAAAGAAATGGTTGAAATTAAGCTTTTACCACATGAAATAAAAGACGTTACTTTTGCTAAAGAGCTTTTATTAGATAAGGGAGGCATTGAATTTAAAGATTTAGAATTTAAATATGGACAGGGCAAACAAGTTTTAAAAGATATTAATTTAACAATTAAGCCTGGAGAAAAAATTGCTTTAATTGGGCCTTCGGGAGCTGGTAAAACAACTTTTGTAAGATTGCTTTTAAGATTTTATGCTGCTACTTCTGGGCAGATTTTAATTGATGGGCAAGATATTTCACAAGTTACTCAAGAAAGTTTAAGAAAAAATATTTCAATGGTTCCTCAAGATCCAATTTTATTTCATAGAACTTTAGCAGAAAATATTGCATATGGCAGTAGGGGGGCCACAAAAGAACAAATTGAAAAAGCTGCGGAATTAGCTCATTGCGATGATTTTATAAAAAATTTATCAAATGGTTTCGAAACTTTTGTTGGAGAGCGAGGGATAAAATTATCTGGTGGCGAAAGACAAAGAGTTGCTATTGCAAGAGCTATTTTAAAATCAGCTCCAATATTAATTTTAGATGAAGCCACTTCAAGCTTAGATTCAAATTCAGAACATTTAATTCAAGATGCTTTGAATAATTTAATGAAACATAAAACAACAATTGTTATTGCTCATAGGTTATCTACAATTCAAAAAATGGATAGGATTATTGTTATTGATCAAGGAAAAATAATTGAGCAAGGAAGTCACTCCGAATTATTAAAAAATAAAAATAGTTTGTATAAAAAATTATGGGAGTTACAAGCAGGTGGATTTTTAAGGTCTGAAAGTGACGAGGACATAGATGAGATTATTGACGAGGATGACCAAGATAATTTGGATATAAAAGGTCAGGGGCAGATAAAAGCCAAAATGACTAATTTTTAAAACTTATGCAAGAAAAACAAAGGCCAAAAGTGGGCGTAGGAGCGATGATTTTAAGTAAGGATGGGGTTTTGCTCGGAAAAAGAAATGATGATGCCAAAAAGGCTTCAAGTGATTTGCATGGTGAAGGCACATGGACAATGCCTGGGGGCAAGCTTGATTTTAAAGAAACCTTAATAGACGGCATATGCAGAGAAGTATTTGAAGAAACTAGTATTAAAATAAATAAGGACAAGCTAAAAGTTATTAGTGTTGCTGATGAAATTGTATATGATAATCATTATGTGACAGTTGGTTTTTTATGTGAAGATTTTGAAGGTGAGCCCCAAATAATGGAGCCCAATGAAATAACAGAGTGGAAGTGGTATAATTTAGATAACCTACCAGAAAAAGTATTCCCCCCTAGCGCCAAAATGATAAAGGCATATTTAAATAAAAAAATTTACAATTAAAGAAATTTATTTATGAAAACAAAAAAAATAATTGCGAGCACGCTTATGGTGTTGGGAATATATATAGTAGTTAATGCAATTGCAGGTAACACTTGTCATCAGGTCGTACCATTTGGAAATAGTTGCAGCGCCCCATGGATTATATTTTTTTTCGGCTTGCCGATTATAGTAGCGAGTGTTATATTTTTGTTAAGTTTAGTCGGGGGCAGTATGTATTTTGCTGGAATCTTAATGCTTTATATGGGTTATATAAATAGTATTTATAATATGCGGTTGGATTTTTTAGGAAATGCTTTTTTTATTTCTATAGCAATAGCTCTTTTGGGAGTAGGAATTTTATATGGAATCTATGATTTTTTTAAATCAAAAAGTAAAAAATAAATAATTAAAGGGCGTTGTTGCAAGACGCTAAAAAACATGGAAGAAAATATTCAAATACAAACACCTAAGCGAAATATTCCAAGAGATTTATTTTTGCATCTTTTGGCAATTGTTACTCTTTATTGGTCGGCAATAACATTTACAACTATGCTTTGGCAATTTATAAATTATATTTTGCCAGAAAATTTAGGCTTATATAATTCTTCGGGTTATTCTTTAGAATTAATACGTTTTACCGTTTCATCGTTATTTATTGTATTCCCTCTTTTCATAATTGTTTCATGGTATTTAAATAAAATTTATAGAAGAGAAGCAGTTGTAAGAGAATCTAAAATTAGAAAGTGGCTTTTATACTTAACTCTTTTTATTGCAGCCCTAGTTGTTGTAGGCGATTTGGTAGCTGTAATAAACAATCTTTTAGGAGGAGAAACTACAGTAAGATTTATTTTAAAAGCATTATCTATTTTATTGGTAGCAGGTTTTGTTTTTGGATATTATTTTGACGATGTAAGAAAAGAAACTCCGTCAAAACTTGGGAAGCCCTTTGCTTGGGTTGCAGGCGCTTTGGTTTTAGCGGCAATTATTGGAGCATTTTTTATAATTGGTTCTCCAAATTCTGCAAGGCTCAACCAGTTTGACCAACAAAAGATTTATAACTTACAAGATATCCAGGGTCAAGTTGTATATTACTATCAAAGAAAGGCAGTTTTGCCAAACTCTTTATCAGATCTAGATGATCCTATAAGTGGATATATTGTACCAATAGATTCACAATTAAAAACACCATACGAATATAAAATAATAGATGCCAATAAATTGTCTTTTGAACTATGTGCAACATTTAATGTTCCAACGCCAGAAAATCAACCCACACCTGCTTATTATATGGAAAAGGGCATAGAGCAAAATTGGAATCATCAAGAGGGCAGGGCTTGTTTTACAAGAACAATTGATAAACAACTATATCCTTTGATAAACACAATAAAATAGTGGATAAGTTGTTTAAAAACACATAGTAACTATGTAAATAAAGATGGTAGAAGCTGTTGAAATTACAGATTCAAAATATCCTAAAGCTTTAAAAGAGGCGTTAAAAAACCTTGTTGCAAGTTCGGGTCCTAAAAAATTGTATTATAAAGGAAATTGGAATGCATTTTTTCCCGCCGATAGGCGGGATCCCGCTGCGGCGGGAGAAAATTGTTTGGCGGTTGTAGGCTCGCGTCATTTAACTTCTTATGGCAGAAGAGTAACCGAGCAGTTGGTAACAGAAGCTGCTGCATCTGGAATTACAATTGTTTCTGGATTTATGTATGGAGGCGATGAAGCGGCTCATTCTGCTGCTGTAAAATGCGGTGGAAAAACAATTGCTGTTATGCCATGTGGGGTGGATATAATTTTTCCTCCACAGCAAAAAGAACTTTATCATAAAATTTTAGATAATAACGGTCTAATAATTTCAGAATATGAGCCGGGGTTTAAGCCAACAAATTATTCTTTTGTGCAGAGAGATAGAATTGTGGCCGGGCTTTGTAAGGCAGTTTTAGTTACAGAAGCTGCTTTAAAGTCGGGTTCTTTAATTACTGCAAATTATGCTAAAAAATTTAATAGAAAAATTTTTGCTGTGCCGGGCCCTATTACTAGCGAAGTTTCAAAAGGAACAATTGAATTGATAAGAGAGGGAGCTGAACCAATAATTGAGGCCAAACAAATTTTAGATTTTTTTAAAATATTGCCTAGTGCACAAAAGGCTTCCACCCTCGTTAAAACTTCGGCGGACAAGTCGGCGGGTAAGCGTGGCACCTTAGAGAATAAAATTATTGAACAATTAAAAAGAGAGTCTATGAAAGCTGACGAAATGGCTCGACTTTTTTCAACCCCTGTTGCCCAGCTTGGCACCACTTTATCGTTAATGCAGTTGAAAGGATTTATAAATTCCGACAACGGTAAATACTATATAAATTAAAATAATAATTAATTTAAAATTTTATTATGCTTATTAAAGTTCCGTCGGTGGTGAGTTTGGGGCTAGAAACAATAAAAGTTGATATTGAAATTAATTTAGCTAATAAAGGGTTACCCGGGTTTGAAATTGTAGGTTTGGCAGGAAAAGCTGTAGATGAAAGTAAAGAAAGAGTGCGTACAGCTATACAAAGTAGTGATGTTGATTTTCCTACTAAAAAAATTACAGTAAATATGGCGCCAGCCGATGTGCCCAAGGAGGGTTCAATGTATGACTTACCAATTGCTTTGGGAATTTTAAGCAGTGTGCTTGAATTTCCAATTCCACAAAAGTCTTTATTTTTAGGAGAATTATCTTTTGACGGAAGTTTGCGTCATACCAGGGGCGCTTTTTTAATGGCTCTTTTTGCAAAAGAATCGGGATATACAAATTTATATGTACCAAAAGATTCTGCTAATGAAGCGGCTGCTATAAAAGGAATAAAAGTTTTTTCTGTTAAAGATATAGGCCAGCTTTGTAGACACTTTTTGGGTCAAGAAGAAATTTTTCCTATTACTTATAAACAAGCTAAAGATGAAAAGAAAACTACTGTTGAGTTTGATATGAAAGAAGTTTTAGGTCAGGAACAGGCAAAAAGAGCTATGGAAATTGCAGCTGCTGGAGGTCACAACATAATTATGGTAGGTTCGCCAGGATCTGGAAAAACAATGCTGGCGCGAGCGTTACCAGGAATTTTGCCTTCATTAAATGAGGCAGAATCTTTAGAAGTTACCAAAATTTATTCAGCTTCGGGTGGAATTCCGCCAGGGGGAAGTTTAATAACAAGCAGGCAATTTCGCTCGCCACATCACACGGCCTCTCTTGCAGGATTGGTGGGTGGTGGTTCGAAACCTCAACCAGGCGAAATAAGTTTGGCTCATAGGGGAGTTTTATTTTTAGATGAATTTAATGAATTTCCAAGATCAATAATGGAAGCTATGCGACAACCTCTAGAAGATGGTTATTTAACAATTTCACGAAGCAAGCAACGCATTACTTACCCCGCAGACTTTATGCTTGTAGCTAGTGCCAACCCTTGCCCTTGTGGATATGCTTTGCATCCAAAAAGAAGTTGTAATTGTGGACCAAACCAGATACAAAAATATCAAAAACGTATTTCGGGGCCAATTTTAGACCGAATTGATTTGCATATTTCTGTTATGCCAGTTGATGCAACAGAGTTTGAAGACAATCAAAAAAACTCTGAATTTTTAGAGTCATCAGACAAGATAAAGCAAAGAGTTATGGCTTCGCGTCAAAAACAAGAGGCACGATTTGCTAATGAAATAATTTGTTCAAATAGTCAAATGAAAAATAGTCATATTAAAAAATATTGCAAATTAGCAAAAGATGTAGAGGCAATTTTGCGACAAGCTAGTTTAAAGTTTAATTTGTCGGCAAGAAGTTATATGAAAATGATAAAAGTAGCGCGCACAATTGCTGATTTAGATAATTCTGATGAAATTGCTGTTTCTCATATGGCCGAAGCTTTGCAATATAAACCCAAAAATTATGAGTCAGCATAATGAAGTAGGAAAAATTGGTGAAAATTTGGCAAGGAAATATTTGCAAAAAGAAGGGTGGAAAATTTTAGAGCAAAATTATAAAACAAAATATGCTGAAATTGATTTGATAGCCGAAAAATCATCAGGATTTTTTGGCAAGCCTGTATTAGTATTTGTGGAGGTGCGAACAAAAATTGGTGAAAATTTTGGTAGCCCAGAAGACACAATAAATAAAGCTAAGCTATGGAAAGTTTTAAAAAATGCAAAAAGCTATATGGCGTTTAAGAGGTGGCAGGGGCCATGCCGAATTGATGCAGTTTGCATTGTGTTGCGCCCCGACTTTTCTGTTCTGCGCTTAACCCACCACGAAAACATAGTATCTTGACATGAGGCACTTGGTTTGTTAAGATATATTAAAGAGAAGAAAGATATTCTGTCCGTCTGACCACGGGCTTTTATTTTTCTAATAATTATTAAATACATAAACATGGATATAAAATCATTTAAAGGAGCACTAGCTCAAATAGCAGAAGAAAGGGGTATTTCACCAGAAAGGGTGATAGAAACCATTGAGGCTGCAATAGCTACTGCTTATAAAAAAGATTACGGCCAAAAGGGTCAAAAAATTAAGGCTAAATTTAACTCAACATCAGGTGATGTGCAGTTTTGGCAAATAAAATTAGTAGTAGACAACTCAATGCTTTATACTGATGAAGAAATTGAAGAAATGAAAGAAAGAAAAGAAATTCCTCAAGATGAGGCAAGAGCTGGCGAAGAGCCGCCTAAAAAATATGTTTTTAATCCAGAAAAACATATAATGTTGGTTGAAGCTAAAAAAGATCATTCTAAAATTAAAATTGGTGAAGAAATTGAAATTCCTTTAATTTCTAAACAAGACTACGGAAGAATTGCAGCTCAAACTGCCAAACAAGTTATTTTGCAAAAAATTAGAGAAGCCGAAAAAGAAACAGTTTCTGCAGAATATAGATCAAAAGAGGGAGAAATTATTTCGGGAATTGTGCAAAGAATTGAAGGGCATACAATATTTATTGATATTGGAAAAACATTAGGAATTTTAAATAGGGAGGAACAAATTCCTGGAGAATTTTATAGGCCAGGTCAACGCTTAAAGCTTTATATAATGAAAGTAGAAGAAACTCCAAAAGGTTCGGTGGTTATGCTTTCAAGGTCTTACCCAAAATTAGTTTCTAGATTATTTGAACTAGAAGTGCCCGAAGTTGCTTCAGGAACAGTTGTTATAAAAGCAATTGCGCGTGAGCCTGGTTTTAGAACAAAAATTGCAGTTACTTCAAATGAAGATGGGGTAGATCCTATTGGAGCTTGCGTTGGACAAAGAGGAACAAGAATTATGGCAGTAATTAATGAGTTGGGTGGAGAAAAAATAGATGTTATTTCGTGGGAAGAAAAATCAGAAAAATTTATTGCAAATAGCTTGTCACCTGCAAAAATTGTTAAAGTTAAAGTTCAAGACAATAATACTGCAGAAGTTTCAGTGCCAGAAGATCAGCTTTCTTTGGCCATTGGTAAAGATGGCAGAAATGTAAGATTAGCTGCTCAATTAACTGGTTGGAAAATAGATATTAAACCAGTGGCTGTCACAGCCGAAGAATCAGAAGAAACACTTGCCCCGAGCGAAGTCGAGGGGGAAAAACCTAAAAAAGAAAAAAAAGCAAAAACCAAAAAAACTAAAAAAGTTATTGAAGAATCCGATGATGAAAATTCTTCGACAGAAGACCCAGAAGATGTTGTAGAAGAACCCACAGAAGAAGAATTAGATGAAGTAAATGATGCTACCCAAGAGAAACCAGAGTCAATTGATAATGTGTCAGAAAAATAAAAATTATAAATTATGGGAGAAATACCACGCCAAGAAGAATCACTTGATCAAGCTCAAGATGGACTAGAAATAAATACTTTGAAATCAGAGCATTTGGCCGAAGGGGTAAAGCCCATTATTGCTTGCGTAGGCACAAAAGAACAGTATGGAGAGCAAGTATCTGAAATTACGCAAATGGCGGTAAACGTAGATTATTATGCTGATTCGTCTAATATAGATGAAGATTGGTACAAGAATGAAGGAACTCGTCCTGGATATGTGATATCAGCCATTGATGAATTTCCTAAATTTACTGAAAAATTATATGGTTGTACAAGTTTGGTTGCAGTTGGCATTGATTCAAAAACCGGTAAAGAAGTATCATTTTTAACACATCAAGATAGTTATAGAACAATAAATGAGCCATTTCAAAAAGATTTAGAAAAACGTTTGCGAGAGTTAAAAATGCAATGTCGTGAGGGAACAATAGATGTGGTAATTGTTGGAGGAGAGCTTAACCCCAAAAAAATGAAAGCAATGTTTTATCAGGAATCATTAGAAGCTTTGTCTTCTGTGGTTGAAAAATCTTTTGGGTTTAGCCCCGTAGTTGCTTGTGGCCCTAAAGAGCCAGGGAGCGGTTTCGATTATGATAATGCATATTTTGATACAGAAAACAGAAGACTTTATATGATTCGCCCAGAAAGTAAAAATTTATATAATGACTCTTTTAATCCAGGACAAATTAATGAGGTGAATGAGAAGTGGAAAAGAGATAAATTAGAAAAATAAAAAAATTAAATAATTTTAATTGAATCTTGAATATAGTATTTTGTAGCTCGAATTTATTCTAGCTTCTATATACTAAATACTAGATTCCAAAAAATGCAGTTAATATATTATCCAATAATAGTTTCGTTGTTTGCAATTGCTTTTGTATATTATTTGGTTTCGCAAATAAGAAAAGCCCCTGTTGCAGGCGACAAAGCATTAGCAATAACTTCGGCAATTCAAGAGGGTGCAATGTCTTACTTAAAAAGACAATATAAAACAATTACAGTAGTAGGTTTAATTTTATTTGTTTTATTATTTTTTATGGGTTGGAAAATTGCTGTAGGATTTTTAATTGGAGCAGTTTTAAGCGGAGTGTCGGGGTTTATTGGAATGATTGTTTCTACGCAAGCTAACACAAGAGTTGCTGAAGCTGCAAAAAAAGGCTTGGCACGTGCTTTAGATATTTCATTTAAAGGAGGTTTAATTACAGGGTTAATGGTAGTAAGCTTGGGGTTGTTATCTGTTGCTGGTTATTATTTTTTAACAGGCATGGAGGGCTTGGTCGCACTAGGTTTTGGAGCATCATTAATTTCTGTTTTTGCTAGAGTTGGTGGAGGTATTTATACAAAAGCAGCTGATGTGGGAGCTGATTTAGTAGGAAAAGTTGAAAAGGGAATTCCCGAAGATGATCCAAGAAACCCAGCAGTTATTGCTGACCAAGTTGGAGACAATGTTGGAGATTGTGCTGGCATGGCAGCTGATATTTTTGAAACATATGCAGTTACAACTGTAGCTACAATGATTTTAGGAGGGTTGTTATTTCCTAGCGCACCACAATTTGTTTTATTGCCTTTAATTTTAGGAAGCGTAGCAATTTTAGCTTCTATCATTGGAAGTTTCTTTGTAAAACTTGGTAAAAAGCAATCAATTATGGGTTCTATGTATAAAGGAGTTGCTGCAACAGTAATTTTGTCAGCGGCTGCATTTTATCCTGTAATTTCTCAATTAATGGCCGGTCAAGCAATATCAGTTAATAAATTATATCTTTCTACAATAATTGGATTAGTAATTGCAGGTGGGATGTTTGTTATTACAGAATATTATACATCAACAAAATTTTCTCCAGTAAAATCAATTGCTAAGGCAAGTGAAACAGGACATGCTACAAACATAATTAGAGGTTTAGGATTGGGGATGCAATCAACAGCACTTCCCGTTTTATTAATTGCATTTGGAACAATTGTAAGTTTTTGGTTGGCTGGCATTTATGGAGTGGCATTAGCTGTTATGGCAATGTTGTCTATTTCGGGAATTGTTGTTGGAGTTGATGCTTATGGTCCAATTACAGACAATGCTGGTGGTATTGCAGAAATGTCGGGTATGCCAGAATCAGTTAGAAAAATTACAGATGAATTGGATGCAGTTGGAAATACAACAAAAGCTGTTACAAAAGGTTATGCAATTGCTTCTGCAGGATTAGCGGCATTAGTTTTGTTTTCTGCATATGTTGAAGAAGTTAGTGGTAGCGGAGCCAGTTTTACTTTAACAAACCCACAAGTTGTGGCAGGATTATTAATTGGTGGATTGCTTCCTTATTTGTTTGCATCATTTTTAATGGGAGCTGTTGGAAAAACAGCAGGAAAAGTTGTTGAAGAAGTAAGAAGACAATTTAAAAATATTGCAGGCTTAATGGAAGGCACAGGAAAACCAGAATATGGAAAATGCGTTGATATAGTTACAAAAGCTGCAATTAAAGAAATGATGTTGCCAGCGTTGCTTCCAATTATAGCACCAATTTTAGTTGGTTGGCTTTTGGGAGTAGAGGCTTTAGGAGGAATGTTGATTGGAGCAATTGTAACAGGATTGTTTATTGGAATTTCTATGACAACTGGTGGAGCAGCTTGGGATAATGCTAAAAAATATATTGAAACAGGTGCTCATGGAGGGAAAGGGGGTGATGCTCACAAAGCAGCGGTTACAGGAGATACTGTTGGTGATCCATATAAAGATACAGCAGGGCCTGCAATTAACCCAATGATTAAGGTATTAAACATTGTAGCTTTGTTAATTGTAGCTTTCTTAATTTAAAAAGTTTTTAAAAGCCGCCCCGAGCTTGTTGAGGGGCGGCTTTTTGCTTGATTCGAACTTGAAAATGTCCTTTTTTGGGTATAAAGTAAAGATAATAATTTAATATAAATTTATGTATTATTTTGCGACACTACATGCGACTACAAATAAATTTTTATGATTCATATTGTTTACAAAGTTAAGCCATCTAAAGTCCATGGCGTGGGGCTTTTTGCCGATCAGGATATCAAAAAAGGAGATTTAATATATACTCCAAATTCTTTGCTTGACGTTGATTTGACCGAAGAACAATTTAAAAAATTATCTCCGTCCGAGCAAAAAGAGGTGGAATATTATGGGTATTTAAATAAGAAAACAAATAAATGGCATGTTGCTTTTGAAATGATTAGAATTTTAAATCACGGTTCGAATGGCAAAGCCAATGTTACGCAAAATGAAGACATGATAATGACAGCAAAAAGAGGTATTAAAAAAGGCGAGGAATTATTACAAGATTATATCGAAATATATCCGCCCGAGGGCGAGCATTTTAAGAAAATAAATAAAAAATAATAAGATGGAGAATGAAGAAAGGAATGTAAAGAAAGTTATTTTAATTCACGGATATAATACTAATCCTTACAGCAAAAAATGGCAGATTACCGCTGAGGCCCTTAAGGCAATGGGGGTCGAGTGTTCTGCTCCAGTTTTGCCTGGTGGAGAGCGCCCTCACAGCCAAGAATGGTTAGAAATTATTGATAAAGAGGTTAAAGATTCAAAGGGGCCAGTTATTTTATGTGGTTCTAGCTTGGGGACAAGGGCAATTCTTTTATATTTAGATAAATATAATCAAAAAGTTGATTCTGTAATATTAATTGCTTCCTTTAATAATAATTTTCAAGAGAATAGAAAAAGGAGAAATGGGGCATACGCTGATTTTTTTGATTATGCATTAGATATTGAAAGAATAAAAAAACTTGCTAACCATTTTATTGTTGTGCATTCAAAAGATGATGAATTGATAAATTATAACCAAGCAGCAGAAATAAGTAATCAGCTAGGCGCAAAATTAATTACTTATGAGAATATGGGTCATTTCTGTGGAGAGAGAAATTCAGAAAAGAACGCAGCGGTTTTTATTGAAATAATTAAATCAGTTTTATAGAATTTGTGAAAGAAAATTTTAAAAAAGCGGGTTGAAAGACCCGCTTTTAAATTACACATTTTTGACAAATAGAAATAAAATGATATGCTCTAAATAGAACCTTGACATTAGTCAAAAGAAAAGCAAGCAACAAAGCAAAACAATATAGAAGGAGAAAGAAATGACAATTGTAATAGTTGCAATTAGCATAATTTTAATTTGCGCGCTGATTATTTGGCTTGATTCTCGCGGCGTAACAAAAAGCGTGACCTCAATGCCCATTAATGACCCGTTAGTAGAGGCAGAATTCATTGCCTTTGCGGTGTCTATGCAAGAGAGGCGTAGAGGGGAGAGGCGCACTCGATTTGCTAAAGCATTAGGCTCTAAGCCCGATGATGTGCAATTGTGGGTAGAGAACTATCTGGCAGAGTGGGCTGAGAAATTTAACACGCGCAGAAAAGTGCGTGAAAAAATGGTCATTATTGTTCACTCTGGAAATACAAAAACCCTGGCTGAGAGACTGATGTCGGCATTTTTGGCTCATTTTAAGAAAGATATTGCAAAAATAGAACTTGAGCTTTCGCAAGCGTTTGCAGAGGAGCTCGATGTTCTTGAAGAACGCCCTGCAATGGCTATTGAGCGCCAAGAGACTGGGGTCTAAATAAAGCCCTGTTAGTAGGCTCGGTGATGATTTCACTGAGCTCTTTTTTTATATGAATATTGATTTTTTATAAAAAAAGTGTTAAATTAGACAATTATATTAATAATAAAATTAAATTTATAAAATCAATGGAAGTAAAATCTAAGAAATTACCAAATAGTCAAATAGAAATAACATTTGAAATAACTGCAGAAGAATTTGCAGAGCATACGGCTCATGCTTTAGAGCATATGAAACATCACGTAAAAGTTGATGGATTTCGTGAAGGCAAAGCTCCTACAGCTATGGTTGAAGATAAAATAAAACCAGAAGCATTGTTAATGGAAGCAGGAGATCATGCAGTTCAACATGTTTATACAGATTATATTAGAGAAAGCAAATTAGAAGTTGTAGGTCAGCCAGAAGTTCAAATAGTTAAAATTGCAAAAGGAAATCCTTTTGTGTTTAAGGCAGTAGTTACAGTTTTACCAGAAGTTGAATTGCCCGACTACAAAGAAATTGCCAAAAAAGTTAAAGGACAAGAAATTTCTGTGACAGAGCAAGAAATTCAAGACTCTATTGCTTATATGCAAAAAACCAGAGCAAAATTTACAGCTCACAATAATCCTGCAGAAAAAAAAGATTTTGTTGAAATAAAATATTTAAACAAAGATATTAATGGAGGCAAAGAAGTTGATGACAAATTTATTTTAGGAGAGGGTGGTTTTATGAAAGGCTTTGAAGAGGGCATAGAGGGCTTAAAAGCTGGTGAAGAAAAAGAAATTACGGTTACTTTTCCTGAAAATTCTCCAAGCAAAAATTTAGCTGGCAAAGAGGGAGTTTTTAAAATAAAAGTTATTTCTGTGCAAAAAATGGAATTACCAGAAATAAATGATGAGTTTGCAAAACAATTAGGAGCTTTTGATAGTTTAGTTGCTTTAAAAGAAAGCATGAAAGAAGGTATTAAAATGGAAAAAACAGAGGCTGAAAAACAAAGATTAAGAGGTGAAATTTTAGAAAAAATTGCCGAAAAAGCAAAATTTGAAATGCCAGTTGCTATGGTTGAATATGAGCAACAAAGACTTTTAGAAGATTTAAAAAATAGAATTACAAGTAGTATAAAAATTACATTTGAAGAATATTTGACTTCTATTAAAAAAACAGAAGAAGAGATAAAAGAAACATATAAAAAAGAAGCTGAGAAAAGATTAAGAGGATTTTTAGTTTTAAGAGAACTTGGTAAAAAAGAAAATGTTGAAGTAACGGAGAAAGAATTAGACGATGAGCTAGAAAAAGTTGTAAAAAATTATTCAAAAGAGCAATTAGCTCAAATTGACATAAGTGAGTTAAGAGAGTATACTAAAGGCGTGTTAAACAACGAGAAAATCTTTAATATTCTCGAAAATTTAACCAAATAATTAATTAAAAAAATAATAATAAATGCCAATAGTACCAACTATTGTAGAAAGAACACAGCGCGGTGAGCGCGCATACGATATATTTTCAAGGCTTTTAGAAGAGCGTATAATTTTTTTGGCTGGGCCAGTAACAGACATGAATGCAAATGTGGTTATTGCCCAGATGCTTTATTTAGCATCTAAAGATTCAAAAAGAGATATTAAGCTTTATATAAACAGCCCAGGAGGTTCGGTTACAGCAGGATTAGCCATTTACGACACAATGCAGTTTTTAAAATGCCCAGTTTCTACCATTTGCATAGGGCTTACAGCTTCTATGGCAGCAGTTATTTTAGCAGCAGGCACAAAGGGAAAGAGATTCTCTTTGCCTAACGCTGAAATTTTGTTGCACCAAGTTGCAGGAGGTATGCAGGGGCAAGCAACAGACATAGAAATTACTGCCAAGCAGATAATAATGATGAAGGGAAAATTAAATAAAATTCTGTCTTCGCATACAGGGCAATCAATATCCAGGGTTGAAAAAGACACCGACAGAGATTTTTATTTAACTGCAGAAGAGGCCAAAAGGTATGGCCTTATTGATGAAGTAATCGGCGGAAAGTAAAAGGGTAACCAGTAAACTGTAACCGGTAATTAGTAAAAAAATATATTTTATGCACACTCACTGAGCAAGTGAGTTTTATTGTTATAATTAAATAAAAAAAATATGGATCAAACTATAATAACAATTATAATATTATTAATACCGCTAGTTTTAGGGGGAGTTATTGGATATTATATAAGACAAAATTTAGCTAAAAAAAGAGCAGGTTCTTTAGAGGCTAAATTGCAGAAAAGAGTAGTTGACGTAAAAGAAGAAACAGCAAGATTAATTAAAGATGCAGAGAAAAAATCTTCTGAGCTTTTAGAAAAAACTCAGAAAGAAATTGATGAAAGAAGAAAAGAGTTTTTAAACGCTCAGCAACTTTTATTGGGCAGAGAGACCTTGCTTAATGATAGAATCACTTCTTTTGAGGGCAAAGAAAAAGAAGTTCAAGATAAAGTAGAAAAATTAAAAGTTATAAAAGAAAACTTAGAAGCACTACGGCAAGAGGCCGAAGGTAAATTAGAAAAAGTTGCTTCTCTTTCAAGAGAAGATGCTAAAAAAGAATTGTTAGCTTTAGTTGAAATAGAAAATGAAAAAGAAATTTTAGATAGAATGAAAAGATTAGAAGAAGGAAACCAAGATAAATTGCAAAATAGGGCAAGAGATATTGTGGCCTTAGCAATTCAAAAATGTGCAGTTCCTCAAACACAAGAATTAACAACAACAACAGTTATTTTAGCTAACGAAGATTTAAAAGGCAGAATTATTGGTAAGGAGGGTAGAAACATTAGAACATTTGAAAAGTTAACTGGCATTGAGCTTATTGTTGATGAAACCCCAGAGTCGGTTGTTATTTCTGGTTTTAACCCAATTAGAAGACAAATTGCTAAACTTACTTTAGATAAATTAATTCAAGATGGGAGAATTCAGCCAGCAAAAATTGAAGAAAAATATGAAGAAGCAAAAGCTGAAATTGCAGTTAAAATAAAAGAAGCAGGAGATAAAGCAGCCTATGATGTTGGAGTAATTGGATTAAATGAAAAACTTGTTCAAATTTTAGGTAGACTATATTACAGAACTAGTTATGGCCAAAATGTTTTGCTACATTCTATGGAAGTGGCTTTAATAGCTGAAACAATTGCCGAAGAGCTTGGAGCTAATAGCCAAATCGCAAAACGTGCGGGCTTGTTGCACGACATTGGAAAGGCTATAGACCAACAAATTCAAGGCTCTCACATTGAAATTGGTATTAAAATTTTAGAGAAGTTTGGTGAATCTGAGGCTATTATAAAAGCTATGAGAAGTCACCACGGTGATTATCCTACAGAAACTTTAGAAGCTGCAATTGTAACAGTGGCTGATGCTATTTCTAGCTCGCGCCCAGGTGCCAGAAAGGATACTCTAGAAAATTATTTACAAAGATTAAAAGAATTAGAAGATATCGCTAACAAGTTTGAAGGTGTTGAAAAAACTTATGCTATTCAAGCAGGGCGTGAAATTAGAGTGTTTGTGAAATCTGATAGGGTGGATGATTTGCAAGCAGCTAAAATTGCTAAAGCAATTGCCGCAGAAATTGAAGAAGAATTAAAATACCCCGGTGAAATTAAAGTTGTGGTTATCCGCGAAAACCGCGTAATAGAATACGCCCGATAAATCGCTTGGCAACAAAAACCGCCCTGATAAAGGGCGGTTTATTGATTAGTAAAATAATTTTATGATATAATAATTAAATGAATATTCTAAGATTATTTTTCTATGTTGTTTTAGCTGTTGCCGTTGTATCAACGTCGACTTTTTTTGGATATCAATATTTTCAAGAATTTTCACAGAATATTAATACAGACATTAACAAGCCTGCTGAATTTAATATAAATAATTTAGAAACTAATAGTCAAGACAATCAAAATAATAAGGTCAATGAAAATTCAGACATAGTAAATTCAAATTCAGGTTCAGCAAATGATGGAGACAAAAGTGTTATGTATGATAATTTAGGATCTATAGGGAATACTAATGACGTTTTTGGCCGAACTTTTATAAGCCAAGAGGTTGTATCAAGAAGTTGGTATCTTGGTGGTGGTGGAGGGGTTAGCTATGCTGACACCATTATCTCTGCCACAGCCATTGCTGGAGTCACGCCTCCTGTTACTGGTGCTACGCCAGTAACAACTGTTACTGCTGGCACAGGCTATACGGGCACTGTTACTTGGAATGGAGACCCTGTAACT
>JBAZUH010000001.1:0-532045 GCA_041661545.1 Candidatus Staskawiczbacteria bacterium | reverse complement strand
CACCATTATCTCTGCCACAGCCATTGCTGGAGTCACGCCTCCTGTTACTGGTGCTACGCCAGTAACAACTGTTACTGCTGGCACAGGCTATACGGGCACTGTTACTTGGAATGGAGACCCTGTAACTTTTGCTCCAGCCACAGTTTACACTGCTACAATTAGTCTTACTGCCACAGAGGGATATACTTTAACAGGTGTAACTGAAAATCAATTTACAATTGCTGGCACAACTGGATCAGCTACAAATTCTGCTGACTCTGGAGTGATTACAGCTGTATTTCCTGCGACCGCCGCCACCATTATCTCTGCCACAGCCATTGCTGGAGTCACGCCTCCTGTTACTGGTGCTACGCCAGTAACAACTGTTACTGCTGGCACAGGCTATACGGGCACTGTTACTTGGAATGGAGACCCTGTAACTTTTGCTCCAGCCACAGTTTACACTGCTACAATTAGTCTTACTGCCACAGAGGGATATACTTTAACAGGTGTAACTGAAAATCAATTTACAATTGCTGGCACAACTGGATCAGCTACAAATTCTGCTGACTCTGGAGTGATTACAGCTGTATTTCCTGCGACAGATTATCTTCCTTATTGGGCAGATGGTGCATCAGTAGGAAATTTAACTTCAACAGCAGATTGGCAGGAGATTAGTGGTATCACCCAATCAACCTTAGTTGCCAATTCTTCTTATTTATGGATGCAATCTGATGGTTCTGTTGATAAGCTTTTTGCTGTTTCTACGGTTAATGCTTCTAATCAAGGAGAATGGACATTGACTGGTATTAATGGAGTTGATTATGAAGATTTATCTAGTGCAAGAGTAAATAGTCAGTCATATATTTATTTAGCTGATTTTGGCGACAATGCTAATGCAAGAAGCACCATAATTATTTATAGGATAAAAGAACCAGCAGTAACAGGTAGCAATGACACTGTTCCTGTTGAAGATATTGAAACAATTACTATGGAATATCCAGCAGGAAGTTTGCCCCCGCATAAAGATGCAGAAACTCTTTTAGTTGATCCTGACACGGGTGATATGTATGTTATTACAAAACGAGAAGCTGTTCCTGGCGTCTATTATTTAGCTCATGCTGCAAGTTATGCTGGAACTCAAACAATGACTGATTTGGGAGATATGTATGATATTCCCGATTTTGCATCTGTGTCTGCAACTGGTAATGCTGTGGGAGGTAACATTTCTCCTAGTGGCAAAGAAATACTTGTAAAAAGTTATAACGTAATGTATTTATTCTCTCGCGATAAAAATACGCAAACAATTATGCAAGCTTTACAAGCAACTCCAACAACTGTTGACGGATATGTTGGTGGTGGTTCTACAACTTTTAGAAGATCTCATCCTTCTCAAGAACCTCAAGGCGAAGCAGTTACTTTTGATTATAATGGTGAGAATTATTATACAGCATCAGAATATGTTTCTACTGAGGGCTCTACCGCCACACGTTATCCTTTGTTTAAATATAACAGGTTATCAGGAACGCCAACTACTGTCACGTTTCAAGATGGTGTGTACCCAACAGCAGGATATGCTGGAACTTTAGATACATATATTTGGGATACAAATCCAGCTGTTGATTATGGCACAGCAACTTCATTTGTTGTAGACCCAGCTGTTGGAGTTGAAACTGATCAGCGCAAGGGTCTTCTTAAATTTGATATTTCAAGTATTCCAGCTGGGTCAACAATAGTTGGCGTTGAATTAGATTTATACATATCAACCGAAGGTCAGGGTTGGAAGATACATAGAATGCTTGTTGATTGGAATGAAAGTAGCACTTATAACTCTTTGACTGCTGGAGTTGATAATGATGATGTTGAGGCTGCTACTGCTGAAGATAATCGTAATGGAATTACTCTTGATACTATTGTTGCTACTGTTAGGAATAACATGAGCCTTGCAACTGTTCAGGGATGGGTTAGTGGAACATATACTAATTATGGATGGTTGCTTGAGGCAACTGATTTGGCTACTGGTGATGGTGAACAATTTGCTTCTGGTGAAGCAGCAACAGCCACTCAACATCCTAAACTTATTATTAGATACATAGCACCTTAGAGACCTCCTGGTTTTCAATGTTTTGCTATTTTCTTCGCTCGGCAATAAAATTTTTCTACGCACTTATTCGCTTCGCACAACAAGCTTCGAAAAATCTCATTGCCTCGCTCAAGCTAAACAAAAAAACCGCCCTCTCGGGCGGTTTTTTATTTTATGAAGTTTTATGTTTCTTTTTCTGCCTCTAATATTTTAGCAATAATGGCATTGGCCTCGGTGATATCTGTTGCTGTTGTAAGCCTATCCATAAATTCGTTGCTTTTAATTTTTACCATCAAGTCTTTAGCGTCTTTGGCAATGTCTTGCGGTAATCTCCCGCTTTCTATTAAAACATCAAGATCGTTATAAAGCCCATGCCACCAATTTTTTCTAACTTTAAATTCTAGGGGCCCCATAGAGCCATCTAAAATTTCATTGGGCACTTCATCTGACCATGCGTTTAGTTGTTTTAAATGTTCGATTGTTTTTGTAATTCTTTCTTCTGCGGTTTTTTCTACGTCCATATTAAAAAATTTTTAAATTAATTTTTGATTATAAAAATAATAAGCTTAAAGAAACAATTCCCATTCCAATCATAACTCCTAAAACTGAACGATGACCATTTCCGCATTCGTCTTTAAAGCATGCTGGCAGAAGTTCATCAAAACTAATATATACCATAATTCCTGCCACTAAAGCAAAAATATATGATAAAGTATTTTGAGATAAATATGGAGCAAGTATAAAATATGCAATAATCGCTCCAAGAGGTTCGGCCATGCCAGCAATAAAAGCATATTTTATTGCTTTCATCTTATTGTGTGTTGCATGGAATATTGGAGCGGCCACAGCAATTCCTTCTGGAATATTGTGAACAGCTATAGCCAACGCTAAAAGAACTCCGAGCTTAATATCAGAAAATGAGCTTAAAAAAACGGCCATTCCTTCTGGAAAATTATGAATAGCGAGCCCAATAGTAACAACCAATCCAGTAGATAACATTTTACGATTAATTGTGCTATTCTGTTGATATACTTTTTCTTCTAAATATCGGTGAGGAATAAAAAAGTCAATTAAAGCCATAAATATAATGCCTAAGAAAAAAAAGATATTAGCGTTGGTAAAACCTATAATTTTTATAGCATATGGTAGTAATTCTAAAAAAGAGAGTGAAACCATTACTCCAGCAGAGAGTCCTAAAAAAAATCCAAGAAATTTTTTTCCACGAAAAATATTATTAAGAAAAATAAAACTGCCCAAAACGGTTGATAAGCCGGCTAGCAAAGTTAATAAAAATGGAATGATGGCAGAATAGATATTCATTTAATATGTTTATGTATTTTAGCACCTTGGTAAGCTCCCTTCAACTGGCATTCAGGGCAGGCAGTGTAAAAACTTTGGCTAGTCATCGGTAACTAGAGAATCGAGCATGTTTTTGAAAATTTTGATTTCTTTGGCTGTTATATCTTTTGGCACTATTATTACAGATTTTACATTATCGCGTAGGGATAGCTCAATCTTATGCACAGGGGTGTTAATATGGTCAGATAGAGCTATCTGGGATTTATCTGTATTTTTATCTTGATTATCTATCTTTGGTAATTTTGGCTCGGCGGGCTTGTTTATTTTTGTGTTCCAACCCTGTATTTTGCTTGGATTAGTGCCATATCTTTGATAGTCTTTTATTACTTTTAATATGCGGGCTTTATAAGTGTTTAAAGATCCAATACTTTTATCTTTATTTTTGCCTACTACGCTTACAAAAATTTCTTCTATATTATCTTCAACTAAATCTACAGAGCCAAGCTCATCTATATTGAGCTCCTTTTCAAATATTTTTAATGCAGACTTTAAGCCATTGGCCGTATTTTCGGGGTATTTTCTGTTGCCCTTGGCAAAGTCTATAAAGTCATATAAATCTAAATATTTATTCATAAGTTTTTAATTAATTAGTATATTTTATATTAATCCAAAAACTTATCTTAATCAAGATAAAAAATGAGATAGATAATAATACACAAATAGATAGGATTTAGAAATGGTATTTTTGGGCTGAGTCTATGATTTTTTTCATCATTGCCACTGCTTCAAGTGGATATTTGCCAGAGGCCGTTTCTCCCGAGAGCATAACATAATCAGCTTCTTCAAAAACAGCATTTGCTACATCGGAAACTTCAGCTCTTGTGGGAATGGGATTTCTTATCATAGAATCAAGCATTTGCGTGGCCACAATTACCTGTTTTTTTCCTTTTTTTACGAGTTCTATTATTTCTTTTTGTCTTACGGGAAGTTCCCAAAGTGGGGTTTCAATACCTAGGTCTCCTCGGGCAATCATTACCATATCAGCCTCGTTTATAATTTCTTCTAGGTTGTAAAGTGCTTCTGGTCTTTCTATTTTAGCAATTATTTTTATTTTTGATTTTCCTAAAAACTTTTTTACTCCTTTAAGATCTTTTGCAGTTCTTATAAAAGAAAGAGCTATATAATCTGCTTTAGATTTTACTGCAAATTGTATGTCGGCTTTATCTTTGGCGTTTAGAATGGAAGAATTGTTGTCTAAATCGGGAACATTGACCCCTTTTTTAGAAAATAAAGTACCACCCCTGGTTACAATAGCTTTGAAGAGCCCTCCATATTTGCTAGTTATTTTAATTTGTAAGTTTCCGTCATCTAATAAAATAAGATGACCTTCTTTTGTTCCATCACGAAACATTAATGATGGGAGGGGGATTCTGTTGCTATAATACTCTCTAGTGCCAGTATCAATGGTTATTTCTTGGCCATTTTTTAGTTCTATTCCGCATTCTGGTAAATTTCCTATTCTTATTTTGGGCCCTTGAATGTCGGCAATTATAGCAACGCTTCTTTTAAATTTTTTTTCAAGTTTTCTTATAAGTTTTATTCTATTGCCTTGTTCTTGATGGCTTCCATGAGAAAAATTTAATCTTGCGCAATCAATACCAAGAGAAATTAATTTTTCTAATATTTTTTCTTGTTCTGATGATGGCCCAATTGTTGCGATAACTTTTGTTTTTTTATTTGGAATCATAATAATCAAAAACCGCCTTTTGCGGTGTTGTTTTTAAGTGAGCAGGTAAGGGGAGTCGCCGCTCAAATTATATAATTTGAGCGAGCCTCGCCCATTTAAATGGGCGGGAACCCCTTTTCAAAAAAAATCTTTAATTTGCGCCTGCCTGCGCCGCTTTTCCAATATTTCTCTCGCTTTTTGGCAATACTTAGGCATTCTGCCTCTTCGATAAATAAAATTTTAAGCGGCCTTCTATTTTTGGTCGCATCAACTTTACCAGAATTGTGCTCAATTAATCTAGCGTGCGCATTTTCTGAAAATCCGGTATATGTTTTATTGTCTTTTAAGCTTTGTAAAATATATACTGAATACATTGAGCAGGTAAGGGGAGTCGAACCCCTCTCATTAGCTTGGAAAGCTAAGGTAATACCGATATACGATACCTGCGTTAATTTATGTCGGGGTACTCGGATTTGAACCGAGACTAAATCGTCCCAAACGATTCGTGCTACCGTTACACAATACCCCGATATATACTTAATGTATATTATAGATAATATCTCAAAAAAGGCATATTGTCAAAGGAAGATTTTCATGATAATATATTAGTTAATCAGAAAGGTTTATGCCCTCGTAGTTCAATGGATAGAATAGAACCCTTCTAAGGTTTAGATGTTGGTTCGATTCCAACCGAGGGCACCATGGCGGCTATGGTGTAATGGTTAGCACAGGACTCTGTGGCAGTCCCAGTACGGGTTCGAATCCCGTTAGCCGCCCATTTTTAAAAGCGTCCCGATGTACATCGGGACGCTTTTTTGATAAGATAATTGAATAATAATTTTATGAATAAAAAAATAAATACTTTTATATTTGATTGCTTTGGCGTTATTTGTGGCTCGGTTGTGGGTGCCTGGTATAAAGACAATATGATAAAGCGCGGAAAAGTAGATGAAAATTTAATGGCTATTTTAGAACAATTTGATTTAGGAAAAATATCTGAAGATAGTCTTCTTTCATATTTTTTAAAATATGAGGGCATTAATGCTACCAGAGAAGAACTTAGAAAAGACATAGACAGTTATTTAAAATTAGACGTTAAACTGGCGGATATTATTTTGGAATTAAAAAATAAAGGTTTTAAAACAATGCTTTTGTCTAATGCAAACGCTTCTTTTTTTAATCGGTTGGTTTATTCTAAATACCCGCAATTTAAAAGTCTTTTTGATGAAATTATTATTTCTTCTGAAGTGGAGATGACAAAGCCCGGCAAAGATATCTATTTATATGGTCTTAACAAAATTAATTCAAAACCAGAAGAATCTTTATTTATTGATGACCGTCAAATAAACATTGATGGAGCGATAAATTTAGGGATTAATGGTTTTCTATATACAAATGCAGAATCTTTTTTAGATTATATAAAAACTTTAGATTTATAAAATTATGGAATATAATAATGAGCCGTTGTTTGTGGCAGAGGGGAATGATACGCCACGCGTAGAACTTCCTTTTGTGGAACGCCAAGCGATTACTGCAATTGTGTTTGACCCAAAAACAAATAAATATCTTGGGTTAAAATGGAAAAAAGTAGATTGGGATACTTTTGTTACTGGTGGCGTAGAGCCTGGACAAACTCCAGAACAAGCAGCGCGCGCAGAAGTTTTAGAAGAAACTGGTTATAAAAATTTAAAACTAATTGCCGAATTGCCAAGATTTCATTCTAAATTTTATCACCATCCAAAAGGCGTTAATCGTTTTGCTCATTTTTGCTCATTTCTTTTTGAATTAGAAAATGATGAGCGAGAACCTATTTCGGAAGATGAGCAAAAAAATCATGAGTGCGTTTGGTTGAGTTCAGAAGAACTAGAAAAATTTCGCCTCCCCGAAGGCCACCGTTTTTTATTAAAGCATGTTATAATTAATCATTAATACTAAAAAATAAATCTATGGTAGACCAAGAAAAAATAGAAACGCCAGAAAATGATTCAAGTGAAACTGCTGAGCAAAAAGCGGTTTCTGAGCAGTTACAACAAATGGCGCGAGGAGAAGCGGTTGAGCCACAAGCTAAAAAAGAGGGAGAGGGCGAAAAGCCCAGTGATACTAAATTGATTAAGGAAATTAGAAAAAGAGCAGAGTCTGCCAGCGAAAAAGTAAAACAAAGAGTAGAAGAAAGATTTATTTCGAGAATAATGGATCTTGGTAAGGTGGCCGGGGATTGGCTATCGAGAATTCAGAGTGATTTTGATGACGACTCTATAATACAAGAACACTATTCAGATTGGAGTAGAGAAGAGATAGAAGAGCTTCGCGATGTTTTATATGGTGGTGGTAAGCAACACGACGCTATTGGTTCTGAAAAACTCGAAAAAGTTAAACCAGAAAAACGGGAAAGAGATGGTAAAACAATTAAAGATATTAAAGAAAGAGCAAAATCTGCCAGCGGAACAGTAAAAGAAAAAATTAAAGAACTTCTGCCGGAAATAAAAAATATCGGGGATAGTAGTTGGCTTTATAATAATCAAATAATGTTTTCATCAAAGGCAAGAAGGGGCAAAGCAGAGGGATTTTTCATGTGGAAAGAAGAAGATTTTGAAGAGCTTTACCGCGTTTTATATGGAAAAGATATGCCAGAAAGTTTTAAGTCTTAATTTATAAATAATTATTAATATTAACGATACACAAAATATATGAAGGGATTTTGTTCAAATATAGAAAAAGATACTTTAGAAAATGAGAATTTTAGAAAAGTTTTATATACAGGAAAGCACAGTCAATTAGTTTTAATGACGCTTTTACCAAATGAAGAAATTGGAGTGGAAACTCACGCAGACAACGACCAATTTTTTAGATTTGAAAAAGGGCAAGGAAAAGTTATTATTGACGGCAATGAATACCAAGTTTCTGATGGTTCTGCAGTTATCGTGCCCTCGGGAGCCCAACATAATGTTGTGAATACTTCTGCAAGTGATAGCTTGAAACTTTATACAATTTATTGCCCAGCTCATCACCAAGATGGAGTTGTAAGAAAAACAAAAGCCGAGGCCGAAGCAAATGGTCCAGAATTTGACGGTAAAACAACAGAATAATAAATGGAATTTTCTAGGTGGAAAATTTTTTTGGTAGCATTTATGGTGCTTGAAATTTTAGCAGTTGATTTTTCTTTAATTTTAAATAATAATAGCAATTTCTCAGATCAGGTAGCAGCTGTTTCAGAAAGTATAAAAACTGTAAGCAGTAATGCTTTTAAATATACACCACCTCAAAAATTAAGTAACCCTCCAGAAATTATAAAAGCTATTTATGTTACAGGATATTCGGCTGGTTCTAAAAAATATCTTAATTATTTAAGTAACCTTTTTATAAACACAGAAATAAATGCAGTAGTAATTGATATAAAAGGAAGTAGTGGGGAGGTTTTTTATGCCTCGGGAGTGCCCGATGTTAAAAAGTATAATTTATATAGAGGGGCCATTAAAAATATAGATAACTTAGTTAAATTTTTCCACGAAAAAAATATTTATGTAATAGGCCGAATAGCTGTTTTTGAAGACCCTTTATATGCAAAAGCAAGACCAGAAATAGCAGTTTATGATAAAAATAATTTAACTTTGTGGCAAGATAATAACAAATTATTTTGGTTAGACCCAGCTTCAAAAGATGCATGGGATTATAATATAGCCTTAGCCAAAGATGCGTTTTATCACGGATTTGATGAAATTAATTTTGATTATGTTAGATTTCCTTCTGATGGCAAA
Organism: Candidatus Staskawiczbacteria bacterium; assembly: GCA_041661545.1. GTDB lineage: Bacteria > Patescibacteriota > Minisyncoccia > Minisyncoccales > Staskawiczbacteraceae > XYD1-FULL-39-28. The sequence goes on along the minus strand of JBAZUH010000001.1, from coordinate 523,203 downwards.
ACAAAAGAAGCTGGATATCCATTTTGGGACAGAGTAAAGTTAAAATCAGATGTTATAAATGAGTTTTTTCATTATTTAAGAGAGCAATTGGCCAGAGAAAAAATTTCAGTAGATTTGTTTGGTCAAGTAACAACCAATAAAGATGACATGGGAATAGGGCAATTATTAGAAAGTTCTTTTGAAAATTTTGATTATATTTCGCCAATGATTTATCCTTCACATTACGTTAAAAATTTTATGAAATTTGCTAATCCCGCCGAACATCCATATGAAGTGGTAAAATACGCAATGAGCACTGCTTTGGCAAGACAAAATACTTTTTATAATCAAAAAGACCCACTTGTTATTAGGTCAAAATTTAGGCCATGGCTTCAAGATTTTGATATGGGAGCAAGCTACACAGCTGACATGATAAAAGCTGAAATAAAAGCTACTCAGGACGCACTAGGAGGCCAATATAATGGTTTTATGTTGTGGAATGCGGCTAATATTTATACACAAACAGCTGTTCCTGGTCAAAATTAAAACAATCTATTTATTTTCCATATACGACTTAATAAAATTATTGAAGTCGTTAATGTTGTAGGCACTTTTTGACTCGTTATATTTACAATAGTCTATTTCTGGAGCAGTGGAGTGCGATTCACAAATAGCAACATCTTTGCTGGCCGAAAGGTCTATTAATATGTCGGTAGTTCCAACTTCAATAATTCCTTCGCCATGAATTAAAGTGTAACATTTGCTAAGATTTGTGCTGTAGTGGCTGGTTTGGGTATATTTTATGTTGCTAACATCTTTTTGCATTTCTTTTGTAAAGTTTTCAGATATTTTAGCACATTCGGTTTGTAATGTTTCGTAGCTAGTTTTAATTTTCCATTGCAAATAGGCAATAGTTGAATAATACCCAATTGCGATTATAACAATTACTACAACAATCCAAATAATAATTTTTGGTTTGTTCCCTTTGAAAAAATTTTCTAATTTGTTTTCTTGCATAATTTTGAGATAACCTCCTGTTAATTAATTTTTTTCTTCTAATTTTACGGCTAAATTTAAAGTTTGGCCATCGCGCAAAACAGTTAAGTTGGTTTTTTCGCCAATTTTACATTTTTGTAAAATTTCTGCCAAAGGAGTTTTTATTGTAATTTTTTCATTATTGCATTCTGTAATTATGTCCCATTCTTTAATTCCAGCTAAATCTGCAGAAGAGCCTTTTATTACTGGTGGCTCGCCCAATTGTTCTCTTACTACTAAAGCGCCATCATTTACGGGTAATTTATTTGCTTCTGCTATATCTTTAGAAATTAAAACATATTTTACTCCTAAAAATGGCATCATTATTTTCCCATATTTTTTAACTTCTTCTAAGTCTTTTTTGGCATAACCTATAGGAATTGCAAACCCTATATTTTGGGCTCCTGCTATCATAGCCGTATTAATTCCTATAACCTTACAATTCATATTAATTAATGGTCCACCAGAATTGCCGGGGTTAATTGCAGCATCTGTTTGTATCAAACCTCGCAAGTTTTGCATTTGATGGTCAACTCCGCCAAAAGCAGTTATAAATCTTGATAATCCAGAAACAATTCCAGTTGATAAAGTGTCGGTAAATTCGCCCAATGCGTTTCCAACTGCAACAACACTTTCGCCCAGTTCAATTTTATTAGAATCTGCCATTTTTAAATATGGAAATTTATTTCCTTCAATTTTTAAAACAGCAGTGTCGTTAATAGGATTGCGAGATAAAACCTTTGCATGATATTTGTGTTTTGGATCTAAAATTACAGTATAGTCGGCAGTTGTGTCTGAAACTACATGATTTGAAGTTAAAACATAACCATTTTCTGAAACAATAAAGCCAGAGCCACCACCAATTTGTGTTTTTTGTAAAGAAAAACCTTTTGGCGATTTTTGTTCTTTTTCAGAGTAGGGAAGAGAATATAAACTTTCGGCTTTAGGTAAATTTTTTGAAACAATAACCGTGACAACTGCAGGGCAAACTTTTTTGGCTATAGAAACAATTGAAGATTTCATATTTTGTGAATTTTAATTTTTATTTATTATAACAGAACCACCATTGAAAACAAGCCAAATTTTTGTTAACATACAGCAAATGGCCCTCGTAGTTCAATGGATAGAACAGCTCACTCCTAACGAGCAAATCCAGGTCCGATTCCTGGTGAGGGCACATTTTCACCTGTTTTGAGGTGGGGATAAAAAGGGCCCCTGATGCTGGACAGGGGCGCTTATAGATGATAAAATAGTCTAATAGTAAATTTAACGTTAGAGTAGCAAAAATTAGACAGTTTCTATGAGGAAACTGACATTATTTTATGGAAAATAGCGGTGAATTAAACGATATAAACGACAAGTTAATAGATTTAGAGCTAGCAAAAAGCGACAATAAAAATTCAAAAGTTAGGAAGTATTTACCAGCAGTTGTAATGGTAGGAGTGTTCTATTATTCTTCGCTTATAGCATTAGGATTAGCCTTGGGGTATATTGGTTCAAAAATATTTTCAAAATATTTACTTGAAAGCGGAAAAGTTGATTGTATATATATAGATTGCGGTAAATATAAGCTACACTTGCATCATTGGATTTTAGGAACATTGCTGTTGATACTTGCAGGAGTTCTTGATTATTTTTATCTTCCAAGATTCTTTTTAGGAGTAGTAATAGGAATTATTGCTCATGATATGTATGATTTTAATGATTGGCATAAAGTTTTTATAAAAAAAGAAGCAAATTAGAAATTGATATTCAAAAAGTGCTCCGATGTAACGTCGGAGCACTTTTAATAAAAGTGTGATAATATAAATTCATTGGAGGGGTGCCAGAGCGGTTCAATGGAACGGTTTCGAAAACCGTAGCTCGCAAGAGCCTCGTGAGTTCGAATCTCACCCCCTCCGCCTTGTGAAAAAAGTAATTATACTAAATAAAAAAGAAGGAGAGACGCCTCTTTCTGCTCTTGAAAACTTTAGGAAGAAAAATCCTAAATATTTTAATATACCCATAACTTATGCTGGCAGGTTAGACCCAATGGCTAGTGGGGTGTTAGTTTTGTTGGCTGGAGAAGAAGCAAAAAATAAAGAAAAATATTTAGCTTTAGATAAAGAGTATAATTTTAGTGTTTTGTTTGGTTTTAGCACAGACACGTATGATATTTTAGGAAAAGTCGTCGAAAGGCCGCTCGGCAATGAGTTCTTTTCTTTGCTCGATAATGATTCTCCGCTAGCGTTCGCCCACCAGCGCGGGCTCACTCAGGCTTCGGCAATTTTCCCGCTTCGCGGGACCAAACAAAATTGCCTGCAGGGTACGCTTCGAATTCATTATCTCGCTTCGGGCAAAAATTTATTTGGCTCGCTTATAAAAAAGAATTTAAAATATTTTAAAGGTAAATTAAAACAAAAATATCCCATTTATTCTTCTAAAACAGTAAAGGGAAAACCCCTTTTTAGTTATGCAAGAAGCGGAGAGGATGTTGAGATTCCAGAAAGAAATATTCTTATTAAAAAAATAAATTTAGAAAAAATTAGAAAAATTAATAATAAAAAATTACTAGAAAATATTGAGAAAAGGATTAAAAAAGTAAAAGGTGATTTTAGGCAAAAAGAAATATTAAGAATTTGGAAAAAAAAGTTGTGTAATAGAAATATATTTTATGTTGCGGATTTTAGAATAAAATGCACAAGCGGAACTTATATGCGGGCAATAGCCAACTCTTTGGGAGAAAAAATTGGTATACCAGCCTTAGCTTTTTCTATTAAAAGAACAAAATTAGGAAAATTTTCTATATAAATATGAGTAAAAAATTTATTATTATAACCACTGTTTTTATAGATGTGCTTGGCATGGGTATCATTATACCTACTTTGCCATTTTACGTGGAATCTTTTGGTGCATCTGCTTTAACCGTAACGCTTTTATTCTCTATTTTTGCATTTTTTGCATTTTTTAGTGCTCCATTTTTAGGATCTTTGTCTGATAAAATTGGTCGTAGGCCAATAATGATATTAAGCATTTGCAGTACTGCTTTGGGCTGGTTAGTTTTTGCTAGTGCTCAAAATATTTGGTTTTTATTTTTAGGGAGGTCTATAGATGGCATAGCTGCTGGGAATTTTTCTACTGCGCAAAGTTATTTAACAGATATTGCTAAAGATGACAAAGAAAGAACAAAAAATTTAGGTGTAATTGGAGCAACTTTTGGTGTAGCCTTAATTGTGGGGCCTGCATTGGGAGGGCTGTTAAGTCAAATTTCTCCAACATTTCCATTTTGGTTTGTTGGTGCATTAGCCATGTTAAATGCTATCAATGCATATTTTAATTTGCCAGAGTCTCATTTAAACAGAAATAAAAATACTAAAATTTCATTGAATCCTTTTGTTCCAATTGTAAACATTCTAAATGATAAAAAAATATTGCCAGGGTTTTTAGTTTGGTTTTTGTTTGGCTTGGCAGTTCATATCCAACAAGCGGTTTTCGCTTTGTATTTGGGCAAGGAATTTCTGTTAGGAGCATTTGCTTCGGGAATTTTTATGACTGGCGTAGGAATTATTATTATTTTGAACCAAGGATTATTATTATCAAATTTTTGGTTAAAAAAATTTAAAGAAAAAGATTTAGAGATTTTTATGATGCTAGTTTTTGCTACGGGTTTCTTTTTGTTAAGCACCTCTGTGCTAGGTATATTTATAGTAGGTCTTATTGGAGTAACTTTTGGTCAGTCAATTTTACGAATAGTCTTAACATCGCAAATTGTTGGAAATGCTTCTGAAAAAAAGGGAGAGATATTCGGAGCAATGACTTCAATCATGTCTTTGGCAATGATTGCGGGGCCATTTCTAGCTGGTGCACTTTTTATATATTATAGTAATCTCCCTTTCATTTTTAGCGGAATATTTTCTTTAATTTCTTTGGCAATTTTATATTTTAATAGAAAGAAAATGGATAAATTTGATGTGGGGGTAAAAGCTCAAAATGACCAAACAATAATTTAAATTTATGGAATTAGGATTTTGGAAAAAATTAAAGAAGCCAATTATGGTAATGGCCCCAATGTCTGGGGTAACAGACGAAGCTTTTCGCCTTATGCTTTTAAAGTATGGCAGGCCCAATGTTTTTTGGACAGAATTTGCTTCAGCTGAAGGGTTGCTTCATCCAAGGGGGAGAAAGTTTTGTATGAAAGTTTTAGAATTTTCTAGAAAAGAAAAACCTATTGTAGCTCAATTATTTGGATCTGACCCGCTATGCTTTGAAAAATCAGCTTGCTTAATGCAAGAGTTGGGTTTTGACGGCATTGATATTAATATGGGGTGCCCAGACAGGGCTATAGAAAATAAGGGGGCAGGGGCAGCATTAATTAAAAGTCCTAGTTTGGCCAGAGAAATTATAAGAGCAACTAAACGGGGCGCCCTTCGAGGCGCTCAGGGTAAACAGGTTAGCATGCCGGTTTCTGTGAAAACAAGAATTGGCTATAATAAAAATCAGATTAAAGAATGGATTCCAGAAATTTTAAAAGAACAGCCAGCTGTTTTAACTGTTCATTTTAGAACTAGAAATGATACTTATGCAACCAGTGCTAATTGGGAATTAGCTAAAGAAATATTAAAATTGCGCGATAAATATTCACCAGAAACTTTAATTATTGGAAATGGCGATGTTAAATCTTTAAAGCAAGCTAAAAAAATGGCTAAAGACTTAAACTTAGATGGCATTATGATAGGTAGGGCGCTTATTGGTGACCCGTGGTTCTTTGCTCCGCGAAGCCTTGGCGAAGTGGGGTTCCCCAGTGTAAAAGAAAGATTAAAAGCTATAATAGAGCATGCGGAAATTTTCGATAAATTACACAAAGACGAAAAAGTAATAAATGGCCATTATAAAAGATTTGAGAGCTTAAAAAAACATTTTCACGCCTATACAAAAGGTTTCTATGGTGCCAAAGACTTGCGCGACCAACTTATGAAAGTAAAAAACACTAAAGAGGCTAGAAAGGTAATTAAAAATTTCCAAAAAAAATCCTCAACTACTGATGGAATTTAGCAATTGAGGCTGGTGGTTGAAAATTTTCTTTGAGATGATGAAGCTAGTTATTGTTAGTACCACGGTGACTATGGCCTGGGCGGCGAGGTACCAAAGGTGTAAGCACTCAACCAGTCTGTTGAGCAAAACTAGGTTAGTTGTAAATTGAAACAAGGCTAGTAAGAAATATTTAACGGCCTGTTTGTGAATATGTTTGATGTTTTTATTTTCGAATGTCCAAATTTTTTGAAGAATAAAATTGGATGTATGGTTGATTATGGAAGCTATAATAGCTGAAAACATATACCAAAGACCCATCAGATCAGTTAGTGCCCATAGGACCAGGTAGTATAAAATTACCCCCGGTATGCCCGCAAGACAGAATTTGACGATAATTTTCATGATGTCAGTTGGAAAGGTTCTATAAAAATATTATCATAAACTGTTGAGAAGCTCAATGATTCGCCTAGCTGGCGATTTTTTAGTATAATATAAGTATGAAGAAATATTTTATTTTAATTTTATTTTTTGTATTATTTGCGATACCGTTTTCTGGTTTGGCTAGAGAGAATATATTTTATATGTCTAACCTAAAGGAAAAAGAGGGGATTATTAGTTTAGAAAAGAATGCAGATAAAATTGATATTATAGCTCCGCAATTTTATGGAGTTTCTAGTAGTTTAAAATTAGAGGGTGGTTTGGATGATAATTTAAAAAAGACTATTCAACAGGCTCAAGTTAAAAATAAAAATTTAAAGGTAATGCCTTTGGTGGCTAATGCTGGATTTAAACAAAGTGTTATTCACAATTTATTAAAATCTCCTAAGGCACAAGACAAGATAATTAAATCTTTGGTTGATATAGCTAAAAAAGAAAAATATATTGGTTGGCAGTTTGATTTTGAAAATATAAGTTATAAAGATAAAGATTTATATTCTGCGTTTGTTGAAAAAACAGCCAAAGCTTTTCATAAAAATAATTTAATTTTGAGTGTGGCTGTTGTGTCTAGATATGTAGATTATGAAAATACAGTTGCTTTTAAAAATTGGAGTGGAGTTTTTGATTATGCAAGGCTAGCTGAGGCAGTTGATTTTATAAGTTTAATGACCTATGACGACCCTAGCTCTATAGGGCCCGTAGCTTCTTTGCCATTTATTAATAATGTTTTAGCTTATGTAAAAAATAAAATTCCATCTCATAAGTTATCGTTTGGAATACCCTTATATTATTGGGGGTGGAGCACAGATCCATTTAAAAAAATAACAGCATCTGGGTCTTATAGTAGATTGTCGGGCATAATGAATAATTTTCAACATAGTAAAGGTTACGACGCTTCTTTGGGAGCATCTTGGTTAACATATTTTTGGCAAGACAGACAATATAAGCTTTGGTATCAAGATAAACAAAGCTTTCAAAATAAACTAGATATTACAAAGCAAAACAACTTTAGAGGTTTCTCAGCATGGGTTTTAGGCGTAGAAGACCCTGAAATTTGGGCTACGTTAAAATAAATTTAGGGGTTGAAGTTTTATCAAATTTGTTGTATTATATCAAATATGGATATTCTCCTTATTTTTTTAATTATATTGGGAGTAGCTATGTTAATAGTTAATATCTTTTTGCTTACTTATTTCTACAGAACCACTAAACAAATTGATAATTTATTGGAAAAAGGGAAAATTAAAGAATTTAAAGAAGTTTTTTTATCACAAAAGAATAAAAATGACAGCCTTGAAGAGCAGATCAAAGAGGCTTTTTTAAAAATTAAAAATTTAGAAAATATATCGGAAATTACCATAAGAAAAGTAGGTGTAGTAAGATTTAATCCTTTTAATAATATGGGTGGAAATCAAAGCTTTATTGTGGCTATGTTAGATAATAAAAATAATGGGTTTATAATTTCTAGTTTATTTGTAAACGATAGCAATAGAGTTTATGCCAAGTCTATAAAGCAGGGAAAATCAGATCATACACTTTCTGAAGAAGAAGTAGAAGCAGTCAATAAGGCAATTAGAGGTTAAAATTAGTTTTAGAATAATATGGTAGCAAAAAAACAACCAAAAAATAAAGAGAATTTACAATCTCGACCACCGGTGGTGGTTGTTTTGGGGCATGTTGACCACGGAAAAAGTTCGCTTTTGGAAGCTATAAGAGATTTTAAAATAACTGCAAAAGAGTCGGGTGGAATTACCCAACATATTGGAGCTTATGAGGTGGAAGACAAGGGGCACAAAATAACGTTTATTGATACTCCTGGGCACGAAGCATTTTCTGCAATGCGTGCCAGAGGCGCCGAAGTGGCTGATATTGCATTGTTAGTGGTAGATGCAGCTCAAAGTGTGCAACCGCAAACAAAAGAGGCAATAATGGCTATAAAAAGGGCTGAAATTCCTATGATTGTTGTTTTAAATAAAATTGATTTACCCAATGCTAACCCCCAAAAAATAATTGGAGAATTATCTAAAATAGATGTTTTAGTAGAATCTTTTGGTGGTAAAATACCATCGGTAGAAGTTTCGGCAAAAGAAAAAACAGGAATTGATGAATTATTAGAAGTTATATTATTGGTGGCTGAATTACAAGAATTGAAAGCTGAAATAGATGTGCCAGCACAAGGCTTAATTATTGAGTCTTATATGGATGGTAAAAAAGGGCCCATAGCAACTGCTATTGTAACAAAAGGTATTTTAAGAGATAAAGATATTATTGCTACAGATTTAGCCATGGCTAAAGTAAAACATTTAGAAGATTTTAAGTGGTTGCCCATAAAAGAAGCTCATCCTTCGCAACCTGTTATTATTTTAGGTTTTGAGTCTGTGCCTGCAGTAGGAGAAAAATTTAAGAGCTACAAAACTGCAGAAGAAGCTTTAGCTAACATAAAAAAAGAAGCTCCTAAAAGAGAAATTGGCCAGACTGTTTTAGATAATGATCCCAACAAAAAAGTTTTAAATATAATTGTTAAAGGAGACGTTTTTGGTTCATTAGAAGCAGTTGAGGCTATGTTAAAAAGTCTTCCTCAAGATAAAGTTATTTTGCGTATTTTAAAATCAGAAGTTGGAGATATTTCAGAATCTGACGCAAAATTAGCTGAGATGTCGAAATCTATAATAATTGGTTTTAGGGTTAAAATTAGCCCAACAGTTGTGCAGTTTATGAAAAATGATACAGAAAAAAAATTGAGAATTAAAACCTTTAGTGTAATTTATGAGTTAATACAAGACGTAAGAAATAGTTTAGAAAAAACATTAGAAGCAGAAATTGTAAGAACAGATGTTGGAAAACTAAGAACAATATTAGTTTTTTGGGGAGAAAAAAATAGACAAATTGTGGGAGGAAAAATTACAGAAGGAGAATTTAAAAAAGGTTTAAAATTAGAAGTTATGAGAGAGAGCATAAAAGTGGGTTCGGGAAGAATAATTAATTTACAACGTGATAAAAAAGATATAGACAAACTTAGAAAGGGTGACGAAGCAGGAATACTTTTTGAGGGTAATATAAAAATTGAAAAAGGAGATATTATAGTAGCTTATATTGAAGAACGTAAAAAAGGAGAACTTTAAAGCATCCCTCAAAAATGGTAGCACTTTTCGTGACGAAAAGCGCTATTTTTGGGGATATTCATTTAAAAAAAATCCAGACAATGTGCCTGGACAAAGGATTACGTAAGCTCGAAGTTTTCAACTGGGGCCCAGATGCTTTTTTCCATAAGATGGACAGCGTGGGGTGATTGGTCAGGATCAAAGATGTCCACATGGACAATGTCACCCCTTTTAACGGCGCTAGCATATTTTTTTTGACAACGCAGGCACAAGGGTGGATCAATCAGCGAACACCCCCTAAGTGGGTGAACTGGAGAAATAACTTCTTTTGCAATGGTCTTGATGTCTTCTATGGTGAGTGACATGAGCGTGGTTCTTTCTGCAATTGATTGTTAATGAAGCTAATTATACAATATAAAATAATAAATAAAATGTCAACGAATAGAGTTGAAAAAGTAAATTCATTGTTAGAACATGAAGTGGGGAAAATTATCCGCAGGGACTTTACTTTTGCGCCAGATATTTTAGTTACTTTAACTAGGGTTGAAACTTCTTCAAATATGATAGATGCTAAAGCATATATTTCTGTTTTTCCTGAAGAAAAATTAGACGGAATTTTAAATGCATTACAAAAATCAGTTTATGATATCCAATATGAAATAAACAGAATTTTGAAAATGCGACCAATTCCTAAAATAAGATTTATAAAAGAAAAAGAAATTGCTAGTGCCGCCAGAATTGAAGAGCTGCTTGCAAAAGATAGTAAGTATTTAGATATTGAAAAAGAATAAAAAAACTGGTAAATTATATTTAATGGCCGAGTAGCAAAGTGGTAATGCAAGGGACTGCAAATCCCTTATACGTGGGTTCAATTCCCGCCTCGGCCTCACAATTGAAAATTTATGCCCGAGTGGTGGAATGGTATACACGAAGGACTTAAAATCCTTTGAGCGAAAGTTCATGTGGGTTCGACTCCCGCCTCGGGCACCATTAAAAAAGAACACTATTTATAGTGTTCTTTTTAAATGTGCGGGAGTCGAACCCCAAGGAGGGGTCGGGAGGAAAGCATTTCCTCCCGTGTAGGAAATTATTCAAAACCGAGGGTTTTGAAGGAGCAGAGCGACGGGTTCTAGCGTAGCGGTCCCGCCTCGGGCACATAAAAAAACACCCACGACGCAAGTCGGGGTGTTTTTTGTTTATTGCTTAATCTGCTAGAACTAATATCTCAGCAGTTTTGGATCCAAAGTTAAGTGCCAATCCTCTAGTTGGCATCCATATATCTATATGGAAGTTGCCTTTCTTTTTATTCATTCTATCTTGCACGGTAAATATTTTATCACCATATAATTTTGGAATTTTAATTTTTGTTCCAAAAGGTAATAAGTTGTTTGCTATTATACCATCTTTTACCCTTTTACCTGAGGCGGTTATAAAGGGAGTATCATCAGTTTGGTCTGCAGTGCTTGAATAAGCAGTAACCTTAACCTTGATAGTTTTAATAGCATTTGATTTTATCTCATTACTATTTTTTGCCACATAAGAAGCGCTTGCTGTATTGGCAGGGTCAGCATATATGGCTTGAGGCAAGATTATGCCTACAGCGCAAATAGCAATTACAATGCTTGCAAATATAGAGCCAGCTAAGCGGGTTTTGACCACTAAAGCAAGGCTATTTTTTACGTGTTTTAATGTATTCATAATTAAAAACTCCCTTTCGGAAGTATGGGTATATATTAGCATAGAAAGGGCTCTGTGTCAATAGTTACAACATAAAATATGGTCAGCTGTCAAGTGGACAAAAACAACAAAAAACCGCCTAAAATTAGGCGGTTTTTATTGGAGCGGGTGAGCAGAAATGGAACTTGTCGCTTCGCTCTTTCAAAACCCTCGGTTTTGAATAATTTCCTATACGGGAAGGATGTCTCCTTCCCGACCCCATCCTGCAGTTCGATTCTGCTCAATCAAATAAAAAAAACCAGAAATACTCTGGATTTTTTTCTTTGAGCGGGTGAGCAGAATCGAACTGCCGTCTTAACCTTGGCAAGGTTACATAATAGCCACTATACGACACCCGCCTACGCTTGCTAGCTTCGGCGGGCAAAGCCCGCCAGAATTTGCGAAGGCGATAATCACATGGTGCCGGGGAAAGGAATCGGACCTTCGACCACTGCTTTTTCAGAGCAGTGCTCTACCACTGAGCTACCCCGGCGCTTTTTATTTGTGCCTGCACTGATGCAGGAAGTGTGGACGATACAGGACTCGAACCTGTGACCCTCTCAGTGTAAATGAGATGCTCTACCAACTGAGCTAATCGTCCTAAAAGGCATGGCAATATGTCCTTGTGCGGACGGAGGGAGTCGAACCCTCATGCCTTGCGGCGCTACCACCTCAAGGTAGTGCGTATGCCATTTCGCCACGTCCGCCTACGGTTCGCCGTAGCGAACCTACGGCGAGACAAAGTCCGCCATATTGTTTGTAAAAGCAATATTCTATTCTGCTACTTCTTTTGTTTCGGTTGTTTCAGTTTTTTCAGAAACAGCTGGCTCTTCGTTGGTTTCAGCATCTAAAGAATTTTGTTCGGGCTCTGGAGCAATTGCTGCTGCAAAATCTTTTCTCTTTAATTTTGCTTTTTTACCTTTGGCTGTTCTTAAGTAATAAAGTTTTGATCTTCTTACTTTTCCATGTCTTACAACTTCTATTTTTTCTATAGCAGGGGAGTTAATTGGAAAAATTCTTTCAACTCCAACACCATCAACAACTTTTCTAACAGTTATTGTGCCAGAAATTCCTTTGCCATGTTTTTTAGCAATAATTATTCCTTCAAATATTTGGATTCTTTCTTTGTCGCCATCTTTAATTTTTTGGTGTACTTTAATTGTATCGCCAGGTTTTAAATCTGGAACTTTTTTCTCTTGGTCTTTATTAAATTTTTCTAATAATGTTGTCATAATATTATTGTTTCACTAAATTATTAATTACTTGTTCTAATTCTTCTGGCAGTTCTGACTTAAACTCTTTAGTTTCTTCGCTTGGCAATTGGATTTTTAAATATGCCGAGTGTAAAAATTGTCTTGTTAGTCCTGCCGGGATTTTCGAATTTTTAAAAGCGTATAATTTATCTCCTACAATTGGGTGCTGTAAATAAGAAAAATGACACCTTATTTGGTGACGTCTACCTGTTTTAATTTCAACTTCTAACAATGTGTAGTCTTGATAGCGATTTAAAACTTTATATTTTGTAATTGCGTCTCGTTTTCCAATAGGGTTGGGATCGCCCAGGGAATAAGCTTTTTGTTTTCTTTTGTCACCAGGAGCCCTGCCTATTAATGTTTCAATTCTTCCAGAATCAGTTTTTATGACCCCTTCTACCAAACAAACATATTTCTTTTCTACCTCTCTATTTTTAAACTGTTTTTGCAAAAAAATCAAGCCCTGTCCCGATTTTGCCACTAATAAAACCCCCGAAGTGTCTTTATCTAATCTGTGCACAATTCCATATCTAGGTGTTTCTCCAACATCTTTTAGTTTAGGAAATTGTTTAACTAGCTCATCAATTAGTGTATATTCGGTAGTTTTGCCTTCTGGAAATACAACAATTCCTGCTGGTTTATCAACAACTAAAACATTGCTATCTTCATAAATTATTTTTATATCCATTGTGGGCGGTATAGGACTCGAACCTATGACCCTCTACACGTCAAGTAGATGCTCTACCAACTGAGCTAACCGCCCGAATTAACGAGTGGGCGCACTAGGACTCGAACCTAGGACCACGGAGGTATAAGCTCCGCGCTCTACCAACTGAGCTATGCGCCCGTATTTGAATATTTATCAGATACGGCTTTTATTGCTATTAAAATTCTTTAGGGTGCCAACTGCCGCCCTGCAAAGCGGGGCGAGCCTCGCCAAAGGCGGGAGCTATGCGCCCTTGGCCTAAATAAATTTAGGCTTTTCTGCCGTCTTTTAAATTGCCTACTTTTCCTACTAATTTTTCATATTCTTCTCTTTCTATTATTTCTTTTTCAACCAATGCTTTTGCTACTTTTTCTAATAATACTTTATTCTTTATCAAAATTATTTCTGCTTGTTTTTGAGCTTCTTTTATAATGATATCAACTTCATTGTCTATTCTTTCGGCAATTTTTTCAGAGTAATTTCTTTGTTCAGAAATTTCTCTTCCTAAAAATACCATATCATCTTTTTCGCCAAATGCAATAAGTCCTAGCGAAGACATGCCGTATTCTTTTACTAATTTTCTGGCCATTTCAGAAGCACGCATCAAATCATTTGAAGCGCCTGTTGTCATTTCTCCAAATTTTATTTTTTCTGCTGAGCATCCTCCTAAAAGTGTGGCAATTTCTGATATAAAACCAGTTTTTGTTTTCATTTTTCTAGCTTCTGAAGGAACTTGCAATGTATATCCTGCGGCCATGCCACGTGCAATAATAGATATTTTTCTTACGGGCTCGGTGTCTGGCATAAATGTAGAAACTAAAGCGTGTCCTGCTTCGTGGTAAGCGGTAATTTCTTTTTCTTTTTTAGACAAAATATGTGATTTTCTTTCTGGTCCAAGTAAAACTTTTTCAATTGCTTCTAAAAATTCTCTTTGGTCAATTTGTGTTTTATTTTGACGGGCAGCTAACAAAGCAGCTTCGTTTGCAACATTTGCTAAATCAGCTCCAGAAAATCCAGGAGTTCTTTCTGCGGTTTCTTTAAAATTAATATCTTTTCCTAAAGGTTTATCTTTTGAGTGAATTTTTAAAATTTCTTCTCTGTCGTGAACATCTGGTGGATCTAAAACAATTTTTCTATCAAACCTGCCTGGTCTTAATAGGGCAGGGTCTAAAATATCTGGTCTGTTTGTGGCAGCTAAAATTATAACTCCTGTTTCTTTTTCAAAACCATCCATTTCAACTAAAATTTGGTTTAAAGTTTGCTCTCTTTCGTCGTGGCCACCGCCAATTCCTGCACCTCTGTGTCTGCCTATTGCGTCTAATTCGTCAATAAAAATTATAGAAGGAGAAGATTTTTTTGCTGTGGCAAATAAGTCTCTTACACGGGCTGAACCTACACCTACAAACATTTCTACAAACTCTGATCCCGAAACTGATAAAAAGGGAACATTAGCTTCTCCTGCAACAGCCCTTGCCAATAAAGTTTTTCCAACTCCAGCACTTCCTACAAGCAAAACTCCTCTTGGAATTTTAGCTCCCATTGCCAAATATTTTTTTGGAAATTTTAAAAAGTCTACAATTTCAACTAATTCTTCTTTTGCTTCTTTTAATCCTGCAACATCTTTAAAGGTTATTTTTTCTTTTCCATGACCTTCGGCTCCAAATAATCTTGCTTTTGCTTTTGTAAAATCAAATGCTTGACCAGCTCCTGTTTTTGCTTGTTTTATCATTGTCCAGAAAAAGAATCCAAACACAACTAAAGGCAAAATTCCAAAAATTAAAATGGGGGTTAGCCATGACCATAAATCTTCTTTTGCAACTTCGTTTGATATTTCAACTTTTGATAGGCTATCTTTATTAACATTTAAATTTATTAATAAATCAGTTATGCCAACTCCAGATTCTTTTAATGAAGTAGCAGTTTTATCATCTGTATAAGTAATGTTTAAAACATCTCCTGCAGTAGTAATTTTTTTAACATTATTGCTATTTATATCAGATATTAATTTAGTAATAGATATTTCGTTGGGAGTTGTAGCAGGATAATAAAGTAAACTAAAAATTGCTCCAATAACTAAAATTATTAAAACAACAAATATAAAATTTTTTAAAAGTAAATTTGTCTGTACTTTTTTCATATATTTTTTTCTGTATTAATAAATATAGTTTATCATAATTTTTAAATTTATTCAAATATTATACGAAAGTCTTCTATAAATGAAAAATCCCCCCAAATGGTAACATTTTTTGTGTCAAAAAATGCTATTTGGGAGGATGCCTGTGCAAAAAAAGGGGGGATGCACGCGTATTGCTACGCGCACATCCCCATAGGTCGCAGGCTAACTGGTTGAGTCAGCTCTACGAGGGTGGCCGATCACTCGGCCGGGTTGGCGATGGCGGCCGCGGTCGCGACAGTCATCTCGGTTTGCCCCTTGATCTTTTGAATCAGGTCGCCGACAGGGGTGTTCCAGCGATCGATTGGGAATTTCTTCCCGGTTTCAAGGTATCCCTCGAGGTATGCCGGAATTTCCAGCGCCTCGACGAGCTCCTTGCCTTCTTCCGTCATCCTCCTGGCGAGAAAGAACGGATTGTACAGGTTGCGGTCCTCCAAGCGGACCACTCCCTGGAGTTGCAGGAGAGCAGGCTTGCCCTCGATGGGCTTGCCGTCCTTGGTGCCGTTGAGCCCGAAGAACTGCACGGCGGTGATCTCGGCCTTCGCAGTCAGTTGGGCCAGCTCGTCAGCCTGCTTGACGACTTCCTCGGCGTGGCGAATGCCACGGTTGAGGAGGTGCCAAATGGTGAGGAAGTCGCGGGCCAAATCCTGGGCATCACTCCATGAGACATCCAGTTTCCGCTGGATGCCCTGCGCCAGTCCGTTCAGTCCGGAGGCCTTCTCCCACGTAAGCGAGTGGCGGGTGATTCTCCCACCACGGTCAGCGAGGTCGCCGACCAAGCGTTCCACCGACCCGCTGGCGCGGATTGGTTTGATGAGCTTGTCGGCAAAGTCGAATAGGACCTCGCCACCTCCACGCCACACGGGCTTTTTGGTGGAGCGGTCGATGAACGATTCGGCCGGAACAGTCACCAGGCATTTGCCGGTTTTCCCGTCAAGCGCTTCTTGCAGGGAAATCTGGGATTGCCCCGCGATTTCCTTCTGGAGTTGCGCCCTCCGTTCGCGTTCCTTCGTTTTCACCACGCGGGAGAACTGCTCAATCACGCCGGTGATTTCCCTGACATCCTCGGCGTCGAAGCCGAAGTCACCAAGGCGATACACCTGATACCCAATGGTCACGCAGGGGCCTTCACCCTTGGAGACGATGAGCCCATTGTCCACCAAATTCCGGAGCATCATGGCGACCTCGTCGGGCGAGGAGTAGTCCATGGTGAGCACGGTTTTGAGGTACGTGCCGGCGGCGATGGTGCGGAGGGCGCCCTTGAGGTTGAGCACTTTGCCCAAGTAACCCCGGGCATTGTCTTCCGACTCTTGGAGCTCCTCCTGGATGAACCGCTTCTCGATGCGGTCTTCGCAACCGGCAAGCCGGCGGAAAAGACCAAGCAGGAACTTGAGGGCATTGGCGATGCCTTCGCGCACTTTGACGGCGGCGGCCTTCTTGGCCTCGAGGCCTTGCCCAACGCTGTCAACGTCGGCGAGCGAGTCGAGGTCGGGCACGCCGAGGCTCAATTCGGTCAAGGCGTCACCCAAGTTGGCGAACGGGTTGGAGTTGGCACTGCTGAGCACAGTCGTTTTGGGGCGGGCTTTCGCGCCACCCTTGGCAACTGGCTTGGTCTTGGTGGCCACCACGGGGGTGGTTTCTTCTGCGGGCGCCGCTTGCACGGCGTTGGTGTCTGCCGCTTGTTTCGCGGCTTTTTTGGTTGCTTTCACTTTGGTAGGGCCCTTGCGGGCGGTTGTTGGTGTTGTTGGTTTGTTGGGTGTCTGTAGGCTGACGGTGTTTATCAAAACGTTATATGAGTAAATGAGCTAGTTTAATTATACATAAAAATAGAAAGATGTCAATAGTTTGAGCGGGGGATATTCATTTAAAAAAAAGCAGCGTGAAATTTTCATCGCCGCATACCTCAGTTAAACCCGGTCGAGCATCAAAAGCATTTTTCTGCCCGTTGCTAGGTTTGTATCAACCGAATCAAGTAGCTTTTTGTCGCGTGACAAAGAACCAAGCGTTGGTAAAGCCAAAGCCCTTCTTATGCCATGCTGGGCAAGTTCTTCAAAGAGCGGAATGTAGTCCTTGTCTCCTGAAACCAGACAAATTGTCTTAAAGTTTGGATGGCCCAACCAAGCCTTGGCAAAATCCATGATAGTTTGGTCAACAGTGTCAACCCGTTCTTCCAGCCTACCGGTTTTAGGGTTTTCTTGCGGAATAAGTAACTGCTTTTTGGGGCAAGTTATAATCCACAACCCATTGTCAACGCAAATTTGCTGGTGAACTGCAGAAAGGTGCTCGGGTGCAAAAACATATCCATGCCCACCCAGTAAGTCCCCAATTTTTTTGAGCCAAGTTTTTACAGCCTGAATTCTTCTGCTAAGATCTATGCCTTCAACTCCAAATTGTGTCATTAAGCTGTACCAAAGGTTCTCCCAATCAATAAGCCAGATTACTTGTTCTTCCTTTGAAGTAGGGAACCCGAACTGGCTCAAGGTTGGTCGTTTTTTAAATATATTCATGGTCGGGCTGGTTCTGTCGGGCTGGTTCTATTTGTCAAATTGCAAGTGAACTTGTTTAATGTATCAATATATTCAAAAATTGTCAAGGTCTGCAGATAAAAAAAATGGGCGAGTGCCCATTTTTTTTGTTTTCGTAAGTAATTTATTTTACGAGTTTTAAACTCATTCTGTGTTCTCTTGGTTCTATTGATATAACTTGAAAGTTATAAGTTTTGCCAATTTCTAATTGTTCTTCCATTTTTTCTTTGCTCTCAAATTCAGAAATGTGGCAAAGCCCTCTAATTTTTGGCGCAATTTCTACAAAAGCTCCAAATGTTGAAAACTTAGTTACCTTTCCTTTTATAACATCGTCTTTTTTATATTCTTTTTCAATTTCTTCCCAAGGATTTTTCTTTAAAGATTTTAATGAAAGAAAAACTTGATTATTGTTTATGTTGATAATTTGAGCTTTAACAGCTTCACCAACTTTTACAACTTCGGTTGGGTTTTCAACCAATTGCCAATCTAATTCTGAAATATGAATTAATCCTTCAATTTGTTCATTTTCATCTTCTATTGGAAATGGAAATTTTATAAAAGCTCCAAAATCAGCAATACCAGTTATTTGTCCTTCAACAATATCACCTTTCTTATAATTTTTTAGAGTTTCTTTTGTTTTCTCTTCGGACTTGGCTTTTTCTGAAAGAATTAATTTATTTTCTTCAGCTAACAAATCTAAAACTTTTACTTCTAATGTTTTGCCAATAAATTTTTGTAATTCTTTTAAAATTTTTGCTTTGTCAGCATCAGCCACGCGAGGGTAGTGCTCAGCAGACAATTGAGAAACAGGCAAAAATGCTTGTATGCCGTCTAAACTTGTTAATAATCCGCCTTTGTTTACGCCACTTATTCTAACACTTAAAATTGTGCCAGCATCTCGTAAATCTTTTAATCTTTGCCAGCCAATTTCTTTGGTGGCATCTCTTAATGAAAGCTCTTTATAGCCTTCATCATTTTCCATTTCAACAATTTTGGCAAAAACTTTATCTCCTGTTTCTAAATTTTTTACCATATCTTTTACATTGTAAAATTCTCGGCCATATATTATACCAGTGCCGTGAATTCCTAAATCAATATAAAGAGAAGACCTATCTCTGGCCACAACTTTGCCCTCTACGGTTGAACCAATATTAAGAGGGGCATTTGCGTCGTCTATTTTTTTTGTATCTTTTATCATAATTTTTTATAGAATAAAAAACACCTGTTTATTTGTTTCCCCCGCCAAGGCGGGGTTCTGCTGCAGGCCAGCAGTGTTAATTTACTAATGTACTTAATATACACTATTTAATAATTTTTGCAACCCCAAAGTATTCTTTACAAAAAATATTTTTTAATGTAATGTGCAAGTAGCTCGTTGTCAGGTAAATATTGAGCGAAAATCACAAAATAACTGAAAGAAAAATATCATGAACACAATTAGCAAGCGCGAAAAGCTCCAGATAGTTAAGGAGTGGTTGTTGTTGCAGAGATTGGGTTGTAGCCATAAGGAAACAATTGGTTTGTTAATAGAGCTCGTTGACCGCGAGATTACTCAACAGCTAGAAGCAACCAAGAATGTCGACAAGGGCGATTTTGTTGGTAGAAAGGCAAAGATAATACATTGCGGAGCTTGTCATCATATTTCTGGAAATAGAACTTGTATTTGCCATCTGATGGGACAAACAGTAACAATTAGTACTTTGATAGGGCGCGATTTTTACCGCATTAAAGAAGAGTCGAGGGCTGTTACACTAGACGAATTTGAATTGTTGCCCGAGCAACCCGTCCAAGCGCCCGCACATAGCCCTTAAAAACGCTCTGCCTCCAAAGCACAAAACAAAAAAACTGTCATGAATCCCATAAATGCCATAAGAAGAATATTGAGCAAGAAAGATGAGTTGAGGATTGTCAGAGATTACTTGACGAAAAAAGCAGATACGACTTTCCACGGAATGGGGCATGAAAGCGTCGCCTTGGCAATTGATGTGCTTGTAGCCGAGGTTGACAGGGAGCTTTCTCTTCAACCAGGTCATTAAATTCGGACATGATTTTGATTGCTGATAGCCGATCAGCTTCTTCTAATGGCCTGCTTTATGTGGGCTTCTTTTTTTAAAAAAATATTGACTAAGATTTTGGGGGTTGAAGTGGAAAATAGTTTATGATAAAATAATAAAAATGGAAGATATTTATAATATAAATGTATTGGCAAAGTATAGAACTCATTTAGCCAATGAGAGAACATGTTTGTCTTATTTGCGAACATCTTTAGCATTATTTGCTTTAGGTTTTTTTGTATTTAAAATTTATCCTTCAATATATTCTACGCTTTTATCAACTATAGCGATAATGCTAGGGGTAGTATTATTTTCATACGGCATTAAAAGATTTGTGGTTGTAAAGAAAGAAATAAACAGATAATAAAAATAATTCATGGCAAAAATTTATTGGGCAGGGCAATCCTGCTTTCAAATTTCAGTTTCTAACTCAAGAGATCATTCAGCAGATATAGTAATTGATCCTTTTGATGAAAAAACAGGACTTAAAATTCCTAATTTTTCAGCTGATATGGTTTTAGTATCTCACGATCATCATGACCATAATAATGTAAAAGATGTAAAAGGTGACCCCATTGTTATAGATGGACCTGGTGAATATGAAATAAAGGGCATTTTTGTAAGAGGCATTACTTCATATCATGATGATAAAGAGGGAAAAGAAAGAGGCAAAAATACAATTTATATAATTGAGGCCGAAGATATGAAATTTTGCCATTTGGGAGATTTGGGTCAAAAAGAATTAACAGATGAACAGTTAGAAAAAATAGATGGAATTGATGTTTTAATGATTCCTGTTGGTGGTGGTTATACAATTGATTCTTCGGCAGCACAAAAAATAATTTCTGAAATAGAACCAAGAATTGTAATTCCTATGCATTATAATTTACCTAAATTAAAAGTGGATTTAGATGATGTTTCAAAATTTTTAAAAGCCATGGGAAAGCAATCTGTTGCACCGCAAGATAAATTAATAGTTAAAGAAAGCACAATGCCAAAAGAAGGAGCAATGGAAATAGTAGTATTACAGCCGTAACGACTGAATTTTCAATTTATAATTTTCAATTTTCAATGAATTTTTCAATTTCTCAATTTTTAAATAAACTTCAAAATCTTCCTGACACGCAGAAGAAAATTATTTTGTGGACAATTGTTGTGATTATAGCTTTGCCAATGTTATTTTTTTGGATTAATGGAGCTTTAAATACTTTTTCTAAAATAGGCGAAGCACAATTTATTCCAGATTTGTCTGTTGATGATCAGAGCCAAATACCTCAAGAGTTTAATTGGGTAGGGACTTATAAAAATGAGGAAGTATCTTCTTTTGGGGATGAATCTAGATTTTATAATTTAGAGATTTATAACGACCCTAATACGTCTAGTTTAAAGGCGAACTTGGAGGCATATGGTATTCAATATTATTTTAGCGCTAATGCTTATATATTAGAGGCCGATAATAAGATAAATGTATTTTTTGATTCTTATAAATCCCAAAATGGGCAATCTGCAAAGCACAACAATGGAGACTTGTTGTTTTCTTTAGATAAATCTTATAATATAACATGGGAAAAGCTCGCACCATTAAACTTGCAAGCTAGTGATAAATTCATAAAAAAATAAAAATGGCCAAAATAAAAAAATCAAAATCTAACGAGGAGCTTGACGATGAAATAGACCCAGCCTCCGCCGAGGCTTCGGCGGGCGAGGAAGCCGAGGAGAAGGATGAAAAAAGTGAAGAAAAGGGAGATAAGGAAGAAAAGGGCGAAGAAAAAAAATCGAGGGCTAAAGCTCAAGAAGATGGAAAACATGGCGACAGTAATAGGGGAAATGTGACTCAGCGCGAAATGGTAACCGAGCTTAAAGAATCATACATTGATTATGCAATGTCGGTTATTGTTGCACGTGCTCTGCCCGATGTTAGAGATGGTTTAAAACCAGTTCACAGAAGAATTTTATATGCAATGATGCAATCTGGTTTAAGGTCTAACACAAAACACAGAAAGTCTATGGCGGTAGTTGGAGAGGTTTTGAAAAGTTATCACCCTCATGGTGATACAGCTGTTTATGAAAGTTTGGTGCGTATGGCGCAAGATTTTAATATGCGATACACATTGGTAGATGGCCAAGGAAACTTTGGTTCTATAGATGGTGATGGAGCTGCTGCTGCTAGGTATACAGAATGTAGGCTAACAAAGCTAGGAGACGAAATGTTAAAAGATATTGAAAAAGATACTGTAAAATTTGTTGACAACTATGACGGCATGACAACCGAGCCAACTGTTTTGCCAAGTCCATTGCCACAATTGCTTTTAAATGGTTCTTTGGGCATTGCCGTTGGCATGGCAACAAATATTCCACCTCATAATTTAACCGAAGTTGTTGATGCCTCTATATATGTGCTAGAGCACCCAAAAGCAGAAACAGAAGATTTGTTTGAATTTGTGCAGGGCCCTGATTTTCCAACTGGTGGTATAATTTATGACCAAAAAGAAATAATTACTGCTTATTCTCAGGGTAAGGGGGCTATTTTAATGCGTGGAAAAGCAGATGTTGTAGAAAAAAAAGATGGAGCAGAACAAATTATAATTACAGAAATTCCTTATCAAGTTTTAAAATCTACTTTGGTAGAGCAAATGGCAGAATTGGTTTCTGAAAAAAAGGTTGAGGGAATAAAAGATATAAGAGATTTATCTGACAGAGAAGGCATGCGCATTGTAATTGATGTTAAAAAAAGCTATCAGCCACAAAGAATTTTAAATAGATTATACAAGTTTACTAGCCTTCAAAAAACTTTTCACTTAAATTTGTTGGCATTAGTAGATGGCATTCAGCCAGAAATTTTATCTTTGGCCGATGTTTTAAAATATTTTATTAAACACAGAGAAGAGGTTGTTACTCGCAGAACACAATTTGATTTAGAAAAAGCCAAAGAAAGAGCCCATATATTAGAGGGTTTAATGATTGCATTAAAAAACATTGATGCAGTTATTCAAACAATTAAAAAATCTGCAGATAAAGAAGAAGCAAGAGCTAATTTAATTAAAAAATTTAAATTAACCGAAAGGCAAGCAGTAGCAATTTTAGAAATGAGGTTGCAAACATTAGCAGGATTAGAAAGAAAAAAAATAGAAGACGAACTAAAAGCAATTTTAGAAGCAATAAAAGAATTATTGGCTATTTTAAAAAGTCCAGAAAAATTAAAAGCCATTATCAAAAAAGAGCTTTTAGATATAAGAGAAAAGTTTGGTGATAAAAGAAAAACAAAAGTTGTTAAAGGGAAACTGGGAGAAATTACCGAAGTTGATTTGGTTCCACTAGAAGAAACAATTATAACTTTAACTACAGGCGGTTACATAAAAAGAATAAATCCAGCTACTTATAAATTACAAAAACGAGGAGGAAAGGGTTTAATGGGTATGAAAACAATGCAAGATGATATTGTAGAGCACTTTTTGACTGCTTCAACCCATGATAATTTAATGTTTTTTACTGATTCTGGAAAAGTTTTTCAAACACAAGTTTATGAAATACCAGAAGGCAATAGAGTTGCTCGTGGCCGAGGTTTGCTAAACTTTTTAGAAATATCAAACGAAGAAAAAGTTTTGTCATTAATTCCAATGCCCTCCTCCGCTAAAGCTACGGCGGGGCAAGCCAGGCAACAAAGCGGAGATAAATTTTTGGTAATGATTACAAAAAATGGCAGAATCAAAAAAACTGATTTGTCAGAATTTGAAAATGTTAGAAAAAGTGGAATTATTGCTATAAAATTAGAAAAAGGAGATGCGTTAAAAAAAGTTGTTAAAACAACTGGTGAAGATGACCTAATTTTAGCAACTAAAAATGGAATTTCTATTAGATTTAAAGAAAAAGATATAAGACCAATGGGCCGAGGAGCTGCCGGGGTTAAAGGTATTAGTTTGAAAAAGGGTGATGAAGTAATTGGAATGGATGTTGTATCCTCCTCCGCTGAAGCTACGGCGGACAAAGGAAAAAAAATAAAGAAATATTTTTTGATTGTTATGGAAAATGGTTATGGTAAAAGAACAGATATTGGGCAATATAAAACTCAAGGCAGGGGAGGCTCGGGAATTAAAACAGCAAAAATAACAAGCAAAACAGGCCATATTATTATGTCGGCTATTGTAGAAGATGTAGCAGAAGAGGAAGATTTAATTGTTATTTCTCAGCAAGGGCAAGTTATAAGAACAAGTATAAAGTCTATATCTCTTTTAGGGCGAGATACCCAAGGAGTTAGAATAATGAGATTAGATGAAGGAGACAAAGTTGCATCGGGGGCATGCCTCAAAGACTAGCCCGTCGATCCGGCTTAGGTTTTATTCACAGCTAGAAACATTGCATATTTTTTGTGTAAAGTTGTATAATATATATAATATGAAAAAACTTTATGCTTTCGGTTTAATTCTATTTATCAGCCTATTTTGTATAGCTCCTTTAACTTTTGCTCAAATTGAGCCGACAACAAGTTATACAAGTTTTCCAGATCTTCTTGCAGGTATAGCTGGAAAATTGGGTGCATTTATAACAGTTTTAGGAGGGTTAATGATTATAGTGGCTGGTTTTCTATATTTAATTTCAGCTGGTGACCCACAGAGAATAAAAACTGCTAAATCAGCTTTAACTTATGCAATAATAGGTATAGTAGTTGGTCTTACTGCTCAAGCAATAGTTGAAATAATAGAAACAGGAGTGAAGGGAGAAACCATTGAAAAGATTATTGAAAGCATAGCTACTCAGTTTGGAATTGTTATGGTGGCAGCCGGAGCTATAATGATCATTGTTTCTGGAATTCTTTACCTTTTGTCGGCTGGCGATCCGCAAAAAATAAAAACTGCTAAAACAGCTTTAATATATTCTATTATTGGTATTGCCGTAGGGTTGGCAGCCAATACAATTGTTGCTATACTAAAAGAAATTACTCAATAATTTTATAAAGGTCGATTACACAAATTATAAAAATAAGTAGAAATATTCCCCCCAAATGGTATCAATTTGCGTGTCGCAAATCGATATTTGGGAGGATGTTTATCTAAAAAATGAATAAATTTACATTAAATTCAATTTTAGTCACCGCACTAACTTTACCAGTTGTAGTTTTTGCTCTTGATAAAAATTATCCCCCTGGAGAAGCTTCAATACAGGATTTGCCAAAATTAATAGAGCAGATAGAAATTCTTATGTGGATGGTGTTTGGTGCTATTGCAGTTATTATGTTTATTGTTGCTGGTATTTTATTTTTAACAGCTCAAGGACAACCAGAAAAAGTTCAAGCAGCAAGGTCTGCTTTAATTTGGGGAATTGCTGGAGTGGTAGTTGGAATTTTAGCCTTCTCGATATTGAATATAATAGGTGCCGCGTTGGGAGTGTAGTCAATTTTTATTGTATGAATTTTGGTTTTTGTCCCCGCTTAGCGGGGGCAAAAACCTACCGATTTTTTAATATATGAATATCAATAAAAAAATATTGTTTTTAATAGTTTTAGGGGCCTTGGCTATGCCCTTGGTTTCTTTAGGTCAAATATCTCACGGCCTAGAGCCAATGACAATCGAAGATTTTATATATTCTTTAGAATGGGCTATATGGGTTATATTTGCATTTATTGTATTAGTTTGTTTTGTCATTGCGGGCATTTTCTTTTTAACAGCAATGGGTGACCCCGCAAAATTAAAAATAGCTAAGTCTGCTTTAATTTGGGGAATTGCTGGAGTGGTAGTTGGAATTGTTGCTTACTCTATATTATGGATAATTGGAGGAGTTTTAACAACTTATTAATTATAAATATGAATATGAATAAAAAAATATTGTTTCTAATTATTTTAAGTGTCTTAGCTTTGCCGGGAATGGTTTTAGCCCAAGGAGAAGGAATAACAATTCAAAGTATGATTGACGCAGCCGTAATGTTAGCGCTTTATATTGGTGGGGCCATAGTGGTTATTTTATGGGTTGTAACAGGCATTTTATTTTTAACAGCCCTGGGCGATCCATCAAAACTTACTTTGGCTAAAAAAGCATTATTTGCATCAATCATTGGAACAATATTAATTATAGTGGCTTCATCTGCAGTTTATCTAGTTGGAAATGCTTTTAATATTAACGTAGAATAAAAAATTATATAATAAAAAATAGCAAACGAAATTTATAATAATATAAGTTTGCTAAAATAATGGTGAATAAAAAAATATTATTTTCAATTTTATTGCTTGGAATGTTAGTAGCTCCTGTATTAGTTTTGGGTCAAGATCCTAATGCTTTTGAGAACACTGCAAATGGTGGTGATACAGCTACCAAAATTGCAACAAATATACAAGCATTAATGGTAACGCTTGGAGGAGCAATTGTGGTTATAGGATGGGTAATCGCAGGAATCTTATATTTAATGGCCGCAGGTGATCCAGGAAAAGTAAAAACAGCTAAACAAGCAATGATAGCAGCAATTATAGGAACTGTTTTGATAGTAATTGCAGCTGGGAGTTATAAAGTAATAGAAGGCATAGTAAAGAGTGCCCTAGAACAAGGTACATAATTATTTTATATTATTTTTTAAAATGGCCCTGCTTATTGCGGGCCATTTTTATTACAAAAAATTTTATCCCCCCAAATGGTATCAATTTGCGTGTCGCAAATCGATATTTGGAAGGATGCCTATTTATCCCTCAAAAATGGTAGCATTTTTTGTGTCAAAAAACGCTATTTTTGGGGATTTTCATTTAAAAAAAGGGCGCCCTCGATTTCGCTGGCTAGGCGATCTCGGGGCGCATAAGTGAGAGGGGTAGAACCTCTCACATTCCTGTTGCCCTGGCGTGAGCCAGGACGGCCTCCATATTGGCCAACTCCACTTCAAGGGCGTTGACCTGATCTTGTGCTGCTGCCCTTGAGTCGGGGTCCATTGGACCCCATGCAGCTGCCCGAACAGTCCGGGCAGCTTTGACCTTCATGGCCATGATATCCGCCTGGAGTTGGCGGACATGGGCGGATTCTATCGTCGGTGCCGACCGACGATAGTTTACTGGGGTTGGGGGTTGGGGGTTGGGGTTGGTAGTACCGGTGCCACCAGTACCAGCGGTGGTGCCGCCCTTGGGCGGGGTTGTGTTGCCCTTTTTGAGGGCTTCAACCTCCGCCGTTAGGCGGTCCATTTCCACCGCTTGCTTTTTCAGGAGCGCGGTGGCTTTTTCCAACGCCGTGACGTACGCCGCGTTGTTGGTGGTTGTCGCCGTTGCCGCCGGTTCGTCGGACCTGAAGGCCCATTTTATCAACAGCACGACGAACACTAAACCTACAACCCGGGTGACGACCATTCGTCTCCCTGCTCTGCGCGGTGTGACCGCGGCGGGCGGGGTCGGGGTGACGGCGGGTGCCGGAGTCGGCGATGGCGGTGTTACTGCTGGGGTTGTTGGCGCAGGCGGTACCGGTGCTGTCGCCGGTGTTGCCACCGTCGTCAACGTTGCGGGTGCCGGTGCCGGAGTGGGCGCTGGCGGCGTCGGGGTTGGAGTTGGGGTTGTGGCACCCGAGGGCGCCGGTGTCGGCGTCCGCCTGATTGTCCCCGCGGGTAGCGGGGGTGTCGGGGTTGTCGTCGCCACGAGCGGCGATGTTGCCGCCGGTGCCAACGACGCTGGGCGTCGCCGGGGGGCCGGTTTCGCCGGTGGTGTTGCCGGCGTCCCTGCCGGCGAGGTTTTTTTCTTGCTTGCCATAATCGTATACCCTGTTTTGGGCGGTTGGTGTTGGTGTGGTTGGGGTTGGTTGAATTTTCAATGAGCGATCATGCTCATCTAATAATTTTATTATATCATATAACTTGACGCGTGTCAAGAGATGGAAACAACCCCACACCATTTTCATCTGTGTAATAAATAATACAAAATTATATCTGCGAAGCGCCTTCGGCTGTCATTGTGGTAATAAAAAATCACCAGTAAAAATGGTGAAGGGGTTTCGTGCGGGTAAGGAAAAAATATATTCCGCACTCAAAAAAAGGGGGCGGCCAACATCGTTGTTGGACCGCCCATATTGAGGGGGCTACCCCTCGGTTGCTTTTACCTGCGGCGCATCATGCCGCCGCTTGACGATCCCCGACTCATCGTCGGAGCACGACTCGGTGCCCGACTGACTGTCGCACGACTCGGGGTCCTCATCGTTTGCCGACTCGGAGTGCGACTGGGTGTCCTCATCGTCTGCCGACTCGGAGTCCTACTGGGTGCACGACTCATCGTTGTACGACTTGGTGTCGCCCGACTCATCGTCTGCCGACTCGATGTCGCATGACTGGGTGCCGCACGACTGGGTGTCGCGCGTGCCGTTGACGGCTTCGTCGCCGGCTTGTAGGTTTGTACCCGACTTGCCGGCTTATTGGCCGTTGCGGTGCTCCGACTTGCGGCCGGAGTTCTGCTGGCCAAAGCTGCACGGTAGTCGTAACCACCACCGCGCGCTGTTGGTGCCGCACCAGTTCCGCCGTTGTTGAGAGCTCTGAGGCCCCCATTTAGGCGGGTTGGTGAAGGCGTTCCGCCTGGCGACAATGCCGAAACGGATGGGCTGGAGGAGCTTGACCTGCTTGCAGCGGCGAGGTAGTCCCCGCTGCTGTATGGGGTTAAGCTCGCTGCCACGGCTCCGGCATTCCTGCCGGTGCCGTTATTCCACCATTGGCCATCACCTGGTTGCCAACCCAACTGCCGATTTCTCGGCGAGCCGGGTGGGCAGGGATCGTACGGTTGGGGTTGTGGTGTCGGCGTTGGGCACGGCTGGGGGTAGTACCCCTGTTGCTGTTGCTGTTGCGACTGCGACAAGTTGATACTAATGCTGTTTCCTCCACCGTAGCCACCACCGTAACTGCCGTAGTCCTGGTAATATGGCCGTTGGTAGCCGTAGCTCGGCTGACAGTAGGGTTGCTGATACGGCTGGGCGTACGACGGCTCCGGCGCATAATACGTCGGTTGCCGTGCCGCTTGGCAGGTTGGGCAGGCGGCGTATTCGGCCGCTGAGACCCCGCGGAAGGACTGGTCACCCAGTCTCTCCGTTTGAGCCAGCGCTTGCTGAGCCTGTTGTTGTTGCGCCCGTAGCGCCTCCAGCACCTCCAGGATGGCGATGTTGCCGCCCCGGATTTCGCGAATTAGCTCGGTGTTGTTGGCGGTGGCGGTGGCGGTAGTGTCCAACGGCATCGGTACAACGATTACGCGCCCGACTTCGAGCACCACGTCGTTGTTTGCCCGCCGAAGCGCGGCTTCGGGAATGCCGAAGGCTTTGGCTAAGCCCTCGTATGTGTCTCCCTGTGCAACTGGGTAGGTCCATGCTTGGACCACCGTTCTCGCGGCTGGTGCGGTTGGGGTTGGCTGCGGTGCGGTTTGGGTTGGTGCAGTTGGCGTTGTTGCGGCAACCGGGATTTGGGTGGCCTGGGACGGAATCAATCCGCCCGCGGCTGTGCCTAATCTTGGTCGATTCTCACCTGGAACCGTATCACCGGTTCCGGCCAACACGATGCCGCGTTCGGCGGGGGTTGCGGAGGAGGCGATGATGAGTTCGTCGGTGTCCGACACCGGCGAAACTGCGACGCCACTGACGGCGAGCTGGTTTGAAATGACGGCCAGCTGCAGCTGGAGAGCCGCAAACCGTTCGTCATTTGACCGCTCGGCCACCGTTGAGGTGGCGGCTTCGGAGCGCCTGCTCAGGTTGTTGAGGTCGTTGTTGATTCTCGCGAGGGCGGGGTCACCGCTCTCGTCGCCGTTGTTGGTGCTGCTACCTCGAGGGCCGCAGGCACCAAGAATGATCATCAGGGCGATCGAAGTCGCCAATTGGATCATGGTTTTCATGGTTTCGGTTTGGGGTTGGTTCGTTGGCATGGAAAGCTTTCTGACGCACTGGTCAGAAAAAGGTAAAGCTTTTATTTATGTCAATGAACCACGATGTGTGATTATATCATATTATATGTTTAACTGTCAAGTATTTTTATATCTATTTTTTTATGATTTTAATTGATAAAATTTATTTATTTTGTTATACTATGTTTAATAGTTATTATTTTGCTCCTGTGGCGGAATTGGTATACGCGCGTGCCTTAGAAGCACGTCCCGCAAGGGTTAGAGGTTCGAGTCCTCTCAGGAGCACCAAAATAAAAAGCCACTTTTAAAAGTGACTTTTTGAATTTTTTTTAAGTTTAGCTTACTTTTATGCCAATTTTTCCATTTCCATTGGTGGGCTCGTTTTTAGGTATTTTAATTGTTAAAATTCCTTTATCAATTTGTGCATCAGCACCATCTATATCAATATTTTCTGGCAAAACAACTTTTCGGGAAAATGGCCCCCAATAACATTCTTGATAAAAATATTTTTTATCTGGATGTGAGTTTGGATCGCACCTATTTCCTTTAATAATCATCATTTCTTTTTCTAAAGATATATCAAGATCTTTTATTTGCACTCCAGCAATGGCTGCTAAAACAACAAAATCTGCTTTTGTTTCAAAAACATCTACTACAAGTTCTCCGTCTTGATCAAATATGCCTTCGGGTGAAGTAGCGCTTTGCGCTTCTACTGGTGTTTCAACTGGCGTAGTTGTAGTATCGTCAGTTGGTGTTTCTGGTTCCTCAACTAAGATTGCTTTTTTTGTTTTTCTTGGCATGATTTTATTTTTTAAGTTTATTAGCTTATAATCTTTATTTTATTATAGGTAAATTGCAAAATATGTGCAAGAGCTAGCCCATTATTTTGTCGCAGGCCAATTTTCTATCATTAGGCAACTTTTTTTTGCCTGCCTGCCGGTAGGCAGGTTCTTAACAGGAAGCTGTTGATAAATTTCTTCGGTTATAAAAGGCATAAAGGGATGTAAAATTTTTAAAGATTCAGATAGCAAGGTAATTAAAAGATGCTGGCTAGCCATGCGTTCTTTTTTGTCTTGCCCCAATAATCGTGGTTTTTGCTCTTCAATAATTTTATCGCAAAATGTATGCCAAAAATAATGGTATATTTTTTCTGATGCTACATAAAATTTAAAACCATCCATTTCTTTGGTTATTTGTTTTGATTGTTTTTTAAAATCACTTATTAATTTTTTGTCATTTGCGCTAAACAGTATTTTTACTTGCCCTGAGCTTGCCGAAGGGTAGCCATCTAAATTCATTAATACAAATCTTGAAGCGTTCCAAATTTTTGTGGCAAAATTTCTGTATCCTTTTATTCTATTTTCATCTAATGGAAGGGAAGTGCCAGGAGTATTTCCAACCACTAAAGCCATTCTTAAAGCATCGGTGCCAAATTTTTCCGTTAAATCTAAAGGATTAATAACATTTCCTTTAGATTTGGACATTTTTTGCCCCTTGGCATCCATAACCAAACCGTGCAAATAAACATTTTTAAATGGTATTTTGCCTGTATTATAAAGTGAAAACATAATCATTCTGCTTACCCAAAAGAAAATTAAATCTCCTCCGGTTTCCATAACATCGGTTGGATAAAAAGTTTTGAAATCTTTATTTTTTGGAAAACCTAAAACAGCATAAGGCCATTGCCCAGAAGAAAACCAAGTATCAAAAGTATCTGTTTCTTTTTTTAGAGCTCCTCCACATTTTTTGCACTCTGTGAATTTATTTTCAATATCAATATAAATTTCTTTACATTTTTCGCAGGTTTTTGCAGGTATTGGTATGCCCCAAACAATTTGTCGTGATATATTCCAATCTATAATGTTATTTAGCCAATGCAGGGCAATTTTTTTATAATGCTCGGGAATAATTTTTATCTGATTTTTTTCTATGGCTTTTATAGCTGGTTCAGCCAATGGTTTCATTTTCAAAAACCATTGTTCTTTTATTTGAGGCTCAATTAATGAATTGCATTTATAACAAGTTTTTACAACGTGTTTATAATTCTCTTCAATTTTTTCTACCAAACCTTTTGCTTGTAATTTTTCAATAATTAATGGCCTGGCTTCTAAAATTTTCATGCCAGAAAACTCTCCTGCAATTGGTAAAAGTTTTCCATAAAAATCTATAATTTGTTCTTTTTCTAAAGTATGTCTTTGGGCAATTTCAAAGTCTACGGCGTCATGCCAAGGAGTAATTGTCATAACTCCTGTTCCAAAATCCATATCTATGGCTTCATCTTTTATAATGGTGGCGGTTATTGGCCCGTTTATCCACTCTAATTCTATTTTTTGACCGTTTTTATAATCTGAATATCTTTTATCTTTTGGATGCATTACAACATATTTATCACCAAATTTTGTTTCTGGACGGGCGGTGGCAATTGTAAATGGCCCATATTTTAAATAATAAAATTTATCATTTTTTTCTGTGTCTGCGGTTTCTAAATCTGATAGGGAAGTTTGATGTTTTGGGCACCAATTTATTATTTTTTTACCTTTATAAATTAAGTTATCTTTATATAGTTTTTCAAACGTATTGTAAACAATTTTTATTATATCAGTATCTAATGTAAATTTTTCTCGTGACCAGTCGCAAGAAGAACCCATTTTTTTTACTTGTGAATTGATATTTTTTTTATTTTTATCTGTAAATTCAGCAATTTCTTTATAAAGTTCTTCGGGGGTCATTTTAAATCTACTTTTACCTTCTTTTTCTAGTTGTTTTTCATAAACTACTTGTGTTTCAAAACCAGCATGATCTAATCCTGGCAACCACAAAGTTTTGAAACCTTGCATTCTTTTATAGCGGGTCATTATGTCTTCTATTGTCATAACCAAAGCATGCCCGGCATGTAAGTTTCCGTTGGCATTAGTTGGAGGCATTATTATTGTAAACGGTTTTTTATAATTTTTGCCAAGTTTGTCTGGATTAAAAAAACCGCTTTTTTCCCAAAGCTGATAAATTTTATCTTCAACCTCTTTTGAGTTATAAGAAGATGGTAGTTCCATATTTTTAAATTTTATCACGAATTAATCTATTCGTAAATTACCATTGGCATTAATTTTTTTCCAGTTGGCGAGTTTTTTTACCTGCCTGCCGGCAGGCAGGTGATAAAATCCTGCAACTGCTATCATTGCTCCGTTGTCTGTTGATAAATTAGGCGCTGGATATATTAATTTAACTTTTAGTTTATTTTTTTCAATTTCTAATTGAAATTGTTTTTTTAATTCTTGATTAGCTGAAACTCCTCCTCCTAAAATTAAAGACTTTACTTTAAAATCTTTTACAGCTTTAATTGTTTTTTTAATTAAAACATCAATTATGGCTTGCTGAACTTCGGCAGACATTTTACGTTTATAGCTCGCCCTGAGCCGTGTCGAAGGGTCAACTTTTCTATCTGCGTATAAAACTGCAGTTTTTAATCCAGAAAAACTAAAATCGTAATCTTTTGTATTAATCATTGGGCGTGGAAGCGGTGGGACGTCCGACATCCCACCGACTTTTTCTGCCATTTTAGCAATAATTGGTCCGCCAGGATAACCTAATCCTAAAATTTTTGCACATTTATCAAAGCATTCTCCGGCTGCATCGTCTCTTGTTTCGCCAAGTATTTTATAGCTGCCAATCTTTTTTACCAAAATAATTTGCGTATGACCTCCGCTTACCACTAATGCAATAGCAGGGAATAGAGTAGGGTTTAGGGTGTAGGGTTTAGGGTTTAGAAGGTTAACTAAAATATGACCTTCAATATGATTTGCTGGCACAACGGGAATATTCCATGCAAAAGAAATAGCTTTTGCAAAATTAACTCCAACCCATAAACATGGCTCTAAACCTGGGCCATTAGTTACAGCAATTAAATCTATGTTTGGTTTTGTGTATTTTTTTAAAAAAGAAACTAAGTTTTTGTATAGTTCTGGCTCACGTTCTAAAATATTATTTAAACTTTGAAAATCAAAATTTTGTTTTAGCTCGTTATTTTTTAGTAAATTAGATTTTCTTAGGGCTTTAATAAAGGTTGGTATTAAATTTTTTTGGTGTTCTCTTTTTGCCATTGCAGGATAAACCCCGCCATATTTTTGGTGAACTTTTATTTGAGAAGCAACAATATTTGATAAAATGTTAAAATCGCCATTTTTTGAGATTTCTAAAACGGCAATTCCTGTGTCGTCGCAAGATGTTTCTATTGATAGGATTTTCATAGGGTAGTTATACTATAGAACTTGCCTTTTTTCAATTTTTAAGTTAAGATTTATTTATTGTTAATGAGATATTAGACATGGCCCTATCGTCTAGCCTGGTCTAGGACGCGTGCTTTTCAAGCATAAAACCCGGGTTCAAATCCCGGTAGGGCCACTTTCATTTTTATATGGAGAAAAAAGATTATCTGGACATTTCTAAAGCTTCAGATATAAAAAATAAAAAAGACAGGAGATTATATAGATTTTTTGAAATGATTCCTGCAATGTTAAGTTTGGGCACACTTTTAGGTGTGTTTGTTTTTTCATGGTTATTTCCTTCGGGAGTGGCAATTTTTGTTATATGTTTTTGTTTTTATTATCTTTTTAGAGTTTTTTATTTTTCTTTGCATCAAGTAGTAGGTTATTTTAAAGTTAAGTTGCATATGAAAAAAGATTGGTTAAAAGATTTAAAGCAGTTACGATGGAAAGATATTTATCATGTAATTATTCTTCCAACCTATGGA
The DNA here is from genome assembly GCA_041661545.1 of Candidatus Staskawiczbacteria bacterium. Classification (GTDB taxonomy): domain Bacteria; phylum Patescibacteriota; class Minisyncoccia; order Minisyncoccales; family Staskawiczbacteraceae; genus XYD1-FULL-39-28. Next base: position 488,642 of record JBAZUH010000001.1, on the reverse strand, counting down.
GAAGGAAAAGAACTTATAGAGGAGAGTTTAAATACTTTAATAGAATCTAATTATCCTAAAGAAAGAATGATAATAGTTTTAGCTGTAGAACAAAGAGCTGGAAAATTTTTTGAAGACCAAGCCAACATTATTGCTAATAAATATTCAACCAAATTTTATAAATTTTTAGTTTCTGTACATCCAGATGGATTGGTGGGCGAAATAAGTGGCAAGGGGTCAAATACTGCACATGCAGGAAAAGAAGTTAAAGAAAAAATTATAGATAAATTAAATATTCCTTATGAAAATATTTTAATTTCAACATTTGATGTTGATACAAAAATTTTTCCACAGTATTTTGCTTGCTTAACTTGGTATTATTTAACAGAAAAAGATGCTGAATTTGCCAGTTATCAGCCAGTGCCAGTTTATAATAACAATATTTGGACAGTTAACTTTTTTTCTAGAGTGGTTTCTACTTCTAATACTTTTTGGCAAATGATACAGCAAGAAAGAGAGGAAAAACTTACAACTTATTCTTCGCACTCAACGCCAGCAAAAACTTTTTTTGAAGTTGGATATCCTGCAAATGTTGTTTCAGATGACTCTAGAATTTTTTGGCGAGCTTATTTGTATTACAACGGAAATTATAGAGTGGTTCCTATATATTATTTGGTTTCTATGGATGCGGTAATGGCAAAAAATTCATGGAAAACAGTTTTAAATCAATATAAGCAACAAAAACGCTGGGCATGGGGTTGCGCCGAAATTCCTTATTTGATGTTTGCTTTTTTAAACAATAAAGAAATACCTTTAAAAGAAAAAATAGGCCATCTTTATACAATTATTGACGGTTTTTGGTCTTGGGCAACCGCTGCTTTACTTTTATTTTTGTTAGGTTGGTTGCCTATATTGTTAGGTGGCAATCAATTTAACTTTTCTGTTTTGTCTTTTAATTTACCAATTTTAACTGGTCAAATTATGACATTTTCAATGGTGGGCATGCTTATTTCTGCAATTTTAAGTACAATGCTTTTGCCCCCTGTGCCCAAAAATATGAAGTGGTATATAAGATGGTTTAAAAAATCATCGGTATTTTTGCAGTGGCTATTTTTGCCCATTACTTTAATTGTTTTTGGTTCTATGCCCGCGCTAGATGCACAAATTCGTTTAATGTTAGGCAAATACATGGGATTTTGGGTTACCGAGAAGGTAAGGAAATAATTTTCTATATTATAAAAAATATTAACCCCGCTTAGCGGGGTTTTTTTATAGTTTATGCACAGGTGTAATGCTTGCTAAAAAATATATAGGACGTATAATAATATAATATATTTAAAAGTTTTTTATAAAAATTATACTTATGCCAAAATTAACTATTCTATTATTCTTTATACTAATAAGTATTAGTTTTGCTTTTCTTGTTAGCGCAAATAGCCAAGATATAGTAGGGTATATTTATTCTGAAAATGCAGGCTGGATATCTTTAAATTGTTTAAACACAGATTCATGTAATTTAATTGATTATAAAATTATAAAAGATAACGAAAACAATTTAATTGGTTATGGATATTCGCAAAATGTTGGATGGATTAATTTTAACCCTAATTACGGAGGCGCAAGCGTTAATTTAGATGGCATGGTTTCTGGATGGGTTTGGTCTGAAAAAGCCGGGTGGGTAAGATTAGATAATTTAAAAATTATTTCTTTAGAAAATTTGCAAAAAGGGATGTTATCATTAGAAGAAGTGGCCAACACTAACGATTTACCAATAGAAAGTACAATGAGTTTGTTAAATAATATGTGTAAAATATTTTTTAGTGAAAATGAATGCAATATTATAACAAAATAGTTTTTATTATTAAATACTAAATCAATGACTTCTGAAAAAAATAAAAAAATAGATACTAATATAAATTTATCCTCTGATGAGATAGTTATACCCGATGAGTTAGTCCAGGCCTATAAGTATAAAAAAGAAAAAAAACAGCACAACCGCACTCTGTTTTCAACGTTTTCATTATCTTTGGTTGCATTTTTAGTGGCTGGTGTTTTTGTTTTTCTTCCTGAAATACCCAAAGACAAGGTGGCTAGTTCAACTACCATACCGCAAGAGCAAGTTGTAGCAGGCCAGCAAGTAAAATATACTACTTTAGTAGCAAAAAGCGAAGTTATAAATGGAAAATATTTAGCAAAACTTCCTCAAAATGCAAAGAATATTAAGGTAAGCACAATTAATAATAATACAGCCAATCAAATTTTATCATCTAAGCCAAATAAAATATTGTCTTTAGCACAAAGGCAACAATTGGCAATTTTGCCAACAAATAATAATAATCAAATATTTTCAGCATCGTTAAGTCCTTCTTTTAAATTTTTATCTGGTTTTTTAAATAATGTTTATAAATATTTATCTGCTGATTTGTCAGAGGCCATAGAAAATGCCACAGAAGTAGTTACTAACAACTCAGAAACACAAGAAATTACTCAAACCCCAGAAGCCACTTATGTTGATATATCGTTGGAAGCAACAACTATTGCACCAGAAATAGAAACAACCCCAATTGTTGAGGCTATATTAGAGCAAAATTCAAGTGAGCAAGAAACAGAAGCCCCAGTTTTAGAAGAAGCTACAACCCAAGAATTGATAATGCCAGAAATACCGGAACAAATGTTAGCACAAGTTCCAGCCGAAGAAGTGCAGGCCGAGGAGCCTATATCATCAGAAACTTCTGTTGGAACATCAACAGAAACACCTATTGAAGCACCAGCCGAAGAATTAGCAATAACCCCAGTGGTTGAAAATGTTCCAGAAGAATTTGTAGCCATAGAATATACTACTGTAGCTACCGAAATAGTGGCCGAAGTAACTGACAGTGGTCAACAAGTAACAGTTTCCTCGGTAGAAGAAAACCCAGCAGCTCCAATTACCGACGTATTAGCCTCAACCAAGATTCCTGAAATATTTAAAGTAGGTCAAGAGAATAGAATACAAATCCAATGGGAAAATGAAAGCAATCAGCAGGTTGCATTTCATGCCTACGACACAGATAACAATGGTAAACTAGACTATGTTGAATGGACAGTTCCTCATTTATCAACCCAAGTATTTAATATTATCTTTATCTCCCAAGCATTCCACTTAGATGAACAACAAAATATACTAGCTGATATATATGATACAGTAAGATTCCAAGACAACAACTATACCACCATCACCAACAATCAATATGTAAGAGTTACATTTGATGGCATTTTAGATAATACAAATGATAATACAATTCATGCCAAAGCAACTGACCCAAACAACCCAGCTAGAATAGAGGTTTATCCTGCATACACCGATGAAAACGGAAATGTCACACACGGCCCACTAGTTGCAACGTTTGAAAATATTGCTGAAGCCAAAACCCACAAAGTTTTATTGACCAACCTCCAAACCCCCACCGACTTATTTGACTTAAAAATTATCGGAAGTGTTGACATAGACTATATTGTAGACCCTGTTTATACAAGTGGATTGGTGAGTGTTTCGTTAAATAGTGCAGGATATGGCTATTATTCAGTAGGTCAAGTTATTTCAGTCCCAGGTGGGAATAGCGACGGCAGTATAAGCGTAGCAGAAATTTCTGGAGGAACAGGTAGCATATCAAGCGTTTCTCTCAACTCAGGTGGTTATGGGTTCCAAGAAAATGATTCTTTGACTGTTCAAGGCGGTAATTATGATGGATATGTTACTGTAACATCTGTGGATGGACCTTATGGCGTAGTTTATGATGCAAGTACCTATATGGCAGGAAGTGGCTATACTGAGGGCAATGAAGTTACAATTAGTTCAGGAGACTATAACGCTACGATTTACATTAGTGGCGTGGGCAGTAGTGGTGAGGTAACATCATTTTCAGTATCATACGGCGGAACTAATTATTCTTCTAATAGCTTTGTTGGTACGTCTGGCGGGAGTGGTTCTGGATTTGAAGTTAGTATATCAGCAGGTCAGGGAACAGTAACTGGTATTTCATTATCTTCTGGGGGAAGCAACTATGGCACAGGTTCTAATTCAGCAACTGGTGGCTCTGGGTCAGACTGTTCAATAAATATAGATTCTATTGCTGGAACTATATCATCTATTTCAATAAGTGCCCCGGGAACTGGATATTCAGTAACAAGTGGCGTTTCGTTAGATATGAATGGTTTAGCAATTGATATAACAGCAGTAGATGCAGAACCCCTTTACACTTGGGTAGGTTCTTATAGTACAGATTGGAACGATTCATCAAATTGGCAAGATTATGTTGTCCCTCCAGAGGGCACTTCAGTACAAATTGTAGATAGTGCAATGAATAGCCCTGTTATTCCAAGTGGTACCTCAGTCACAATTTTAAATTTAACTATTAGTAGTTCATCGGGATATTATCTTATCAACCAGGGCACTATTGTTGATATAACCGGAACGATTTCTTTTACTGGTTCGGCCAGTCAAGCTATCTTAAACCAAGGATTAATTACAAATATTAGCGGAACTTTTGATAATAGTTCTGGTAATATTGGTATTTATAATGACACCTCTGGAATTATTACTGATATTACGGGCACTATTACAAATAGCGGTGCAGGTAACATTATTAGTAACTATGGCACAATAACTGATATTTCAGGGGCTCTTACAATTAGTGGTGGCGGTAATGGCATTGTCAACAATGTTTATGCTATTATCACCGATATCTCAGGAACAGTTATAAATTCTAATGGTGGTATTAGTAACTACGGCACCATTACAGATATTTCAGGAACATTTACTAATACTAGTGTCGTTGGTATTACTAATAACGCTAATGCTGTTATCACCGACATTTCGGGAACCTTCACCAATAATGCCAATAACTATGGTATTTATAACTTGGGAACAATTACCAATATTTCAGGAGCTGTTGAAAACACCGATGCAAGTGGTTATGGTATTGTGAATAATGATGGTGCTACGATTTCTAATATTTCAGGAACAGTTACTAACAGTGGTGCAGGCTATGGTGTATATAATTCTGGCACAATTACAGTCACCAATACAGCTACAATAAATAATACTAGTAGTGGGGTGGGATTTGTTGTTTATGATGGGGTTGTTAATGGGGCGGGCACTATTACAGGCAATATAACCGTAGAAGCTGCTGGAACTCTTAACCTTAATGCGGGCCTTACAATTGTTGGAACAATTACTAACAACAGTGGAACAGTTACCCCTGTAACTAGCTTTGATTGTACAAGTATCAATAAAGTGTTGGGCGCAGATAACTTAAGCAACGCAATGTGTGTATTGCCTCTTACCACTAGCGTTGGCACTTGTGGAACAATAACTTCATCAGGTACTTACACCTTAACCACAGATTTGTCTGTATCTAGTGGAAATTGTATTGTTATTAGCGCAAGCAACGTTACGTTGAGTGGAGGTAGTTCATATTCTATTAATGTATCAGGCAGTGGCCGTGGAGTATATGTTTCAGGTAGTGTTACGGGAGTTACAATTGCTTCTATAACAATAAATAGTAGCGGTGATACTAGCTACGGCGTATTTAATGGTGGCACTATCACCAATATTTCAGGAACCATTAATAATAGTGACAACGGATCTGGTATTTATAATGGTGGTGCAATTACTGATATTTCGGGAACTGTTGCAAATACTCTCACTGGTTATGGCATTGATAATCATGGAAGTATCGCAAATATTACGGGCACACTAACTAACACGGGAGATGGTTGGGGGATTGATAATTCGGGTGATATCTATGCAGGAAATTATGTTGTAAGTGCAATTAACCAAATCGTAGGAACTATTTACGGTGGAACATATACAAGCACAGTAGATAATTATGGAACAATTGATATGACCGGATCTGCTTATGGCCCTCCAGATTTTACCGGCGCCACAGTAACCGATTATAGTGGAACATATTTGTGTTCAGAGGGTTATACATGGGATACAAATCAATGCGTGGAGATACCTCCTGCTCCACCAGCAGCAAATGGTGAAGCATGTACAGTGGGAGGTGATTGTAGTTCAGCTTTTTGCACTAGCAATGGTTATTGTTCAGACATGAGTGCAGGCTCGGTTTGCGCAATTAATGATGATTGCGATTTTGGATTAGAATGCGCAGATGGGGTTTGTGCAGAAATTGCACCAGAAGATACATTAGTTTCTAGCATCACCGTCTCTGGCGCAGAATCAGCAACAACAGTTGTTAACGGCTCAACTTTACAAATGTCTGTATCAATTTTACCTGTAGATGCAACAGACCAAACTGTAACATGGTCAAAAACAGATGGAACAGGAACCGCTACAATTAATTCTTCTGGGTTGTTAACAGCAACAGGCGTAGGAGCAGTAACAGTGCGAGCAACAGCTAATGATGGTTCTAATGTATATGGAGAATTAGAAATTACAGTAACAACTTTAAATATTTCTGTCACAGGAGTTACATTAGATGACAGCACAGCCAGCATCTTAGTTGATGCAACTCACCAACTCACAAGCACAGTTGCTCCAGACAATGCAACAGACTCAAGTGTAACCTGGTCTTCAAGCAATACATCGGTTGCCACAGTTAGCGACACAGGATTAGTAACAGCAATATCAGCTGGAACAGCCACAATAACAGTAACTACCACAGACGGAGACCATACTGCTACAGCCACCATAACAGTTCCAACAGTTGGTGGTGGAGGCGGCGGTTCTTACACAGCAACTTCAATAGTTCCATTAGCAATAGATGCAATTCAAACTACTTCTCAATCAATAATGATCTATATGGGCCAAGCTTTAGACGAAATTAGAAAATCTATTGGTTTGTTAAGATTAAACTTTATAACGCCCGCTCAACCAACAACTGGTCCTGATAATTTACAACCCAATACGCTTCCTTTAAATCAAACACCAACATCAACACCAACGTCCGAAGAAAATAGATCAGCAGTTATAAATATTTATGAAAAAATTATAAATACCTTAATTTCTATATTAGGTATGTATATTGGTGGGGAGTCTGCACAATAATTATTATAATTTAATAAAAAATACCCTAACGTAAAGTCAGGGTATTTTTTTTGATGTATATTTATTTAAAAAAAGCCCGGGCCTTGAGGTTGGTCCGGGAAACGGCACGATGCCGTATGAATGAAAGTCCCATCGCGGTAACAATGAGAACCATCGCAGTGTTTGGCTCGGGAATAACTCCGGGGTTAACGGTGATGCCACCATAAACTCCGAATGGTTTACCTCCACCAACATAGCTTTGAAATTTATAAGCATCAACGATGGCTTCATCTTCATGCCCCGTGTTGTAGCAGAAATAATATTGTCCATTTCCATTGTAGTTGGTGTCATAACCTATGGCAGTCACGGTATGGTTAACTGTTCCGTCGCCATTAGAATCAACAAATAACAGCATTGGCCGTCCAGCATTGACTTCTGCGACAAGAGCATTCCAAGTGTTGGAAAACGTTTTGTTTGCTGTTGTGAATGTATACCCACGCGATGAAGCATAGGCCACTGTAGCTGCCCCTGTAGTAGCAACTGAGCTTGCGCCATATCCTAATGGATCAACAGATGTCCCAAGATAGTCGGCGATGCTTGTGTAGGAAATTGGGATGGTGGTGTTGTCGGGAGTTGAATCATATCTGAGATTGTGATCATCAGAGGAGATTTGGCCCTGGACGTTGGTTGTCAGCATCACGTCACTACCCGAGGCAGTAAAAAGGTTGCTATAACCTTGTAAATCCCAGTAGCCCAGGATCATGCCGACAGAAGTTGGTGAGCAGCCGTGATAGTTTGTGTAAGACGGTACTCCCGTTATTACAACGGCGTTCGCCGAAGAAATCATTAGCGCCATTGCTAGCGCTACCATATGCTTATGTTTCATAAAGCGTTCCTTTCATTCTAGTTGTTGAATTTTCAAAGAGGCGAGAAAAGCAACTTTATATTACACTTTTATTTGTATTATGTCAAAGAAATTGTATATTTAAATTTGTTGCTTCCTTTTTAAAATTATTATATGATAATATAATAAGAATATATTGTTGTTTATGTTAAATAAAAAAATAAAAAATCAAAAATTTTCAAAAGAAATATCTTCTGTAGATATTGTTGGAAATTATCAAAAAAAGAAAACACGAAACAACCGCATTCTACTCTCTACATTTTCACTATCTGTAATAATGTTTTTAATTATAGGTGTTTTTATTTTTCTTCCTAAAATACCAAAAGATAAAATAGCAACAGGAACTACCATACTGCAAGAGCAAGTTGTAGTAGGCCAGCAAGTAAAATATACTACTCTAGTAGCTAAGAGCGAAGTTATGCAGGGAAAATATTTAGTAAAGCTTCCCCAAGATGCAAAGAATATAAAAACAGCTTTAGTTACTAAAGATGCAGCAAATAAAATTCTTTTGTCTAAGCCAACAAATATATTATCTTTAGCTCAACGACAACAGCTAGCAATATATCCATCGAAAAATTCAAATAATCAAGGATTTATGTTTTCATTAAGTCCTATTTATAAGGATATTTGGGGGTTTTTAAATAATGTTTATGAATACTTCTCGGCTGATTTGTCAGAATCTATAGAAAATGCCACAGAAGTAATTACTAACAACTCAGAAGCTCAAGAAATTATTCAAACCTCAGAGGCCACATATGTTGATATATCACAAGAAGTTTCAGAAATAACTGAAGTTGTTGAAGCCTTGCCTACAGAAATTTTATTAGAACAAAATTTAGGCGAACAAGAAGTTTTGCCAACAACCGAACAAGAAGTTTCACCAATAACTTCAGAAGAAACTATAACTGAAGAGCCAATAATACCAGAAATATCAACTGAAGTAACAGTTCAGGAAACTTCGATAGAAGAATCAATAGTAGCTCCTGAAATAACCGAAGACCCAATCATAACTGAAGACCCAATCATAGAAGAAAATTTTGTAGCTGTAGAATATATTACTCAAACTACGGAAATAATTTCAGAAATTACAGACTTGGGTCAACAAGTAACAGTTTCCTCGGTAGAAGAAAACCCAGCAGCTCCAATTACCGACGTATTAGCCTCAACCAAGATTCCTGAAATATTTAAAGTAGGTCAAGAGAATAGAATACAAATCCAATGGGAAAATGAAAGCAATCAGCAGGTTGCATTTCATGCCTACGACACAGATAACAATGGTAAACTAGACTATGTTGAATGGACAGTTCCTCATTTATCAACCCAAGTATTTAATATTATCTTTATCTCCCAAGCATTCCACTTAGATGAACAACAAAATATACTAGCTGATATATATGATACAGTAAGATTCCAAGACAACAATTATATCACCATCACCAACAATCAATATGTAAGAGTTACCTTTGATGGCATTTTAGACAATACAAAAGATAATACAATTCATGCTAAAGCAACCAACCTAAATAACCCAGGTAAAGTTGAAGTTTACCCTGCGTACACAGATGAAAATGGAAATGTTACTCACGGCCCACTAGTTGCAACATTTGAAAACATTGCTGAAGCCAAAACTCAAAAAGTTTTATTAACCAATCTTCAAACCCCCACAGACCTGTTTGATTTAAAAGTAATAGGCAGTGTTGATTTTGATTATATTGTAGACCCAGTTTATACAAATGGATTGGTGAGTGTTTCGTTGAGTAATGCGGGATATAGTAATTATCCAATAGGTCAAACTTTTTCAGTGCCAGGGGGCAATAATGATGGTAGCGTTATAGTAACAGCAACTAATTCAGCCACTAACGCAATAACAAGCGTGTCTCTTAGCTCGGGGGGCTCTGGTTATCAACAGGGTGATGTTTTAAATGTATATGCGGATAGCTTTAATGGTTATGTTAATGTTGATAGTGTTGATGGTATTGTTGGAGCTGTTGTATCTGTAGTAACATATTCTCAGGGTTCTGGGTATTTAGGTGGTGAAACTTTAACAATTCAAGCTGGTTCGTATAATGCAACTATTTATGTTGATAGTGTGGGCGGGAGTGGAGAGGTAACTGCCTGGACGTTGACTTCTGTAGGTTCTGGCTATAGTACAGGGTCTATGATAGCAACAAATGGTGGCGGGAATAACGATTTCTCTGTTGATATAAATGGCGTAGCTCTTGGGATGGTTACAGCAGTTTCAATAAATACAGCAGGATCAGGATATAACGTAGGTTCGGGCATTTCAACATCTGGTGGATCAGGGAATAGTTGCACAGTAAATGTGGATTCAGTAGATACGACTGGGGTTATCTCATCTATTGACATAAGTGCTCCAGGAACTGGATATAGTGTGGCAACGGGCGTTGCATTAGATGGAAGTGGCTTAACAATTGACATAACAGCAGTAGATGCAGAACCTACTTATCATTGGGATGGTAGCGACACCACAGATTGGAACACCGCAGGTAATTGGCAAGAAAATCAAGTGCCTTCAGACGGTGCTACGGTAGAAATTAGTGCTGGTTCTAATGGCCCTTTCATTCTAAATGGGAATTCGGTTACTCTTGGTAACGTGGCTATTTCAAATGGATATTATATCACAAACCAAGGGACAATTGTTGATATTACAGGAACCTTTGATAATAACAGTGCCAGCTATGGTATTTATAACGAAGGTGTTATAGCTGATATTAGTGGAACTTTGAATAATAATAATGGCACTTCTGGAATATTTAATTATTCTGGGGGCATAATAACTGACATTAGTGGAACTTTAAATAATAATACTAGTAATTATGGAATACATAATGTTGGCACTATTACAGATATTAGTGGAACCTTGTTGCTTAATAACGGTGCTGGCATTGGTCTTTATAATAATAATGGTACCGTTACAACCATTACGGGAACAGTAGGAGAATTATCTGGTACAGGAAGTTGTAGTGTTGGTGCTACAGGTATTATAACCATAAATAATGGAACAGTTACCACCAACAACGGAACTGTCGTAACTAACAATTCGGGCGGAACCGTAACCACCAACAACCTTACAGTAACCACCAACAACGGAACTGTTACAACCAACTCTGCTACAGGAACTGTTACTACAAACCCATATGATGCAACCATTACAAACAATTTAGGAGCAGTAACTAACGCAAACTTAGGAAATATTATAACAAATAGTGCGGTGCTTAATTCAAATGGAGCTACGGGCGTTGTAGCAACCAACAATAGCACAATTACCGCTAACAGCGGGGTTGTATCAACTAACGGTGTTGATGGAACAGTTACTACAAACGATCTTACAGTAGCTACAAACAATGGAGCTGTCACAACTAATTCTGCCACAGGCACAGTAACCACCAACAATCTTACTGTTACCACCAACAATGGAATAGTTACTACAAACGCATCTGAGGGAACAGTTGTTACAAATAATCTTACTGTTACCACTAACAGCGGAATTGTTACCACAAATAATCTCACAGTAACTACAAACAATGGAACTGTTACAACCAATTCTGCTACAGGAACTGTTGTAACCAACAATTCAGGCAAAACTGTTACCACAAATAATGGAATTATTACAACTAACAGCGGAATTGTTACCACAAATAATCTCACAGTAACTACAAACAACGGAACAGTCACAACTAACTCTGATACAGGAACTGTTGTAACTAATAATTTGAGTAGATCAGTTACCACGAATAACGGAATAGTTACTACTAACAGCGGAACTGTAACTACCAACAACCTTACAGTAACCACCAACAACGGAACTGTTACAACCAATTCTGATACGGGGACTGTTGTAACTAACAATTCGGGCAAAACTGTTACCACAAATAATGGAGCAGTTACAACAAACTTAGGAATAATAAAGAAAAATAATGGGACTACAGATACGAACACTTTTACGGGTACCGGAGTTTCTTCATATAATGGTGCTACAGGAATTATAACCGGTAACGCGGTTTTTGGAGTTTTAGATGGAACCGATACAGCGTATAACGCAGGGTCAATTGGTGGAACAGCTACATTTTATGCTTCTACATATAACGATTCTACTGGAATTGTAACAGGCGTTGCCACGTTTAAAAATTCTGCTTATAACGATGGAATAGTTGATGACGCCGAGGTTTATAGTCCTTCAGAAAATCCTATTGGTGGAACAGCCAACGGAACTGTTAATTATTATAATTACTTGGTAACAAGCATAACAGTTGCTGGCGCAGGCAATGCTACAGAAGTTGTTAACGGCGCAACTTTGCAAATGAGCGAATCTGTATTACCAGCAATTGCAAATGATAAAACAGTAACGTGGTCTGTAACAAATGGAACAGGGTCTGCTACCATTAATTCTTCAACAGGTTTATTGACAGCTACTGATGTAGGAACAGTTACTGTGCGAGCTACGGCAAATGATGGCTCGGCTGTTTATGGTGAAGAAGAGATTACGGTAACAGTGGGCGGAGCAGGAACCTCGTGTGCAGTTGATGATGATTGTGAATTTGGATTTGCATGTACAAACAATGCTTGTACAGAGACGGTCGTAAGTAGTGGGGCAACGCCAGGTCAACCAATTATTACGATTATTCCAGTTGCAACCCAAACTACACCTCAAGCAATACTTGATTATATAGGCCAATCTTTAAATCAAATTAGATTATCTATTTTAAGCTTATTTGGCACAAGCAATAAAATACCCACACAGCCAACAACTCCACCTCCAACAAATTTACAGCCAACAACTCCACCAACCACTCCTCCAACTACAGAAGAAAATAGAATTGTCATAATAAATATTTATCAAAGAATTATAACTGCGCTAGTGTCGTTAGTCAGCTTATATCTTGCAGGTCAGTAAAAGGGTTTTGACAAAGTTAAAAGGACGTGCTAGAATAAGCACGCCCTTTTACAATTAGAAACAAGCAACAAAGATCCTCATGAGTAAGCTTCGAGTTCACATGCCAGACGATTTACTATATAATATAAGGCATTTTTTGCAGTATATTCGAGCGAGGGGCTTTCATGTCAATATTCATGATAAGTCTCATGGAATATTTGACATAGGTCACCCTGAGCAGGAGTTAACCGCAGTGGAGGATGTTTTACACCCCGAAGATATCGAGTTGATTCAGAGCAATGACGGGGGTCGTATAGAGATAATTGCTTAATTTGTAGCCGTCCCGAGATTATTTCAACGGATTTTTTTTATTCAAAATGTATTCTTTTTTCAAACTCTTTTAATCTTTCTTTTAGCTCGGGGTAATCTTTTAGCGCAGGGTCTTTTTCTAAAAGTTCTTTGGCAGCAGCTCGTGTTTTTTCAACTAAAAATATATTACTTAAACCCTGCATAGCCATATCGGGAATGCCCCATTGCTGTGTGCCATAAAGACTTCCTGGGCCCCTTATTTCCAAATCTTTTTCAGCTAATTCAAAGCCATTATTTGATTCTACTAAGGCTTTTAATCTTTTTCTGTTTAGCATACTAGGGTCTGTGGTAAATAAAAAACAATAAGATTGCATATCGCTTCGGCCAACTCGTCCGCGAAACTGATGAAGTTGGCTAAGTCCAAAACGTTCAGCCCCTTCAATCATCATAATAGTAGCTCTTGGAACATCAACTCCAACTTCTACTACCGAAGTAGAAAGTAAAATATCAATTTCGCCTCTCTTAAAATCTAACATAATTCTTTCTTTTTCTGGGGATTTCATTTTTCCATGAAGCATAGTTATTCGTAAATCTGGAAAAACTTCTTTTGATAATTTTTCATACTCTTCTTTCAAAGCCTTAACCTCGTTAATAGCCAGTGATGATAAAGAAAGCGGGGAATAGTTTTGCACATTAAACCCTGCCGAACCAATAACTCCGCCTTTTTCTTTTATTGTTTCAGCTAATTTTGAAGCAGCGCTTTCTATTTTAGGGAAAATAACAAAAACTCCTTTGCCCTCACTTACTTCTTTTTTAATAAAATTGTAAGCTTCCTGTCTTTGAGAAGGCTCAACAATAACTGTTTTTATTTTTTTTCTGTTAGCTGGCATTTCATCAATTAAAGATAGATCTAAATCGCCATAAACAGTTAAAGCCAGGGTTCTAGGAATTGGAGTTGCAGTCATAGATAATAAATGGGGCACGAGTTTTTTATTTTTTATTAAGTGATCCCTTTGTTCTACGCCAAAACGATGTTGTTCATCTAAAACTACTAAGGCTAAATCTTTAAAATTTATGTTTTTTTGAATTAAAGAGTGTGTGCCAATAGCCACGTCTATTTGCCCGTTTTCTAAATCGCCGTTAAAACTTTTTTTAGAAACTTCAAAAACCTCGCCATCTCTAAAAATTCTAGCATCTTTGCCGGTTAGCATGCCCACGGTAATATTAAATGGTTTTAGCATTTCAGAAACAGATTTAAAATGTTGTTTTGCTAAAATTTCTGTTGGTGCCATAAAAGCTACCTGCCTGCCGGCAGGCAGGTTTGGTTTACTTTTTACCACATTTAATATAGCCATTGTTGCTACAACTGTTTTACCGCTTCCAACATCTCCTTCTAGCAACCGCGACATTGGAACTGTTTTTTCTAAATCTTTTAAAATAGCATAGGCACATTTTTTTTGTGAATCTGTAAGCTGAAATGGTAAAGAATCGGTAAATTTTTTTAATAAGTCATTATCCATTGGGCAGGCGTGGGCCTTTTTTACCATTAGTTTTATTTTTTCTTTTAAAACATTAAGTTGAATTAAAAATAATTCTTCAAAAGAAAATCTAGCTTTGGCAGCATCTGCATGTTCAAAAGAATCGGGAAAGTGTAACTGCCAAACAGCTTCTTGTATAGGCAAAAATTTATATTTTTTTATGATTTCTTTTGGTAAAGATTCTTGTATTTGGTCACAAAATTGATAAAGCAAAGGTTTTATTACATATCTTAGCCAGCGCGAGGTAACACCTCTTGTTTCTGCATAAACTGGCACAATTCTACCGGTATGAGTAAGTTCTTCTTTTTCAGCTGTTTGGTTTATTCGTTCATATGCTGGGCTGTTAAAATAAATACCATCTTTGCCCAAACTTATTTTTCCAGCTACACAAATAAAATCATCTTCTTTGAGTGATTTTGCTAAATATGGCTGGTTAAACCAAACAACATTAATTTCTGCGGTGTCGTCTTGTATGGTTACCTCGGTTAAGTTCATAAACTTTTTAAAAGTATGAGTGCTTTCTATATTTGTAATTCTTCCTTGCACACAAACAGTATCGCCTAATCTTTGTTTGGCATTTTTAATAGAAATTATTTCTGAAAAATCGTCATATCTTGCAGGAAAATAAAAAAGCAAATCCTGCACAGTTTTTATGCCGAATTTTTTTAATTTTTTTGCGTAAGCTGTTCCAACTTTTGGAATTTCTTCGATTTTTGTTGATAACGTAATCATAAATATATTTTATCAAAAGTGGGGGATTAAAACAATAAATATGTTATAATATATTAATGTTTCCCATTTATTTATTATTAGCTGGCGGAATCGCCTTAACCATAGGTGATTTAATTGCCGGTAAATACATAAAATCTAAAACCAAATTGCTGTATTTATCAGTAATGGTTTTTTATATAATTGGATTAACTTTTTTAATATTTAGTTATAAATTTGAAAATATTGCTGTAGCTTCTATCACCTTGGAGATTTTTAATATATTAACCTTAACCATAGCTGGTAAGTTTTTGTTTAAAGAAAATATAACAAAAACTGAATTGTGCGGTATTATAGTGGGCTTAATAGCCGTTATTATTTTATAAATTTAAAAATGAAAAAAAATAAGAAAAAATTATCCCCGTTAATTATGCTTCTTATAGGAGGAGCAATTTTAACTTTAGGAGATATATTTGCAACAGAATGGGTTAGAGTCAGCGGAAGCTTATTTTTATACTTTATAACAATGATTTTTTATATAATTGCTATGGCAATTTTAATTAAAAGTTATGAAGGCGAAGATATTCCAGTGGCTTCAATTATTTTGGTAATGTTTAATGTTACAATTTTAACAATTGTGGGAGTTCTGATTTTTGGGGAAGAAGTTACAGCTTCAAAAATTGTTGGCATAATTTTAGGTATTATATCACTCATACTTTTAGAGTTTGGTAAAAAGAAAATATTCGTTTCTAGGTAACAAAAAACCGTGCTTCGATAAACTCAGCACGGTTTTTTTGTATTTTTAAATTTTAGATAATATCGGCGCGCACCCGTGCTCCGGTGCACAGGTGTGGGATCAGCGGGGCATTGAGACGCGGAAGTCGCCGGCGGCGCCAAAAGCTACCTGATATTGAGGAAAGTAAAAAACGATATTTTTTTTGTTTATTAAAAATACGGCAAAATTTTCTTCTTCTAGGCCAGCACCTTGTTCTATCCATGTGCCCTCGGTATTGCCCAATTTAGAAGTTATTTGACTTGTTAAATCTTTAATGCAAAATTCAGATATTTTTTGCACATAATTTGGCTGATTTTTGAATATATCGCCTAGTGCAATTTTACTTTTTGTTTTTAAATTATAATTTAGCGGTATAAAATAGCTAGCTCCATGGGCGCCACCTTCAAAGCTATAAATGTTAAAAACTATACTAATAATATTGTTGTCTAAATCATCTCCTTTTTCATAAGAAATATTTAACTCATATTCTCTGGGATAACTAGCATAGTTTTCTGGATCTGTTTCTGCAACAGAAGAATCGTTTTCTAAAGAATTATTTTTAAAATTATCTATTTCTTTATTAACAAGGTCTCTTGCTATTTGATTAAATTCCTCTGCGTCAGGTATTTGGGGGTAAACAACGTTTATTTTAAAAGGCTTTGTGTTGTCTTCTATTTTTTTGTCTTCAATAGTTATTTTTTTAAGCAACCCAGACATATTTTCAATCTTGTTTTCTTTATATGATTGAAATACAAAAACGCCTGCTATTATTACAGCAACAAAAATTATAAACGAGACGATAGTTTTTTTTGAGTTCATAAATTTTTAAGTTTATGCTGAGCCTATCGAAGTGTGCGCCCGACAGGAATCGAACCGGTATTTCAGCCTTCGCAGGGCTGCGCTCTATCCGTTGAGCTACGGGCGCATCAGTGCGGAGAGGGTGGGACTCGAACCCACAGGCCCCGTGAGGGGCAGAGATTAGCAATCTCTTGTAATAACCATTATACGACCTCTCCATTTTTTATTTTTTTCAACTCGGCGGACTTTGTCTCGCCGAAGCCGAGCTTCAGCGAGGCGAAGGCGGAGGAGGTGAGACTCGAACTCACGAATCCTGTGAAGGATTCCGGTTTTCAAGACCGGTGCAATAGCCACTATGCGACTCCTCCAAGTGGTTTTTATTCTAACCCCAAAATACACTAAAGTCAATTTGTAAAATATTAGTTTTTATGATATTTTTATTTATATAAAATTAAATTTTAAATTATGACAACAGATAAAACTTTTGCGTGTGCAATAAATTGTATGGACGGTAGGGTTCAAGATGCGGTTAAAGATTATATGAAAAAAAATTATGGCGTTGATTATGTAGACATGATAACCGAGCCTGGTCCAAATAAAATTTTATGCGAAAAAAATGATTGCGATATGGCAGTTATTGATGATATTAAAAAAAGAGTTGAAATTTCAGTTCATCATCACGGTTCTAAGCAGTTAGCAATTGTTGGGCACTTTGGATGTGCTGGAAATCCAGCTGAAAAAGAAGAACAAATTGAACAACTTAAAAAATGCAAAGAAGTTATTGGTTCATTTGGTTTTCCAATTGAAATAGTAATGTTGTGGGTAGATGGTGACTGGACAACTGTAGAAAAAATTTAAAATTAGTCTTCGCGTGCCAAACAAATGCCCCAAACTTGTTTGGCACCGGCTTGGCGTAAAACAGAAGCACATTCTTCCATTGTAGAGCCAGTAGTGTAAACATCATCAACCAAAAAAACTTTATAAAATTTGGCTAAGTCCGACTTAGCCAAATTTTTGTTTACACAAAAAGCGTTCAGCAAATTTTTCTCTCGTTCTTCTTTATTAGATTCTGCTTGAGCCTTAGTGAGTTTTATTTTTGTTAAAACATCAGAAACTACTGGAATTTGTAAAATTTTTGATAATTCTTTTGCTAATTCTTCGGCTTGATTATACCCTCTATTTTTTAATTTATTTTTATCTAATGGAACAGGAATCAAAATAGAGTTTTCCCAAATTTCATTTGTATTTTTGCCAGAAATCACAAAATGTTCAATTAAAATTGATGCTAATGTTTTTGCTAAGTCTTTTAAATGTGGGGGATATTTAAATTGGTAAATTAAATTTTTCGTTAATTGCTTGTCTTTATAAGAAAGAGCACAATAAAGACCAGAAAGTTTTCTATTTTGGCACCTATTGCACGTGCCCATTTTTTGTTCGGGCAAAAATCGAATAGGATTTTTGCTACAAAGACAATAATCAAATTCATTAATATCTAAAATAGTTCGGCAATCATCGCAAAGATAAAGGCCTTCTTTTTGACACCCTAAACACGACTTTGGAAAAAGCAAATCTTTAGTAAATTCTTTAAATTTGTTAGGTGACTTATCCACAGTGTTGTTTTATTTATTTAATTGTATAATTAATTAATTATGAGTTCAAATCCTTTGTCCAGTTTTAATATAGAATCGATTAAAAAGTTAAATATTTTCTCCAATCCCTTGAAGATGTTTTTTCCTAAAAAAATGGTAGGCATTGATGTTGGTACTGCGGGCATTAAAATAGTTGAACTTTCAAGATGGGGTCAGGGAAAAACATTAGAAAACTACGGAGAAATTAAATCCTCGGCCCTTTATAAAGAGCCGTTTCATGGCGTTGAAAAAGGAAGCTATTTGCTTTCTAATTATTTTGTTTCTAGGGCAGTTAGAGCAATTTTAGATGAAGCAAAAATAAGAACTAAGGCAGCTATATTTTCAATTCCTGATTTTTCAACTTTTTGTACTTCTTTTGAGTTGCCTCCAATGAATGCTAACGAAATAAAAGATGCAGTTTATTATAACGCTTCGCAATATATACCATTGCCAGTGGCTGAAACAACATTAGACTGGCAATTAACTGGTGGAACTCCTGGAGATAAGCACTCGGCTTTGAAAATATTTTTAGTTGCAATACCAAATCAAATAATACAAGACTATCAAAAAATCGCTCAGCTAGCAGGCGTAGATTTATATGCAGTAGAAGCCGAAGCAATGGGATTGGTTAGGTCTTTAATTAAAGAAAATAGAAACTATGCTTGTCTAGTAGATATAGGAGTGCAAAGCACAACTATTAGTATAGTTTATAAAAATTCTTTAAAGAAAAGTTATAGTTTTGATTTTGCAGGAGGTCAGCTAACTTATAGTATTGCTTCGGTTTTAGACTTAGGACATGATCAGGCAGAGGAATTAAAAAATAGAGAAGGTTTAACCTCTACCAAAGAAGAAATTTCTAAAACATTATATTTATTAATAGATCCATTAATAGTTGAAATAAAAAGAGTAATGTCTGATGTTTATCAACAAGAGGGCAAAGATATAGATGTAATTTATTTAACTGGTGGCACTTCTAAATTGCCCGGCCTTAAAGAATATTTTTCAGAAGTTTTAAAGAAAAAAGTGGAAATTCCCAATTGTTTTTCAGAGCTTTTGTACCCGCCAATTTTAGGAGATACTTTAGAAAAAATAGCCCCAAGCTTTTCGGTGGCAACAGGGGTGGCGTTAGGTGGATTAGAAACATAGTGTGTATAAAATTTGTTGCCTGCCCCACGGTAGGCAGGTATAATAAAGTAATAAAAATAGTTAAATTTATTAGATGGATTTTTCTGTAATTTTTCAACTACGAACTAAGAAATTTTGGTGGCTAGATGTTATCTTTTATTTTGTGGTTTCTTCATTGGTGGCCACGGTGTTTTTATATTTTATTTTTTTATTTAAAAATGGAATGGTAAAGATGCAAATAGAAGAAGAAATGACAAAATTGCAAGAAGTAGGAACATTGATGCAAAAAGAACATGAAAAAGAAGTAATGGTTTATCAGAAGAAAATTGGAGATTTTTCTTTGTTATTAAAAAATCATGAATTTGCTTCTAATGCTTTTGCTTTTATGCAGGCTCAAACAATGCCTAATATTTGGTTTAGTCAATTTAACTTAGATCAAAGAAACAGTGCGCTTCAACTTACTGGAGAAGCTGATGATATGGATGCTTTTTCTAGACAGGTGGCAATTCTTGAAGAAAATAAATATGTAAGTAGTGTGGGAACTTTTAGCTCCTCTTTGGGAGAGGCTGCAAGAACAGAATTTAATGTTTCGCTTGTATTAGATAAAAGTATATTTGATTATTTGCCAAATATATCACCAGCACCCTTGACTCCAGATAACCAAGACCAAGCAAATCCCGATGGATCCCCGGCGGTAGATGAAAATTTGCCAGCAGGAGACCAGCAAGTTTTAGATAGTCAAAAATTAATTACATCTTTTCATCTTATTTCAGACCCCGAAGTTGTAGGAGAATTAGATTATGAAAATTATGTAATTACATTAACTGTTCCTTATGGCACAGATATAAAAAATTTAGCTCCAAGAATAGTTGTAACTCCAGAAACTACCATTCAACCAGAATCTTTTGTTGTGCAAGATTTTACTAATCCTGTAATCTATAAAGTTACCGCTAAAGATGGATCAGTTCAAAATTACCAAGTAAAAGTTGTAGTAGCACCAGAGATAGTTAAAGAAATAGACAAATCAAACCAATCTGGACTGATGATTATTATAGTAATAATTGTTGCAGTCGTAGTGGTGGCTTTATCAGTTTGGATATTTTTAAAAAGAAAAAGAAAAAAAGATATAAATAATATTAGTAAAATATGATTTTATGACAATTGATCGAACTATTGCTATTGGTTTAATTGTGATTATCATTTTATCTTTGGTATTCTTTTTGGTGGTTCCAGAATATAATAAGTTTAAACAATTACAAGCAGAATTGAGTGAAAAAAGGGGAGAGTATGCTTATCAGCACGATTATTATGCAAATATAGACAAAGTTTATGCAGACTTACAAAGCAGAAAAGATGATATAGCAAAAATTGATACTGCACTGACTAGCGACCCAAATCTTGGTCAAACAGTTTATTCTTTGCAAGAAATGGCAAATAATAGCGGTTTAATTATAAAAAATTTATTTCTTTCTAAATCTTCTGGAGGTAGCAACGATTCTAGCAATAAAACTGTTAAAGAGATAATTTTTTCAATATCTTTATTAGGGAATTATCCTTCTTTGGGCGGATTTTTAATTTCTTTAGAAAATTCTTCACGAATTTTTGAAATTACTAGTATTTCTTTTGGGTCTAATTCTGAACCACCGTACGACTTTAATTTACAAATAAAAACATATTCATATTAAAAATTATCATATATGGCAGTAGTTTTTATATCACCAAAAAAGAGGCAAAAAATGTTTTTTGTGGTAATCACATTAATATTTTTGTCATTTTTGATAATTTCTTTTCTTGGAGTATTTTTATCTGAACCAAAAAAAGCAGAGCCAACTTTAGTTTTAAACCAATCAAAAATTAATATAGACATGACAGTTTTTACTTCTGAGAAATTCAAAAATTTAGAATCTTCTTTCAAAATGGATTGGCAATATAGTTATAAGGCTATTTCTAGAAGTAACAAGGCTCAAGAAGGTTTTGTATCTGCAACATCTGAAGAAGAGGCAACAAAAGCATTGCAGGAAATGGGCTTTTCTCAAATAGTAGTAACTAAAGTAGAGCCAGGCAGAGATAACCCTTTTGTAAGATATTATTCTGTAATTGTTGTCCCGCCACCAGCCCCAACCCCTCCTGAAACACCTGTGCTCCCCGAAGCAGAACAATAAAAATATAAATTATTAAAACGTTAATATTTTAATAGCATGAAACTATTACAAGAATTATTTGCTCAAGGGTTAATATCAGAAAACAAGCTGGAGGATTTTAAAAAACAAATTAAAAAACTTGGCAAAACCGAAGAAGAAATTATTTTAAGTAATAATATAGTATCAGAAGATATACTTTTTAATTTAAAGAGCAAAATTGTAGGCATTCCATTTGAGAAGATTGATGTTGATAAGATTCCTTCGGGCGTTTTAGAGTTAATACCAGAAGAAGCAGCTATTAATTATAAAATGTCGGCTATAGAAAAAGGATTAGACGGCCAGCCAAATAAACTAAAAATTGGTATGGTTTATCCAGAAGACATAGTTGCTCAAAATGCTTTAAGATTTTTATCTAATCAAGAAAATTTTACATATAAAACTTGTTTAATAACTCCTGGTGATTTATCAAAATTATTAAAACAGCGAAAAAATATATCGCTAGAAACAAAAAAAGTTTTAGAATCTTTGCCCGAAGAAACCGATAAAATTTTAGATAACTTAGGTGCCAAAGAAATAGGTGAAATAAAAACAGAAGAAGCCCCAATTATAAAAATGGTATTAGTTATATTAAGGCATGCAGTTGAGGGCGGAGCCTCTGATATACACATAGAGCCAGTTAGAGAGAAGTTAGTTGTTCGTTTTCGCATAGGTGGCATTTTATATCCAAGTTTATCTTTGCCTTCTAAAGTTCATTTGGCAATTGTTGCTAGAATTAAAATTCTTTCTGGATTAAAGATTGATGAAAACAGAGTTCCTCAAGATGGAAGATTTTCTGCAAAAATAAATAATAAAGATATTGATTTTAGAATTTCTACGTTTCCCACTCTTTATGGAGAAAAGGTTGTGCTTAGAGTATTAGATCCTTCTACTGGTTTAAGAACCTTTGAAGAGCTGGGTTTATCTACAAGAAGTTTAGACATAGTTAAAGATGCAATTAAAAAACCATACGGAATGATTTTATTTACTGGGCCAACTGGTTCAGGAAAAACAACAACCCAATACGCAATTTTGCGTATTTTAAACCAAGATGCAGTTAACATTGTTACAGTTGAAGACCCAGTAGAATATTCTATTGCCGGAATAAACCAATCTCAAGTAAAACCAGAAATAGGATATACCTTTGCTCATGGTTTAAGACAAATTTTAAGACAAGATCCAAATGTTATTATGGTTGGAGAGGTTAGAGATGAAGAAACAGCTAATTTAGTTATAAATGCTGCTCTAACTGGCCATATTGTTTTATCTACACTGCATACCAACTCTTCTACGGGCGTTATTCCTAGATTAATAGATATGGGTGTAAAACAGTTTTTAATTCCATCTACTTTAAGAGTAGTTATTTCTCAAAGATTAGTTAGAACGCTATGTAATAATTGCAAAATAAAAATAAGTCCTTCAGCAAAAATAAAAAATTATATTTTAGAAAGAGTAAAAAGTATCCCTGTTTCAGAAAAAAAGAATATAAAAATAGAAGATCCACTATTATTATATACTGCCAAAGGGTGTGAACTTTGTGATTTTATTGGTTATAAGGGTAGGGTGGGGTTATATGAAGTTTTATCTATGACAGAAGAATTGTCTCAATTAATACAAACTAATCCATTAGAAAGCTTAATTTTTAAAGTAGCTCAAAAACAGGGCATGCTTACTATGGAGCAAGAAGGAATTTTAAAAGTATTAAGTGGTATAACTACTATTGAAGAAGTAGTTAGAGTTACAGAAGAAAGAGAAATCTAATTTAAAAAAATATGGACTATTTAACTTATATTAAAAAACTCTTAGATACAGCTGTAGAAGAAGAAGCATCTGATATAGATATTTCTGTTGGTCATGCCCCAAATATACGTATAACTGGTCAGCTTGTGCCGTTAAGCCAAGAAAAAATAGTTGATGCAAAAGATTCTGAAGGCATGGCTTTTGCTATAATGTCAGAAACCCAGAAACAAAAACTTTTAACAGAAAAAGAAGTAGATTTTTCTTATCAACATGATGACAAGGGTAGGTTTAGAGTAAATATTTTTTATCAAAGAGGAACTATAAGCTTGGCTTTGCGTTTTATTCCTTCAAAAATTAGAACAATAGAAGAATTAAGTTTACCCCCCATATTACATGATTTTTTAAATCGTCCGCAGGGGCTTATTTTAGTAACTGGCGCAACTAGCCAAGGAAAGTCTACAACTTTAGCTGCAATGATAGATGAAATAAACCATACAAGAGCTGTGCACATAATTACAGTTGAAGATCCAATTGAATATACTTATCCTATAGACAGAGCAATTATTGATCAACGGGAAGTTTTAATAGATACGTTAAATTTTAATAATGCTTTAAGGTCTACTCTTCGTCAAAATCCAGACGTAATTATGGTAGGAGAAATGAGAGACTTAGAAACAATTGCTACAACAATTACAGCTGCTGAAACAGGTCATTTAGTGTTTGCTACGTTGCACACCAATTCAGCAGCACAAACAATTCATAGAATAGTAGATGTTTTTCCCGCAGAACAACAAGATCAAATAAAGTTTCAGCTATCTTCTTCTTTATTGGGAGTAATATCTCAGAGATTAGTTCCAAGGATTAAGGGTGGTTTTATACCGGTTTGCGAAGTTCTAATTTGTAATAATGCAATTTCTAATTTAATAAGAGAAAATAAAATACATGAAATTCCTGCTGTTATAGAAACATCGGCTAAAGAGGGGATGATTTCTTCAAATAGAGCCATAGTTGATTTAGTAAGAAGAAAAGAAATATCTCTAAAAAATGCCATGGATTATGCGCTAGACCCATCTGAAGTGAGAAATCTACTCAGGTAAGGCTACACAAATTATGAAGTATTTTTATCAAGCAAGATCTAAAGAAGGAAAGGTAGAAACAGGCACAGTTGAAGCGTCTTCTAAAGAAGCTGCCGCTCTTCTTTTGCAAAAATATAATGTTTTTGTGACATCTTTAAAAGAGCAAACTCCCTTTTTTATTCGCACAGAACAAATTAGTTTTTTAAATAAAATATCTAAAAAAGATTTAGCAGTTTTTTCTAGAGAATTAGCTGTTATGTTGCAGGCCCGCGTTCCAGTTACGCAAAGCTTAAAAAGTTTATCTGTGCAAATAAAAAATCCAAATTTTAAAGAAAAAGTTTTTAAAGTAGCTCAGTTAGTTGAAGAAGGTAGCCCTTTGTCAGAAGCAATGGGCAATTTCCCAGATGTTTTTAACGTTTTTTACATTAGTTTAATAAAAACAGGTGAAGCATCTGGAAAAATTGCCGATTCTTTATCTTATCTTTCAGATCACTTAGAAAGAGAGGCTGATATATCATCTCAAATAACAGGAGCATTAATTTATCCGGTTTTCGTTATTGTGGTTATGCTTGTAGTGCTCCCAGTAGTTATACTGTTTGTTATGCCTAAATTAGTAGATTTATTAAAAGAAACCACAACCAACCCACCTCCATTTACTCAAGCAATGATTAATTTTTATGGTTTTTTGGGAAGTTTTGGTTGGGTTATAGTTTTAGTTATTTTTGCCTTTGCATTATTTTTAATTTATTATTTTAGAACCAAAGAGGGCAAAAAAACATGGGACGAATGGTCGTTAAAAATTCCATTTTTTGGGGGATTTTTGAAAAAAACATTTCTTATAAAATTTGCCGAAAATATTTCTACATTAATTAGCGCAGGACTTTCTATTACTAATGCATTAAAAATTACAAAAGATATAGTAGGTAATTCTGTTTATGTTAAAATTTTAGCTGAAACTGAGCAAAAGGTAGGAGAGGGAGAAAAAATAAGTTCTGTTTTAGTAAGATACCCCGAGTACGCGCCAGCTTTTGTAGTGCAAATGATTCAGGTGGGAGAAGAAACGGG
The DNA here is from genome assembly GCA_041661545.1 of Candidatus Staskawiczbacteria bacterium. Classification (GTDB taxonomy): domain Bacteria; phylum Patescibacteriota; class Minisyncoccia; order Minisyncoccales; family Staskawiczbacteraceae; genus XYD1-FULL-39-28. The sequence goes on along the minus strand of JBAZUH010000001.1, from coordinate 462,896 downwards.
AACTTTAGATAAAAATTTAATGCAAATAGTTAATTTTTATAATAAAGAGGTGCAAAGAGCAATAGCAACATTTACCGCTCTTCTAGAGCCTATTTTAATAGTTTTTATGGGCATTGGCGTAGCTTTATTGGCTGTTTCTGTTATACAGCCACTTTATGGCGCGCTAGGCACAATATAATGAAAAATGGATTTACTTTAATAGAATTAGTAGTTGTAGTAGCAATAATAGCTGTTTTGTCGGGCATGATTTTATTTACTGTTACCCAATATGTTAACCAAGGCAAAGATTCTAATATATCTGGCAATTTAGCCACTCTAATTACAGCTGGAGAAATTTTTTATAATGGTAATAGCGGAATTGACGCCAATACTTATAAAGGTTTTTGTACCCCTAGCTCTAACAATGTTATAAGCAATATTATTGTTCAAATGCCTACTAATGTTAACGGCTCTTGTTATAAAAATCCTATGTCTGAAGGCAATCAAGACCCAACTCAATGGGGAACTACGATTGGAAATGGAAATCCAGCTGGTCTTTGTTGCAATGTTGAGACCGTTTCTGGTCAATCCTGGGTAGCTTGGGCTAGAAAATTTGCCGACTCCTCAATGGTTTATTGTGTAGATAGCAGGGGCATAAGAAAAGAAGTAGCGTCTACGGCTATTAATGATGCCTCTACAAAATGTCCTTGATATATTTATCCACACTTATCTATTGCATAGATTTTTTAAATTTTGTAAAATAAAGAAAATATATATCTGTTTAGTTAAATTTATTTAATTTAACTAAATAAAGGTCGAGTTAGAAACTTTTCGAAAAATCAAAAATAAAATAATAATTAAAATTAAATAATTCCCCCCAAATGGTAGCAATTTGCGTGTCGCAAATCGCTATTTGGGAGGATGCTTATCTAAAAAATATGAACAAACAAAGAGGATTTACAATCATTGAGTTAATCGTGGTTATTGCAATTATCGCAGTCTTAGCCGGAATTGTATTAGTTAACGTAACAAATTATATTAATAAAGGAAAAGATGCCGCTGCAAAAGGAAATTTGACTTCTGCGTTAACGAATGGAGCAGTTTATTTTGATACTAATGGTAATTACACTAACTTCTTGACATCAACAGGTTTTACATCAGTTACTACTGCTTTGACTAATGCAGGATACGCAACGACTTCTAGCATCGTCTCTGGAGGCACGGGCTGGTGCGCAAGCGTTGTTTTAAAAGCAACCACGACAAATAGTTTCTGCGTTGATTCTACCGGGAAAAAAGTAGAAGCAGTAACTGCTTCCGCGACTTGTGCTTCGGGAGTTTGCCCATAATTAGTTTAAATATAAAAAACACCCCTTTGTTGGGGTGTTTTTTTATTGGGGTCTTTGTGTTGGTTAGAAAAAATGATTTATGTTTAATTAAGTTAAATAAACAAGTGAAGCAGGCGGAATAGTAGCGTTTTTACCGAATAACATAAAAAACTTTATTAAAATAGTAGCGTTTTTGGCGAACGCCAAAAACGCTACTATTTTAATTGTTATGGCTGGTGCTATAATAAAAGTATAGTTAACAAAAGATTGTAAAAAATATGATGGTTGGAAAAAAAGAAAATCATGAAAAGCAAAAATTATCAGAAAGGATTTTATTGCACCTTGGTAATTGTGCTGATTTTGGTTTTTCTTATAGATTTAACAAAAAATTTGGACTCCCGCAATTTCCGGGCAGAATATTTAGAGATTTGATTAAAGTTAATGAGAAGGACTTTAAAAACAGTATAACGGATCTTAAAAAATTTAGATTTATTGAAAAAAAGAGAAATTATGATGGGTCAATTTTAATTTCTTTGACAGAAAAGGGTATGTTGCGAGTACTCAATTCAAAGTTTAGAAGGCTTGCCAACAAAAAAGAAGCCTGGGATGGGAAATGGCGAATGGTGGCTTTTGACATTCCCGAAGAATGTCGGAAGGGCAGGAATGCTCTGCGATATAAAATGTGTCTTGCTGGGTTTTACGAGTTGCAGGAAAGTTTATTTTTGTATCCATACGACTGTAGAGGGGAAATAGAGGCATTTTCTAAATTATTTAAACTAGAAAAATATATTCGGTTTGCTTTATTGGAATTTATTGATAATGAAGATCTTTTAAGGAGGCATTTTAAGCTTGAGTGAAATAGTTTTAAATTTTAGGCGCGTTTTTGACGGCCGTCAAAAACGCGCCTATTTTTATTAGTAGCTTTTTGCTGGTATCTTTTGAAGGGTGTTTTTTGTTGGGGTCTTTGTGTTGGGCGGAAAAAATGATAAAATAATTTAATGATTTTAAATATAATAATTGGTGCACTTATCTTTTTGTTTGGTGTGTGTATTGGCAGTTTTTTGAATTGCGTAATATATAGAACCGAGCTCCAAGAAGATATGCCAGAAAATAGTCCAGAAAGAAAAAAGGTCAGTTTTTTGCGTGGAAATTCTTTCTGCCCACATTGCAAGCATCAATTATCTTGGAAGGATTTATTCCCTGTTTTTAGCTTTTTATTTTTAAAAGGAAAATGTAGATATTGTAAGGCAAAAATTTCAATTCAATACCCACTAGTAGAATTGGCCACAGCTTTGATACTCCTACTAATTTTCAATTTTCAATTTTCAATTTACAATCAATTTTCAATTTCTCAATTTTTAAATTTGGCATTTTTATTTTATATAGCAAGTGCGCTAATTGTTATTTTTGTTTACGATTTAAAGCATTATATAATTCCGGACAAAGTTCTAATTCCAGCCATTATAATAACTTTTATTTATAACATTTTGGCCATAGTTTTAAAATATCAAAATATAAGTTTTATAAATTATTTATTAGCAGTAGCCATTGGAGCAGGTTTATTTTTAGCTATATTTTTAATATCCAAAGGCAAAGCCATGGGTTTTGGAGATGTAAAATTGGCTATTTTAATGGGGTTGTTATTGGGATTGCCCAATGTTTTGGTAGCCCTATTTTTAGCATTCTTTTTTGGTGCTATAATAGGGTTAATATTGATGGTTTTTGAAGGCAAAAACTTAAAGAGTGAAATACCATTTGGTCCATTTTTAATTACAGGAACATTTATAGCAATGTTGTGGGGCAATCAAATAGTAAATTGGTATTTAAACAGGTTTTTAGTTTTTTAATTTATAAATATGAAAAATCTTGAAAAAGGAATTACTTTAGTAGAAATTGTCGTTGTTCTTTTTATCATTGCTATGTTTATGGTTATTTTGATTTCAGATTTTCCTAAAATGTTAAGACAATTGGCTCTTTCTAGGGCCACATATAACTTTGCGCAAGATTTAAGAAAAACCCAAGATTTGGGTTTGTCGGGAATTGCCTTAAATAATGCTAATGGTAATGCAATAGTAGTAAAAGGCTATGGTATTTATGTAACTAATTCAGATACAAAATATTTAATATATGCTGATGTAGCAGAAGCTGAAGATGAAAATGGGGTTAGATCTGGCAACCAACAATACGGTGGTAATTTTGATACATATTTTTGTGAGAGTCAAGAATATGTTTCAACTTCGCAAGAAGACGATTGTATTATAAAAATGGTTGATATTAAAGATGAAAATTCCAGATTATCTATAAAAGATATTACTAATACCCAGGGAACAAGTTATAGTTTTGTTAGTATAAATTTTAGTCCGCCAAGCCCCAAAACAACAATAACAACTGATGTTGGAGAAATTTCTGCTACGAGTGTTGTTTTGCAAAATACCGATAGTGTAGAAAGAGGGGTTTTAGTAAATTCTTCTGGATTAATAGATATACAATAAAAAAATGAATAAACAAAAGGGTTTTACAATTATAGAACTTGCAATTTCTATATTTATTTTATCTATTGCTGTAATAGGAATTTTTAATGCTCTTTCAATAGTTATTATTTTAACGTCTGATGCATCAGATAGACTTACGGCAACTTATTTAGCCCAAGAAGGCATGGAAATAGTTAGAAATATAAGAGATACCAATTGGCTAAATATGGACTCTGCTGATGCTTCTAACGAGCTGGGGTCATCCTACTCATGGGTTGATGGTCTTACGCTAGAAGGTTATAACTACCCCGTTGATTGTAAGCAAGACAACGTAAAATGTAAGGCGGACTATACATCAACTAAACTATCTAGTGCAACTAGAAATGATTATTTACGTTTAGATACAAATGGTTTTTATAGCGAAACTGTTGGCACAGAAACAAAATTTCAAAGAAGAATTACAGTTATTCCAATTCAAGATGTTGATAATGCTCCATTATCGCAAGGTTATCATATTATAAAAGTAAAATCTCAAGTATCTTGGGACAGAAAATCAACAGTTTTATCTGAAGGGGTTTTAGCTAATAAATGTTGTCCTAACGACGGTCCAGATTACTGCCCGGCTGGTGTTTCAAATTGCATTATAACAGAGGGCACGCTTTATAATTGGTATAATACTAAAATTTTCGTAAAAAGCGTAGAAATTGTAGATGGTTTTGACGTTGCATATCCAGGAAGTACCACGGTGAGTGAGATAATTGGCAAGGGCACCACATCAGCAAAACAATTTTATTCTAAAATATATCCCGCTAATGCAACTATTAAAGACGTATCGTGGTCGTCAAATAATCCAGAAGTTACCGTTAGTGATCAAGGATTAGTTACAGTTTCGGACGAAGCTCCATCTGGGGATTATGCAGAAATTACGGTAACCTCTGCCGATCGTGGAGACTCTGACACAATTACAATTCAAGTTGCTTCTAATCCATAGAAAATTTAGTTTATTTAAATAATGAATATAAAAAATAATAAAGGGTTTACATTAATAGAGGTAATTGTGGTTATGGGCGTGTTTTTGTTTATTGTTGGAGCTGCTATTAGTATTTTTATTTCTGTTGTTCAAAACCAGAAAAAAGTTTTAGCCGAACAACAACTTATTAACCAAATTAGTTATGTAGAAGAATATATGTCTAAAGCTTTAAGAATGGCAGCCACAGACATGTCGCCAAACGGTGACTGTGTTCCTAATGGATATATTTATTTGTTAACTAGGCCCGATACAGAAGAAAACTTATTTAGAGGTGTAAGATTTTTGAATCAATCAACTGGAGATTGCCAAGAATTCTTTTTAGATGTGTCTGGCGCCAATGGCCCTGTTTTAAAAGAATTAAAAGGTAGTTCTGGACGTAAGGTTCCTTTAGAAAACGAAAGTGCAAATGCCACAGAAATAACTTCTTTAAATTTAGAAATAAATGAAATTAAATTTTCTATTAATGGCTCTGGAGGATCTACTTTTAGTAATTCTGCTAGTTGCGAGGGCCCAGAACAATGCGGAGCTTCAAATAAAGATAAAATTCAACCACGCTTAACTATTGTTTTTAATATAAAAGTGGCGGGAGACAGCCAGCAACCAGATAGAATAATTCAATCAACTGTTTCGCAAAGAAATCTTAATGTATATGATGCAGAACAATAAAGAAAAATTAAAAAGAAATAAAAATGGCCTGCCTGCGCAGGCAGGCGTTTCATTAATTATCACGCTGTTTATAATGATAATTATTTTATCTGTGGTTTTGTCTATAAGCGCGCTTTTATACAGCGAAATAAAAGTTATAAGAAATATAGGCAATTCTGTAATTGGACTTTACGCCGCTGATAGCGGAATTGAAAAAGTTCTTTATTATGATTGGAATGTTAGGCCAACAATAACAAATGGCAAAAAAGCAGAAAGAGGTTTATGCTCTATGTATGATATAAGCAATAATTATAATACTGCTTGTAAGTCTGATCCTAACAGCACCTCGCCCACAGAGCATAGTATTTATTGCCAGCCCAACAATGGTTTTGAATCTCCGCAACCAGGGGACAACAATCCTACTATTGGTTGCAATCCAGAAGTTTGTGACGATTGTACAATTTCTTTTAGTTCTGTTATCAACGCTGGCGATACAAACAGCTCTGACGACGATATATCTTATTCTACAGAAGCCAGAGTTTATAGTGCGGGGGATGTTGATAAATTTGAAATTAGTTCAAAGGGTTTTTACGGTGGAGCTGGTAGGCAAATTCAAATAGTTATAGAAACAAAAAATATAGAACCAACGATAAGTAATTTTCAAATTGATTGCGGAGGCGATAATACAGTTTCAGCCGATGTGTATGATAAGGATGGAGTAAACACCGTTAAGATGTACATAGTAGATAGCGAGACGTCTGAATTAACATTGAAGTCGCTGGGAGATGGAAATTATAGCAAGCCTTGGTCAAACATGGATAATAATACATCGTATTGGGTTTATCTTATAGCTACAGATAACGGGGGCAATGAAAATAAATCCGATATTGCTGAGTTTTATTGTAGTAATTAATTATGAAACAAGATATTGAGCAAAGAGTAAAAAAATTAAGAGAAACGATAAATCATCATCGTTATCTTTATCATGTTTTAGATAAGCAAGAAATTTCTGATTTTGCACTAGACTCCTTGAAAAAGGAACTTTTTGATTTAGAGCAACAATATCCTGAGCTAATAACTTCAGATTCGCCAACTCAGAGAATTGGGGGCAAGCCTTTAAAAGAATTTAAAAAAATAAAACATTTGCATAAAATGCTTTCTTTTAATGATGCTTTCTCGCAAGAAGATATGCAAGATTGGCAAGAAAGATTTATAAAATTAGTGCCCGAAAAAGAAAAATCCAATATAAATTATTACTGTGAATTAAAAATTGATGGCTTAGCCATTGAGCTAATTTATAAAAATGGAAATTTTATAACAGGTTCTACTAGGGGGGACGGCAGTGTTGGTGAAGATATCACTCAAAATTTAAAAACAGTTGAGGCAGTTCCATTGAAAATTGAAAATTTAAAATTGAAAATTCCCGAACAACTTGTTGTGAGGGGTGAGGTTTTTATTACTAAAAAAGAATTTAATAGAATAAATAAAGAGCAACAAGCAAAAGGTTTGCCAGTTTATGCTAATCCAAGAAATATCGCAGCAGGTTCGGTTAGGCAGTTAGACCCCAAAATAACATCAGGTAGAAAGTTAGATTCTTTTGCTTATGATTTAATTAGCAACGAAGTTGTTACTCACGAAGAAAAACATAAAATATTAAAAGAATTAGGGTTTAAAACTAATAAACATAATAAATATTGCAAATCGCTAAAAGAAGTTTTTGAATTTAGAGAGCATTGGATACAAGAAAGAGAAAAATTAGATTATGAAATTGATGGCGTGGTGGTAATAATAAATAATAATAAAATTTTTGAAGAATTAGGAGTTGTTGGCAAGGCGCCAAGGGGGGCTATAGCTTATAAATTTCCGCAAGCTGAGGCAACTACTAAAGTTGTAGATGTAAGGGTCCAGGTGGGCAGAACAGGGGCCATTACGCCTGTTGCAGTGCTAGAGCCCGTGCAAGTAACTGGAATTACAATAACAAGGGCAACTTTGCACAACGAAGACGAAATTAAAAGACTAGGTTTAAAAATTGGAGATACTGTAATAGTGGGAAGGGCGGGAGATGTTATTCCAAATGTTATAAAAGTTTTGCCAGAACTAAGAACTGGTCATGAAAAAACTTTTAAAATGCCAGAAAAGTGCCCTAGCTGTTCGGCAAAGCTGGTAAAATTAGAAGGTGAAGCAATTTTGCGGTGCCCAAATGTAAAATGTATTGCCAAACAAAGAAGAAATTTTTATCATTTTGTTTCGCGCACAGCTTTTAATATAGATGGCTTGGGCCCCAAAATTATTGATAAACTATTTGATTATGGCTTAGTTAATGATTCCTCGGACTTATTTGAGCTTAAAGTGGGAGACATCGTGAATTTAGAAGACGGCTTGCCCCGTAAAAAGCCGGAGGCTTTTGTATCGGGGTTTGCAGAAAAATCGGCAGAAAATTTAATAAAATCAATACAAGAAAAAAGAGAAATTTCTTTAGCAAAGTTTATTTATGCTTTGGGCATTAGAAATGTTGGCGAAGAAACTGCAATTGATTTGGCAAAACATTTTGGTAATATTAAAAAAATTAAAGATGCAAAATTAGAAGATTTTGAAGCAATTTTAGATATTGGGCCAGTTGTTTCAAAATCAATTTATGAATGGTTTGCCGACAAAGATAATACTAGATTTATAGATAAATTAGAAAAATTTGTGAAAATTGACCCGGTCATTCGACCGGGCGCCTCAGCCGGTGCTTCGGCGAAATTAGTAGGCAAAACCTTCGTCTTAACTGGAAGCCTAGAAACAATGAGCCGTGACCAAGCAAAAGCAAAAATAAGAGAATTGGGTGGCGACACCGCAGAATCTGTTTCAAAAAATACTAGTTATGTTATAGTTGGTTCAGAACCAGGAAGCAAGGCCGACCGCGCCCGCCAACTTGGTGTAACAATTTTAACTGAACAACAATTCTTAGAATTAATCAAATAATGGGTATAATATCAAGTCAGATTAAAAAACTAGATTGGGGGTTAATTTTACCGGCGGTAGTGCTGGTGTGTTTTGGTTTGTTGGCACTTTATAGTGTGGCAGTTGCTAAAGCAGATTTTTCAAATTTTACTAAACAAATTATTTTTTTTGTAGCGGGCTTGTTGATAATGTTTATTGTAAGTTTTTTTGATTATAGAATTTTAAGAAATAATTCTTATATAATTTTAATTTTTTACGCCATATGTATACTATTGCTTGTAGGGCTTCATTTTTTTGCTCCAGTTATCCGGGGAACAAGGGGGTGGTATAAAATAGGTGTATTGTCTTTAGACCCAATAGAACCAGCCAAAATTGTTTTGGTAATTTTGTTAGCAAAATATTTTTCAATGCGTCACGTAGAAATGTATAAATTTAGACATATTTTTTATTCTGGCTTATATGTTTTAATCCCAGCTATATTTGTTTTTACAAAGCCAGACTTGGGGGGCACAGCAGTGTTGGTTTCAATATGGCTGGGCATTTTATTAATATCTGGTATTAAAATAAAGCACTTTGTAATTCTTTCTTTGTGTTTTTTGTTAGTTGCTGGTTTTGCATGGGTTTTTTTATTAAAAGATTATCAAAAAGAAAGGGTAACAGCATTTTTAGTGCCATATGATTATTTAGGAGCTTCGTGGAGTCAAAATCAAACAAAAATTTCTATTGGCTCGGGGCAAATTTTTGGAGAAGGCTTAGCCAAGGGTAGTCAGGTGCAATATGGGTTTTTGCCCGAGCCTCATACAGACTTTATTTTTTCTGTTATAGCTGAAGAATGGGGAATGTTGGGGGTTTTGGCGTTGTTTTTGGCATATGGTGCTTTGGTGTGGCGAGTGTTAAAAACTGCAATTCAATCTAGCTCTAATTTTCCGCGCTTGTTTGCTTCTGGTTTTGCAATGATTTTAATTGCCCAATTTTTTATTAATATAGGAATGAACCTTTCTTTACTGCCCGTTGTGGGAATTTATTTGCCTTTTGTTAGTTATGGAGGTTCTGGTTTAATAGGAAACTTTATATCATTAGGAATTTTACAAAATATTAGAATTAGAGGGTAGTTGCGTGCTGTAAAATAGTTGTGGTATAATATAATAATTAAAAATATAATTAAATAGAGAATTATGAATATAATAGAAAAAATAAAAGATAGTATTTATGGTCCCAAATATTATAAAGAAATTTTAGAAAAACCATTTTCTTATTCTTTTAAGTTTTTATTAGTTTTTGCTTTGCTTTTTGCTTTAGTTTTTACTATTGTTGTTACTATAAAATTTATACCTTTAGCAAACATGTTGGCTGAAAAAGCGCCACAACTGGCAAACTATTTTCCAGAAGAACTTAAAGTAACTATTAAAGATGGAATAGCCTCAACAAATGTTGTTGAGCCATATTTTATAAAAATGCCAGAAGAACTAAAAAATGAAATGGCAAAAAGTGCGATAGTAAATGGTGTAGAGCCAAAAACATTGGAAAATTTCATTGTAATAGACACAAAAAATAAATTTGACTTAGATACTTTTAGTTCTTATAAAACAATTGCTTGGCTAACAGCCGACAGTGTTATTTATATGGACGACAATAATAAAGTTTCTATAAGCTCTCTTTCTGAAGTGGATAACTTTTACTTAGACAGGGGAGTGATAGTTAATTTTATAAATACCTTAAAACCGTTTATAGCTGTTTTATATCCAATTGTTTTTGTTGGAGCGTACATAGTGGGTTTTATTATCGTCATGCTTGAAATGATTTATCTTTTAATTGGGGCTTTGCTAATATGGCTAGTTGCTAAAATTAAAGGAATAAAAATAGGCTATCAAAAAGCATATCAATTAGGAGTGCATTTAATAATTCCTGTGATTATAATAACCAGTATTCTTAGTTTAATTTCATCTAAACTTGTATCCCCCTTTTTAATCGTGGATTCAATATTGTTAATAATATTTGCATGGCTAAATTTGAATAAAATTGAAGCACAAGCACCCGCGCAAACTGTTTAACTATTGACATATCAAACATAAAGTAATAAGATATATTTACATTAGGTTTGTCTGATCAACAAGCCGTTAAAAAGCAGTGGCCACACAAAATTTATTCTAAGGAAAATCAAACCCCTCATTTTCGGTTATTTTGAATACCGAATTTTTTGTTGTAAGAGCCGGAATTTATTGATCTCTAAAATTTTAATAATAAAATATTTTTTTAATAATTTTAACGCGGAGCATGAACTATTCTTCGCACAAATAATTAATGGCAGAAATTATAAGTAAAGTAAAGAACTTTTCAAAATCTAAGTTGTCTTTTTCAACTCCTCACCTTTTGACAATGCAAAAGGACGCGTATGAAGATTTTTGGGAGGTTAGAGTAAAAGAATTATTAGAAGAAATCTCTCCTATTAGAGATTATACCGGTAAAGAATTTGAACTTTTTTTCGGAGATTACAAGCTTTCAAAACCAAACTACAAAAATGGTTTAGACGCTAAAAAAAATAACGGGTCTCTTGAAGCGTCTTTAAGAGCAAAAATTAAATTAGTAAACCTTAAAACCAAAGAAGTTAAAGAACAAGAGGTTTATTTAGCAGATTTCCCAATTATGACAGAAAGGGCTACTTTTGTTGTAAATGGAGTAGAAAGAGTTATTGTTTCTCAACTTATTAGATCTCCTGGAGCATTTTTTACAGCAAGATTATGGAGAGGCAAAAATTATTTTGGTTCTAAAATTATTCCAAATAGAGGAGCTTGGCTTGAATTTGAAACAGAAGAATCTGGATTTATTGGAGTTAAAATAAATAGAAAAAGAAAAGTTCCTGCCACAACACTTTTAATGGCTTTGGGTATTGATAATATAGAAAAAGTTGAAAAAACATTTAAAGATGTTGATACTGGTGAAATAAGATATATAAAAGAAACTTTAAGGCGCGACACCTGCAAAGACCAAAAAGAAGCCTTGGTAGAAGTTTACAGAAGGTTGCGCCCAGGTGATTTGGTTACCCCAGATACAGCTCAAGATTTAATTTTTAATATGTTTTTTAATTTTGATAGATATGATTTATCAAAAGTTGGACGATGGAAAACATGGTTAAGATTACCCAATTTAGCTCCAAAAGATTTAGATAAAGAAATTAAAAAAGAAGACAGAATTTTATCTATAGAAGATATAATAGAAGTTGTCAAAGAGGTTATTAGGTTAAACAACGACCCAATGGCTAAAGCCGACCAAGTTGACCATTTGGGAAACAGAAGGGTTAGGACATTATCAGAGCTTTTGCAAAATAGGCTAAGAGTTGGATTAATGAGAATGGAAAGAATTATAAAAGACAAGATGTCTACATTGGAAGCTTCTACAATAACACCTGTACAACTTATAAACCCAAGACCACTAATTGCTGTTGTTAAAGAATTTTTTACTTCTTCTCAATTTTCGCAGTTTATGGATAACGAAAATCCATTAGCAGAATTAGAGCATAAAAGAAGGTTAACAACAACAGGTCCTGGAGGATTAACAAGAGAAAGAGCTGGATTTGAAGTTAGAGACGTTCAGCCATCTCACTATGGTAGAATTTGTCCTATTGAAACCCCAGAAGGTCCTAATGTTGGTTTGGTGGGACATTTGGCTACTTTTGCTAAAATTAATCCATATGGATTTATTGAAGCTCCTTATTTTAAAGTTAAAAATGGAAAAGTTACAGATCAAGTAGAATATTTATCAGCTCAGGAAGAAGAAAGACATAATGTTGCCCCAGCTTCGGTGCCACTAACAGATTCATTAAAAATTACACCAGAAATTGCTCCAGATAAAGTTGAGGCTAGAGTTAAAGGAGAGCCAGAAGAAGTTAAAATTGCAGATATTGATTATATAGATGTTTCTTCTAAGCAATTTATTTCTGTTGCTACTTCCTTAATTCCATTTTTAAATCATGACGATGCATCTCGTGCGCTTATGGGTTCTAATATGCAACGTCAGGCAGTGCCTCTTATAAAACCAGAGGCTCCTTTGGTTGGAACAGGAACAGAAAGAAATGTTGCCAGAGATTCGGGTCAAGTAATACTTGCAGAAGCTGATGGAGTTGTAAAAGAAGTAGATGGACAACATATTTTAGTTAAATATGAAGCTTCTGGAAAAAAACCAGCAAGAGAAGAAGATTACGAATTGCAAACTTTTGTTAGAACTAACCAATATTCATGTTTTCACCAAAAACCAATTGTTGAAAAAGGAGAGAAGGTTAAAAAAGGAGATGTTATGGCCGATGGAGCTGCTATTTCGCAAGGCAGATTAGCTTTGGGCAGAAACGTGCTAGTTTGTTTTTTGCCATTAAGAGGAGGAGGATTTGAGGACTCAATGACAATTTCGGAAAGATTAGGAAAGGAAGATGAATTTACATCAATTCACATTGAAGATTTTACTTGTGACGTTAGAGAAACAAAACTTGGGCCCGAAGTTACAACATCTGATATTCCAAATGTTGGAGAAGAAAAATTAAAAGATTTAGATGAAGAGGGAATTATAAGAGTTGGAGCAGCTGTTGGCCCCAATGATATTTTGGTTGGAAAAATTTCACCAAAAGGAGAAGCAGAATTAACTCCAGAAGAAAGATTGTTAAGAGCTATTTTTGGCGAAAAAGCCAAAGATGTTAAAGATTCTTCTTTAAGAATGGAGCACGGAAAAAATGGAAAAGTTATTAATGTCACAATATTCTCAAGAGACTTAGGACATAAATTAGAACCAGGAGTTATAAAAAGAATTAAAGTTGAAGTTGCAGAATCTCGAAAAGCTAAAGTAGGAGATAAATTAGTAGGAAGACACGGAAACAAAGGAGTTGTTTCAAGAGTTTTGCCAGAAGCAGAAATGCCATTTTTAGAAGATGGAACTCCTGTTGATTTGGTAATTTCTCCATTGTCAGTTCCTTCTCGTATGAACTTGGGTCAAATTTTAGAAACTCACTTAGGTTTGGCAGCTCATAAGTTAGGATATTTAGCTATTACCCCAGCATTAATTGGAGCTAACCAAGAAGATGTTAAAAGAGAGCTAAAATTAGCTGGTTTGCCAGAATCTGGACAAATGACACTTTATGATGGAAGAACAGGCTTGCCATTTCCTACACCAGTTACAGTTGGATATATGTATGTGATGAAATTAATTCACATGGTTGATGATAAAGTTCACGCCAGATCTATTGGGCCTTATTCTTTAATCACTCAACAGCCATTGGGCGGAAAAGCTCAATTTGGAGGTCAGAGATTTGGAGAAATGGAGGTGTGGGCACTTGAAGGTTATGGAGTGTCTCATATTTTGCAGGAAATGTTAACCATAAAATCTGATGATGTTCAGGGAAGGGCTGCAGCCTATGAGTCTATATTAAAAGGCGAGCCAATTAGGAATCCAAATATTCCAGCATCGTTTAATTTACTTGTTGCTGAATTAAAATCTCTTGGTATGTCGGTTGAAGTTAAAGAAAGACCAAGAATTGATCGCGACGACGAAAGAGAAAATAGACGAGACAACAGGCAATAGAATTTAAAGAGTTTCTAAAATTAAACTAAATTAAAAACCCATGCGAGTACTAGACTTAGAATCAATAAGAATTAAAATTGCTTCACCCGAGGACATTATGTCCTGGTCTCATGGTGAAGTAATCAAGCCAGAAACAATTAATTACCGCACACAAAAACCTGAAAAGGACGGGCTTTTTGATGAAAGAATTTTTGGACCAGAAAAAGATTATGAATGTGCTTGCGGAAAATATAAAAGAATAAGATATAAAGGAGTTGTTTGTGACAGATGTGGAGTTGAAGTAACCAAGTCTTCTGTAAGAAGAGAAAGAATGGGCCATATTAAGTTGCATACTCCAGTATCTCATATTTGGTTTTTAAGAGGAGTTCCATCAAGAATGGGTTTGGTTTTAGACAAAAGCTCTCAGCAATTAGAAAAAGTTATTTATTTTTCTTCTTATATTGTTACTAGTGTTAATGAAGCAGCTCGCGATGCAATTATGGAAGCAATTGAGCAAGAATATAAAACAAAGGTTAAAAAAGAAAAAACTGAAGCTGCAAAAACAGAATTAAAACAAGCAAAAGAAAAAGCCAAGGAAGAACTTTTAGATATAAAACCATTAAGAATTTTATCAGAGGTTGTATATCATACCATTTCAATGAAATACGGAGAAGTTTTTGAAGCAGGAACAGGAGCTGAAGTAGTTAGAGAGTTGTTCACAAAAATTGATTTAAAAAAGGAAACTGACTTAATAGCAGAAGAAGCAAAAAATGCTCCACCAGCTACAAAAAAGAAAATTTTAAGAAGATTAAAACTTTTTCAAGGAATGTTAAGGGCAAACGTAAGACCAGAATGGATGTTTATGGATGTTTTGCCTGTTTTGCCACCAGATTTAAGACCAATGGTTCAGTTAGATGGAGGAAGATATGCTTCATCTGATTTAAATGATTTATATAGAAGAGTTATAAATAGAAATAATAGGTTAAAATATTTACAAGAAATAAAAGCTCCTCCAGTTATTGTTAGAAACGAAAAAAGAATGTTGCAAGAAGCAGTTGACGCTTTAATTGATAATGAAATGAGAAAAGGAGTTACAACAACTGCTACAACTGGCGGAAAAAGATTGTTGAAGTCTTTAGCCGCAATGTTGGCTGGAAAACAAGGAAGATTCAGACAAAATCTTTTAGGAAAACGTGTAGATTACTCCGGAAGATCTGTTATTTCAGTTGTTCCAGAATTACACTTTTCGCAATGTGGTTTGCCAAAAACATTGGCTTTAGAAATTTTCAAACCGTTTGTAATTAAAAGAATTTTAGATAAAGAATTAGCTTATAATATTAGGGGAGCAGCTAGATTGGTTGAAGAAAAAACTCCTGAAGTTTGGGCTATATTAGAAGAAATTATTAAAGATAAGTTGGTTTTGTTAAACAGAGCTCCAACTTTGCACAGGCTTGGTATTCAGGCATTTAGGCCAATTTTAACTGAAGGAGAAACAATTAAATTGCATCCTTTAGTTTGCGAAGCTTTTAATGCTGACTTTGACGGCGACCAAATGGCTGTTTATTTGCCTTTATCTGACGAAGCTCAAAAAGAAGCAAGAGAAATAATGCTTTCAACTTTAAATCTTTTAAGGCCAGCCACAGGTATGCCTGTAATGGGACCATTTCGTGATATTGCTTTAGGTTGTTATTATTTAACAAAATTAAGCAACACTCAAGATGTTTCAGATCCAAAAAATATAAAGGTATATTCTAGTTCATCTGAAGCCACAACAGCCTTTAATTATGGATTTTTAGGTCAAAATGATGTAATTAAAGTTCCTCATCCTAAGCCTATATCTGGAAAAATGGAATTACTTGAAACAACTGTTGGAAGGTTAATTTTAAATGAAGTTTTTCCAGAAGATTATCCTTATATAAATAGATTAGTTGATAACAAAGCATTAAAGGGAATTGTAAGAGAAATTATTGAAAAATACCCTAATGAAGACGCAGTAAACATTATTGATAAAATAAAAATGTTAGGGTTTGAATACTGCACACTATCTGGAGTAAGTTGGGGCATGGATGATTTAATTGTTCCAAAAGAAAAGAAAGGCTTAATAGATGCAGCTGAAGATGAAGTAAGAAAAATTGATAATCATTTTGAAAAAGGACTTTTATCAGCAGATGAAAAAACTTCTCAAAAGATTTTGATTTGGCAAACAGTTAAAACAAAATTAGAAGCTTTGTTAAAATCAACATTGCCAAAAGATGGACCAGTTATGTCTATTATTACTGCTGGAGCTAGAGCTACTTGGGCACAACCAGTTCAGATGGCTGGAATGAAGGGTTTGGTAAATAATCCATCAGGAGATATTATAGAGCTTCCAGTTAAGTCGTCTTTTACAGAAGGATTTAATGTTTTGGAATATTTTATTTCAACTCACGGAGCCCGAAAAGGTACAGCTGACACTGCTTTAAGAACTTCTTCTGCTGGATATTTAACTAGAAGATTAGTTGATGTAGCTCACGATGTAATTATTGCCGAAGCAGACTGTGGAGATAAAACAGGTTTAACTATTTATAAAAAAGATGCCGAGGCCATTGAGCAGGATTTTGTCTTTAAGATAGTTGGTAGAACTGCTTTAGAAACAGTTGAACATGGTAAGCTTGTTTTTGTTAAAAAGAACGAGTCAATAAATTGGCAAATGGCTAAAGCAATTGCCGAAGAAAAGGGAATTGAAAGAGTTGTTGTGGCCTCACCATTAACTTGTAAATCTTCTCAAAAAGTTTGTCAGAAATGTTATGGTTGGGATATGGGAAGAAATGATTTAGTAAAAGCTGGTGAAGCAGTTGGAATTGTTGCAGCTCAGGCAATTGGAGAACCTGGTACACAGTTAACACTTAGAACCCACCACTTAGGAGGTATTGTGGGTGCAGGTGACATTACTAGCGGTTTGCCAAGAATTGAAGAAATTTTTGAATGTAGAGCTCCAAAAGGAGAAGCTATTATGTCTTTAGTTGAAGGAAAAGTAATTGATGTTAGTGAAGAAACTAGAATTGTTAAAATTCAATCAGCTAAGAAAGCAGGCGCTAAAAAAGATATAATGGAATATAAAATTCCTGGAAGAATTGCAATTTTAGTAAGCAAAGGGCAAGAAGTTAAAGAAAATCAACCATTATGTGATGGAAGTTTAGATTTGAAAAAGCTTTATAAGTCTGCAGGAGTCCAAGCAACTCAAAGATATATTTTGCAAGAAGTTCAAAAAATTTATTCTTCTCAGGGTGTTGATATTAATGACAAGCACGTTGAAGTAATTATTCAGAAAATGTTTTCAAGAATAAAGGTTAAAGAAGAAGGTGATTCGGGTTGGATTAGGGGCGAAGTTATTGAAAGAGAAATATTCAATGAAGAAGTTGATAGACTTAAGAAAGAGAAAAAAGAACCACCAGTTGGAGTTCAAATGTTGCTTGGTATTTCTGAAGTTGCATTAAACTCAGAATCATTCTTATCGGCAGCTTCTTTCCAACAAACATCTAGAGTGTTAATTAAGGCATCTCTTGAAGGCAAAGAAGATAAACTACGAGGATTAAAAGAAAACGTAATTATTGGAAAACTTATTCCAGTTGGAACAGGTTTTATACCTAGAATAAAAGAGGAAGAATAAGATAATTTAAAGCGCCCCGATGAAAATCGGGGCGCTTTTTGATTGACAATAGTGCTAAAATATGATAAAGTTTTCATATTGTGTATTTCCTGCACATTGACAATGGAAACAATACTAGAAAAAAATAATCAATGAATAGCAGACCGTATACTAAAGATGACGACAAAGTTTTGATGTTTTGGGAAGTAGCTATCTATGAGTGTGCAAAAAAAATGTGGCCTAATCTCACGCCAGAGCAATTTGGCGAGGCTTCATGCGCGTTAGTTGCTAGCCATTTGTTAGACACCGATTTTTCGTTGCCCATCATGCTCAGGATTATAGTTGATGAGTTGACTCGTCGCCACGGAAAACCGCTCTCATTGGCGGAGATAACCAAACAGGAAATGAGCGCAAGAGACCAGCTGTCTGCGCGCATACATTGCCCTCGTCGCCAAACAGGAAGAAGGAGGTCTCCATGACAAAAATTCTCGTCAGCATTCGTATTCAGGATGGATCATTTCGGCCCGTTGGCACTATTGCTGTTAGGTCGAGAGAAGAAGCAATTAGAAGATTGGGTTTCACAGAGTCAGAAGATTCTTCCACGGGTCTCCGTTGTTTTCTTGGGGGAGGGTTGTCGGCTGTTGTCAATCTTGGAGAGATTGAAGAGCTTCCGGAGCTAAGAGACAATAATGAGGTAAGGATTTGTATTAATCGGTTAGGTAGGACGGAGATTATTCCTCTCCAAAACTTCGCTTAATTTTTCTAGTTCATACCGTACGGTTCACCGGCGGTCTTTTTTTGCTTAAAATTTTTATTGGGTAGAAATTGGCTTGAATGGATTGTTCAATTGTAATATAATAAAATAATTTAATAAATAAAATGGCAAAAAATAATCAAAGAAACGGTAAAAATAAAAATTTAGACTTAAGAAACGGGAAAAATAGTAAAGATGGGAAAGAGGTAAAAAAAGATTCCATTTTGAGTAATTCCACTAAAAGGTGGATAAAGGCAACTTTGTTATTTTTGGTTGCTATAATTATTGTTTTATCTTTCCCTCGTTTTGACAAAGCTGGTTATGCAGGAGAAATTTTTGCACAAGTTTGTGATTTTTTAATTGGAAGAGCTTTTTTTACAATTCCATTGTTTTTATTTGTTGCTGGGTTAATTTTTTTAAGAACTAGAAAAAAGGGCAAAGATTTGGCAATGGCATTAGCTGTTTTGATTTCTTTAGTGGGCATCGCGGGCATTTTAGCTGTTAAAGATTGGCCCGAAGCATTAATGAACGGAGGATGGGTAGGATTATTATTGGCAAAACTATTTGCTGGGCTTTTTGGAGTTTTAGTTGCTAATATTATATTTGCTACAATTTTACTAATTGGATTATTTATTTTCTTACAATTTATATGGTCAGAAATGCCCAAAAAAGAGAAAGAAGAAAAACCAACTTTTGCGCCTAACAAGCAAGAAGAAGATGGTCCTAAAATTAAGGGCATGGAGGCAGATAAACAAGACAAAGCAAGACCCGTGGTTGCTTCAAGAATAACTTTATTTAGAAAAGGAAATGAAGAAATAGAAAAAGCAGATATAAAAAAACCAGTCACTGCCAATAAGAATAATTATATGTTGCCTCCACTAGATTTATTAAATAAAAATGAAGTAGCTCCAACTTCTGGAAATATCAAAGAAAACTCGATGATAATTAAGAGCACTTTAGAAAATTTTGGTATTCCAGTTGAAATGGCAGAGGTTAATGTTGGTCCAACAGTTACTCAGTATGCATTTAAGCCAGCCGAGGGTGTAAAGCTTTCAAAAATTACAACATTATCTAACAATTTAGCCTTGGCTTTGGCAGCTCACCCAATTAGAATTGAAGCTCCAATTCCTGGCAAATCTTTGGTTGGAATTGAAGTTCCAAATAAAGTTAGATCTATTGTTACATTAAGAAATTTAATATCTCAGCCAGCTTATCAAAGCCCCACTAGCCCACTAACTGTTGCGTTGGGTAGAAATGTGTCTGGCTCGGCTGTGTTTACAGACATTACAGATGGCCCACACTTATTGGTGGCTGGAGCAACTGGTACAGGAAAAACTATTTTCTTAAATACTTTAATTTTAAGTTTATTATATAAATGTACTCCAGAAAATTTAAGAATGATAATGGTTGACCCAAAAAGAGTTGAGTTTCAGCATTATAATGATATGCCCCATTTATTGTGCCCGGTTATTTATGACGCAACAAAAACTATTAATGCTTTAACTTGGCTAACTCATGAAATGGAAAGACGTTTTGAAGTATTTTCAGAAGTTCCGGCAAGAAATATTGGTTCTTATAATTCAAATAAATCTATAATTGCTTCGGGCTTGCAAATGCCTTACATTGTTTTTGTAGTTGACGAATTGGCTGATTTAATGGCTGCAAAAGGCAGAGAAATTGAAGCTGGAATTGTAAGATTAGCTCAAATGGCTAGAGCAACTGGAATTCACTTGGTATTGGCCACACAAAGGCCATCAGTGGAAGTTATTACAGGTTTAATTAAGGCTAATGTTCCTACAAGAATCACCTTTCAAGTGTCTTCGCAAATTGATTCACGAACTGTTATAGATACTTCGGGTGCTGAAAAATTGTTAAGTGCAGGAGATATGCTATTTTTATCTTCTAAGTCATCTAAAATTACTAGAATTCAGGGGCCATATATTTCTGAAAAAGAAGTTCAAAAAGTGGCTGCATTTATTGTTGAGCAAGGTAAAAAATGTGGAGACCCTCAAGAAGCTTTAAGTCATAGCTTAGAAGAAAGCCTTGAAAAAGTTGAAGGAGGAAGAGAAGACGGCGGAGTAGGAGAATTTTCTGGTGGAGCTGGTGAAGACCCATTATTTGAAGAAGTTAAAAAAATTGTTATAGAAACTCAAAAAGCTAGCGCATCATTTTTGCAAAGACGTTTAAGAATTGGTTATTCGCGCGCTGCGCGCTTAATTGATATTCTTGAAGACAAGGGAATTGTAGGTCCGGCTGATGGAGCAAAACCACGTGAAGTTTATGGTGTTTCGGCAGAAAGAACTAGAACATCTGGTAATGTAGAATTAGTACCCGGCGGTGGCCCAGATGAATCAGAATCACAAGAAGCTATCCCCGAAGAAGACGAAAACTGGAAAAAAGTTTAAGAATTAAAAAACCCGTCAAAAGCTAAGGCATTTAGGCGGGCAAGTAAAAAATATGGAACCAAACATAATTCAAGATAATAGTAGCCAGCCGAATAATACTAATCAGCCGGTTCAACCAATGATGCCGAGGCAAAAAAAGCAAATTCCTAGCTGGTTAGGTTTTGTAATAATTACTATTTTTATAGTAATTATTTTTGGCGGAGTTTTTGCTTGGCAATATTTTTTTGTAAAAGTTCCAGCAGTTGTTGAAGCCCCACAAGTTCAAAATGAAACTGCCGGATGGAAAACATATACAGATGTACAATATGGATATGAAATAAAATATCCGACAGACTGGAAAAAAATCGGAGAATATTCTTCTTGGGCTTCTCCGATACAGGAAAATGTTTCTATAGACGTGGTTGCGTATTCTAATGAAGCTGGTGGGGTAATAACTAATGGTTGTCCTGGACTCGGCGGAACGGGCATATATAGCACAATACTCGGCAGAAAAGAAATTAATGGTTTGAAATTTTGTAGATATATAGAAATTTCACCAGATATGGGTGGAGAGAAAGATCAGTCGGTTAATTATTTTACTTTTAATAATGATTATAGATATTTAATTAGATTATCAACTATGATAACCGATGGTGACCTTTCGTATGAGTCAGACATTTTTGATAAAATGCTTTCCACTTTTAAATTTACAAAATAATTATTAGTATTTAAAAATTAATATTCTAGATTCTAATTACTAGATTCTAGATTCTATGAACATGGCAGAAGAAAAAAAATCTAAAAAAGAAAAAAAAGTTACAGCACCGGGGGAAAATAAGGCGTTAAATAGTGCGCTCGATGAAATTAAAGAGCGGTTTGGAGAGGGGGCAATTATGACAATGCGAGAAATTCATGCAGTTAATGTTGACATAGTGCCGACAGGTTCTATTGCTATGGATTTAGCTTTGGGCGTTGGAGGAATGCCAAGGGGTAGAATAATAGAAATATATGGAGCAGAATCTTCTGGTAAAACTACATTGTCACTGCATGTGATAGCTGAGGCGCAAAAAAAGGGGGGCACCTGCGCCTTTGTTGACGCAGAGCATGCAATGGACCCCGATTATGCAGGACGTATTGGAGTTAATGTAGATGATTTGCTGATTTCTCAGCCAGATTCGGGCGAGCAAGCTTTGCAAATTGTTGAAACATTGGTAAAAACAGGAACAATTGATGTGATTGTTGTTGACTCAGTTGCTGCCTTAACCCCTCAAAGAGAAATTGAAGGAGAAATAGGCGACCAGCATATGGGTTTGCAGGCCAGGCTTATGAGCCAAGCTTGTAGAAAACTTTCTGCTATAATGTCTAAAACAAACACAATGGTTATATTTTTAAACCAAACAAGAATGAAAATAGGAATGGTTTTTGGAAACCCCGAAACAACTCCTGGTGGTTTGGCATTAAAATTTTATGCTTCTGTAAGAATTAATTTAGCCAGAACTGCTCAAATAAAAGCTGGAGATGAAATTATAGGAAACAGGGTAAAAGCTAAAATTGTAAAAAATAAAGTAGCTGCACCATTTAAAACAGCAGAGTTTGATATTTATTATAATGAGGGCATTTCAAAATCTGCAGATGTGTTGCGGGTGGCTTTGCTTAATGGAGTAATAAAACAAACAGGTAACACATTTTCTTTTGGCGAAAGAAAGCTTGGAGTTGGCGTAGAGCAAGCAAAAAATGCTTTAAAAGCAGATAAAGATTTATTAAAAGAAGTTAGAACTGCCGCCCTAAAAGCAAATGACGAAAAAGAAAAAGAAGAAAAATAAATAACAAAAAACCGCCGGAAGGCGGTTTTTTTTGTTTGGTAATCTTATTTAGGGGTAAATGGTAAAAGTCCCATTTGTCTTGCTCGTTTTACTGCTGTGGCCACCTTTTTTTGGTGGTACATGCAAAGGTTTGTTTTTTTTCTTGGTTTTATTTTATAAAAACCGGAAATAAATTTTGATAGTAATTCTATATTTTTAAAATCTACGCTATCAATATTTTTTTGACAAAAGTAACACATTTTATTTTTAAGCAGAGGGCGAAAATATTTTATAGTAATATATGCCAGAAAATATTTCTTGTTCCGCTAGTTTGTTTTTTTTAATTTCGAGTTTAAAGTTAGAAAGGAATGTCTTTAACGTCTATTTCGTCGGAAGAGTTATTCTCAAAAGAAACAATTTCTGGGCCATCGTTAGATGATGGAGTATAATTTTCTTCAATTACTGGAATTTCTTCTTGTTTAGCAGAATTATTTGATTCTGCAGAGAAAGACGATTGTCCTTGAGAATATCCACTAGACCCTGTTGAGGTGCCAGCACCCTTTGGGCCTAACTGCAAACTATCAGCAATAATTTCGGTTCTATATTGTTTTACTCCGGCTGTGTTGGTCCAATTTCTTGTTTTTATTCTTCCTTCAATTAAGACCAATCCACCCTTATTTAAATATCTTGCTGAAATATCGGCCAATTTGCCAAAGCAAACAATATTATGAAATTCTGCTTCTTGTTTTTTTTCTCCATTGGCAGTGTAAAATCTATTTGTTGCTATGCTAAAGCTGGTAACTTGTTGCCCAGATGGTAAATTTCTTACCTCTGGTTCGCGGGTGACATTTCCTAAAATAAATGCTTTATTTAGGTTCATAGATTTGCAGATAAGCTACTCGCCGAGTAGTTCATCTAATTCATGTTCTATGTCTTTTAACTCGACCTTTGGCTTGCTCTCGTTTTTAGCAAGAGCTTCTTCTTGTTCTGTTTTAGGAGAATCAGTTTCTATTTTCTTGCTTTCTATTGTAAAAGATGGCTTTTCTTCTATTAATGTTTTTTCTTTTGTATTTTCACGAGTTCTTCTTTGTTTTTTAAATTCAACAGCCTCTTTTATTACAAGCATGTGTCGTACGATTTTTTTATCTTTTACAACAATGTCTTTTACTTCTAATAATTTTTCTGGTTCTAACTGAAATTCTATAACTCCAAAATAACCAGAAGCTCTTTTCTCAATTTGGTAAGAAAGTGTTTTAGCAATAGGGTTTGAATTTTTTAAAATTTTACCCTCTCTTTCTTGTATGGTAGATTCTATTTCTTTTGCTTTAGACTCTGCTTCTTCAGATGTTATTTCTGGAGAAACTATATATACTAATTCGTATGTTTTCATTTGTTTGTGAATATAGAATCCTAGGGCTACCAGACCCTAAGATGCTTATAAATAAGCACGTGGAAGACCATATTCTATTAATTTAATTATAACGCATTATAACAGAATATGTCTATAAAATCAACCCTCCATTGATTTGGTCATATACTTGATAATGTATGCAAAAAAAATCCTCTGCATAGAAGTTTGGTGACTTCAAACAGAGGCATAAAGATTGATCAGCGAGTGTCTCGCTTTGCGGAGCGCTGGCCTAGGTTGTCCTCCTCCAGGATTTCCATGTAAAGGCGGGTATTTGACACGTCAAAGTTTCTAAGAGCTCTTATTGCGACACAATCTGTTAATCGGAGAAGGCCGTCGAGCAGAATCATTGTGTCCACATAAGAAGCCTTAAGTCTCACGGCCTCACGATTTGCATAGGCGAGCGCCGTCTTTGCATTGTTTGTGTATTGGGCAGGACCAGGGCGGGCTGATTTGCCTTTGCCCACAAGATGTATCACCTCCTTGCGGAGGGAGCCAAGTAGGAGTCCTTTCTTTCTCAAAATCTTGTCGGCCTTACACCCCCTCAATTTCAGAAAACCCAGGAGTAGATGCTCAGTGCCGACATAGCTGTGCTTAAGCCCAGATGCCTCTCTACGGGCGAATGCTAAAACTTGCTGTGCGTTAGGTGTAAAGTTTTTCATGGAGGTGTTGTGATTGGTCATTCTTTCACTCGTTGAGCCCCCTGCCTCCCGAGACAGGAATTTTATATTTTAAGCTCCAAGTTGTGAAAGAACGATTTTTGTTCGTATTTAATATTTAAATTATTTTATCGTTTTTGTCAAGCAAATATTAATGCTGGATTTTAGGGTTGGTTATATGTATAATAAGTATAAATTAAATTAAATCTATGAAAATTAATCCTTATATATTTAGAGGCTACGATATTAGAGGTTTAGTAGGGGAAGACCTTAATCCTGAGATAGTAGAGCATATTGGTAGAGCCCATGGAACTATTTTAGGCAAATTGGGCATAAAAAAGGCGATTGTGGGCCATGACTGCAGGCAAACAAGCTTAGAATATAGCAAAGCTGTAATAAAAGGCTTAAATTGGGCTGGTATTGATGTTGTATTTATTGGCATGGAAATGGTGGGCACTTTTTATTGGAGCCAATATTTTTTAAATTCTAAAGGAGGAGTTTATGTAACTGCCTCTCATAATCCAAAACAGTATAATGGATTTAAGTTAGCAATTGATTTTTCAGAAACAATGGTTTCTGAAGGTATCCAGGAGCTTAGAAAAATTGTCGAAGAAGAAAACTATGTAAAAGGTGAAAATGAAGGCACAGTTGAAGAAAAAAACATAAGGCAAGATTATTTTGATGATATATTGAAAAGGTTTGAATTTGTAAATAAATTTAAGATTGTAGTTGATCCAAGTTGTTCTACTGCAGGAGAAATTGTGCCTCAAATTTTAAGACAAGCAGGTTTTGAGGTGGTTGAAAAGAATTGTAAAATAGACCCAACTTTTCCTTTGGGCACACCAGACCCAACAGAAATGGTAGTTGCTAAGCGCTTAAGTGAAGAAGTTATAGAAGAAACAGCCGATGTGGGATTATCTTATGATGCTGATGGCGACAGAATGGGCATTGTAGATGGAAAAGGTGGAATAATTTGGAATGATGTTTTAGTTGCTCTTTTTGCTAAAGGAGTTTTAAAAAAACATCCGGGCGACAAGATAATGTTTAATACGCTTTGTTCAAAGGTTGTTGAAGATACTATAAAAAATGAGGGAGGAGTGCCATTTATGTGGAGAACTGGTCATTCATTTTTAAAAAAGAAAAATCAAGAAGTTAAAGCAGCTTTTGTTGGTGAATTGTCGGGGCATTTCTTTTTCTCAAAAGATTTTTATAACCACGATGATGGTATTTATTCATCTTTGTATTTGTTAGAGTATTTAGGAAAAACAGGGCAATCTTTAGCAGAAGCTGTTAACTCGCTTCCTAAATATATATCTAGTCCAGAAATAAAATTATTTTGCACAGATGAAAAAAAGGTTGATTTAATAAATAAATTAATTCCTGTTTTGCAAAAAGATTTTCCCGATGCAGAAATTATAACCGACCAAAGAGCGGGTGATGGTTTAAGACTAAATTTAGATTATGGAATGTTTGTGGTGCGCTATTCTCAAAATGGACCATATTTAACAATAAAATTTGAGGCAAAAGAGCAAGAAAAATATGAATATCTTAAAAAATATATAAAAAATTTACTTAAAAAATATCCGGAGATAGATTGGAATCCTAAAATAAATGTAAACACCGAAGCCTTCGAGTAAACATTAAAAAATGGCCCCGCCTTAGCGGGGCTGTTTTTATTTGTTTTAATTTATACTAATCCCATTTTGGAGCGGACTTCGGCCATTGTAGTTTCGGCAATTGTGCGGGCGCGAGCAGCGCCTTTGTCTAAAATATCTTTTACATAAACGTCGCGGGTTTGTAGCTCTTTTTGTTTGCGTCTAAATGGTTCTAAATATTCAACTATAACTTTGGCTAAAGATTTTTTAAAATCTCCATAGCCTTTTCCTTTAAATTGTTTTTCAATTTCAGGAATTGGCGTATTTGTTAGCAAGCTATAAATAGTCAAAAGGTTAGAAATGCCAGGTTTTTTGGTAACATTATAAACAACATCTTTGCCAGAATCAGTTTCTGCAGACATTATTTTTTTTGTAATATCTTCTGGCGTATCAAAAAGTGAAATACAGCTTTTAGGGTCGTCAGACTTAGACATTTTTTTCTTTGGATTTGTTAAGCTCATTATCTTAGCTCCGGTTTTAGGCAAAATGGTTTCTGGCTCTGGAAAAATTTGCCCAAATTTTTGGTTAAACTTTCTGGCAATTGTGCGTGATAATTCAACATGTTGCTCTTGGTCTTTGCCAACAGGTACGGCCTTTGATCTATATAATAAAATATCACCGGCCATTAAAACTGGGTAGTTAAATAATCCTGCATTTATATAATCTTTATATTGTTTAGATTTTTCTTTAAATTGAGTCATTCTAGAAAGTTCGCCCATTGGGGTTATAGTTTCTAAAAGCCAAGCTAATTCTGCATGTTCTTTTACATCTGATTGCACAAATATAATAGATTTTTCAGGGTCTATGCCAGCTGCCAAATAAATTGCTGTGGCTTCTAAGATATTTTTTTGAAGTTCTTTTGGGTCATAAGGAGTTGTAATTGCATGTAAATCAACAATACAAAAAATACATTCATTTTTTTCTTGTAAGTCAATCCATTGCTTTATGGCTCCTAAATAATTTCCTATATGTAGGCCTCCGGTTGGCCTTATTCCCGAAAATATTCTCATATTATGACGCTCGCTAAATCAAATTTTTGCTCGTCGGGGGAATGTCCCCAAGGCGATTGCCCCTTCTTCAAAAATTTATTTGGCTCGCTTATTTATTACTTTGCTATATTAATTTTATTAAACTTCTATTACTACTGGTAATATCATTGGGCGGCGGGAGGTTTTGGTGGCTAAAAAGTCGCCAACTTTATTACGAATTTCGTCTTTAACATAAGTCCAATTTATAGCCCCACCATGACCAGCTGATTTATCTACAATTTCAATAACTTTTTTACGTGTTTGGCTAAGTAAATCTTTAGATTCGCGCAAATAAATAAATCCTCGAGAAATAATATCTGGTGATCCCCTAACTTGTCCGGTTCTTTTGTCTATTACTGCTACAATAACAAACATTCCATCTTCTGCCAACATTTGTCTGTCACGCAAAACAATTTCTCCAACATCTCCAACCCCCAAGCCGTCAACAAAAACATAATTTACCGGTACTTTTTCTTTTAATATCTCGGCGTTATTTTGAGAGAATTTTATAATAGAACCGTTGTCTGGCACAAAAATTCTGTCTTTTCTAAAACCCATTCCTTGGGCAATTTTAGATGCTTCTTTTAAGAAATAATGGTTAGCATAAACTGGAATAAAATAATCTGGCTTAATTTCTTTTAGCATATATTTTATTCCTTCTATGTTGCTGTGTCCAGAAATATGCACATCAATAATGTCTGAGTGATAAACATTGTCACTTTGTCTATAAAGGTTGTCTTTTACTCTTTGAACTGTGCGTTCGTTTCCTGGAATAACAGAAGAAGAAAACACCACAGTATCTTCTTTTTTAATTTTTATAAACCTGTGGTTGCCTGCAACAATTCTTGAAAGAGCTGCCATTTCTTCACCTTGTCCGCCGGTACAAACTACAACAACTTTATTGTCGGGGTAAGTGTGTGCTTTGTCTATGGGGATTATTACTCCTTTTGGTATTTTAATATATCCAAGCTTTGTTGCAAGCTCTATATTTAATTTCATTGAAAATCCATCAAGAGCTACTTTTTTATTTACTTTTGTTGCATATTCTAAGATTTGTCTTATTCTTTGAATTTGCGAAGAAAATGTAGCAATAATAATTCTTCCAGGTGCATTTAATATTAAACCTTGAAGATTTTTTATCATTTCTTCTTCGGTAACTGGTTCTTTAGAGTTTGTAGCTCCCAAAGACTCTAACATCAAAATAGTTGGCCTTTTTATTTTAGATAAATGCGAATAGTCAACTTCAGCTCTGCCTTGAGGATTTTTTTCTATTGTCCAGTCACCAGGATGTATTATTGTGCCTGTTGGAGTTTCTAAAATAACACCAACAGCATCCATAATTGCGTGTTCAATTTGGAAAAAAGATAAAGTAAAAGCTCCTAAACTTATTTTTTGGTTTAAGCTTTCTATATAAAGAGTTTTTAATTTTTTAGAAGCGCCTCTTTGCAAATCTTCAACGCGATGTTTTACCATTTCTAATGTAAGAGGTCGGCCAATTATTTGTGGATTTCCTAATTTGGGCAATAATATGGCGGCAGCTCCTATGTGGTCTAAGTGACCGTGAGAAAATATAACTGCACGAATATTTTTTTCTTTACCTTTTAAATATTCTACATTTGGAATTACATAATCAATTCCTGGCATGTCTTCTTCAGGAAATTGTAAGCCCATATCTAAAAGAACAATATCTTGTCCATATTCAAAACAAGTCATGTTTCTTCCAACTTCTTCACATCCT
The DNA here is from genome assembly GCA_041661545.1 of Candidatus Staskawiczbacteria bacterium. Taxonomy (GTDB): domain Bacteria; phylum Patescibacteriota; class Minisyncoccia; order Minisyncoccales; family Staskawiczbacteraceae; genus XYD1-FULL-39-28. Next base: position 433,903 of record JBAZUH010000001.1, on the reverse strand, counting down.
CCTAGAGGAATTATTTTTAAACTGTCATCCCCATGCCAGGGTTTCTTGGGTGCAGGGTTTGTATCATGCCAAGTCTTTTGAACAGGTCTTGGCGTTCTTCCGGTAGAGACCGGACGTCTGTGTGTTATCATAAGTTTTTTATTTTAATTTAAAGTGTGCCCAGGGCGGGACTTGAACCCGCAAGCCTTACGGCATACGCTTCTGAAGCGTACGTGTTTGCCAATTTCACCACCCGGACAGGCTTACCAGTTCCCTGCCTGCCGGCAGGCAGGCGCCACCGCGACAACTGCGAGGGGACTATTTGTTAAGCATCAATTTAAACTCTTCTACCATTTCTACTGGAGTAGGGTCAACGTTATTATTTATAGCAATATAATAAGAAGTCCAGTCTCCTAAAAGTAAAACTTCAAATAGTCTTAACATCATTGAGCCTTCTACGGTTTCTATGAAACTATTTTTTACGCCTTTTTTCTTTAAAATTAAAGACATCAAGTTCATTCTTTTAAGTGTTCTTGCGTGATCTTGCTTGTCTTTTATAATTAAAACATAAAATGCCTCAACATTTTTTTTATCTGTGAAGCCAACCATTTCATTATGATTAAGTTCTGGAAAATAATTATGAAATGCCGGAATTTTAGAATTTTCGTTAAATTTTATTTTCCAAATTCTGGCAGCTATTTTAAAATTATTTGAAGCATAAACAATAGGAATTTTTTTAGCCATTTTCTTGGCAAGAGTTTTTCCTTCTTTTTCTAAATCTAAATTCTTTTTTTCTAATTCTTTGGCTGTATTTAAAATGTCTTCTGACAAATCGTCAATTATCCCGCAATTATTTAAAATGGTTGATAATGTTGAAAATAAATATCCTGTTGCTGACCTTGGTTGAATTCCTGCGGGAATTTTAGCTAAAGCTATGTTATGTTGCTCGCATATTTTTTCAATTTTACCTCCAGTTGCAATTGCTACGGCAGTAATATTTTTATTTAGAGCTTCTTCTAAAGCCGAGACCGTTTCTTCGGTGTTTCCCGAATAAGAAATGCAAACAATTAAACTGTCTTCATTAGCTGTTACTGGCAAATTATAGTCTCTGTGAACATACAATGGAACTTTTGTAGTTACAACCGAACTTAAAATATTAGCTGGCAAAGCAGAGCCCCCAATTCCACAAATAATAACATTTTTAAATGTTCCTTCTATTTTTATATTTTTTGCTATTTCTAAACCTTTTATAAGTTGCTCTGGAGATTTAATAATAACCTCCCTCATATTTAATTTATCGATGATATTTTTTTGCATAAATTCTATTTCCAAGCTCTTTTAGTTTTTATATACCAATTTGAAATATTTTCAAATCTTTTAGCTGGATCAACTATTTTAATTGTATCAATTCCTTTTATTTTTTCCGAGACCCAGTAAAGATAATTAGGGTTATATAAAAATAGGGCAGGAGCACTAGAAATGATGGTATTTTGTAGAGTGTCGTATTTTTGGGCCTTTATATCTTCATCCATGGTTTCTCTTGCGTCTTTAAGTAATTGATCAGCATTTTTATCTTGATAGCCAGAAAGATTTAATCCTGGATCACTAATTTGTGTAGAATGCCAAAATGGATATAAGTCGGGTAAATTTCTAAGAGCTTCTCCATATAACAGAGCTTCATAGTTTCTGTTTTTGATAATATCTTTTAACTCAGAAAGTTCTACTGCTTTTATCTGAACAGTTACTCCAACCTTTTCCCAATAATATTTTAAAAGATTGGCCGTATAAACCATTTGTGCTTGATTAATTGTTGTAAGGGTAAATTGTAGCGTTAAAGAGCTACTTTGCTGAACAAAACACAGAGTATTAAGTTGTTTTCTTGTTCCTGTTCCAACTTCTCCTGTTGTTGGCACTCCTGGCAGATATTTTTGTTGAAATGCAGTAACAGCAGCCTCTGTGCCTGTGCCATATTTGCCGTTGCTATCTGCTTGTATAAGATTTTTAAAGCTTTCATCTAATCTAGATAAACAGCCTTGAAGCTCTATAACTTCGTTTCCTGAAGACTTAGTAGATAAATAACTTTTAAATTGGAAAGCTGGTTTTTTGGTATTAGCTTGTGTTCTTGGTCCACTTCCAGCATTTTTGTACCCCGACTTGTCTAAAAGGTTATTTGCGGTATCTATATCATAATTATAAATCGTTGTTGGTTGCAAATAACCAAAATATTCTGGCAGGATTGGCGAATTTACAATAGATACTTTTTGTTTATATTCTCCTTCAATTTTTTGTGCTAGTTCTTGCTTATTAACTGAATGAATAAGTCCTTGGGCAATATTATTATCATCTAATATTTTAGAATCTTGAGTATTAAAAAATACTGCAAAGTATCTAGGAATATCTAGAGAATAAACTTTAAATTTTTCATTTGTATTCCATCCTTGCCTTATTTCTTTTTCGGCTAAAGCCTGATTATCATCTAAATCAGAAACAGAAAAGCCATCGATAATTTTTTGATTGGCAGCACTTATTAAGTCTTCTTTATTTTCAAAAAATTTAAAATTAATATCTGATATATATGGCAATCTGCCGTAATATTTATGATTAGAAGATAAAGTTATTTCTTTTATAAAACTGCTATTATTTTCTTTTATATCAGACAAGGCATATGGTCCAGAGCCAATTGGTTGTAAATTATATGGCGAAAGAGCAAAATTCTCAGGAGAAATTTTTTCCCAAATGTGTTGGGGAATTATCTTTAATGTACAATTTTCTAAGAAAGAATTATATGGTGAGCCAAGAGATAAAGCAAAAGATTTAGTAGATATTTTTTCTACTGCCACATTCAACCAATTAGCTCGTAAAGGACTCTTATAATCTGAATTTTGAATTGTTTCTATTGTATAAATAACATCGTCAACAGTAAGTGGCACGCCATCTTGCCAAAACATATTTTCTTTTAGTTCAAAAGTATAAGTTTTTCCGTTGTCAGATATTTTATAATTTTTTACTAAATCATTTATTATTTTTCCGTCTTTGTCATAGGTCATTAAGCCAGAATAAATTAAATCTATCAACGTTCGGTCAACATCATTTGTTTCTCCATAAATAGGATTTATAAATCTTGGTTGTCCTACTATGCCCTCGGTATATACTCCGCCATATCCAGGAGCTATTTTTGTATTATTTAAATATAAATTTGTTAAAAGATATCCTCCAGAAATAATTGCTAAAACAACAAAAATTAAGAAAGATGTTCTTTCTTTGCCCCTGAGCACTTTAAAAAATTGTTTCCACTGAGAAAACTTAGGAAACTTTGCCATTTATTATTGTATAAATATATTTGATACACCCAAAACAAGAAAAATAGTTACCGCTACAACTGTAGCATAATATATTTTCTTTTGAGCTCCGCGCTTTGTAGAGTATATTTCGCCACCTCCTCCAAAACCAGCACCTAGGGCAGCGCCTCTTTGCTGAATTACAATAAGCACGATTAAAATTATAGATATAATGATTTGTGAATAAAATAAAATTTGATTCATGTTAAGTTTTTAATGTTAATTTTTTTTAATTAAGAATAGTCCAATAATAATATTTAACCCCCAAACAATTAGGGTGGTATATAGCATTGGCAGGAAAAATGGGGTATAAATTTCGTCAAAAATTAGGTCTAAAAGCCATATTAAAGCCATATTTATAACTATGGTAAATAGTCCTAAAGAAAGTATTTCTAATGGAAGAGCTAGTGCCTTTAAAATAGGTTTTAAAAAATAATTTAGCAAACCTAAAACAATTCCTAAAACTAAAATAATTTGCCATTGAGCTGTTAGGGGAATTCCAAAAAAATGTGACGAAGGGTAGGCTTTTATTTCAATTTGAGATACAAATAAGAGTGCTAGCCACAATCCTAATGTAGCAGCAATAATGTTAGAGATTAGTCTTCGCATCATTTATATGATAGCACAATTATTGATGAAAATCAACAATTATTGCAACAAAGATTTTTTTCTTAACTTCTTATGATAAGTAACAGCAAAGCGGTGGGCTTCGTTGTCTAATTGCAAAACTAAGTTATAAATTTCACGTGGCAAATTTTTTAGAGGTATTGGTTTGTCTTTGCCTTCAATAAATAATTCTCGCCGGCCTTTTGCAATGGAAATAATTAATGGAATAATTTTATTAAATTGTTTTTTAACTTTTATGGCTATGTTTAATTGAGCTTTTCCTCCATCAATTAAAATTACTTCGGAATACTTCCACTCGGGGTGATTAAACCTTCTTGTTAAAACTTCTTTTAGCATGGCGATATCGTTAGGAGTATCCCCCATTTTTATTTTAAATTTTTTGTATTGGCCCTTGTCGGCTACGCCATTAGTAAATACAACCATAGATCCGGTTGCAAATTTGCCTTGTATATTTGAGATATCATAACATTCAATTCTGTGTGCATTCTGAATTTTGGTCAAAGAAGAAAATGGTGCATTTTTGACGGCCGTCAAATTTGTGACTATTTCTTTTGAGTTGCTTATTACGCCCCTGTGAGACATAATTTGCTGTAAATTAGAAATTCGGTCTCTTATTTTTCCAGCTTCTTCAAATTTATGTTCATTTGAAAATTGCCTCATCTCTCGTTTTAAACTATTTAAAACAGCGCTTCGCTTTCCTTGAAGGATTAAGGTTAATTTTTTAAGATTATTTTTATATGCAGGTAAATCTGGGTGAGGGCCGGGGCAAAGCCCCAAATGGCACCAAGTGCATTGAGTTTTTGGATGTTTTGCCTGTGTGTAGTAGGGAAATGCCCGTCTCAAATATTTTAATGTTTTTTTAAGTGCTGTGCCCTCAACAAAAGGCCCAATGTATTTTGGGGCTTGCCCTTCCGAAGCTTTAGCGAAGGAGGGTTGGTGGGTTATGTAGACAAAAGGAATTTTATCTTTATTCTGGACAATGGCCACATAAAAATAGTTTTTGTCATCTTTCCATACAACATTAAATTTTGGCTGGTGTTTTTTAATTAAATTTGCTTCTAAAATTAAAGCCTCAATTTCTGAATTAGTTTCTATATAGCCAATTTTGTTAACTTTATCTATAAAAAGATTGTCGCGGTAGCTTGACTGTTGAAAATGATTTTTAACCCTACTTTTTATATTTATAGCTTTTCCTATATAAATAGGGCTTAGAGCATAGGGCTTAGGGTTTGGTCCATAAAATAAATACACCCCCGATGTTTTAGGGAGCTTCTCAAAGTTTAGCCCAGTGATAAATTTAAACTTCTCCATATGTATCTATTTAAGACTAAATCGTTGATATTTTCAATAGTTAGGCTTGAAAGTCATAAAATAAAGTTGTATAATGACAAACCACTTTATTTATGTCACAAAACGAATTCATTAAAATTCGAGGGGCAAGAGTTCATAATCTAAAAAATATAGACTTAGATTTACCTAAAAATAAGTTGATTGTTATTACTGGGCTTTCTGGCTCGGGAAAATCATCGCTGGCTTTTGATACGCTTTATGCCGAAGGGCAAAGAAGATATGTAGAAAGTTTGTCTGCTTATGCAAGACAGTTTTTAGGAGTAATGGACAAGCCCGATGTAGATAAAATAGAAGGAATTTCTCCGGCAATTTCTATAGACCAAAGAAAATCAACTCATAATCCACGTTCAACTGTGGGCACAATTACAGAAATTTATGATTATTTGCGCCTTTTGTATGCAAGAATAGGAAAACCTCATTGCCCAAAGTGTGGAAAATTAATTTCTAGGCAAACAGTTGACCAAATTGTTACGCAAGTTTTAAAATTACCAAAAAACTCTGAGATTACAATTTTAGGGCCAGTTATAAGAAATAAAAAAGGAGAACATCATGGAGTTTTAGAAGAAATTCAAAGAGGTGGATTTGTTAGAGTAAGAATTGACGGAACGGTTTTTTTGATTGAAGAATCTCTTGATAGACCAATGGATAAGCAAAAAAAACACGATATAGAAGTTGTTGTTGATAGATTAATTTTAAATAAAGATTTAGAAAGATCTAGGCTAGTAGATTCTTTAGAAACAGCTTTGCATCTTGGCAAAGGAATAGTTATTGTTGGTCAAAGTAAAAAAGATGATTTAATTTTCTCTGAGCATTTTGCTTGTGAAGAATGTGGAATTTCTTTGCCAGAATTAGAGCCTAGGTTATTTTCTTTTAATAATCCTTATGGTGCTTGCTCAGAGTGCACGGGCCTTGGAGAAAAACTAGAAGTTGACCCAGAATTGGTAATTCCAAACAAAAGACTAACAATTGCTGAAGGTGCAATATGGCCATGGAGCAGAGCTTCGCATAAAGTTGGCAGACAAGGATATTATTATTCTATTTTGTCTGGTTTGGCAGAAAAATATAAGTTTTCTTTAGATGAAGAAATAGGAGAATTGCCCAAAAAATTTGTTGATATTATTTTAAATGGTGATGGAGAATTTCAAGGAGTAATTCCTAATTTAGAAAAACGATATCATGAAACAGATTCTGATTGGACAAGACAAGAAATTGAACAATACATGGTTATAAAAGTTTGTCCAAAATGTAAAGGCAAAAGATTAAAACAAGAAGTTTTAGCAGTTACAGTTAATGACTTATCAATTGATAAAATTGTTGATTTGCCTATAGATAAAGTAAGAGATTTCTTTTCCCGCCTCAGCGGGACCCCGCAATCGGCGGGGCAAAAATTAAATGCCGGGGAAACAAAAATTTGTCAGCCAATTTTAAAAGAAATAATTGATAGGACACAGTTTTTAAATGATGTTGGTTTGTCCTATCTAACTCTATCTAGGAAAGCTGGCACACTTGCTGGCGGAGAAGAGCAAAGAATAAGATTGGCCACTCAAATTGGCTCTAAATTATCTGGAGTTTTGTATATATTAGATGAACCTTCTATTGGTTTGCATGCAAGAGATCAACATAAATTAATAGAAACATTAGAAAAACTAAAAGAATTAGGCAACACAGTTGTGGTTGTTGAGCACGACCCCCAAACAATGCAAGCAGCTGATTGGGTTGTTGATATAGGGCCAGGAGCTGGGAAACACGGTGGCAAAGTTGTTTTTGAAGGAACATATAAAGAAATTTTAAAATCAGATTGTTTAACTGGAAAATATTTATCTGGTAAATTAAAAGTAGCCGCCTCGCCCAAAGGGCGGGCGAGCCTCGCCCCAAAGGGGCGGGATAGGGCTCAAAATTATTTGACTATCGTAGGAGCCAGCGAACATAATTTAAAAAATATAGATGTTAAAATTCCTTTAGAAAAATTTGTTTGTGTTACTGGTGTTTCAGGATCTGGAAAATCGTCTTTGGTAAATGATATTTTAGCAAAATTTTTGTTAAAGAAATTTTATAGAGCCAAAGATGAGCCAGGAGCTCATAAAGAAATTTTAGGAATTGAAAACATAAATAAAGTTGTTTTAGTTGACCAGTCACCTATTGGCCGAACTCCAAGAAGCAACCCGGCAACATATACCGGAGCTTTTTCTCATATAAGAGATATTTTTACTAAAACAAAAGAAGCAAGAGTTAGAGGTTATTCAGCTGGCAGGTTTTCTTTTAATGTAAAGGGAGGAAGATGTGAGGCTTGCGAAGGTCAGGGGCAAAAAAAAGTAGAAATGTATTTTTTACCAGATATTTATGTTGAATGTGAAGAATGTCATGGTAAAAGATATAGCAAAGAAGTTTTAGAAGTAACTTATAAAGACAAAAACATTGCCGAAGTTTTAGAAATGACAGTTGAAGAAGGAATGGAGTTTTTTAAAAATATCACAGGCCTGTATGAAAAGTTAAAAACATTAAAAGAGGTTGGACTTTCTTATGTTGAATTAGGGCAAGCAGCAACTTCGTTGTCTGGAGGAGAAGCACAAAGAGTAAAATTAGCCACAGAACTTTCGCGCAAGGGCACTGGAAAAACTCTTTATATTTTAGACGAGCCTACAACTGGGTTGCATTTTGACGATATTAAAAAATTAATTTCTGTATTGGGGGGATTAGTTGATAAAAAAAATACAGTTTTGGTAATTGAGCATAATATAGAATTAATTAAAAATGCTGATTGGTTAATAGACTTGGGCCCCGAAGGAGGTGATGGTGGCGGTACAATTGTTGGCGAGGGAACGCCTGGCGATATTGCAAAAATAAAGAAAAGTTATACCGGAAGGTATCTGTAGGTATAACTTTTCACAGGAGGGGTCGGGAGGATTGGGTATCCTCCCGTGTAGGAAATTATTCAAAACCGAGGGTTTTGAAAGTCGTGAGCCGGAACCGAAGAGCTAGCCAGAGCGAAGCGATGGCGATAAGACGAGCGACAAATGTTATACAGGAAAATATTTATAAATTATTGACAAAGATTTTTTAATTGATTAAATTACATTATAGAAAATTATTAATTAAACAATATTATCATTATGCAAATAAGACCATTGTCAGATCACATTTTAATTGAGCCAATTAAAGAAGAAGAAAAAACAAAAGCTGGTATTTTTTTACCAGAAACAGCAAATAAAGAAAAGTCAGAAGAGGGCAAAGTAATTGCAGTTGGGCCAGGAAAAAAAATGGAAGATGGAAAAATGATGATAATGTCGGTAAAACCTGGCGACAAAGTTTTGTTTACAAAATATGGGCCTCACGATATCAAAATAGGAGGTAAAGAATATTTAATTGCTTGTGAAAGCGATATATTAGCAATAATTGAATAGCGCTCAAAATAATTTCTTCGCTCGGTAACAAACTTTTATTTTCGCTCGCCAAATCAAATTTTTGCTCGTCGGGGGAATGTCCCCAAGGCGATTGCCCCTCCTCCAAAAATTTATTTGGCTCGCTACAATAGTTTGTTGCCTCGCTATAGAAATTAAAAATAAATAATACTATGGCAAAACAAATAAAATATAGCGAGGATGCTCGCAAAATGTTAAAAAATGGCTTAGACAAAGTGGCCAACGCAGTAAAAGTAACCTTGGGGCCAAAAGGCAGAAATGTTGTTTTGGGCAGTGGTTTTGGAAGCCCAACAATTACTAACGATGGCGTAACAATAGCCAAAGATATTGAATTAGAAGATAAAATTGAAAACATTGGGGCCGAAATTATCAAAGAAGTAGCTTCAAAAACAAATGATGTTGCCGGAGATGGCACAACTAGTGCTGTTTTGTTAACTCAAGCAATTGCTACAGAGGGTTTAAAAAATGTAGCAGCTGGAGCTAATCCTTTGGCATTAAGAAAGGGTATCATTAAAGCAAAAGATGCAGTTGTGCAGGCACTAAGAGAAATGTCTAAACCAATTACTACAAAAGAAGAAAAAGCTCAGGTAGCCACAATTTCTGCTGGCGACACAGAAATGGGCAATTTAATTGCCCAAGTTATGGAAGAAGTAGGTAAAGATGGAGTTATAACAACCGAAGAATCAAAAACCTTTGGATTATCAAAAGAAATTGTAAAAGGTTTGCAATTTGATAGGGGATATATTTCTGGTTATATGGTTTCTAACTCAGAAAAAATGGAAGCTAGCTTAGAAAATCCATATATTTTAATTACTGATAAAAAAATAAGTTCATTAAAAGAAATTTTGCCTTTATTAGAAAAACTTATTAATGAAGGTAAAAAAGAATTGGTAATTATTGCCGATGATGTTGATGGAGATGCTTTAACAACTTTAATTGTAAATAAAATTAGAGGAATTTTTAATGCTTTGGCAATTAAATCTCCTGGGTTTGGTGACCGAAAAAAAGAAATGTTAGAAGATATTGCCATTGTTACGGGAGCTGAAGTAATTTCTGAAGAAAAGGGAATGAAATTAGAAAATGTTGAAATAGCAAATTTAGGGCAAGCAAGACGTGTAATTTCCACAAAAGAAAATACCACAATTGTTGAGGGAAAGGGAGTTAAAGAAATAATTGAAGCTAGAATTGGCTCTATTAAAACTCAAATTACAGAAGCAACATCAGACTTTGATAAAGAAAAATTACAAGAAAGATTAGCAAAATTATCTGGTGGAGTGGGGGTTATAAAAGTAGGGGCAGCAACCGAAGTTGAGCAAAAAGCCAAGCAACACAAGCTAGAAGATGCCCTACACGCAACCAGGGCTGCTGTAGAAGAGGGAATTGTTCCGGGAGGTGGAGTGGCGCTATTAAGGTGCTTGCCCGCCTTAAGTGGAATTGAAGGGCAACTTGAGGGTGATGAAAAAACAGGATTAAACATTTTAAGGCGTGCTATTGAAGAGCCTGTAAGGCAAATTGCTGAAAATGCCGGCATTGATGGGGCTGTTGTTGTGCAAAAAGTGAAAGAGGGCACTGGAGATTTTGGTTTTAATGCTTCAACAATGGTTTATGAAGAATTAATAAAGGCAGGAGTTGTTGATCCTACAAAAGTTACTAGAACTGCTTTAGAAAATGCAGTTTCAGCCGCAGCGATGTTGTTAACAACCGAAGCAGTTGTTTCTGAATTGCCTCAAAAACAAGATTGCTGTAAAAATGGTGGGCCCAACCCAATGATGGGTGGCGACTACTAAATTTCAAGATGAAACAGCGAGTGTTTTGCCACGTGGCAAAACACTCGCTGTTTAAAAAAAGAGGGCGAGAGCCTCTTTTTGGTTGACATAAAACATGGTTTACGTTAATCTCTAAATAATGTGGCATTGGTGCCACAACGCAAACAGCCCTTTGAAATTAACGCGCAGAGAGAAGAGAGCCATGAAAGCACAATTCACAGTTTTCACCGCTGGCGGTGATTTGTTTGTTAATGTTATAGTTTTTGACAGTTGCCAGGGGGCATCACCTATTTTGGATCGTATAGCAGAATTGCTCAGTGATGATGGCCAAGAGCCACAGAGTTTGGATGTTCTTGTGACTGAATTTCCCGAAGGCAGTGAAGTTTTGAAGATACTTTCAACTATTATAGCAAATTATGGAATTGGGTATGTGTTACCCGCTCAAAGAACGGACTGTGGTGGTTATACAATGCAAATCGCGCTGGAACCAAAGTAAGAAAAAAAGAAATGACAAACTTTAAAGTGGGAGGTATGGTGGTTTTTGCGCCACCATGCACATGTGAAGTGGGCTATATTGCCAATTGCATAAAAGAAATGGGCCCCGGTCCCTACGAAATTATAAAAGTGGAAAGTTTGATTGGCAGTCCAGAGTGGTGTTGTAACTGTGGTTTGGTGACGAATACCGTGATGAGGTGGAAAAGGCACAAAAAAGATTGTCCTGTTAGGTGGTTGCTTGAAAGAAATCAAAATCAAGCGGTGTTGGTAGCAGATAATCATGGCCAAGTGTCTAATTGGTCAGGATCTTATTTCCAAGAAGCCTAAATAGAAAGGAACAAAGAAATGACAAACTTCAAAGTAGGTGACCCGGTTTCTTTTGCGCCGCCGCGCACATGTGATGAGCGTTTTATAGCGATGAAGAAAGCGAAGATGGGCCCCGGTCCATATACTGTTATTGTTGCGCGCGATCTTCTTCGGGATATATATAACTGTAATTGTGGCATTGGGAACGAAGAGCTAGATTTGGAAAAACATGCTTCAAATTGTCCCCTTAACTATGCTATAACATCTGACCAGAATCAGTTTGTTTCCGTGCGAGGCCCTGATGGTCGAGAGTGGGGCAATCTCTCCGGATTTTGGTTTCGCGAATAGCAGATAGAAAAAAACGATGTCATACAAAAATATTCTCTGGCAATTTCCGGCGTCATTGCTGCGGCAATTTGATGCTGGCGAAGTAATCAGTGACAGCATCCCTGTTGCTTACGGTCTGACAGTTGGAGATGAACTGGGGTGTGAATTTGGACCCAATGTTTCTGGCGTTGCCGAAGTAGTGGATGTTGGTGCCGAGGTGTTTAAAATGGCCGACCCCTCGTTTGAAGACGAGTCTTGTGGCCTGTTAGAAGACGAAAGGGAGATGCCAATGGTTGATGCTATCTGTTGCAAATTTAAAAAACTCAGTTGATGCCTTGCGAAACTTCGCCGGGCTCTTTTTTTATTGTGTTTTTTTATATTTTTAGTTATAGTATAAGTAAGCGTTGTTTAAAATTTAATCATTATAAATTGATTAAAAATTTAAAATTAAAAATTAGAAATTTTCGCCATGAACTGTCCAAAAGATAATGAATATTTAGAGAAAATTTTATTTCATAATGTGGAGGTAGATTATTGTCCAATGTGTTTAGGTATGTGGTTTAATGAAGATGAATTGCGCCAAGCAAAAGACAATAAAGATGAGCAATTAAATTGGTTAGATATTGATTTATGGAGAGATAAATCAAAGTTTCAAGTTTTGCGTAATCATAAACATTGCCCCGCTTGCAGAGCTGGTTTGCAAGAAGTTAAATATGACCAATCAAAAACAAGAATTGATTTTTGTAAAATGTGTAACGGAATTTGGCTAGACAGGGGAGAGTTTAAACAAATAATAAATTATTTAAAAAATAAATCTGATTATGAGATTTTGCATCGCTATACAAAAAATCTTATATCAGAATTATGGGAAGTTTTTTCTGGGCCAGAAGCATTGCGCTCTGAGCTAGGAGACTTTTTAATGTTATTAAAATTATTTAATTACAAATTTACCACTCAGCATCCTTATTTAAGGGAGTTGATTGATAATTTGCCAAAATAAACATGACAACAATATTGTGGATTATATTAGCAGTAGCAGTGGTTGCTATTTTATGGATAATAGCAATTTTTAATGGGTTTGTAGTATTAAAAAATAGAGCAAAAGAAGCTTTATCTGACATTGATGTGCAAACAAAAAGAAGATACGATTTGATTCCAAATTTAGTAGAAACAGTAAAAGGATATGCCACTCATGAAAGAGAGTTGTTTGAAAAAGTAACACAAGCTAGAGCATCTGCTATGTCAGCTAGTGGTCTTGCCAATAAAGCAAATGCCGAAAATATGCTTTCCGACACATTAAAAAGTTTATTTGCAGTATCTGAAAATTACCCCGATTTAAAAGCTTCTGCAAACTTTTTAGAATTACAAAGAGAAATCTCTGACACAGAAGATAAAATTCAAGCATCAAGAAGATTTTATAATGGTAATGTTAGAGACTTAAATATTAAAGTAGAAAGTTTTCCAGACAGCATAGTTGCAAATATATTTGGATTTAAGCAAATGGAATTGTTCCAAACAACTAGCGAAGCAGAAAAACAACCGGTAAGCGTTAAGTTTTAATGTTCAAAAAATTATTCATAATCTTTGTCGTTGTTGCATCCTGTTTTGCAACGGGTAGTTTTGTTTTTGCTCAGAACTATAATCAAGAGCAGATAACTAATTTTTCTAGCAATATAACCGTTGAAAAATCTGGTTCTCTTTTAGTTACAGAAGAAATAAGTGTTATTGCAACAGGCAATTCCATTGAGCATGGTATATATAGAGATTTCCCAACAAAATATAAAGATAAATTAGGCAATAACTATAAGATTAAATTTGATTTGCTTGGGGTGCAAAGAAATGGTAATAGTGAACCTTATCACACAGAAAATTTAAAAAATGGAATAAGAATATATATTGGAGCTTCTGACGTTTTAATTTATCCTGGAGTTTATGATTATAAGCTTTCTTATAGAGTTAATAGGGAAATTGGATTTTTTTCAGATCACGACGAATTATATTGGAATGTTACTGGTAGTGACTGGAGTTTTCCTATAATTAAATCAAGCGCAACAGTTATTTTGCCCTTTGATTTTAATTCTGTAAAAAATCAACTAACAACAGCCTCTTATGTGGGCTATGTTGGGAGCAAGGGGGTGCCCGCTCAAGCAAACATCTATGCAGAAGGAAATAAAAGTATAATTGAATTCAAAAATTCTCAAGTAATAAACAATGGAGAAGATTTTACAATTGTTGTTGGTTGGCCCAAGGGATTAATTGTTGAGCCTTCGTTGTTTCAGAAAAGAATTTGGTGGTTTCAAGATAATTTGGGATTTATTTTGGGGATATTTGGATTATTGTTAGTTTTTTTCTATTATTTGTACGTTTGGAATAAATTTGGCAGAGATCCAAAACCCAAAAGTATTATACCCATGTACAAACCCCCTTCAAAAATGATTCCTTCATCAATTAGATATTTGGTGAATAGAAGGTTTGATAACAAATGTTTTACTTCAGAAATTATTAATTTAGCAGTTAAAGGTTTTATAAAAATTGATAAAAAGAAAGTTCATTATTATATAACAAAAGTAAAAGAACCAGATAGCAGTTTAAACAAAATTCAGAAAAATATGATGACCCAACTATTTGTTAAAAAAGAAATAGTTGATTTAGATGGTTATACTTTAGAAGTAAAAGATGCTTCTGAGGAGTTAACCATTTCCTTGATGAAAGAGTATGACAAAAATTATTTTTCAAATAATATTAATTGGCTATTCTTAGGAATTGTTTTATCTTTTATACCATTATTATTGTCGGTTATTAACAGCAGTGAAGCTGGTATGATTTTTCCTTTAATTTTTATAATAGTTTGGTTGATTGGATGGAGTTTTGGAATAGTAGTAATTTTTGGACAAATAACAGCGTTGTGGAAAAAGTTTTTTAATAACCAAAAAAATAAAATTAAAAACCTTTTTGGTGCAATTTTTCTAAGTTTATTTTTTCTGCCATTTTTAGCTGGAGAAATTTTTGCAATTACAATTGTTTATAGTATGGCTTCTATGGGCACTGTAATTTTACTAGCAGTGGTTATTTTATTGGCTATTATTTTTTATTTCTTATTAAGGCAATATACAGAAATGGGATTGCGATTAGTGGAAGAAGTAAAAGGATTTAAATGGTTTTTATCGGTAACAGAAAAAGATAGAATGAATTTTTTTAATCCTCCAGAGAGAACACCAGAACTTTTTGAGAAATATTTACCATATGCTTTAGCTTTAGGCGTTGAAAATGAATGGGCCGAGCAATTTACAGATATTTTTAATAAGAATCAAATGCAAGACCATCATCCAGCATGGTTTTCTGGTCCAATATATACAGCTGGAGCATTATCAAACTTTAATTCTGGATTTTCAAGTTCTATAGCATCTGCCTCTACGCCTCCTGGATCTAGCTCTGGTGGTGGCGGAGGCGGTTCTTCTGGTGGTGGCGGTGGTGGCGGAGGAGGAGGGGGGTGGTAAAATTATAATTTTATTATAGAATGAAATAAAATAGTTAATATGGCTACAATATATACACAAGCAAGTTCCAACACTAGAAAAACCTGGTTTCTATTAACTGGGTTTTTGGTCTTTATTATAGCTTTAGGCTGGCTGTTTAGTTATTTGTTAAACGATAGCTCAATTTTATATTTTGCTACATTTTTAAGCGTTTTTATGTCTTTTGGAAGTTATTGGTGGTCAGATAAAATTGTTTTATCAATGTATAAAGCCATACCAGTAGAACATAATAAAAATCCAGAGCTTTATCATATTGTAGAAAATCTTTGTATAACTGCAGGTTTGCCGGTTCCCAAAATTTATATTATTCCAGAAATGCAACCAAATGCTTTTGCCACAGGTAGAAATGCAAAACATGCGGTTGTAGCTGTAACACAAGGGCTTTTAAACCGGCTAGATAAAGTAGAGCTAGAAGGAGTTTTAGCTCACGAAATGTCGCATATTGGAAACAAAGATATGCTATTAGCTACAGTTGTAGCAATTTTAGCAGGAGTCATTGCAATGTTAGCTAATATGTTTATGAGAGTTAGTTTTTGGGGAGGCAACAGAGGGTCTAACGATGATAATGGAAAAGCAGGAGTAATTTTAATGGTGCTTGGAATTTTTGCAGCAATTTTAGCTCCAATAGCAGCAACTTTGGTTCAATTAGCTATTTCAAGAAAAAGAGAATTTTTAGCCGACGCAAGCGCTGTTTTACTTACTAGACATCCCGAAGGATTGGCTAGAGCATTAGAAAAAATTTCTCAAGATGCAACTCCATTAAAAGTTACTAATGATGCAACAGCTTCGTTATTTATTAATTCGCCATATAAAGGAAAACAAAAAACAAGCTGGTTTATAAAATTATTTATGACCCACCCACCAGTCGAAGAACGGATACGTGCGCTTCGTGGAACGGATATATAATTATGTTGAAATGAGTCTTGCCCCGTAAAATTTGCGAAGCAAATTTTTTCGGGGTGACCCACCCACCAGTTGAAGAAAGAATAAAAGCATTAAGAAGTACATAAACTTAAAATGGATAATTTACAAAAAAATGGGCCGGAAAAAATTGTTTATAAGGGAAGAATATTTGAGGTTGTAGAACAACCCATGAAGGTTGGTGATAAAAGCATTGTTTTTGAAATTGCCCGCAGATCTCCGGGAACACGTTTGATTATTGTAAAAGAGAACAAAATTTTAATTTCTAAAGAATTTCGGTCTGAATTGAACGATTACGACTATCGTTTGCCGGGCGGAAAAGTTTTTGACACCTTAGAAGAATATAATAAAAATATTTCAGAAGATATTTTGTTATTTGCCACTAATGCTGCTAAAAAAGAGTGCAGAGAGGAAACCGGATTAGTTGCTAAAAACATAAAACACTATGCAACTGCAAAATCGGGAGCAACGGTTATTTGGGATTTATTCTATTTTATTGTGGATGAATTTGAAGAAAATGAAGTTGGGCAGGAGCTTGAAACTGGCGAAGTAATAAATACCGAGTGGAAATCATTTGATGAAGTAAAAGAATTATGTAAAGATGGAAAGATAAATGAAGACAGGACGTTGGGCGTTCTGTTTAAGTTTTTTCTTCAGTATCCGGAAAAATATAGCAAGTAATCAAAAAAATAAACAAGGAGGAGTCGTATAGTGGCCATTACAACAGCTTGGAAAGCTGTGACCTTCACGGGTCTCGTGGGTTCGAGTCCCACCTCCTCCGCACCTATAAAAAAAGACCAAGATTTTTGTCTTGGTTGGTAGCGGACTATTCGCCCATACTTTTGAGAACCTCGAGGTATAGTTTTCCAACAATTTTTTCTTGAGCTCTGCCCGATTTGGCATAATGGTCAAGCCCGGGCGCAGAATTGATTTCTAAAACCCAATATTCGCCGGGTTTTTTAGTTATATCATCGGCAATCATAAGGTCAACGCCACAAAGACGTAATCCCATATCTTTGGTTAGTTTGATTGCGATGAGTTTAAAATCAGGATGCATTGTAGAGGTAACATCAATAGAATCTCCGCCCGTTGAAAGGTTGGCATTGTCCAATAGATGGATTCGTTCGCCCTTGCCGGGGACCGAATTCATATTCATCTTTTGGCGTTTTAGCTTATTTGCTATGCGAGGGTCGTTTGGCTCAACCTTGGTGTCTCGGCCTGAAGCCGTAAATTCTCGCTGTTTTTTATGGAGTAACTGTCTTATGGTATGAGAGCCATCCCCAATTATATTCAAGGGTATTCTTTCGTAGGCAGAGATAACCCGATTATCTAGAACGACTATTCGATAATCTTTGCCTTTAACGGGTTTTTGTACGATAGCGATTCTGTCGTGCTTGAATATCTCGCGCATTGCTCGATAAAATTCACGTTTATTTTTGACCAATGCAACGCCAGATCCCTGGCTGCCACCATTTGGTTTCACAATAACCGGAAAGCCCAATTTAACGGCGTGCTTATACCCCGCATGAATATCACGACCAGTTTCTGCGATTGCCTTAGCCCATTGGCTAGAGTAGAAAGTTTTTCCTCCAGGAACAATGGGGTATCCCATTGTTTTCATGAAGAAATTGGCGTAATCTTTGTCTCGAGCTATTTCAGAAGCCCCAAGTGAGTTTAAGTCAAGGCTAGAACCTCGAAAATATCGTTTTTTTCCATTTTTGTAAGTAATTTGTCCAACAATTTTCCATTTTGGCTCTATCACTACTGTAGCTCCAATTTTAGGAGCAACTTTCTGGAAAAGTTGCCCAATCAGTGGCGTTTTATTTTTCTTTTTCACGGTGATTCCTTTCTATTGTCAAAGAATATCTATTGGCTTCTATAATACACCATTATTTGTTTTTATCAATGATGGTCTATATTAAAATTCACTATGGCATTTTGTCTAAATTTGAGATATAAATATAATACAGGAGATACAATTTATTCAATTATAAATTTATTAGATTATGGGAGAAATTAGTAAAAGTGACAATACAGACAATGTTTTAGTCCAAGAGCAAGAAATTGCAGAACTGAAAGATTTTCCTGGAAGTGTTTCGGCGCTTTTTAGAAGTTTGCCAGAATTTATTAGAGAAAAGATTTTCCCTCAAACAGACGATGGAAGATTTAGTGATTCTTCAGAAAAACGCGAGAGAAGCTTGGGTGAAGTTGTAGCTGGGCTTGACGAGAAGACGAGAGAGGAATTCATGGCAAGGTGTTTGCACAGTCTTTTTGAAAGTGGAAAATTTAAGGAGAGATTGGATGCTGTGGAACATCAAGAATTAAAAAAAGAAATATATAGAATGCTGGATGTATTGTGGGGCAACAGAAAAAAGAGTGATGATGTTGAGCTTTTTAATAAAGTATACTACGAAAAGTTTTTCAAAGAACGAGAACCATTTGTTTTGGCAATTAGGGTAAAAAACGACGAAATAAAAAAATTAAACACCGGTATAGCGCGAACTATTAAACAGAAACGACTTACGGAAACAAAAATGGGAAAATTGGGCGCATTAGAAAAAGAAAGAGAATTATTGCTGAGAGAATTAAAGTTTCATGATGATGAAAATGGAAATTCTAATTATGACCAGTTACATTTTAGAGATGTGGCTTCGTGTCAAAGAAAAGAAGGCGAGTGGACAAAAGCCGTTGCTGTAACCAGCGAATATTTAGCTCCCGACGAATTTGCAACAATGATGGCTGAGCAGTTTGGCAGAACATTTTATAATGAATTTTCTGTAGTAAGAAATCCCGAAAAAAAATATTTTGATAGAACTCCCTCTGCGCCCGAAGTTGCACGGGCAAAAGAGATTACAGATAAGGTTAATGAAGCAATTGAAGAATGGCACAAGGTGCACCAAAATGAAGAAAGCCTTAAAACAAAAAAAGAAGCAAAATTAGAAGACCGGCAAGCCAAGTTGATAGATTATTTGACTGATTTGATGGGTTCATATCAAAGAGGCAGACAAGACGGAAGGCCAGAAGAAGATATGGAGTATACGGTCAGACAAATGGAAGTTACTTTAAACATTTTAGGAAAATAATCATTCGGTTCAAAATAAAATAATGAATCGATAAAAAAATATGGAACAAGATACAAAAAATTTATTAAGCAAAACTTTTATGCTTGCGCAAGTTTTAGTGGTGGGCATTTTAGTTTTTTTAGTTGGGCAAATGATTTATCATTCTCAACTGTTAGACATACAAAATCAAAATCAAATTACAGTTTCGGGTGAGGGTAAGGTTTATGTTAAACCAGATATAGCGGTAGTTAGTATTGGAGTTACAACTCAAGATGCCACAGTGGCTGAAGTTACAAAAACTGGTACAACTAAAATGAATACCATAATTGATGCAATGAAAGCATTAAAAATTGACCAAAAAGATATTAAATCAACAAATTATAGCCTAACACCAGTTTATGAAGATTCAACTGTATATACTCCAGTTCCTATGATGTATCCAGCACCAGATATTGCTGTTTCAAGAACCAGCACAACCACTATTAAAGGGTATAGACTAGAACAGAGTATTGAAGTTAAAATAAGAGATTTTACAAAAATTGGTGATGCATTAGATCAAGCTACCAAGAGTGGAGCCAACACAGTTGGCAATTTGCAGTTTACAATTGATAATCCAGAACAATTTAGAGAACAAGCCAGAGCAGAAGCAATTAAAAAAGCTAAAAATAATGCCAAAAACTTAGCTAAAGAATCCGGAATAAGTTTAGGAAAAATAATTAATGTTTATGAAAATTATAATCCATATCCTGTAATGTATAGCGATGCAAGCAAGGGCATGGGTGTGGCAGAATCTGCTCCAGTGCCAACTATTGAACCAGGCCAGCAAGAAATTAATGTGATAATCAATTTAACTTATAAGATTAAATAAAATGGCAGAATATAGTTCAAAAACAGAAGATGATAAGTGCATTTTTTGCGAGATAGTTTCTGGAAAAATAAAAACGCCAGGCATATTTTGGGAAGACAAAGAATTTATAGCATTTTTATCAATTGACCCCAATACAAAAGGTTTTTCGTGCGTAATTCCAAAACAGCACTTTGGAAGTGATATTTTTAAGATGCCAGAAGCTGATTTGCAAAAATTTATTATTGCAGCTCAAAAAGTTGGCAAAATATTAGAGAATCATTTTGACGATGTTGGTAGAGTGGGCATGATAGTAGAGGGCATGGGCGTAGATCACGTTCACATAAAGCTTGTACCTATGCATGGAACAGAATCTTTTAAAAATGGTGGATGGTCGCAAATTCTTAGCGGTAAAAATTTTTGGTTTGATAAATATGAAGGATGGATTTCGTCTGGAAGTGGACCCATGGCTGACTCAGAAGAGCTAAAAAAACTAGCTGAGGAAATTAGAAGTAAAGCAGGTTGATTTTTATAAATTTAGTGGTAATATAAAATCGATATAAAATCGGTCAATTTTCCAATGGATTCACAAATAGAAGAAATAAAGAGCAAGCTTAATGTTTTAGATGTTGTGGGTTCATATGTTAAGCTTTCAAAAACGGGAATTAACTATAGAGGAATTTGCCCATTTCATTCTGAAAAAGGGCCCTCTTTTTTTGTAAGTCCGGGCAGGCAAATGTGGAAATGTTTTGGCTGTGGAAAGGGTGGAGACATTTTTGAATTTATAAAAGAAATTGAGGGCATTGAATTTGGAGATGCTTTAAGGCTTTTAGCTAATAAAGCAGGGGTGGAATTAAAGCGCGAAAATCCTCAAGCAACTAGTGAAAGAAAAAGGTTATATGAAATTTGCGACCTAGCTTGTTCTTTTTTTGAAAAACAATTAGAAGGTTCAGGTTATGGCAAAGAGGCCAAAGAGTATTTGTTGAAAAGAGGCATTATAGAAGAAAGTATAAAAAAATGGAGACTAGGTTATTCTCCAGATACTTGGCAGGGGCTATCTGATTTTTTGGTGGGCAGGGGATACAATCGCCAAGAAATTGTAAAAGCTGGTTTAGCTGTGCCATCTGACAAGGGAAATAACCCTTACGACAGATTTCGTGGAAGGATTATTTTTCCTATTTTTGATTTAAATTCGCAAGTAGTTGGTTTTACTGCCCGAGTCTTTTCTCCCTTCGGGAGATCCCCCGTAGGGGGAAAAGATGCAGTAATAGCCAAATATATTAATACGCCCCAGACACTACTTTACGATAAAAGCAATGTTCTCTATGGATTAAATTTTGCAAAATTAGCTATTAGAAAGAACAATCAGTGTGTTTTAACAGAAGGCAATACAGACGCAATAATGTGTCAGCAAGCAGGGTTTGAAAATACAGTTGCAGTTTCTGGCACTGCTTTAACAGAAAGGCATTTAAACATTTTAAAAAGGTACACAGATAATTTAGTTTTAGCTTTTGATATGGATTCTGCCGGAGACACAGCAACAAAAAGAGGAATTGATTTAGCTATATTTCAAGGTTTTAATATTAAAGTAATACACAGTTATTTAGGGGCAAAAGACCCCGCAGAAATTATTTTAGAAAATCCTAAAATTTGGGAAGAATCATTAAAAACTATTGTAGAGATAATGGATTTTTCTTTTAACTCTGCCCTTTTAAAGTTTGATAAAGATACTTCTCAGGGAAGAAAAGAAATAAAATATGCTCTTTATCCTAGAATAAATATAATTCCAAACATAATTGAACAAGCAAAGCAATTTCAAAAACTATCTCAAATATTTAATGTTAAAGAAGAAGATGTAAGAGCAGATTTTAATGATTGGAAAAAGAATAATCAAAGTAATGATAAATTAACAAATAAAGCTGGCCTAGAAAAGATTTTACCAATTAATAAAAATAATTTTACAGCCGAAGGGCGCAAAAAATTATTAGAAGATAAAATAGTTTCATTAGTTTTAAAAAATCCAGAAAATTTAGATTTAATTGAAGAGTCGCATCACTGTCTTTTTTGTGATGAAACAAAAAATTTAATAAACAGCATTAAGGCAAGTGCGCAACAAAGAGGTAATGACCCAGAAGCAATTTTTGCCGATATATCTAGCTCTGTGGGCAAAGCTAAAAATGAATATAAAAATGTATTAGACGAATTAGCACTAAAAGCTGAAGTAGAATATGGAGAAGACAACTCAGAAGAAATTCAACTTTGCCTTTCTTTGTTAAAAGATATAGAATTGAGAAACAACTTAAGTAACCTATTTGGAGAAGTGAAGCTCGAAGATAATGAGCAAAAAAGAGATGAGTTAATTAAAGAATTTACTAAGCAAGCAAAAGAGCTTCATAAAAAAATATAAAGAAATAAATATATGCCAAAGAAAAAAAAGAAGAAAGCCTCAAAATTAAAAAAGGTTAACCCGCCAAAACTTTCTAAAGGAAAGCTTAAGAGGGTAAAAAAAAGCAAAAAGGCAAAAATAAAAAAGGCTCATAAAACTGTAAGGGTTCATAAAAAAACTGTTATCGACCCTGTTCAATTAGAGACCCTTTTAAAAAAGGGAGAAGAAAGGGGTTTTGTTACAACCTCGGAAATTTTATATGCTTTTCCCAAAATAGAACATAATATAGAAGGATTAGAAAAAGTTTATGATGATTTTAAAGAAAGAGGGGTACAAGTAAAAGAGATGCAAGAGTTTTTAGAGGTAAAACCTAAAAAAGGGGCTAAGGGAGCTAAAGTTAAAAAAGCACTTATTGGTAAAATTGATCCAATACAAATGTATTTAAAAGAAATTGGAAAGTCTAGTTTTTTGTCTGCCAAAGAAGAAAAAGAATTAGCAAAAAGGATAGAAGCAGGAGATGAAGATGCAAAAAATAGGCTTGCTTTAGCAAATTTAAGACTAGTTGTTTCTATTGCTAAAAAATATGTTGGAAGATCTCCTAATTTAACAATGTTAGATTTAATTCAAGAAGGAAACCTGGGGCTTTTTAAAGCAGTTAAAAAATTTGATTGGAGGCGGGGATATAAATTTTCTACTTATGCTACATGGTGGATTAGACAATCTATTACAAGAGCTTTGGCCGATCAAGCTAGAACAATTAGAATTCCTGTGCACATGATAGAAACAATTTCTAAATATACTAAAGTTAGAAAAAATCTTTTACAAGAACTAGGTAGAGAGCCACTAGCCGAAGAAATTGCAGCTGAAATGGATTTAGAAGTTGATAAAGTGCATCATATTAGAAAAATTGCTCAAAAAGCTGTTTCTTTAGAAACTCCTGTTGGAGAAGACAAAGATAAGCAAGACAGTGTTTTAGCTGAATTTATAAGAGATGATAAAACTATAGCGCCCAATACAGAAGCTTCTAGAAAAATGTTAAAAAGCAGGTTAAAAGAAATTTCTAGTGAACTAACCCCAAGAGAATTGAAAATTTTAGGAATGAGGTTTGGTTTGGATGATGGCGTAATGCACACTTTAGAGGAAACTGGAGAAGAATTTGGCGTAACTAGAGAAAGAATTCGTCAAATCCAAGCAAAAGCCCTAGAAAAACTAAGAAAACATAAAGAACTCAAAAAAGTTAAAGATTATTACTAAACAAAAAGGACTGGGTTAAACCTAGTCCTTTTTGTTTAATTTTAAATTAAAAACCCCACGATTTTATCATTGACCAAATTACAATCAAAAATATAATTACATATAATACCACCAAGTGCCAAGTTGGATAAGTTAAAAAGTTAATTATTGATAAAAATATATCTCCAACCATAATTTATGTTTTTAATTATTTATTGTTTCGCTTATGTTGCCAAAAACAAATTTTATAAAACTTTCTATTTGGTTTATAACGTAATTTATAGGATTTATAATCCAGCTAAAATTTTGTCCCCATTCGCTAGAGTTTAGAGATATTCCAAAAGGCTCTGTTATTTTGTCTATATCAAAACCAAAAAATCGTTGTAAAAGATATATTATAGTCAGAACAGCTAAAATACCAACGACTAGCTTAATTAAGGGGCTTACAATAAATTTTATTAGAAAGTATGCAACAATAATAGCAATAACTATTTCTATGAGTAAAGTAGTGTCCATATTTATTTTTTGTTAATAATCTTTATTTAATTTTACCACTGTTTTTTCTTTAATTAAAGTATTTAGTGTTTTTTTGATAAAATCTAAGCTTTCTATATCTATTATTGAAATAGGTATAATTTCCTTTTTTATTTTTTTGAAATCTTTTTCTATTTTTAAAATAGTATTTTTATCTATAATATCTGCTTTGCTCAAAAATATATATTCAGGTTTTTCTAACAAGACATTGCTATACGTTTCAAGTTCGTTTCTTATAGTTTTGTAATCTAATAGGGGGTCAACAGATTCAGCAGAAATAAAATGAAATAAAACTTTTGTTCTTTCTATGTGGCGTAAAAATTTAATGCCAAGTCCTTTGCCGGTAGATGCACCCTCAATAATGCCGGGAATGTCGGCTAATATTAGGTCGTAATATACGCCTAAATTGGGCTCTAGCGTAGTAAAAGGGTAATTAGCTACTTTTACGTTGGCTTTGGTTAATTCGTTTAACAGACTTGATTTTCCTACGTTTGGTAAGCCAACAAATCCAACGTCAGCAATCATTTTTAATTCTAGATGCAATTCAAAACACTCGCCAGGCTTTCCTGTTTGGAATTCTTTTGGGCTTGTATTAATTGCACTTCTAAAGTACCAATTTCCTTTTCCTCCTATTCCACCTTTTGCTACCATTTCTCGTTGCCCAATTTTAGTAATTTCAATATCTGTATGCTTAGTCAAATTATGACAAACAGTACCTACGGGAACCTTTAAAATAAAATCTTCGGCATTACTACCATCGTGTAAACCAGATTTACCATTTTCACCATCTTTGGCTTTATAGTCTTTTTTGAATCTAAATTGTCGTAAAGCCCCCAAATCAGCACAACCCTCAAGAAATACATTTCCTCCTATTCCGCCATTTCCACCAGTTGGGCCTTTAACAAATTTTATTTTACTAAAAGTTGACATGCCCTTTCCGCCATGACCAGCATAAACCATTATTTTTACATCATCTACAATCATATTTTTATTTTACGTATAAGTTACAAAAACAATGCCCACCTTTTTCTACTTCATCTTTGTGCCAAATACATGGGCATATTTTTTTTGCATCTTCTTCTTTATCGCCAGAAACTCTTCTGCATGGGCAATATTGTGCGCCATATTTTTCTTCATTCCTTAAAAGGCCGTCTATGATTCTTTCTACTACTTTCTCGTCGGGGTTTAATTGAAAGCCATTATTTTTTGCGTGCTCGGTAAAATCTTTTTTTAATTTTTCTACAATGTCTTTTTTGTCTGTCATATTAGTTAGATTTAATGGTATTTTCTACCCAGTCTTTAATGGAATTTTCTGGGATTAAGCCCACAAAATTATTTACTGGCTTTCCATTTTTAAATAAAAAAACTGTGGGAATTTTTTCAACGCCAAATTTTTGAGAGGTGGTAGGGAAGACATCTACATCAATTTTCCATAAAACAACACTATCTTTAAAATGTTCCGTCACTCTTTCTAAAATTGGGCCTAAAACTTGGCATGGCCCACACCAAGTAGCAAAAAAATCTACTAAAACAAATTTATCTGTAGCATTAAGTTGTTCTTCAAAATTTTTATCTGTTATATTCATATCTTTTGCCCCCACACCAATCTTTTTAATTGACTAGGTAACACCATCAATGATAGACGAAGTCGCTTCGCTTTTTTATTATGGTAATACATTATACATTTTTGAGATTGGTGTGGGGGTGAATTTATTTAATTATTATAAATGTTTTTCAATGTATCTTTCAAACGTGTTAAGTTGCTCTTGTGTTATAGGTTCGTTCTTTTTGCCAAAAAATCTTTCTGTAAATTTAAGCATTTCGTTATAAACTTCAGTTTCGCTACCCCCCCTTCTGCTCCTATCTCTAATTTTTCTTGATAATTCATTGAGATAGTTGTAGGCTAGTTCAAATTTTTTAAAATCAGATTCGGCTAATATTTTATGCGCAGATGTCAATGGATTAGGCATAAAACTTCTCGCTGACAATTCTTTATGATTTATTTTACATACAATATAGCTACCTAGTATTCTCTCAGGGGCCATACCAAGTAAGATCGGGTGGTTAAGTACAATCTCCAGCGGACGGTCTATCATATTTTCATATATATTAAATTTATTTTTAAGAGTCTCGGATTTTTGTTGTAATAGTGCTGGCATATTTATCACAGCTTCTACAAACTGCTGTTTTGTTATTCCCAAAGCTACAGCAGACTCCTCAGCATTGGCGTTGAGAGCCTCGGGCTTCCGTTGCAATAGTGGTGGCATCTTCATCACAGCTTCTATAAACTGCTGTTTGGTTATACCTAGAGCCTCGGCAGACTCCTCAGCATTAGCGTTAAGAGTCTCGGGTTTTTGGTATAATAGCCCTGGTGCCTTCATCACAGCTTCCACAAACTGTTGTTTTGTTATTCCCAAAGCTACAGCAGACTCTTCGGCATTAGCGTTGAGCGTCTCGGGTTTTTGTTGTAATAGTGCTGGTGCCTTCATCGCAGTTTTCACAAACTGCTGTTTTGATACTCCCAAAGCTACAGCAGACTCCTCAGCATTAGCGTTGAGAGCCTCGGGTTTCCGTTGCAATAGTGGTGGTGCCTTCATCGCAGTTTTTATAAACTGCTGTTTCGATACTCCCAAAGCTACAGCAGACTCTTCAGCATTGGCGTTGAGAGCCTCGGGCTTCCGTTGCAATAGTGGTGGCATCTTCATCGCAGTTTTTATAAACTGCTGTTTCGATACTCCCAAAGCTACAGCAGATTCCTCAGCATTGGCGTTAAGAGTTTCAGGTTTTTGATACAGAAGTTGTGGTGCTTTCATCGCCGCTTCTACAAACTGTTGTTTCGATACTCCCAAAACTATAGCAGACTCCTCAGCATTAGCGTTGAGCGTCTCGGGTTTTTGTTGTAATAGTGCTGGTGCCTTCATCGTAGCTTCTACAAACTGCTGTTTTGTTATTCCCAAAGCTACAGCAGACTCTTC
The DNA here is from genome assembly GCA_041661545.1 of Candidatus Staskawiczbacteria bacterium. GTDB lineage: Bacteria > Patescibacteriota > Minisyncoccia > Minisyncoccales > Staskawiczbacteraceae > XYD1-FULL-39-28. Next base: position 406,805 of record JBAZUH010000001.1, on the reverse strand, counting down.
GGCATTAGCGTTGAGCGTCTCGGGTTTCCGTTGTAATAGTGATGGTGCCTTCATCGTAGCTTCTACAAACTGTTGTTTTGTTATCCCCAAAGCTACAGCAGACTCTTCAGTATTAGCGTTGAGAGTTTCGGGTTTTTGTTGCAATAATTGTGGCGATTTCATCACAGCTTCCATAAACTGTTGTTTTGTTATCCCCAAAGCTACGGCAGAATTCTCGGCATTAGCGTTGAGAGTCTCGGGTTTTTGTTGCAACAGCGATGGTTTTTTCATCACAGCTTCCATAAACTGTTGTTTTGTTATCCCCAAAGCTACAGCAGACTCCTCAGCATTAGCGTTGAGAGCCTCGGGTTTTTGTTGCAGAAGTTGTGGTGCTTTCATCACAGCTTTTTTCCATTCTGTTAAAGATACTTTTAGATTATCAGTATTTTGAATAAACCGTTGGGTAATAAATAGTTGCAAGGTTGTTGAAAGATGCGCCTGCAACCTTTCATTTTGAGACAGGGCGATTGCTTCTTCTTCGCTAAAAAAGACAGATTCTTTCTTATCTCCTTCCCCTTTATCAATAGTTAAATTAATAAATAATTCTTTAAGCTCCTCGGCTTTTTTGAGGTTTTGTCCTCTTGGTTCGCTTTTGGGCTTATCAAGTTCTGGCGTTTCTTCAGCGTGCGGAATGGTAGCCTCTGGAATTTCTTCGGAATCATCACCGGGAACATGGGATTCTATATATTTCATCATATTTTTATTTGTTTAACAAAATTAATCTATGTGCCAAAATTTTCTAGATTCTTTGGTTTCATTGTCTGAGCCGTAGAATTTTAATTTGCAAAAATCTCTTAAATCACTTATAAGCACCCCCGCACCAAAAGAAAAAATTAATAATTCTATATTATCGCTAAAGAAAGCAAGGCCTATTATCATTAATATTAATCCATATATCCAATGGTCAGGAGCCCAATTAGGGTCACCAATCCAAAAATTAACATAATAATGCCCAAGTCTTCCTATAATATACCCCAAAAATCCTGATGCAAGAACAATTACTAAACCTACAATTAATATATCCATAAAAAAGATAAAATAATTATTATTCCTAATATTATTCTATAATAACCAAATATTTTAAAGTTATTTTTTTGAACGTAATTTATCAAAAACTTTACTACTGCTAATGCTACAATAAAAGACACAATAAAGCCAATTAAAAGGGTAATGCTCTGGTTAACATTTAAAAGTGCTTTATACTTAAATAAGCTCCAGGTTGATGCAGCAATCATTGTTGGAATAGCCAAAAAGAAAGAAAATTCTGTTGCCACTAATCGCGAAGCTCCAAAAATCATAGCACCTATAATTGTTGCTCCAGCCCGTGAAGTTCCAGGAATCATAGACAAGCACTGAACCAATCCTATTAAAAAAGCCATTTTATAGCTTAAATTAGTAATATCTGTAATTTTTGGTTGATGATTTTTATTTTCAATAAATAAAATAATTATTCCACCAATTAATAGGGTAATGGCAACTGTCCAGGGATTAAATAATTTTTCTTCTATTTTGCTAGCAAATAATGCCCCCAATAATACAGCTGGCAATACTCCTATTATTGTTTTAAACCAAATTGCCCATATTTTTTTACCTTCAGTAATATCTTTTTTGAATGGCCAAAGTCTTTTCCAGAAATAAACAACAACAGCTAGAATTGCTCCTAGTTGTATAACAATATCAAATAAGAAGGTAAAATCTTTATCAAAAGTTATAAATTGATTTACTAAAATAAGGTGACCAGTAGAAGAAATGGGTAAAAATTCTGTAAACCCTTCTACAATGCCCAATATTATTGCCGAGATATAATCAAACATAATTTTTATTAATTCATTTTACCTTGTCTCGCCGAAGCTTTCAAGCGAAGGCGGATTAAAAAACCGCCCTAAAAGGGCGATTTTTTTGTTTTAACTTTCGTAGTGAGTTTCGGGGTAATTTCTAAATATTTCTTTTTTCTTAGATATGTAGCCACTTTTAGCTGGTTCTTTTTGAATAGATGTTAGCCAAGAGATAAAGGGAATTCTGTGTTTATCTAAACACCAGCTGTCATCTTTTATAAGAGGTTTTTTTTCTTCTTTAAATCTATCAAGCAAAGTTAGAGTAGCCTGTAAGTTAGAGGGAGATAGCTTATTATGTTCCTCTAAAAATTGTTCCTTGCTTATTAATATCATAATTGACTTTAATTACTAGGTATTTAAAGATACCATATTTATTGCCAAAAAGCAAGCCCCGTTAGAAAGCTTGTTTTCTAACGGGGCAAGTTCTTATAAAAAAAATCGCGAATACAGATTATATCTGTCGCGACAAAACTAGCCAGTGGCTCCGGCAAAAGCTTCCCTTGGTGAAAGCGGTGGGTTGAAATTGATACTACTTACGTTGAGTTCAAGCAGGGTGCACTTCACGGCGATAGCTAGAATAAAGGCATGACCCTCAAGCATCAGCTTTTGGCCGAGTTCGTCATCAGCCGACGCTATTGATTTTTGGAAAAAGTCAGTTATATCTTCAACAAATTTAGCCAGCCATTTTTCATCGAGCTGTTGGCTGCTAATTGTGTCCCATTCGGCTGGCAATAGACCGTCGTACCAATCGTTGAGATATACGCTGGCATTGGGGAATTGCTCTGTCACGGGCCACATAGCATCAACAAATTCCATGCATTTCATTGGCACTTTCGCTGGCTCGCTGGCCGATTTTGGTATTGCTAAGCAAATTGGCTTAGACCGGCGAGGGAATAAAATGATAGTAACCCCACAGATAACTACTAGCGAAGAAAGGATGTACCCCAATATGTAATATTCATATTCCAGCGCGTAGTAAAAGATAATGGCCGATACGATTGGCGTGCCCAATAGAACTAGGAAATTTTTCATTTTGGTTGTTTCCGTTGGTTGGTTCTGGGTAAAGCTTAAAGTTCAGTCTCCAGGGTGGTCGTTAACTACCGATATGTCGGCCAATGTTAGATCTTTATTGCCACTTGTGAGAGGCGTTTCTCTGGGTGATAGCGGGGGGTTAAAATTGATGCCACCGACATCAATGCCCAGCTCAACGCACTTATTGCGAACAGCGCATAAGAATGCGCCCGCTTCCGATTGCAGAGCTCCTACGGCATCTCCTTCGCTTATCAATTCCCAAAAATCTCGGTGCATGATGTCAACGAAATGTTTGACGTGTTCTGTACCTACGGGTGTCGCACTGCGGATTTCCCATTGATAGCCAGTAATGGTGATATATAGCATTTGGAAAAATGCGTTTGCGCTTGGAAAGTCCTCCGCCACATCGCCCATGGTATCAAGAAACTGGCCATAGGTTATTTGCTTGGAGTTACTATTTGGCTTGGATCTAAGAATATCCCATAGAAGGATGAGTAGACCAATAATTGCCAACACTAAGCCTATAATCGCTATGGTTGAGTCCTTCTTGCTAAACATGCTGGTTATACCAACTGCAATCACGCTTACATAAGTAATGCTTTTTAGGTTCATGCTCATGGTGTTGTTTCCGTTGGTTGGTTGTCAAAAAGCTATTTTGTTTGAGTAATTATATCTTATGACTTTTTGCAAAATTGTCAATCCTTCGACTTCGCTCAGGACAAGCAAAAAACCACACTAATTTAAATGTGGTTTTTAAAGTGAGGCAATAAACTATTGTAGCGAGCCAAATAAATTTTTGGAGGAGGGGCAATCGCCTTGGGGACATTCCCCCGACGAGCAAAAATTTGATTTGGCGAGCGAAAATAAAAGTTTGTTGCCGAGCGATTATTTTAGTAGTCGAATTTTACGCCGGCCTCAGATCTTTCGGCACGCTTGGCATCAACTTCTTTTAAGTGCATTTTTCTAATTCTAATATTTTTTGGTGTTACTTCTACAAGTTCGTCATCTCCAATATATTCTAAAGAATCTTCTAAATTCATTAATTTTGGAACATTAAAGTGCTCTCTATTTTTTTCTCCCTTAGATCTCATATTAGAAAGTTGTTTTTCTCTACAAACATTTACTCTTATATCATTTGGTCTTGAGTTTTGTCCTACAACTTGGCCTTCATAAACTGTTACAGCTGGCCCAATAAATAATACTCCCCTGTCTTGAACATTTTTTAAACCATATAATCTTGTTTCTCCGGTTTCAGTAGAAATTAAAGAACCATTGTCTCTTTCTTTCCAGTTGCCCAAATCAGGCATATATTCAAAAAATATAGTATTAATTATTCCCAAACCTTTTGTATCTGTTAAAAATTCGTTTCTATATCCAAACAATCCTCTTGTTGGAATTATAAATTCTAAAAAAGAAATTCCATTGTGGTTTCTCATTTCTTTTAATTCACCCCGTCTTACTCCCATTTTTTGCATTACAACTCCTTGATATTGCTCGGGCACTTCAATAAATATTTTTTCATAGGGAGTCATTGTTTTTCCATTTATTTCACGTAAAATAACTTGTGGTCTTGAAACTTGAAATTCAAAACCTTCTCGTCTCATTCTTTCAATTAAAATAGCTAAATGTAATTCTCCTCTGCCACAAACAATCCATTGGTTTTTATCATTTTCTTCAACTTTTAAAGAAACATCTGTTTCTAACTCTTTAAATAATCTTTGTCTAATTTGTCTTGTTGTAGAAAATTCGCCTTCTTTTCCGGCAAAAGGGGAGTCGTTAACCATAAAAGTCATTTTTACAGTTGGTTCGTCTATGTTAATCACTGGCAATGCTTCTGGACTATTTGGGTCGGCAATTGTTTCTCCAATAGTCACATCTTCAATTCCAGCAATTGCTACAATATCTCCGGCTTTTGTTTCTGCTGTTTCAATTCTGCCTAATCCTGCAAAAGTCATTAAAGAAGTTATTTTACTTTTTACAGAAACTCCTTCTCTATTTATATGAACAATTTCTTGTCCATTTTTCATAACTCCATTGTGAATTCTTCCAATTGCAATTCTACCTTTAAAGTCATCTGGAGCAATAGAAGTAACTAACATTTGCAATGGTTTATTTATGTCAGCAATAGGTGAGGGAATGTGTTCTACAATTGCTTCAAAAACAGGAGTAATATCTGTCATTTTTGACAAATCAGCTTCAAGGCCTGCTTTTCCATCTCTACCAGAAGCATATAAAACAGGAAAATCTAAACTGTGGTCACCAGCTCCTAATTCTAAAAATAATTCAAAGGTTGCCTCTAATGCAAATTCTGCTCTGGCACCTGGTTTATCAATTTTATTTACAACAACAATAATTTTATGGCCCATTTCTAAAGCCTTTTTTAAAACAAATCTTGTTTGAGGCATTGGGCCCTCTTTTGCATCAATTAAAAGTAAGCATCCATCGGCCATATTTAAAACTCTTTCAACTTCACCGCCAAAATCCGCGTGACCGGGAGTGTCAATAATATTTATTTTTACTCCATTGTATTGCACAGAAGCATTTTTAGAGAAAATTGTAATTCCTCTTTCTCTTTCTAGCTCGTTGCTGTCCATTATCATTTCTTGAGCAGCCACTTCTTTTTTCATTTCAGTTTTACTTTGACGCAAAAGCGCGTCCACTAGTGTGGTTTTTCCATGGTCAACGTGAGCAATAATAGCAATGTTTCTTATGTTTTCCATTTATTATGTATAGTCGTATATAATAACAATAATTATACGCTAAAATTTGCGTAATGTCAAAGAGTATTAAGGAAACATTTATGCATCCCTCAAAAATAGTCGCGTTTTTGACGGCCGTCAAAAACGCTACTATTTTTGCGGATGCTTATGCAAAAAAAGAGCCGCAGAATTAACTTTGGCATGTTAGAGGGGTTTGCCTCTTTTGGTTTTGGGTTTTCTCGAGCCTTTTTTGCGTGGCCGTATTTTTTCGGCCTTCGGCTTTTTCCCGGTAAGAATTCTGCGCACGAATTGCCCGATTTGTTCGTCGGATAATCCTAGGAAGAATTTGGCTAACGTTTTGTCGGTATCTGGTAGCTTTTTCATGGCGTGGTCGTGGTTTCGGTTTCCAACCATTCAGGTATTTCGTCCACGATTTCCGCTTGCACTTGTTTGGGAGTGTTGTCCCAGAAATGGACGCGGACCTCCTTGTCGCCGAACCATGAGTGCGGGATTACTAGGGTGTGCGATCTTCCATAAGTTACCCACCCATGGAGGAATCCATAAGGACTGGTGATTGACTGGGGAAGACTGTCAGGGTCGGAGATTTCCCATCCTTTATCATCATTCACCCATTTAAACTGGTATGCCGTTGACGATCTTTCTCTGGAACCTTCGACGACGCCAGTAGCAATGGCAGCAACAATAGCAAAAATGACAAACAGAATTTTAATCGTGGTTTCCAAGGTTTTGGTCGGTTCAGTTATGAACGTTTTTTGCCTTCTGACTCCAAGGCAGAAGGGACACATGCAACTTTCGCCCTCCCTTATTTGAAATGTTTCTCCGCATGTATTGCAATGCATGGTTTTCGTTGGTCTCATGGCGTGGTCGTGTTTTCGGTTTCCGGAGGATTGAGTTGCTTGCGCCGGGGGTCTTGGTTGCTGTACCACGCGACGCATGTCCATGCAATAATCGCACAGACGCCAATGATGACCCAGAATTTGAAGTTCATCGGTTTAGTTGGTTTGGTTCTACATCGCGTGCCATGCTCGCCATGCGATCATGGCCCAGAAGGCAATTAGGCTCAGAGATCCCAAGAACGAATACAGAGCCAAAGCACATGATTTTAGGTACGTAATGCGGGGTCGAGCTTTCTTAGAATAACGCGCAAAGATTGCGTTTATCAGAACCACCGCCGATAAAATGGTGAATAATTCAAACCACACTGCCCAGGCAATGTAGCCATGGGTCAGCGCGAAAACTGCGCTGACAGAATTCAATATCAGCGAAAGAATAATTATTTTCATTTCGGTTGGTTTGACGGGGTTGGTAGTTAGTCTTTGAGGTCTTCGGGTTGGAATGCAATGAGTTCGCAAACTCCCAAAGTTCCTGAGGGTTTAGTAGTGCAACCAATCCATGTACAGCGATGGATGATGATTCGCGGAATTGATGGCAATTTCTCCTCAAGCTGCACAACATTTTCCGCTTCTATGGGAGTGCGCAACTGAATTGAACCGCACTGGTTACAACGATAAAGAGGGGTGTAGAACATATTGGTAGGTGGTTGGTTTGATTGTAAAGGGCGAGTAAGTGCTACTCGCTTTGCTAAATTGCTTTTATCATAATTTAATTATAATGTCAAGCTTGTTGTGTAACAAAAAACTACCCTTTTTACGGGGTAGTTTTTCTAATGATAACTGAATATCCTTCGACTAGCTCAGGATTATCCTAAGCTTCGCAGGATTAGTATCTGTTTCCGCCACCAAATCCACCTCTGCTTCCTCCACCGAATCCTCCTCCGGTTCTTGGAGCTCTTGGTTCCATTGGTTTGGCTTCGTTTACGGTAAGATTTCTTCCTTCTAATTCTTTTCCGTTAAACAATTCAATAGCTTTTTGAGCTTCTTCGTCTGTAGACATTTCTACAAAGCCAAAACCTTTTGATCTGTTTGTCATCTTATCTATGATGATTGTTGCAGATTCAACTGTTCCTGCTTGTTCGAATGTTGACCTTAATGTAGCTTCGGATGTGCCGTATGACAATCCGCCTACGTATAATTTCTTTGCCATTTTCTTATATGTTATTTTAATATTAGTAAGCCGACCACAGGTTCGAGTGAACCTATCCTCTTATCTTTCTTCAGGCTTACTAACCTTACGAAAACAATAAGAAACTTACTATTACATTATAGCACCTATATCAAAATATACAAGTGGTAATGTTTAAATTTTACTTTACTATATTTTTCTAAAAAAATATTATTGAAATTGTTGCAAAGCCCACTATTGCCATAACAATTGTAGTTAACCATCCGCAAGCAGTAATAAATGGGTGATTTTTCTTTTCTCCCATTATCTGTTTATTAGAGCTTATGCGAACAATAAAGAAAAGCACAACGGGCGCAACTAATCCATTTGCAACAGCAGAATAAATAAGACCTTTAATAGGATCTATATGAAAATAGTTTGCAATAGTAGCCACCAGCATTGATATAATTATAATTCCATAAAAAGCCCTGGCATCTTTAAGTTTATGATATAATCCTTGTTTCCACCCAAAACTTTCTGCTGTAGCATAGGCAACAGACCCGGCCATTGTTGGAATAGCAAGAAGACCTGTTCCTACAATTCCTAAAGCAAAAAAGAAATAAGTAAGTTCGCCGGCAAAAGGTTTAATTGCTTCGGCGGCTTGGCTGGCAGTTTCAATATTTGTAATTCCGTTGGCATAAAGAGTTCCCGCGCAAGCAGCAATAATAAAAAACATTATAGCATTAGAAAAAAACATTCCTGACCACGTATCTTTTCTCATATCGTGAATTTCTCTAGGCGTAACATTTTCTTCGCGTAGTTTAATAGTAAGTTCTCCTTTAAGAATTTGTTCTTCAACCTCTTGAGAAGTTTGCCAGAAAAAAAGATATGGTGAAATAGTTGTACCCAAAATAGCACATAATAAGAAAATTTGTTCTTTGCTAAAAGTTATTGAAGGAACAATCATATGACTAAACACTTCCCGCCAGTCTAAATTAACTGAAAATGCAGTAAACACATATGCAAAAAGTCCTAAGGTTAAATATTTTAATATTTTTGAATATTGGGCATAAGTTGTAAAAATTTGTAAAAATAAAATAATTAAAGCAAAAACAGTAATACACCATATAAAATTAATTTCTGGTATTAAAAGTTTTGTTGCTGCTGCCATAGCTCCTAAGTTAGCAGCAATGTTTAGAGTATTAGCTAAAAAAAGAATTAAAACAATAAATAAAAGTATTTTTCTAGAATAATTATGTCTAATATTGCCGGCCAATCCTCGGCCGGTTACTATTCCAATTCTGGCGCACATTTCTTGAACCATTGCCATAAATGGAAATGTAAATAAAGATAACCAGATTAATTGAAATCCATATTGAGCTCCTGCTTGAGAGTATGTAGCAATACCAGATGGGTCGTCGTCGGCTGCACCAGTTACAAGGCCAGGCCCCAAAACATCTATATATTCTTCAGCTTTTCTGAATGGCTTGGCTTTAATAAGAGCTTTTTCATCTTTTATAATAACGTCTACAGTTTTGTCTAAAACTCTTGATGGGGCCTCGGCAATTGCTTTAATTATTTTTTCAAAATCAAACATGTTTTTATTTTTAGTGAAATATATTTTTTAATTTTACTATTTTATTAAAAAATATACAATTTTAATTTTTTAAACAACTTTGCCCTGCTATATATCCCGTGCTCCAACAAGCCTGCAAATTAAACCCGCCAGTTTTTCCATTAATATCAATAATTTCTCCGGCAAAAAATAAATTATCAATTATTTTAGACTTCATTGTTTTATGGTCTATTTCTTTTAAAGAAATTCCTCCTTTTGTAACTATAGCTTGCTCAAAGCCGGCAACATTTTCTACCTCAACTTCAAAGCCTTTTAAAACTTTTGTTATTTTTTGTTTTTCTATTTTAGACATATTATTGGCTATTTTTTCTCTGTCTATGCCTAAAATATAAAGCATAATTTCGGAAAATTTTTCTGGTAAAAGTTCTGCTAATATATTTTTGATTGTTTTTTTAGGATATTTTTTTAATAATTCTTCAAAATTATTTAAAACTTCTTGCTGGCTTAAAAGCGGAAAAAAATCTAAACATATTTTAGTTTCGCTTTTTTCAAGCAGTTCTCCAACTTTATCGCTTATATTCATAATAGCAGGCCCGCTTATTCCAGAATGAGTAAACATAATTTCTCCCTGCCCACCAGAATATTTTTTATTGTTTGATAAAATATTTATTGCAACATTTTTTAAACTTATGCCTTGTAAATTTTTTATCCAACTATTTTTTAATTTTATTGGAGCTAATGCGGGTGATAGTGGCACAATAGTGTGTCCTAATTTTTTTGCTAGTTCATAGCCCGCTCCATTAGAACCAGTTAATGGGTATGACTTGCCTCCAGTTGTTAAAATATATTTTTTAGCCCTAATCTCTTTATCTTGTAAGATTATTTTTTCAATACTTTTGCCGTTTTTAACAATTTTTTTTATTTCAGAATTGTATAAAATGTTTACTTTATTATTTTCAAGATATTTTTTAAGGGTTTCTAAAACTTCTTTAGAGCTATCACTTGTAGGAAAAACTCTATTAGATTTTTCAATTTTAGTTTTTAAACCTAAATTACTAAAAAATTCTATTGTTTCTTTTGGTCCAAAAACAGAAAAAACGTGGAATAAAAATTCCGCGCCTTTGTTATAATTTGAAATTAAATTTTTTAAATTAAATTCAGCGTTTGTTAAGTTGCACCTGCTATTTCCGGTTAAAAGTAATTTTTTGCCAAGGCTAGAATTTTTTTCTATTAAAATTACTTTTAAGCCAAGGCTAGATGCTTTGCCAGCTGCCATTATGCCAGCTGGTCCTGCACCAATAATAGCAACATCATATTTATCTTTGATATCTTCGTTTGCCATGGTTAAATCTACCCGATGGTCTATTTCTTTGTTGTGAGCGACCAGGTTTATTAAAAGTAGTTGAAGGTTGACTTGCAACAACTGGTAAATCATCGGGCAATTTTGAAATTGGTAAATTAATTCTAGTTAACATTTCAATTTCTCTAACAACAGAACCTTGATCTGGCGTTGCAAATGATATTGCTTTTCCCGACATGCCTGCCCTGCCGGTTCTGCCAATTCTATGCACATAATCTTCTGCATTTTCTGGCAAATCATAGTTAATTACTAATTCTATATTTTTTACATCTATGCCTCTTGAAGCAATGTCTGTTGCCACTAAAACTCTAAATCTACCGGTTTTAAAACCCTCTAAAGCCTCTTTTCTTTGATTTAAAGATCTGTTTGAGTGTATTTCAGCTGCAGTTATTCTGGCTACACGCAAATGGTCGCAAATTTTTCTTGCATTATGTTTAACCCTTAAAAACACTAAAACACTTCCTTTATATTCTTCTAATAATTTTTTTAATAATGCAAATTTTTGTTCTTTTCTAACAACAAACAATTCATGTTCTATGTTTTCTGCAGTAGTTCCTGCTCTTGCTATTTCTACTCTAACAGGTAGTTTCATATGAAAAGTGGCAATTTTTACTATTTGATCTGGCATAGTTGCAGAAAATAACATTGTTTGCCTTTCTTTTGGCACAGACTGCAATATTTTTGATATTTGAGGAGCAAATCCCATATCAAACATTCTATCGGCCTCATCCAAAACTAAAACCGAAACTCTATCTAATCGCAAAGTTCTTTGCTGAATATGGTCATTAATTCTTCCTGGAGTTCCAATTACAATATGAGGGTTAAAAGAAAGCTCTCTCATTTGTGGTCTAATATGGGTTCCTCCAATTAATACAACAGTTTTTATGCCAAAATCTCTTCCTATTTTTTGTATAGTTTCGTTAACTTGTATAGCTAGCTCACGAGTGGGCAAAATAATTAATCCTTTGCCGTTATTTTTTAGAATTTGTTGAATTAGCGGAATTCCAAAAGCCAAAGTTTTTCCTGTGCCGGTTTGAGCTATCCCAATTATATCTTTTCCTTCAACCGCAACTGGAATTGCTTTGTGCTGAATAGAGGTTGGAGTTTTAAAGCCCAACCTTATAATAGTATCTAAAATTTTTGGAGCTATACCAAGACCACCAAAAGTAATTTCGGCTGTGTTAGATAGGGGAGTTTGTATTTTTTCGTTTATCATTTTGAATACTCTGAATTATGAAATAGATTTAACTCTTTACGTTTCGTTTTCGGCTGCGACTTTGCAAAAATTTATCGACAGAACACGACGTGTATGCCTCAAAATTTTTGCTTCGTTTCGCTCAAAAACTAAATAAATCGTTTTTAATCCATTTCACAACTCAGAGTATATTTATTATATCCTAAAATTCCCAAAATGTCAAATCACTACATGCACCCGCCTTCGCGGTCCAAAGGGCATCCCGCTTCGGCGAGGTTTCGCGCGTTTAATGAAGTTATATTACGCGCTCAAAAAAAGAACCGCGAGGTGAAACCTGCGGTTAAAGACTGTTGCAGCTTTTTAGCTCTATTCGAAGCTAATTAGCTCTTGCGGAGTTGCTCTTACCGAAGCCGTTTTTTTTGGGTCGAATGCATTTCCCATTTCTCGTACATTGGTACGCGTCCATCGACGCATTGTTACTTTCATTTTTTTCTCTGCGGCTTTAGAAACGGGGATACCCAATTGTGGCGGCGGTATTTCTGTGGTTTTCATGGTGTTCGATTAGTTGGTAGTTTGGCAACAAAGTTGTTTCGCTTTCGGCGAAATTTCAATAGCAAGGAATCCTGTTCCTACTATACTAAATTATTTCTATCATTGATTAATAATTATATCAAGGTAGAAGAACATATTGACAAAGTGAAATAAATTTGATATAATTAATATATACAATAAACAAGTTTATTAGAGCTTGGGCCGCGAAAGGTCTAGTTTTTTTATAATATGAAAGTATTAACAAACATAAAATTTGCCCATACTGCCGGAATTGCTCAGGTGGTTTTGTCTTTTATGGATTTTATTGAAAAAAGTAAGGGTAATAATTTAAATATTACAGCAGTTACTGTATTAAATAAAAATAGAAAAACATATAAAAAAATTAGCACTAATAAAACTAGCACCGTATCTATTGGGGTTAATGTTCCCGATATTGCAAAAATTGTAAATAAGGCAAAAAATTTAGCAGAAGTAGAATTAGCTTATGAGCAAGTAATATTGGCATATCAAAAAGCTATAAAAAAAGAAAAACCAGATTTAGTTTTAATAAATGGAACATATTTTATGCCTTGGTGTTTGCTTTTGGCTTCAGAACGAGAAAACGTTCCAGCAGTTTTGCATTATCACGGCGTATTAATGAAAGAAGTTCAAAATTGGGGCAAAAGGCAAAGAAAAATATTTTTAGATATGGAAAGATCTTTTGATAAAAAGAATATGTTTTATATTTTTCCATCAGAAATTACAAAAAACGTTGTTGAAAAAGAAGTTTTTAAACATAAAGTTAAAAAATCAGCTGTTATTCCAAATCCTGTTTCAGCTCATTTTTTTGAAGAAGAAAATCAAATAGACAAAATAAATATAGGAATAGTAAGCAGATGGACAGGAATAAAAAATGTTCGTTTTTGTGAAAATTTAGCAAATTATAATAATAAAAATGGAAATAAGTTTGTGGTAAATATTATTACTGATTTAGATAAGAATAATAAAATATACAAAAGACTTTCTAAAGTAGTTACGTTTCATAAACCAAAAAATAACAAGGACTTAGCGTCATTTTATAAAAATATGGGGGTGGTTATTAGCCCTTCTCATTTTGAAACCTATGGAAATGTTGCCAAAGAATCTATAGCTTCTGGCACGCCGGCAATGGTTAACTATAATATGGGAGTTTCTGAAACATTTAATAATTTAGGATTAAATGATTGGATTATAAATTTTGATTCTGTAAAATTAGTTTATGAAAAAATAGACAGCATGATGGGCAAAACAGTTCACATTGATGTGAAAGATAAAATGAAAGAGTTATATATGCCCCACACAATATTTGATCAAATAACGTCTATTTTAATTAGCGAAGCATAAATATAAAAAAGTCGCGTTTTTGACGGCCGTCAAAAACGCGACTTTTTTTGTAGGTTATTTTGCGAGTCAGAAAGGCTTGACAAGGTCGCTTAATGGTGGTATAATAAATATATAGGATAAATTGATAGTAATTTGAAAACATAGTTAGTGAATGCAGGTTTTTGCGCCTTGCTAGAGCAGGGAACAGTAACCTGCGTTCACTACGAATTCAGGGAGCCACTTACTAGGCTTTACCAACTGTTTAAAAAAGACAACAGAAGTGAGCGGAAAACTCCCCGTTAGAGAGTGCAGAAAGACTGAAAACATGAAAACGCTACTCTATCACATCGGTGGCTCTGTTCCCCGCTATTACACCTCCTGGCAGATGGAACTTGACCTATACCTCATTGGTCTTGTGGACATCGCTGACGAGTATCTCGGTAAAGGAGGCTGTCTTGAGCACGGATTTACCCTGAGACGAGAATCTGGTCCATTAGGGTCAGGGCCGTTTGAACTTGTCTCGGAAGGCAACAGTTGGAGGGGGATCGAACCGGTTGTCGCCATCGTCAATCCTTCCGACCTCGGTGAGTGGGTACCGATAGGATTCCCGAATAGCAAGGAGTGGATGACAACATTCCCGGTGCTTCCTAGTGCTATTTGGATGAGGGAATGCTATCGCCTGGGGCTAAATCCTTTGCCAATTTGTCGGCGCCAGTTTTCGGCGTGGAGCTGGAAATTTGTTCCGAACCCTACAGGGACTACGTTCTCCTGCGGGTACGAGTTCTCCGACGATAGCAAAATCTTTATGCTTGGGGTGGGCAAGGGCAAGGTTTTTGCCACCAGGTAATTCGTTTTACGGCTTTTGAAAAAGCCGGCATAGGTATTGAGACCATATTCTCGAATATCTTCAGGTTCTAATCCTGACGTGTGGCTTGCCACAAAATATGGAGGAACGCGATAAGTTCCTCCCAACACTTGAGCTTGTAACTATTAGTTGTCAGTTCATAGTTGAAATTAAACCGCCGATGAGGCGGTTTTTTTGGTGGGCTTTACCCGCCGAGGTATTTTATAAACAGTTTTTGACGCTTGCTGATATCTCCAGAAGATATCTTTTTTAGTTCAGCAGACGATTCTTTAGATAATTTTTTAAAATTTTTATCTACTTCTATAGCTTTTTGGTTTACACAAAAAGCTAAATTATTTATGCCCAATAAATTTAATCCTTTTAGTGATTTTAAACGTGACAAAGCCACATATCCCATGCCGGGCAAAAAACATTTTGATAAATCCATTTCTGCTGAATCTAAATTCATCCCCTGACTTTTATGCACAGTAATAGCCCAAGCTAATCTTAATGGAATTTGTGAAATGCCAGCAATAATAGATTTATCTTCTTCAATGGTCCAATCAGCATAAGTAACGGTTATTTTTTTACCTTCTTCTGTTTGTATAACTGGCAAATCAGCGGCAACAAAACCAACAACTTTTCCTTGAGTGCCGTTTACATAACCTGCTTCAAAATTATTTTTTATAAACATAACATGCGCACCTTCCTTTAAAATTAATTTTTCAGGAGCTAAACAACTTTTTTTCAAAATATCAGAAACTATTGGGTTCCCGCGAGAAGTCATTTGATAATAATATTCTTTGCCTTTTATTTTATTTAATTCGTTATA
The DNA here is from genome assembly GCA_041661545.1 of Candidatus Staskawiczbacteria bacterium. Taxonomy (GTDB): domain Bacteria; phylum Patescibacteriota; class Minisyncoccia; order Minisyncoccales; family Staskawiczbacteraceae; genus XYD1-FULL-39-28. The sequence goes on along the minus strand of JBAZUH010000001.1, from coordinate 391,478 downwards.
ATTTATTGTATCTACATCAATATTGTGGGTATATAATTTTGTCAAAATACGTTTTTGCTCATTTTTATTTTTATGCGTATCAAAAAGTAGCTTTTTTGATTTCTCGGCCTGGTCTTCTCTTATATGATTTAAAATTTTAGTTAGTTGTTTATCTTTTGTTCTATATTGTTCATCTAAATAACAAACTTTCATATCTAAACTTTTCCAAGCTCCAGATTCGGTAACAAACGTTGGTTTGTTCTGTTCTGGATTAAAAAGTTCGCCCTGAATTATGCTTTTAGGTTTTTCATTTTTATAAACTGGTGGAAGTTGAAAAAAATCTCCCGAGCATACAACTTGTATGCCACCAAATGGCCTTGGGCTTCTTTTTATATATTGGCAAATTTTATTTACAGCCTCAAACTGTGAAGCTTTTATCATAGAAATTTCGTCAATAATTAAAACTCCTGTATTTTTTATCCTTTTTCTTATATATCCACGTTCGCAAGCTTTTTTCACTTCTGAATCATCCAACTCATCGCGAATTCCCAGTCCACTCCAAGAATGCAAAGTAACCCCGCCCATATGAGTGGCGGCAATTCCCGTGCTGGCAGTTATAGAAACAACCACGTTATTCTTTTTTAAATATTTAATATAATTGTTTAATAAAAAAGTTTTCCCGCTTCCTGGCGGGCCTGTTAAAAAAGTATTATATCCAGATTTTAATATATCGAAAGCTTCTTTTTGCTTCATAATATTAGAATTATAACATTTTATATTTATATTGCATATTTATGTAAAAAAAGTGCCCAGGGAACATCGTGTTCCCCAGGCTTGGGTTTGTTGAGCAGCGAGCGTGGTCACGCCTCTGCTTCGGCTTCGTGGCCGGTGTCAGCTAGCAACTGCCGGCAAGCCGTGACTTCATGGCAGTCCATTTCGAGCAGATCATAGGGCTTGAGCGGGCTATCAAAGGCCTGGTCAAAGGGTCCGCCGGCCCAGGATTCAAGTTCCAGCAAACGTCCGCCGGGGAAATAGAGTGCGACATCGTTCACCTCCATCGGAGTGGTCATAACGAAATCTTCCTCGTCCACAACGCCGTTCAGCTTGATAAAGCGATCGCCGGTGATGGCTGCACGACAGTTGGCGGCACCAATCTGCATGGCTTGCTTGGGGTTGATGATGGTGGCATCTTCGCCTTCATAAACAACGTCGAAGCATTCGTCGCCCTGTTTCCTGGTCATCGCCAGGAGGAACTCGTAGAACTCGCGGGCGAGCCAGTCGGGCCCCACAGTGGCGAAGGTGAAGAACGTCGTGGACGATTGCGACCAGTTGGTCCACCCGCCGTAAGTGGAGGCAGTGCCATCCCCCCGGTCCACCGAAGCGCCCCACTTGAAATGGTTAGTAAATTTGCAACCGGTTTCGGCGGCCTTGTCCAGGTGAGGCATCGGGTTGATGCCGATGTTGAGGAAGTGCGAGGCATCTGCGTTGATGCCAACACCAAGTTTGGCTTTGTCCGACAGCATGCTGTAGAAGAGCACGAAGTTGGCGCCGGTTAGCAGGTCGTTTTCGGGGTGACCGAATTCGAATGTGATGGTCACGCCCCTGTCGGCTGCATATTCCAGGATTGGTTGCCACTTGAGAGCCAGCAACCCCATCACCCACGCTGGGAGATGCTTGGGCCATGCCGGCCATTTTGCCATGGCGGCAGCGAACCCGCGTCCACCGCAGAAACCGGGCAAGTATTTGAACCCGAAGGCGGCCGATGCATCGATGGCCTTGAACAAATTGTCCTTGGCCAGGCCTTCCATGTTCGCCACATTCGTGGTGGCGAAGTCGGGGCTCACGAAGTGCCCCGTGCGCTTGACCCGGTAGGGCGCCACGCAGACATTTTGGCCGTCCACGTGCATTTCCATCCGCACCAAACCGTCGGTGAGGCCACAGCCGATCAGGTTTGCTTGGAAATCGTCCCGGTATGACGAGCTGGAAATGGCCTGATCGATGTCCACGAATCCGGTGGGCATGGTGATGCCCGTGAACCCGCATTCGGCGGCGAACCGGTGGAAGTCTTCTGCCGTTGCGAAGCCGCCGGGTTGTCCCACCAAAAGGCAGTGGGGTTGTACATTGAGGAAACATAGCCTTGTTTTCATGGTTGTCGGTTGGTTCTTCATGGTCGTCATTGGTTTGTGGGTTACCCTGACAATAAGTCAAAATACGCGTTTGCCACTCGGCAAAGCGATTTCCTCTTGTCAAAGTACTTATCTAGAGTTTACCCAAAAAAATGAAAAAGTCAATCCTTCATCTCATTTTTAGATGGTTTTTTTCTATTTAAAATTAAATCAACAAGTTTTTTAAATAGCCAGGCAATAGTTATTAAAACTGGAATATAAATTAGCGTAGCCAACCAAGCGGGCAAATATTGATAAATAAAATCATATCTATACATAATTGGCCAGTGCAAAAGATAAATTTCGTAAGAGTATACACCAATTAAGCTTAATAATTTAAATTCAAACTTTTTTGCCATAAATATAATAATAATGGCCAATACTGTGGCAATACTAGCAAATTGAATTTGGTCTGGGTTGGTTAGTTGTCTAAAATAAGAGTGGGAATAAAAAATAAATGCTATTAGCATAGCTATTAATGTATAACGTCCAATTATAGATGCATATTTATTTATATTTATTTTATTTTTATCTGCTAGCTGGTAAAAAATCCAAGAAATTATCATGCCCAAAGGAAAGGCTATAATATGTTTTTCGTGGAAAAACGATACGTTATATATAGCTGGTATGTTTAAGTATAAAATTATATAACTAACAGCATAAATTATAATGGCTGACAACCACGGCCTTTTTTTAGAAAAGAAAATTGGAAAAACAAGATAATAAAATAATATTAAAGTAAAATACCATAATGGAGAATCTATGTCTTTATATATGTCGGCCGTAGTAAAAATTCCCAAAAAGGATTTTGCAATAAATTGCCAAGAATAAGTTATTTTTAAAACAAAAAAATCTAATGTTAAAAGGCCAATTAAAGTTAGCCAAAGAGGGGTAAATAATTTTAAGAAATGTTTATGATAAAAATTTAATATTGGTAGTTTATTTTTAAAAGCACTAGCAGTTAGCCCTAACCCAGAAAGAAACAAAAATAAATCAACTCCTACGCCAGCTAAATCCGACAAGGGAAATAAAAATCTGTTATCTGTAACCAAGAAATACCCCACATGAGAAAATACAACAAGCAAAATTGCAATGCCCTTTAATTCTTGACTTAGCGAAATAGGAAAAATTCCTTTGTCGTTTTTTTTACGCAAAGATAAAAGCAAAATTATGCCCAAAATAATATTAAAGATTATTGTAGCTTCAAATGCGTTATTTATTGAAATTATCATTTTATTTATATATGTTTGCGAATATTATATTGGCCCACATAGCATAACCCTTGGCCGATGGGTGAAACAAGTCTTTTGCATAATATGAATCAGATTTTTCAAATTCTGTTTTAGACGCAGAATATAAGTTTATGTATGTTAAATTATATTTTTGTGCTAAATTTTCAATAATTTTGTTAAATTGTTTAGTTTCAAAGTCAAAATATAAATTATAAGGGGGTAGAATTAGTTTGCTAGAACCAATATAAGGAATATTTATTAAATAAATTTTAGCAGTGGTTTTTGTAGTAAGTTCTTTTAAAATTTCATCATAATTTTCTTCAAAATCTTTTTTAGAAATTTGATTGTGAATATCATTAACTCCAATTAATAAGGTAACAATATTTGGTTTATCTAAAATAGCCAATGATAGTAGTTCATTTTTAAGATTGCCTGTTGTAAAGCCAGGAATAGATCTATTTTTTAAAATTATATTGCCCTCTCCAGACATTTTTTCTGACAATAAATATGGGTATGATTCTTTGTAATTATCAACTCCTACGCCGGCAGTTAAACTGTCGCCCACGGCTACATAAATTAAATCTTTATCATTTTTCATAGATTCTATTATATATGTTTGGCTTTTATCTGGGCTTAGCAAATTATCTTGGCTTGTTTTATTATAAATATAAGCATAACTGCGGTTTATATAAATACCTAAAACCACAATAATTATTAATATAATAATTAAGTATATTTTTTTCATAGATATTTATCTATGATATCATAATTTCCATACAAAAAAAGAAGGCTAAGAAAGCAGATGCTAACTAGCCATGAATAAGTTGGTTATCCTAAAATTAAGAATGAAAATTACGACAGTCACTGCAACGGCAACAACTATTGCGTATTTTTACTGTTCTATTGAGCAAGGTGCAGAACATCTTACCACTTCTCAAACGCTCCGCGTCTTCTTTGTGAGGGCAAGCACTGCGTGCAACAGTTTCTCGTGCTTGCACCTCATTATGTATTATGCGCTTATATTTGTGATTTGGCAGTCGTATACGTGTATGAATTTCCATTTTGTCCCCCCTTTTTGTAAATGAGCAACTTGCTCAATTAATATAATGCTATCACTCTAACAATTTATGTCAATAATTTTTATAAAAGGTCAACGTTTTTATAGTTTTTTTATTGGTTTTTATTTTAAAATTGTGTCATAAAGAAATATATGAAACAAAAATTTTTCTTTACGATATTTATCTTTGTAGCTATTGTTTTTAGTCAAAATGCAGATGCCCTAACGCCTTTACCAGAGCAACAGCTAGAAATTTTACAAAACGAAATTCTTCTTCTTCAGGCAATGAATAAAAATTATAATTTGTATGAAACTCCGGTTGCGGGCGCATATATTGCAGTAGACATTGCCACTGGCAAAGTGCTTTTAGCTAAAAATGCTAATGAAAAGTTTCCAATGGCTTCTGTTGCCAAATTAATGAGCGCTGTTGTGACATTGGAAAATATTAATATGAAAAAGAAAATTGTTTTAACAGAAAAAATGCTTTTGCCCGATGGCCAAACACCTGCTTTATATGAAGGGTTAAAAATAACAGCAAGCGACCTTTTAAAAGCAACTTTAATTCAGTCATCTAACGATTCAGCAGAAGCTTTGTCATATTTTTTGGGCAAAACAAAGTTTATTAAGTTGATGAATCAAAAAGCAAAAAAATTGGGAATGTCTAAAACTGTTTATTACGATACCAATGGATTAAATATAAAAAATAAATCAACGGCAACAGATTTGGCTAAACTAATTTCATATATTTATAAGAAACATCCACAAATTCTTGAAATTACCAAAAATAATGATTTTTGGTTGCCCGACCAAACCGGAAAAATGCTAAAATTTAAAAATGGAAACGGTTTTTATTATATGAATAATTTTGTTGGTGGAAAATCAGGATATTTAGATGAAGCTAAAAACACTTTTGATTCTGTTTTTACAGTAAATGGTAGGCCTATTGCCATTGCCGCTCTTTATATGCCTAACCGAGCGGCAGACATCTTCAGTATTCTACGCAACATAAAATAACCTATTAAAAACAAAAAAGAGTCTTTGCGACTCTTTTTTGGTTCTGGCTTGTTGGGTGGGACGATTTCAGAAGTTTAAGGTGGATAGACTTGTATAATTTAGAATAAATGTCATACGATATTAGAAAGTTTTTGTAAATTCTTTCCTAATTTAACCAATTCATCATGTTTTGATTTAGCGTTTCCGTTTATAGCTATAACACTACCAACTAATTTCAATCCCAGTATTTCACAAAAATTTTCCATAGCATTAATACACTTTTTGACACTATTATTCATTTCTTTTTCTAAATTCGGATTTTTTATTGCCTTTTCTGAATTTTTGATTATTTCGCCTTCCTTAAAATTACCAACTGACAATAGCGCCACTTTTTTACTTTTAAGTTCCTCTGAAAGATAAAGTGGTAGACATCTGTCCATAAAGGACTTCATAATAGCCGAAACATTATCAAAATATGTGGGGCTTCCTAAAACCAGGATATCGGCGTCAAGGATTTTATTATATATTTTTTGCATATCGTCTTTAACAATACATTTATGAGATTTATAACATCCGCCACAAGCATTGCAGGGTTTAATCTTTTTATCTTTAAGGAGAATCAAATCGTAGTCAAAACCCGTTGCATCAAGTACGGTTTCTAACATATAATTTGTATTCTTTTTTCTCGGACTTCCAGAAATGCCAACTATTTTCATATTTTTACTCTACCAAAAAACCACCCCAATTAAAAGGTGGCTTTTAATATATACTCCGCATCATGGAAGTTGTTGTAACCAGAATTAGAGGCCGAGAGGCGATAATTTTGATGCCGAGATTATAAAAAACACATCAGTTTTGCAAGTTTGTTTAAGAATTAATTACTTATTTTTTTAAATAAAATAGATTAAAGGAGTTGCTTCCTAAACAAAAAATATAGAAATAACGAAATGCCGAAAGAAATACTTCCTATATCTACCAAAATTTTAATATCTCTTACAATACCTAAAATTATAATAGCAAGACCTCCGATGAATAGAAGCCAAATAGTTAAATTCAATTTTTTAGACGCAGGCAAGACATTCACTAATAGTTTATTTTTAATAAATTTTTTTCTATCTAAAATACCTATTAGGATACCAACTAAAATCGCTATTGCTAATGTGATAATGAAAATTAAAGAAGGCATATTTTTCTTGAATTTTTTTTATATTTAATTATATTATTTAATCATATCAAAAAACCACCTCAATTAAAAGGTGGCTTATTGATTTACGACTTGACTTAGCTCACTAAGTGGGACGATTTCAGAACTTTGTGTTGGGCGGTGCTATAAAAAATTTAGAAAAATATAGATTTGATATTATAGCGGTCAGGCAAGAGTTATCGTATTTCAGAAGCAACCAATTGTATTATTTTTTGCACTGGACAACCATTTGTAATTATTTCAATTTCTGCAATACCTATGTCAGAAATATTTTTATCTTCTAATAGAACAGAACTCGTGGTTTCCGATGATTTTATTGAGTCAATTAACATTTGAGGAGTGGCGGGACCGTCAAATATGGCATAATAGTAGTAATCAACATTATAGTTTCCATATTCTTTCATAGTGGTTAAAGCGTAATCTAATAAATCTTCATTGGATAGACTATCAAAACCTGATAATTCACCGATTTTTTGTGCAGATATTGCTAATCTATAATCATATATTAGCTCATTTATTTTATTATTTCGTCTAATTTTATTTAATTCATCTAGGTAGGCATTTTTATCTAATTTAAATTTTGCTTGCTCAGAAAAATCATTTGTTGTGTCTCTCCAGTATTTATCCAATACTCCGATTTGATTTTTTATAGAAATTATATGTTTTATTGAGCTAATTTTAACAAATCCAAATTCTCTAGAGTCTCCACTTGCCATACGATTATCACCCATAACAAATACGTAACCTGCGGGGACAATAATAGCATTGCAATCTTTAAGAAAAAAACTTCCGAATGTTGACCTTGGCTTGTATGTATAAGGCTCGGACAATTGATTTCCGTTGAGATATACTATTCCCGCCCTTAATTCAATCTTATCATTTTCTATAGCTATTATTCTTTTAATAAGCATCCTTACGCCGTCATCATTTTTAAACTCAAAATCTACAATATCGCCCCGTCCTACGGGCGTATTTTTTTTATACGGTTTCATGTTGGGGGAAGAACTTATATCGCTATTATCTATTACTTCTCTTCCGAAAGTAGGGTACATTGAATTTGATTCACCCGAGACGTAAATTTCCACATCATAATCTTGTGTAATAATTGCTATAACGACCCCATAATATATAGTCCAAATAGGAAAGACAATAAATATTACTATTATCAAGGCAGATATTACTTTCAAGCATTTTTTAAAAGTTATGGATTGAAGAGTTGTCTTAAAGCCCATTAACTTAAACTTTTTGATGGTTTGAATTATCGTTTTTATAAATATAAATAAAGGGAATATTAAAACTATAAGTATAATTTTTATTATGTATAAGATTTTGTTGTTTATAGCTGCTTCGGCAAGTAAATATTTGATTGTATAACATGTTGCAGCGATAAGAGGTGTAATAGTCACTGATACTAGCAATAATAGAAATGTAATTAATATAGGAATAGGATAGTCTATTATATTCGTGTTTAAATTAGTAATGTCGGCATTAAACTTAATCACGGAAATTATAAATCCAAATATATTAATAAAAAAAATAATAATAGATATAATTAAAACTTGGTTGAGAATAGATTTATTGTTCATTTGCACAAGAAATAATTTAATTATTTAATTATACTAAAAAACCACTTCACTTGGAAGTGGTTTTAAAAAACCGTGGCTTGCTAGCTGGTCCGATTTCAGAACTTCTATGCTAATAAATTATGAATCGATTAAGATATAATGCTTTAACTCTAAGACCAAATTTCTGGTCTCTTTTTCATCATTTTTTCCATTTTATCTAACGCCTCCTGATACAATTGGGGGCTAATCTTTTCTTTTAGTTTGTTTATGAACGAATCAAAACCCTTTGTCATTGGATATATATTGATAACTATTGGGCCATTCTTCAGTTTTAAATATGTGGAAATATCGCTAAAAGTTATCTTTTTTACGTCTGACCAATCCATTTCTTTAGTTTTGCCAAACAATCCTCGATAAACGATTCCTTTTTCAGAATATTTGACAAAATATCTTATTACATATGCGCAAAGATAGGTTCCTGATAATAAAAAAAACGCTGAAATTAATGATATAACTATTATTGCTTGGTTCGTTCTATTTGTATCTGAAATGAAAAATAACCACATAGACGCCCCAATTATAATCGAAAGAACTCCTAAATAATAAAACAATCTGGACGGTTTTAGTATTGTTTCTCCGCCTAATTTTTCTGGTTTTTGATTTCGTTCATTTGCCACTCTACTAAGAAAAAAAATAATAGTAAGCCCCGTTAAAGTCCCTACTAATAAATTTAAATTTAAATCCATATTTTTTAAATAATTTTAATTATTAAATATTAGATATATTTTATCACAAAACAAAAGCCAAGGGCAATACTCTTGGTTTTTATTTTAAAGCTCCGGTGCCTGGACTCGAACCAAGAACCCACTCCTTACACATTGTCCTAAAATTACTTTTAGGGGTGGACTATATCATCGCCCGTTCTGGGCGCGAGGCGCTTCCCAAAAATATAATTTTATATTTTTAGTACTCCGTAAAGGATAGTCTCTACACCTTCCCATTTTTAAAATGGGCTTGGCTCGGGATTGCCCCAAAAGGGTTTCCCCGATTTCACCTCATTTTTCATTCTGCATTCCTGCAGAAGGCTGCCTAATTGACAGGGAGTTGCTCTACCATTGAGCTACACCGGAAAATTGTTTACACTCCATAGTCAGCCTGAAGCTTAACACCGGAATGTTTAAATCTATATTACTAAATAAAATAAATATTTTCAAGACTTGTAGCTTATGGTAGAATAGTTTTATGAAAAAGTTTAGGCGATTTACTGTTAAAAAAAGAGAACAGGCCAGAAGGTTTGCAACAGAAAGAATAAATTATTTTAATAAATTTTATGGTTTTAAAGTAAATAGAATTGCTATTAAAAATACCAGCACAAGGTGGGGAAGTTGTTCCTCGCGTGGAAATTTAAATTTTAATTATAAAATTATTTATTTAAGGCCGGCCTTGGCAGATTATTTAATTGTTCACGAGCTTTGCCACTTGGGCGAATTAAACCACTCTAAAAGATTTTGGGCGCTAGTGTCGAAAACAATCCCAGATTATATTATAATAAACAAAGAATTAAAACGTACGCCGGTAAAAGTTATATAGTAAATTTTTTGTTTCTCTTGCACGATTAGAAAATCTAATATATAATAGACTTGATTTTTTAATTATCAAAGAGCAATGGAAATATCATTAAAGGCTGAAGAAATATTCAGTATAGGAAATTTTAATATTACAAACGGCCTAATTTTGGCTATAATTGTTTCTTTGCTTTTAATAATTTTTTCTATAACTTTTAAGAGTAAAATTAAATTAGTTCCTGGCAAAGTGCAAGGCATAGTGGAAATGGGCCTAGAGGCACTTTTAGGCATAATGGAGTCGGTTTTGGGCACAAGGGTAGCTGCAGAAAAATATTTACCGCTTATTGCAACAATATTTATTTTTGTATTAATGTCCAATTGGTTGGGGCTTTTACCGGGAGTTGGCTCTTTTATTTTAAAGCACGGAGAAGCGGGCATACCATTGTTGAGGTCGCCAGCAGCTGATTTAAACTTTACCTTGGCACTAGCTATTATTTCTGTTTTTTGTACAAACTTTTTTGGAGTTGTGGTATTGGGATTTTTTACGCATTTAAAGAAGTTTTTAAATTTTTCTAATCCAATCAACTTTTTTGTAGGAGTGCTAGAGTTGTTATCTGAAATTTCTAGAATAATATCGTTTTCTTTTAGGTTGTTTGGAAATATTTTTGCTGGAGAAGTACTATTGATAATTATGTTTTTCTTACTACCATATATAGTGCCAATTCCATTTATGATGTTAGAAATATTTTTTGGAGCAATTCAGGCTTTTATTTTTGCCATGCTAACACTGGTATTTTTGTCTTCAAGCATTACATCACACGCAACCGAACATTAAATTCACCCGATTAAATAATAAATTAATAAAAAAAATAATTTAATTCCGAATTTTATAAAACAAATCATAGGCGACCAATCCCAATAAAGCTTATAATTTGTATTAGAAATTCAGAAAAAATAAAAACATGGACGCAGAATCAATGAAATTATTAGCAACAGCCATAACAATTGGTGTTGGAGTATTTGCTCCAGCAATAGCCGTTGGTATGATTGGAGCTGCAGCATTGGGTGGAATAGCAAGAAACCCAGAAGCAACTTCTAAAATTCAAACAAACATGATTTTAGCAATTGCTTTTGCTGAAGCTTTGGGTATTTATGCATTAGTTATAGCTTTAATCTTAAAGTTCACATAAAAAATAGTTTAAATTAATGGAAAACGCATTTATAGAGCAATTTGGAATAGATTGGAAGCTTTTTATAAGCCAATTGGTAAATTTTGTCTTGATTTTAATAGTCTTGAAGTTTTTTGTTTACAACCCAGTTTTGAAAATTTTAAAAGAAAGAAACAAAAAAATTAAAGAAGGTTTAGATAAGGCAGAAGAAGCAGGTGTTAGGTTAAAAGAAGTTGATGCTATAAGTAAAGCCAAAATAAAAGAAGCCGAAAGTGCATCAATAAATATAATAAAAGCAACCGAAAATAAAGCAAAACTTTTAGAACACGAGCTTCAAAAAAAGTCGGAGGAAAACCAAATTAAATTGCAAAAAGAAATTCAAGACAATTACAAAAAGCAACAAGAACAGGCAAATGAACTAGTAATGAAAAATGCAGTTGAGCTGATCAAAAAAACCATTGTGAAAACAGTTGAATTAAAACCCGAAGCCGTTGACGAAGCACTTATTAAAAAAGCTGTTGAAGGTGTAAAAAATGGCGAAACAAAATAAAACAAAATTATATGCTAAAGCCTTAGCGGAAATTCTTTCTAAGAAAGGGGGAGTTTCTGCAACCGAGGAAAAGAAAATAGTAAATAATTTTGTTAAATTTTTAGAAAAGAACGGGCAAATAGGCAGGTCAAAAGAAATTTTAGAATTAGCAGAAAATTTGCTTTTAGCCAAACAAGGTAAGCGCAAAATTACCTTTGAAACTGCTAGAGCAATAACTACAAGTCAAAAGAAAGTTTTGGAAAAAGTTATTAATAAAGGAGACATTGTTAAAGAAAAAATTAACCCCCAATTAATAGCAGGCATCAAAATAATAATTAATAATTCACAGCAATTTGACGCTTCTATGCAAAGTAAATTAAATAACATATTATGAGCCAAGAAATAATAGAAAAAATTAAGCAAGCCATTGAAGGATATAAAGACAACTCAGAATGGGAAGAAATTGGAAAAATATCTGAAGTTGGCGATGGTATTGCCAAAATATCGGGCTTAACCAATGTTCAATCCCAAGAAGTTTTGATAGTGGAAATTGATGGAGAACCCGCCTCCGCTAAAGCTTCGGCGAGGCAAGTTAAGGCTGTCGCCTTTAACTTGGAAGAAGATTCTGTTGGAGCCTTAATTTTGGGTGACGGTTCTTTAATTAAATCAGGTCAAACTGTAAAAAGAACAAAACAAATTCTTTCTATACCTGTTGGTGAACATTTATTGGGCAGAGTTATTGATCCATTAGGAAATCCTTTAGATGGCAAGGGTCCAATTTTTTCTGAAAAGGAGAAACCAGTTTTAAATTTCTTGGAAAACGATGCGCCAAATGTTATTGGCAGAGAATCTGTTAACACGCCTTTGCATACAGGAATTAAAGCCATTGATAGTATGATTCCAATTGGTAGAGGTCAAAGAGAATTAATTATTGGAGACAGGGGAACCGGAAAAACCGCAGTTGCCTTGGATGTTATAATTAACCAAATTCAAGATAATCCAAAAAATCCTCCAGTTTGTATTTATGTTGCTATTGGTCAAAAAGAATCTAAAGTTGCAAAAATTGTTGAAACATTAAAAAAACATGGCGCATTGCCTTATACAGTTGTGGTTTCAGCAAGTGCTTCGACTCCAGCAGCTTTTTGGTATTTAGCACCATTTGCAGGATGTGCTATTGGAGAATATTTTCGTGATAATAAAAAAGATGCCGTTGCAGTTTACGACGACTTGTCTAAGCACGCATGGGCTTACAGACAAATTTCATTACTTTTAAGAAGACCACCAGGACGTGAAGCTTATCCTGGAGATGTATTTTACTTACATTCCCGCTTATTAGAAAGAGCTGCAAGACTTTCTAAAGAAAAAGGAGGTGGCAGTTTAACTGCTTTACCAATTATTGAAACACAGTTGGGCGATGTTACAGCTTATATTCCAACAAACGTTATTTCTATTACAGACGGGCAAATTTATTTGGAAAGTGATTTGTTTTATCAAGGAACAAGGCCAGCTGTTAACATTGGTTTGTCGGTTTCTCGCGTTGGAGGTGATGCTCAAACAAAGGCAATGAAAAAAGTTGCCGGAAAATTAAGGTTAGAGCTTGCTCAATTTAGAGAATTGCAAACCTTCGTTCAATTTGCCAGTGACGTTGATGAAACAACAAAAAAGAGAATTAACAAAGGTAAAATTGTTACTGAAATTTTAAAGCAATCAGATTTAGCCCCAATGGCTTTTGAAAAACAAGTTTTGGTTTTGTATGCTGCCTTAAATGATTATTTTGAAAAATTTGAACCAAAACAAATGAAAGAAATTGAGGTAAAATATATTGAATATTTTGAAAATTTACATAAAGATATTGTTGATGAAATAAGAACAGAAAAGAAAATTAGCGATGAGTTAGAAGAAAAAATCAAGAAAGTTATCAGTTCTTTTATAGAAAAAAATTAGGATTAACCCTCCTTCGCCAAGGGCTTCGGACGAGTTTCGCGCGATTAAAGAAAAAATAAATTTCGCGCTCAAAAAAAAGAGCCACGAACGTGCGTGGCGAGCCGAGCGATTAATCGCAAGGTTATGTATGGGATTATTGCTCTTCTATGGTCCGGAGGTCCTTTGAAGTAGTGTTGAACCATGTTGGATTGCAATCCATCCTGCCTTGACTGAGGACCACCATGCCTTTTAACTTAACCATGCTTCCTTCAACACAACAAACCCACCCTTCATAGGTTACGATGTTATTTCCACTGGGCGCGGAAAGGGTTATTCTGACAAGCTTTCCGATTAGTTCTTTCATGATTTTGGCCTATCATCAAGTTTGAAATAGCAGGCAAAGCTCATGATCGCGGCAGAAATTGAGAAGCAAAGCGTCGCTATGGAGGTGTTATTCACTGTTAAAAAGATTGCTCCGATTGTAAATACAACGAGAGCGAATATACTAAGGATATGATTCATGATTTTGGTCCTTCTGATTTATTCGTGTGAGGTGATTGTGAGCGAAACGAATTTCTTTCTGTCACGGATAACCCAGCTTTGGATGAGAGTTGTTGTAGCTGATAGGGCGCGTTGCATGGCATCATCGCCGTATATTTCATGTTCGTCTACGACGTATGTTCCATCGCGACTTTTTACGACCAAGACATATTTGACTTTCATGATTGTCTCCGGTTAAAGTTGGGAAAGAGCGGAATTGCTCGTATCAAAATAATATACCCATTATAAAAATTTGTCAATATAAATTGAGTAACCGGTAAACAGTAATCGGTAACCAGAAAAACAAAAAATTACGCGTTACATGTTACACATTACGCGTTACACGAAAACATGGAATCACCGCAGAATATTAAGAAGCGTTTAAAAAGCGTTTCTAACATAAATAAAATTACAAAGGCCATGGAAATGGTGGCTGCTACCAAAATGCGTAAATCGCAGGAGATAGCACTTGCCAGCAGGCCCTATGCTTTTGCGGCACTTGATTTTTTGGCAACAATATCTAGTTTGGATTCTGCAAAATTGCCGGAATTATTTAATAAAAGAAATGTAAAAAAAGTTTTATTTGTTTTAGTTTCTTCAGATAAAGGGTTGGCTGGTGCATTTAATAGTTCTGTTTTTAGAAAGTTTGAACAACATCAAAAAGAATACCCTGCCTCTGCCAAAGGTTCTGGCGCGACAAGGGAAGAACATATATATATGGCTGTAGGAGAAAAAGCATTTAATTATTTATCAAAGAAAAATTTTAACGTTGTTAAAAAGTTTGTATCAGTGGGTGACTATACAACCACAGAGCAAATTCACCCAATAGTAGATTTTTTAGTAGATGGATATATAAATGAGAGCTGGGATAGGGTTGTTGTAGTATCAACTCATTTTAGAAGTGCCTTAAAACAAGAAACTCACGTAAGAAGAATTTTACCAATTGATTTTGATCATATAGCCGACACAGTTAAAGAAATTATTCCAGAACGCGGAAAGTTTGCTGATTTAATTAAAGAGCATAATATAAATTTTGTGCCTAACAAAGCCAATTCTAAAGACTTTTTAATTGAGCCGTCAGCAGAAGAGGTTTTAAATAAATTAGCAAAACATTTATTTTTTATACAAGTTTACCATTTAATATTAGAAGCTAATGCAAGTGAACATTCAGCAAGACGTATGGCCATGAAAACGGCAAGTGACAATGCTTCTGACTTAGGAAATAATTTAAATTTACAATATAACAAATCACGACAAAGTAAAATTACCACAGAAATTTCAGAAATTAGTGCTGGTGCGGAAGCACTTTCTTAATCGCTCGCCAGTGATTCTTCGCTAGCGTTCGCCCGCCAGCGCGGGCTCACTCAGGCTTCGGCAATTTTCCCGCTTCGCGGGACCAAGCAAAATTGCCTGCAGGGTACGCTACGAATTCACTGCCTCGCTTATAATTTTAAAAATCAAAAATAAAAAAATAATATTATGCAAAAAGGTAAAATAATACAAATAATTGGTCCGGTGGTCGATGTAGAATTTGAAGAAGGTGTAAATTTGCCATCAATTTATACAGCCTTAAAAATAAAAGGTCCCAATGGAGACGTTATTTTGGAAGTTGTAAAACACTTAGATTTAACAAAAGTTAAAGCTATTTCTTTACATTCAACAGATGGTTTGCAAAGAGGCCAAGAAGTTGAAGATTTGGGTAGGCAAGTGGAAGTGCCGGTTGGGCAAGAAGTTTTGGGAAACTTATTTAATGTTATTGGAGAGCCTTTGAATAAAACTGACAAAAAGTTTAAGAAGCACTGGCCAATTCATAGAGATCCGCCATCATTTGTTGATCAAGCTACAAAAACAGAAGTTTTTGAAACAGGAATTAAAGTAGTTGATTTGATTGCTCCATTTATTAAAGGAGGAAAAATTGGTTTGTTTGGGGGAGCTGGTGTAGGAAAAACAGTTTTCTTGCAAGAATTAATTAGAAACGTAGCTGAAGAAAGTGGCGGAGCTTCCATTTTTGCTGGCGTGGGAGAAAGAACTAGAGAAGGAAATGATTTATACAGAGAAATGACAGAATCTGGAGTTATAAATAAAACAGCATTAGTTTTTGGACAAATGAATGAGGTGCCTGGAGCCCGTGCTAGGGTTGCTTTAAGTGCTTTAACAATGGCCGAATATTTTAGAGACGAAGAAAAGAAAAATGTTTTACTTTTTATTGATAATATTTTTAGATTTTCTCAAGCAGGCTCTGAAGTTTCAACATTGTTGGGGCGTATGCCTTCGGCCGTGGGTTATCAGCCTACATTGGCCTCAGAAATGGCCGAATTGCAAGAAAGGATTACCAGTACTAAAAATGGTTCAATCACCTCTGTGCAGGCAATTTATGTGCCTGCCGACGATATTACAGACCCAGCTCCAGCTACAACATTTTCTCACTTAGATTCAACAATTGTGTTGTCACGTGCCTTAACAGAAATAGGAATTTATCCGGCAGTTGACCCATTGGCTTCAACATCAACAGCTTTAGACCCAAAAATAGTTGGCGAAAAGCATTATGAGGTTGCTCGTGGAGTTCAATCTGCTTTGCAAAAATATAAAGATTTACAAGATATTATTGCTATTTTGGGAATTGAAGAATTATCTGATGAAGATAAAAAAATTGTTAGCAGAGCAAGAAAAATACAAAGATTTTTGTCACAGCCATTTTTTGTGGCCGAAAATTTTACCGGAAGACCTGGAAAATTTTGCAAACTTGAAGACACAGTAAGAGGGTTTGCAGAAATTTTAGAAGGAAAACACGATGAAGTTCCAGAAGAAAACTTTTATTTGAAAGGAAGCATCGACGAAATAGGCGAGTAACCAGTAACCAGGAACCGGTAACCAATAATTGGTAAATGGTAAAAAGAAAAATTACTCGTTACTAATTGCTCATTACCCGTTACTAAACTATGAAATTATCAATTTACTCATTAAAAAATGTCTTATTTCAGGGCGAGGCCTCTAGTTTTAATTGTCAAACAATAATGGGTGAAATAACTGTATTAGATAAACACGAGCCGTTAATTAGCGTGTTGTCTGCTGGAATTATTAAAATTATTGATAAAGATAAACAGGAGCAGTTTTTCCCAATAACTTCCGGATTTTTGGAAATAAAACCAGATAACGAAGTCAGGGTTATAATTGAAGAATAGAATCAAATTTTAAAACCGCCCAAAGGCGGTTTTTGCTTTACAAAAAGATAAAAAAGCTGTAAATTATATTTACACAGCAACTTGTCAACATAGAATAAAAAATCATGAAAAGGGAACCACTGGAACCGAGATTCGTAGTGTGGATAGTGAATAAATATGAAGGATTACAAGGTGAGTCGCGACGTGTATTTTTGGAGTCTTTGTCTAATCCCAGCGAGCTTAGGAATGTAATTACAGGGTCTTTAAGCATTTGGGCACGAGTATTTCCAAAAGAGACGGGTCTGCGTATTAGAGAGGTCGATCACCATGAAGATGCAACCGAAATGATCTCGGCCCTTAAAAAACGATTTGCCAAAGAAATGGCGGATACTGATATTGTAGACTCTATAAAAGCGGCTGCTAGGACGCCCCGTGGCAAAAAAGTGTGATAACCGAATAATGAAAGGAGAAAATGAGCCATGATGCTTTCAGAATGGTTGTTGAAGAGATTCAGGAGATTATCTGCTAGGCACAAGCGGGTTTTCTTTATAGAACTGAAGTCAAATCCGATTGGATTGCGAAATTCTCTTGTCGAACAGATTCACGCCTCTTGGTGGAGGGAGTATTGGATTGATTGTGAAGGATATACGCTCCCAGGCGTCGTAGAGGAGTCGGTTGATGAAGCCGTGGCGAAAATTCGCGAACAATTTGCTGCTGAAATTAGGGCGATTCCGGCCTAAACTCCTTTCTCATGTTTTGCATAGCGACCACACCGGCCGCTTCTTTTTTTTGAGCGACGGAATAAATTTACTTTGCCGTCGCGAAACCCCTTCACCATTTTTACTGGTGATTTTTTATTACCACAATGACAGCCGTAGGCGCTTCGCAGATATAATTTTGTATTATTTATTACACGGATGAAAATGGTGCGGGGTGGAGTGGCTTTACATTTTATTAACGTACAATTATAATAAATAAATATGACATGGGAAGATTTTTATAACACACTAGGAATTACAGATTTTATTTATTTTATTTCGTCTTCGCAATTGCAAGATACGCTTTTTCCTGTGAAAATGGTTTTTGTTTTATTCGCATTTTTATTTTTAATTTTAGTAATTTACTTTATGATTAACTCTTCATGGCTTCAATATAAATTTTTAGAAGACATGACAGAGTTTTTTTCCTGGCAAGCATATGGTCAAAGAGAAATGGAAAAACAATGGAATAGAATTAAAAGAAGAATAGAATCTGGGGCTGAATCAGATTATAAATTATCTATAATTGATGCCGACGATTTTTTAGCTGAAGTTTTAGATAATAGGGGCTATGAAGGTGTTAATTTTGATGAAATTATACAAAAAGCAGGAAGATTAATAGACCCAATTTTACCAGATGTGTTGCACGCTCACGAAGTTAGAAATTTTATAGTATATAACCCAGACTATAAATTATCAGCCGAAGAAGCCAAGAAAGTTTTATCTACTTATGAAAAAGCTGTTAAAAGCATAGGAATGGGCTAATTATCTATTCGATATTAAAAATAAAAAAGACTGCTTTTAAAAGCAGTCTTTTTATGATAATATTTAATTGATTTAGAAAATAATAGATGCAACTGAAAAAAGAATCATGCTAAGGGCAACAAGACTTATTAGTATTATCCAAGTAACTCTAAACAAAGTTTTTTTCTTCATATTTTTAAAATTAAATAGTATAGCTTTATTAAATGGTAGCCGATTTTAATAAAAAAGAAAAGGGTAAATTTATCAATAATCAGCTTTTATTTAAAGTTGCTGGGGTTTTATTTATATTGTTTATTTTATTCATGATTTTTCAAGATATTAGAATATATCAAAAAAAGAGAAATTTAGATGCAGAAATTAGTATTTATAAAAAACAAATTGAAGATATAAAAAATAGTAGTGAAAACTTAAGAAATGAAATTGTTAATTCTAATAGTGTTGATTATTTAGAAAAATTAGGATATGAGCAATTTGGACAAACTAGACCAGGAGAAACAGAATATATGTTTGTAAATTCTCCTAAATTAGCGGAAGTTAATTTAAAAAAAGATAATTTGGGGGGCATAAGTTCTTGGTTTGGTTGGTTAACGGGTATTTTTAGCTGGTTTGAAAGCAAAGATTAAATATTAATGCGGGTATGGTTCAATGGTAGAACGCAACCTTCCCAAGGTTGAGACACGGGTTCGATTCCCGTTATCCGCTCCAAAAAATAAAATTGCCACCTTAGCTCAGTTGGTAGAGCAACACTTTCGTAAAGTGTGGGTCCGCAGTTCGATTCTGCGAGGTGGCTCCAAAAAATAGAGATGAGTGTTTTGCCACGTGGCAAAACACTCATCAAATATAAAAACATGGATTCAGAAACAAAAGTTTGTCAAAATTGTAAGCAAGACTTTATAATAGAGTCCGATGATTTTGCATTTTATGAAAAAATGAAAGTTCCAGCTCCAACATTTTGCCCAAGTTGTAGATTTCAACGACGTATAATGTTTCGAAATGAAAGAACGCTTTATAAAAGAAAGTGTGATTTATGCAGCAAAGATATGGTGACAATTTTTTCTCCAGATTCAAAACTAGTGGTTTATTGTTCTGCATGTTGGTGGTCAGACAAATGGGATGACGGCGAATATTCTTTAGAATATGATTCTTCCCGTTCTTTTTTTGAGCAGATGATTGAATTACAAAAGAAAACTCCACATATGTCTCTAATAAATGAATATGCAACATTAATAAATAGCGATTATGTTAATCATGCTGGAGGTCTTAAGAATTGTTATCTGATATTTAATGCTGATTTTTGTGAAAATGTTTTATATTCAACTATAGTGGTGCATGTTAAGGATTCAATGGATTGCCATATGGTTGGTGAATCAGAGCTTATGTACCAAGATATTGACAGCACAGGTTATAGGTTATTTTTTTCTGAGAGTTGTTCAAAGTGCAGTGAATCTTATTTTCTAAAAAACTGTATTGGTTGTGATAATTGTTTTGGTTGTATTAATTTAAGAAATAAAAAATATCATATTTTTAATAAACCATACACCAAAGAAGAATATTTAGAAAAAATTAAAGAATATAAACTTAATAGCTATAACGAATTATCAAAGATAAGAAAAATTGTTGATGAATTTTGGTTGGGATATCCTAACAAATATATGCATAAAGACGCGCAATGCGTTAACGTTTCCGGAGAATATGTTTTCCGCGCAAAAAATGCACTGAATTGTTATCAAGCTCGAGAATTGGAAGACGCTCGATATTGTCAATTTATTACTATGCCACCGGCTAAAGATATTTACGATCTTAGCGAATGGGGAAATGGTGCACAGCGAATTGTTGATTGTATCACTGTTGGCGAAGGTGCCGACATTGTTAAATTTACTTGTGGTGCATGGCATCAAGGAACTATGGAGATAGAATACGGAATGTACAATGTTTCATGTCAGTACTCTTTTGGTTGCATGAACCAAAAGAAGAAGCGATATAGAATTTTAAATAAACAATATTCGGCGGAAGAATATGTGGCTTTGCGTGCCCGTATTATAGAAGACATGGATAAAAATCCTTATATTGATTCTGTTGGCAGGACTTGGCATTATGGAGAATTTTTGCCGTACGACTTAAGCCCTTTTGCGTATAATGAATCTCAGGCAATTCAATATTTCCCACTTTCCAAGGAAGCAGTTTTAAAAAATGGTTGGAAATGGTGTGACCAGGTAACAAGCAACCACAATATAACATTGTCGGCTGATAAGGTTCCCGACGATATTAAAGACGTAGAAGATTCAATAGTAAAAGAAATTATGGGGTGTAGTTTATGTGGGAAGGCTTTTAAAATAACATCGGCCGAACTCGCGCTTTTACGTCGTTTTAAATTTCCAGTTTCGCATCTTTGTTCAGATTGTCGACATACAGAACGCATCGCGCGCATCAATCCAAATAAATTATGGCATAGAAGCTGTATGAAACCCGGCTGTACTAATGAATTTGAGACTTCTTATGACCCAGCCAGGCCGGAAATTGTTTATTGCGAACAATGCTACCAACAAGAAGTAGCTTAAAAAAACTACGGTCGTATTTTGTCAGGTTACCATATGGTAACCTGAAACTTTGAGGCTGTTTTCTTTTTTTAAAATATGATAAAATTATAAAAACATATCGCTACGCTACGTAAACTTATGGTAGATATAACTCCACAAATTGAAGAGCTTGAGATTCGCCTCCAAAATTTGGGAGACCGTCTTTGACATAACTGGAAAAGAAAATAAATTAAAAGAATTAGAAACGCAATGTTTAGAGCCTAATTTTTGGAATAATAATGAATATGCAACCGAAGTTCAACAAGAAATTTCGGAAATAAAAAATGAAATATTGGCATTAGAAGAAATAAAAAAAGATATAGACGATTATAAAATTTTAGAAAATCAGGAAGCTTTAAAAGAAATTGAAATAAAAATAGAAAAGCAAGAATTTAAAACATATCTTTCGGGAAAGTATGATAAGAATAATGTAATATTAGAAATATTTTCTGGGGCTGGTGGGCAAGATTCACAAGATTGGTCAACAATGCTTTTGCGAATGTATCAAAGATATTGCGAGGGCAAAGGTTGGAAAGCAGAAGTTTTGCACCAAGCCTTTGGAGAAGGTGGTGGGCCCGAGGGGAGAAT
This sequence comes from Candidatus Staskawiczbacteria bacterium, assembly GCA_041661545.1. Lineage (GTDB taxonomy): Bacteria > Patescibacteriota > Minisyncoccia > Minisyncoccales > Staskawiczbacteraceae > XYD1-FULL-39-28. Next base: position 369,709 of record JBAZUH010000001.1, on the reverse strand, counting down.
TGGCACAAAATCTGTTACAATAGAAATAAAAGGGAATTATGCTTATGGGTTTTTAAAAAAAGAAGCTGGGGTGCATAGATTAGTTAGACTTTCGCCGTTTAACTCGCAAAAACTTAGGCATACTTCTTTTGCATTAGTAAATATATTGCCAGAAATTAAAGATAAGGAGATTGAATTAGAAATTAAACCCGATGACTTAAAAATTGATACATTTAAGGCTTCTGGTCCTGGAGGACAATATGTTAATAAAACAGAATCAGCTGTAAGAATAACTCACATACCCACAGGAATAGTTGTAGCTTCGCAAACCGAAAGATTGCAAGGAAAGAACAAAGACAAGGCAATGAAAATTTTGATTGCTAAATTGTATCAATTAAGAGAAGATCAGCACGTAGAAAAAATAAAAGAAATAAAAGGTGAGAATGTTTCGGTGCGCTTTGGAAGTCAAATAAGGTCTTATGTTTTACATCCATATAAAATGGTAAAAGACTTAAGAACTCTTTACGAAACATCAGATGCAGACGGAGTTCTTGATGGCGATTTAGAAAAATTTATTGAAGAAGAAATAAAACTTAAAAATGATTAAATTTAATAAAGTAGAAAAAGTTTATACAGACGATATTGCTGTTCTTGAAGACATCTCTTTTGAAATACAACAAGGAGAATTTGTTTCTATTGTGGGAAAATCTGGGGCGGGGAAAACAACTTTGCTGTATTTAATTTTAGGCCTAGAAAAGCCGACTTCTGGAGAAGTTTATTTTGAGGGCATAAATTTAAACGAAGCAAATAATGATAAATTGCAGGAAATAAGAAGAAGAACAGGAGTGGTGCATCAAGATTATAAATTATTACCCAAAAAAACTGTTTATGAAAATGTAGCTTATATAATGCAAGTGGAGGGAAAAAATAATGAAGAAATAGAAAAAGAAGTTCCTAAAGTATTAGAAGTTATAGGTTTAGAAAATAAAAATGATAGCTTTCCCCACGAACTTTCTGGTGGAGAAAAACAACGCCTAGCAATTGCTAGGGCCCTTGTAAACCATCCAGATATTATTATTGCCGATGAGCCAACCGGAAATTTAGATCCTTATAATACATACGAAGTAATTTCTATTTTAAGAAAAATAAATGAAACTGGTAAAACAATTATTTTGGCAACTCACGACCGAGAGGTAATAAATAAATTAGGCAAAAGAGTTATTACCTTGGAAAAAGGCAAAATATTAAGAGATGAGCCAGAAGGTAAATTTATTATTTAATTAAACAACTTTGAAAACAAATATGATTTCAACAAATTTAAAAAGAATAATTAATTTTGCAGTAAAAGACTTTAGTAGAAATAAAGGCATATCTATTGCTGCTATTTTTGTTTTGGTTATTACTATTATGTTGGTAACCGGACTTTTTTTCTTTCAAAATATGATGGGATATTTAACCACACAAATTCAGGATAGAATAGATATAACAGCGTATTTTAGTGAGGGAGTTGGCGAACAAGAAATTTTAAATATAAAAGATGAAATTTTTAAATTAGCGCCTAATATAAAAAAAATAGAATATGTTTCTAAAGACCAGGCGCTGGAAATATTTAACACAAACCATCAATCTGATTCAACTTTATCTCAGGCATTGCAAGAAGTAGGAACAAATCCATTTTTGCCATCTTTAAACATAACAACCAACGGGGACCCACTACAATATGCTCAAATTGCAAACCTTTTACAAACTTCTAATTTTAGCGACATGGTTGATAGCGTTGATTTTTCTCAGAAGAAAGATATTATTGAAAAAGTTTATTCTATTACTTCTAATATTAATATGATTGGGCTTATAATTGGGGTAATTTTATTATTTCTTGCTATATTAGTTGTTTACAATACTATAAAACTTGCTATAGAAAGTTCTGGAGAAGAAATTAATACAATGAGAATAGTAGGAGCCTCGGACTGGTTTATTCGTGGGCCATTTATGGTGCAAGGGGTAATTTATGGATTAATTGCTTTTGGAGTTTGCATACTTATATCGGGTATATCAGCTGGCTTATTGTCAGGCAAAATGGCCATTATTTTGCCAGGGTTTAATATGTTTGGATTTTTCTTAACTAATTTATGGGCATTTATATTAATACAATTGGGGTTTGGAGTAGGAGTGGGAGTAATTTCTAGCCTAATGGTTGTCAAAAAACACTTACAGGTATAACACAAACCGTATTGCGAGGTCGTCTAATGGCCCCGCCTAAGCGGGGTCCCGCTGTGGCGGGATAGGACACATTATGTATTTTGTTTATATTTTAAAAAGTTTAAAAGATTCTAGGTATTACATTGGGCAAACCGATAATTTAAATAGTAGAATAAAAAAACATAATACCGGGCAAGTGATATCTACAAAAAATAGAAGACCTTTTATTATGATTAAAAATGAAATTTTTCTAACAAGAGGAGAAGCTAGGAAAAGGGAAAACTATTTGAAAAAATTAAAAGGAGGCAATGAGTTTAGGAAAATTATAAATCAATAGTTTGTTTTCAAAGCTGCGGGATCGTCTAATGGTAGGACACGTCCCTCTGAAGGATGTTATCTTGGTTCGAGTCCAAGTCCCGCAGCTTTGGGAGTAAAGAGCTATTAAAGAATCTCTAAATATGAAAAAGGTTATTATTGTTCATGGTTATACGGGCTACCCAACTAAAAACTGGTTTCCTTGGTTGAAAAAGGAATTAGAAAAGCAAGGGGTTGAAGTTATTGTTCCAGCAATGCCCCACACCGAAGCCCCTCAACTAGCCGAATGGCTTTCGTATTTGCAAAAAATAGTTGGAGAAGCAACGCCTCAAACTTATCTTGTGGGTCATAGCTTGGGTTGTATTGCGATTTTAAGATATTTAGAAACGCTTGATACTCAAATTGGCGGAGTTGTATTGGTTTCTGGTTTTGCTGAGCCAATCCATTTTACAGAATTGGATAATTTTTTTGCCACAGATTTAAACGATAAAAAAATTATAGAAAATACTAAACACATTATATTAATAAATTCTGATAACGACGAGCACGTTCCATTGTGGCAGGGACAAAAAATGGCAGAGAGATTTAACGCAAAGATGATTGTTTTGAATAACGCTGGGCATATTAACGAAAACTCCGGATTCAAAGAACTGCCCGTTGTCTTAGCAGAAATTAAAAATATGTTTGAGAGTTAAACTATTGTGCCTCCCAGGTCTAAAAAACAACGTATTAATTACGTTGTTTTTTTTATAAATTTAGTTTAAAATTATTTTTTGTTTCTTTTTACAAGATAATAAATGCCATATCCTAAGCAGATTATAAGAAAAATAAATAATCCAGACCAAAACAGCGTGGGATATTTTGAAGCAATTCCCATTAAGTCGGCAGCTCCAACATCAGCTGTTAAATACCTACCGGGGATTTCTGCATATATTTGTGAAGCCCCAGTAAAAAAGAAAATAACTGATAGTATACTAATATTTTTTAAAAATAGTTTATTCATATTAATTTGGTTAATTATTATATGATAAATCTTATATGTTATATTGTAAAGCCTTTGCTTATGTTATAATATTATAATAATAAACAATCAAAAAATATGAAATTACCTTTATTAATATTTGTGTTAATTGGTTCGTTGTTTTTTAATGTCAGCGTTTTTGCGGTAGAAAATAGTAATTCGATTAAAATTACTGTTCAGCCATCTAGTACAAACAGCGTTGACGGTGCTTTGTCTCAACAACCAGTTTTGCTAGTAAAAGATGCTAATGATAATCCCGTAGGAGGAGTTACTGTTACAGCAGTTACTACGGGTTTGGGCGAGCTAATAGGTAGTTTGGCAGAAGTTACTAATTTAAAAGGCTTGGCTACATTTGAAAATTTAGGATATACTGGCACAGATTCTTTTCAGATTATTTTTGGTTCTAGTGCGGGCAAAGCTATTTCAAATCCAATAAAATTATCGCCAGGAGTAGCAAACTCTGTTAATTCTTCTATTTCTGTAGACCCGCTTAATGTTGTAGCAGATGGAATATCATTAGCGGTAATAAAAATTACATGTAAAGATAAATATAAAAATATAATTCCAGGCGCTAGTGTTAGTGTTTCAACTTCTGGCAGTGACAATATTCTTAGTCAGCCAGATGTAGCAGATGATCCAGGAATTACAACTATTAATTTGTCATCAACTAAAGCAGAATCAAAAATAATAACTGTTAAGGTAGAGGGAGCACTAATTGGGAAATCAGATCCAATAAAATTTGTGTCAGGTAAAATTGCTAAATTATCTATTTTATCAGAAAGTCCGGTTGATACTAGCCATTCAAGCGAAATTAAGATTACAGGAAAAGATAAATTTGATAATATAGTTGATGATAGCTCATCTCACATAGTCTTATCAGTAGATGGTGGCGGATCATTAAATCCATCGGTAGTAACACTTGAAGGTGGAGTTGGTAAATCTTTATTGAGTAAAAAAACTCCAGGAACAGTTAATTTGGTTGCTTCTTACGGTAATGTTAATGATAGCTCACGTGTTGTGTTTAATCCGGCAGATAGCACAGCTCCTGTTGTTGTATCTCAATATCCATTAGGTGGTGCAGAAAATATTTCTTTGAATGTTATTCCATATATAAATTTCTCAAAAAATATGGATATAACAACTATAAATAATGATAATATCCAATTAAGAAAATATTCTAATGATATTTTGGTGCCCGCTACAGTTATAATTGCTAACGGGGGAAAACAAGCCCGCTTGCAACCAGATTCAGACTTAAGTTTAGATACAAAATACTATTTATATGTTAGCACAGATGTGGCTGATCCTAGTGGCAATAATTTGCCTTCTTTATATAAAAGCGATTCATTTGCTACTGTTTCTGGCCAAGACAAATTGTTGTTACAAAATAATAGTCAGGTTAGTAAAAATGAGATTGCTGGCAATAGTGAAGTTGAAAACATAGAGAATAATTATCAAATATCTCCGCAGGATAGCACTGCAGATGATTCTAACAATTTGACCACAGAAAATAATTCTACTAATACAAGTTTAAATAATACAATTACCACAAAAACTGGCGGGTCAACGGAAAATTTAGATAATTATGCGGCAGCAGGGCTTTTGGGCGCTTTTAAAAATTTTAATGTAGATAGCTTTGGGGAATGGTTTATTGTAAATTTTATTTGGATTATTTCTTTTATAATAATTTTAGGAATAATATATATATTTTGGTTTAAATACGTAAGATAATAAACAAAGTTTTATAATAAAAAACCGTGCTTTGACAAACTCAGCGCGGTTTTTTGTTGTGGTGTTATATTATATAGATTATGATATTTTGCAGATGCTGGCCATTTTTTTAAGTTTTGAAAATCCTGAGAATACCAGAGTGGCAAGAACCAATATTATAACAATAGGAACAACTATTTTGAAATTACTATTAGATGTCATTAAAGAATAATTATAAAGTCCGTGAAAAAATACAGCCATAAATGACCCCGTTATAAATGGTAGGTATTTCTTTTTAGATTTAGAGAACGAAATAGCCAGATAATATCCAATAAGTGCAGAGCATAGAGTATGTAAAAATGTAGCTCCCACAAAGCGTATTAAAGCCATAAAAATAGCCCTATTCACTGTATCATCAAAAGACATGCTACCAGCAGGAGAGAATAAATAAAGAATATTTTCTACTGCAGCAAATCCTAGGGCCGAAACAACCATATAAAGCATTGCATCTAAAGGTTCGTCTAGGTGAGGACTGTTAAATATTTTAACTCTAATCACTAAATATTTAAAATATTCTTCTGAAAAGGCGATTATAACAAACCAATATATAATATCTTCAAACAAAGAACCTAAATTTATTAATCCTAATAAATAAGTAAGACCTATTTGTACAAAAAAAACAGGAATAGTTATTAAGGCGCCCCAAAAGAATATTTTTAATATCATTCTTTTTGGTTCGGGGTGTAAGTCTTTTTTTAAGTAAAAAGAAAGCCAGATAGAACTGGGCAATAAGCCCAAAATTATATAAATTAGAATTATAAAATCCATATTATTCATATTATATCATTTATGTTTGTTCAAGTCTATTACCAATTTTATTAAATTTGTGGTATACTTATAATATAAATGGTCGCGAAAAATCATTTTTAAAAAATAAAAATTATGCCAACTTGGGCCAATAAAAAAAGACTTGGTAGACGAGTCAAAAAAAGAAAAAGAACAAAGCTTAATAAAAGAACAAAATAAGCATAAAAAACTGGCAAAAAGCCGGTTTTTATTTACACTGAGCCTATTGAGATGCTAAAATTAATAAATATGAAATACGAAGAAATTTTACAAGAATTAAGATTTTTAAAAAATCCTAAAAATGTTGAAGGCATGGCTCGTTTTGGTATACGGCCAAAAACAAAAGTTTATGGTGTTTCTGTGCCAAAGTTAAGAAAAATGGCTAAAATTATTAAAAAAGATCATAATTTAGCTTTAGAGTTATGGGATTCTGGAATTCACGAGGCAAGATTATTGGCTGGTTTTGTTGCTGATGCAGAAAAATTAACAAACGCGCAAATGGAAAAATGGACTAGAAGTTTTGATTCATGGGATATAGTAGATCAAGTTTGTGGAAATCTATTTGATAAAACAGAGTTTGTATATAAAAAAGTTTTTGAATTTAGTAAAAGAAAAAAAGAGTTTGAAAAAAGAACAGCGTTTACATTAATGGCAACTTTATCTGTTCATAATAAAAAAATGAAAGACCAAGATTTTATAAAGTTTTTTCCTTTAATAGAAAAAGCTTCAAACGATGAGAGAAACTTTGTTAAAAAGGCGGTAAATTGGGCGTTAAGGCAAATTGGTAAAAGAAATGTATCTCTTAATAAAGAAGCAATAATTCTTGCTAAAAAAATTCAAACATTAAATTACAAGAGCTCCAAATGGATTGCTAATAACGCCATAAAAGAATTAACTAGTAGCAACGTACAGCAAAGAATAAAATCTAAGTAATAATATGAAAATGATATTAGAAATATTTTTTTTAATAGTTATAATTATTATTATAATTTTTATCTTTTTTAATTCAGCTAATATTTTATTGTCTCCAGGAACCTTGCAAAGTATAAACAACAAAGTATGTTTTAAAGAGAATTGTTTTTCTGTAGAAATTGCTAAAACAGAATCAGAAAGAGCAAAAGGTCTAATGAACAGAAACCAACTAGATGCAGACAAGGGTATGCTTTTTATTTTTGAAAAAGAAGGCGTTTATCCTTTTTGGATGAAAAATACTTTAATACCATTAGATATAATTTGGATAAACGAAAATAGAAAAATAATTTTTATTGCTAATAATGTTCAGCCCTGCCTGCCTGCCGGCAGGCAGGTAAAAGTTTTAATATGTCCAACAGTTGGCTCGCTAGCAAAAGCTAAGTATGTTTTAGAGGTTAACGCGGGCATAGCAGAAAATATAAAATTAAAAGTGGGTGATACAGCAAGTTTATTTATAGAATGAGCTACAAGACTTGACGTTATTTTTTGTGGTATAATATATTAAGAGCCATTTGTTGGCACTAAAGGTCGATTTTAAAATTAATTTATAAAATCGAAATATAATCATGAAATTTAATACTTTAGATTTAGTAGCATTAGTATTGGTAATTGTAGGAGGGTTAAATTGGTTGTTGGTAGCATTTGGTTGGAACTTGGTTACGATGCTTTTAGGAGAGGGATCAGCTTTAACCAATATTGTATATGTATTGGTAGGATTGTCAGCAATTTATTTGGTAGTAGTTTTTCCAAAGTTAGGTAGAAACTAAAAATACAAAACAAAAACCCCAATATTGGGGTTTTTGTTTTTTTATAAACGAGTTAATAAAGATATCCCCAGGTTTGTAATTTATCAGAATCTTCATTCCAGCCCATTCCTATGTCTGTTCTATAAAACATATTTTGTAACAATATATTTTCTATTCTGCTGTAAACTTGCTTTCTAGCATCTTCTACGGTTGTGCCAGCGCCAGTTACTATTAATGAGTAGCCGGTTTCTCCAGCTATTTGCCAGCTTCCATCAACTAATTTTACATCTCCAAGACGCACGCCGTCTAAATTAGGTTTTTTAAAAATAATTGAAAGGTCTTTATATATGGCCATTTCATCTTTATCATTATAGGGAAATGGTGGAACCGAGCATACCACGCATATTTGAAAGCCCTTTTTTGTTTTTAAATCGTAATTTTCTCCTTTAGCAATTTTATATAAGAATTCGCCCCATTCGCTAGTAATTGCTTCTATTTGTAAAGATATTGTTGGGTATCCAAACCTACAGGTAAATTCCAGGGGGTATATTCCTCGGGCGTTAGCAATACAATTTATATCAACATATCCTACGTAACCTGATTTTTTTATATCTTCCCGCATTTTTTCTAAAGTGGTTCTAAATATTGTATTTGGTCCAGAAAAATAACCTAAAGTTCCCATTTCTCCTGTAAATGGCCCAATATCTCCTGGAAATAATTTTTTATGTTCAAAATTAACATGTAGCGGATAAATAAAATCGTTTCCATTAAAAAATGCACCAACTGCTATTTCAACGCCCGAGGCAAATTTTTGAAGTTGGAATTGTTTAACCCGTTGTTGTAATACTTTTTTGTTTGATCTTATTATTTCATGCAAATCTTTTCCGTCTTCATCTTTGCCAATAAATAAAAGCCCTTTTACATCAGAGCCGGTAAATCCAGAAGGTTTATAAACATATCTTCCTGGATTTTCTTCAATAAATTTTAGGGCTGTTTCATAATCAGAAAAATCCCAGTGGGGAAGCGTTAGCATTCCAACTCTTTTCATTTCTGCTTGACCAAATTCTCTATTTTCTTCTAGTTTATCTGTATAAGCTGATCCGCCAACAATTAATTTGCCGGATTTTCTTAATTCGTCGGCAGTTGGGCCAAATCCCACATCATCAAAAACAATAACATCTGCCCAATCAATATATTTTTTCCAATCATCTACTTTATCTAAAAAACCATCGTAAACGTCTTTATCTTTTTCTGATTTTATATAAATTTTAACTTCGTGGCCCTCTCTTTTAATTTGCCATGCTAAATCTCCTGATAAGCTTTCCCAGCTTACAAATAAAAATTTTCTAATTATTTTTTCAGGTAAAACCTTTGCATCTGGTAAATTATTTTTTCCGTTTCCATTGATATGGCCGTTACCATTACCATTTTCGTTGCTCATAGTTAAATTTTATATTTTTCATTATGGGCGTAAATTGAATATGAAACTGACAATTCTTCACCCTTTTTGATTTTTCTTAAGGTAATAAAATTTTCGCCATTTTTATTTGTTGTAACATTAGGTTTTTTAGAATGATTTAAAAAATAAGATACATTCATCCCATGAAGACCGCAATCAGACATGTAAACAGACCCATCTTTATTAACAACAAAAAAGCTATTAACCATTTCTAATATAGATTCGTCTAAATTTTCTATTTCTGATTTATTAAATTTAATCCATTTTTCTTTTCTTACTCCGTAAAATGGATTTATTCCTTTTGGAATATCTCTTATAGCAAAAATTCCTACGCCTTCTATTTTAGATGCTCTTAACCTACAATAAGTATTTTGTATTTTTTTTAGAAGATCTTTTTTTTCTTTGTTCATTATTTTTTTACTTTATTTTTTTTTATTGTATCACTATTAAAAAATTATACAAATTTTTTATAAAAAAATAACCCCCAAGAAGGGGATTATTTTCGATTCAATTATCTGCTGAATCTTGGAGGTCTTTTTTTAGACCAGCATTCTCTGCAATAGATTGGTCTGTCGGGAGCTGGTTCAAAAGGAAGCTCTGTAATTTCTACTCCGCATTCGGAGCATTTCCAGTTTCCTTTAACAGGCTCTCTTTTGACAAAACCTCCATTATTATTGTTTCTGTCGAACATTTTTTGTTTCTTTTATAGGCGCGTGCCTAATAAATAGTAAAACGACCTTTTTAATTCCTAGCAGGTCGTTTTGCGACTTGTTAGTTATTTTTATTATACTTTGTTTATGAGTCTATGTCAAGCCTGCCTGCCGGCAGGCAGGCCTTTGATATTTTTCATTTAACAGGTAATATAAATCTAGACAATACAAATCTACGAATCATTCTAATGTTTCGAATACGATGAATTTAATTCGTGGCATTCGGATTTATTTGGATGACATTCGGATTATATTTTATGAAAAAAGAAATTTGGTTATTAGGTGTTTTAGGATTAATAATGGTAATTTTAATTGGCATCTTAATATTAGTTCCATCATATAAATAATTTAAATGAATTTTAAGATATTAAAAAAATCTAATAAAAGCAGGGCGAGGTTGGGATTTTTAGAAACAGAGCACGGTGTTGTTGAAACGCCGTGTTTAGTTCCGGTTGCAACACAAGCAGTTATAAAAACCTTAGAAAGCAAAGAAGTAGAAGCAACAAAATCACAAATTTTAATTTCTAATACATTTCATTTACATTTAAAACCGGGCGAGAAAATTGTAGAAAAAGCCGGTAAAATTCATAAATTTATGAATTGGAAAAAGCCCCTAATGACAGATTCCGGTGGCTATCAGGTTTTTTCTTTGGGCTTTGGTACAGACTACGGATTGGGTAGTAAATTAGCGCTCGGCAATCAAATTTTTTCTCGTCTCAACCCGTCTGCTGACGGTGCCCATTCGTCTCAAAAAAATTTATTGCCTCGCTCAATTAGTGCAGGTACACAGCCAAAGCAAATAAAAATAAATAACGACGGGGTAATTTTTCGTTCGCCAATAAATGGAGATGAATTATTTATTGGCCCCAAAGAATCTATTAAAATACAGGAGAAAATAGGGGCAGATATTATTTTTGCTTTTGATGAATGCACAGCTCCCTTAGCAGAATATGATTATGTTAAAAAATCTTTAGAAAAAACTCATAAATGGGCAGAAATTTGCTTGAAAGCTAAAAAATCCAAGCAAGCTTTGTATGGAATTGTTCAGGGGTCTAAATTTAAAGATTTAAGAATTGAAAGCGCCAAAACAATTGGTGCTATGGACTTTGATGGATTTGGAATTGGCGGAGAATTTGGAAATGATAAAAAGAAAATGGGAGAAATGATAGGCTGGGTGGTAGACGAATTGCCAGAAAAAAAACCAAGGCATCTTTTAGGAGTAGGTTATTTAGAAGATATGGAGTCAATTATAAAATCTGGTGCCGATACTTTTGATTGTACTGTTCCAACGCATTATGCAAGACGAGGGATTGCTTTTACTTCTCAAGGAAAATTAAATTTAAAACAAACAAAGTTTTTAAATAAAAATGAGCCTTTAGATAAAGGTTGTGTTTGTGATGTTTGTTTGAATTATAAAAAAGATTATATTTGCCATTTGTTAAAAGCAGGCGAAATAACCGGCATGAAGCTTTTAACTTTCCACAACTTATATTATTTCAATACTTTTGTAGAAAATATACGCGAAAAAATAAAAAAAGGCGAAATCTAAATCAAAAAACACTCCTGAGGAGTGTTTTTTGATTATGATTCTTTTGGTTTTTCGGTACCTGCCTGCCGGTCAGGCAGGTTATAAGATTTAGAATTCACTTCGTAGTTTGTATTTTGAGACTCAAAGAAATTTACTAATTCGTAAACATCTGTAGCAGTTGTCATCCATTTAGCCGGATTAGTAACATTATAATGTGGAGAAAATCCTAATTCTTCCATTCTTCTGTCGGCTACATATTGCACATATTGGTTTACATAATCTGCGTTTAATCCTAAAATGCCCCGGGGGAATAAATCTTTATTATATTGAGTTTCTAAATCAACACCTTTAATAATTATATTTTTTATTTCTTCTGCAAATTCGGCAGATACTATTTCTGGGTTTTCTTCTAATAAAGTTAAAACTAAATTAATCCCAAATTTTAAATGTAAGCTTTCGTCTCTTAAAACCCAATTAATCATAGATCCTAAATTTCTTAATTTATTTCTTTGTCTAAAAGATAACATAACCATAAATCCAGAATAAAACCAAACTCCTTCCATAACTATATTATAGGCTACAAGATTTCTTATAAAATCTTTTTTACCTTCTACTGTGGTAACGTCATAAGTATCTTCTGTCATACGGCTTACATAATCATTTATATAATCTTCTTTATCTTTCATAGATTGAGTAACCATATGAGCTTCATAAACTTTTGTTCTATCTATTGGTAAAGTTTCTAAAACATATTCAAAGGCCACGCAATGATTTGCTTCTTCCCACATTTGTTTGGCTAAATATAAATGACATTCAGCTGATTTTAAATAAGGATAAACCCCTAAAGCCAAAACTCTGTTTACTATTAATTCAGCTGGATTAAAAAAAGACATTACAAATTCTACCGCATATTTTTCGTCGTCGGTCATGGTTGCCCAATCTTCTAGATCTTCTTTTAATGGTATTTCGTGGGGGTACCATGTGTTTGCTATAGCTTGGTCATATAATTCTCTGGCCCAAGGGTATATAGAAGGATGAATATTATAATCTTTTGGTGAGGCTTTTCCTATTAGTGGCATAATTTTTTGTAATTAATATTTTTTACTGACAACTGTCGCATAAAAACTTTTCTTGTGGGTCTTCTGGCCCACGAGTAGCAGAAACTTTAGCCATGATAGCTTCATATTCAGCCTCATCTTCAACAGAGCCCTTGTCCGCCAAAGCTTTAGCGTCGGCGGAAGCCGTAGCGAAGGCGGAAAAACCTACTCTTCCCATTTTCTCTCTTTTATTTATAGACACAGTGCTTTGCTCGGCTGTGTGCCTAGGTTTCATATGTAAGTAATAAGTAGTTTTTAGTCCTTTTTTCCATGCATTTGAATAAATATCCATAATTTCTTCGGTAATTCTTGTTTCTAAATACATATTACGCGATAATGCTTGGTCAACCCATTTTTGGGCACGGGCGGCAATTTCTATAAAAGCATAGGGCGAGGTTGTAAAAGCAGATTTGTATCTTTTTTTGATATTTTCTGGTATTTTTTCGATATCTAAAATATCTCCTTGTTTTTCTATAATTTCTTTTTTAACTTCGTCCCATATTTTAATTTCTTTTAATTCTTTAACTAAATTATGGTTTATGTCTAAATATTTTCCGGATATTTTATTTCTTGAAAATACTTGGGCAAACCTAGGGTCAATTCCCGGAGTAGTGCCTGCTAATAATCCAATGTTTGCATTGGGCGCTACAGCCATAAGAGTGGCGTTTCTCATTCCTTTTTGAACTTTTCTTCTTAGTTCTTGCCAATCTAATCCTAATTCTGTAGCATGGCTTGTTTTGTCTAATTCTAATTTTTCTCCTCTTTCATTTTCTAAATCAGATATTGTATCAAAAGGAACTTTTCCTTTTGACCAACCAGAACCAGGAAAATTTTTATAACTGCCTCTAGCTGTAGCCAAATTTGCGCTTTCATCTATGGCAAAATAACTTATAAATTCAAATATTTTATCAGCTAATTCAAAAGTTTCTTCATCTTCATAGCCTAGTTTAAGCAATTCTACTGCTTCAGAAAAACCCATAACTCCCAATCCAATAGCCCTATTTTCTATGTCAGATTTTACAGCTTCTGGTATAGGTAGTAAGTTTATATCTATTAAATTGTCTAATTGTCTTACAGATAGCCTTACTGTTTGTTCTAATTTTTTCCAGTTTACCTTTGCATTTTCTATGTGGGCTGAAATATTTATTGATGCTAAATTGCATACAGCAATATTATCTTTGTCTTGGGGCAAGCATATTTCGGTGCAAAGGTTAGACATATGAATGGTTCCTGTATTGTTATTTAAAGCCCTTACATTAATAGGATCTTTAAATGTGAGCCAAGGGTGTGATGTTGCTTGAAGCATTACAAGAATTTGTCTATATTGTTCTTCTGCTGGTGCTTTTGAAAAAACCCTTAATTTTCCAGCTTCAGCCATTTCTATATATTCTACATATCTTTTTGAAAATGCTTTTCCATATAATTCGTTTAAGTCGGGAGTTTCTTTTGGGTCAAACATATACCAGTTGTCTTTATTTTTAACTCGCTTCATAAATTCGTCTGATATAAACACAGCAGTATCGGCAGTGCGCATTCTTAGATAATCATCTCCGGCGTTATGTTTCCACATTAAAAAATCTGGAAAATCAATGTGCCAATTTTCCATATAAAAACATAAAGCTCCTTTTTTCTTGCCACCTCTTTGTATAGCTCTAATAGCAGTATCTATGATTTTTGCAAAAGGAGTTGGCCCAGATGAGGTGGTGTTGTTAGAAGACAAAGGAGAGCCACTAGCTCTTAGTTTAGTAATAGAGGCCCCAATTCCTCCGGTTGATTTAGATATTTTGATTACATCAGAAACTGATTTTGCTATATTCTCTATATCATCTTGAATTTCTAATAAAAAACAATTTGATAAAGCTGGTCTTGTTGTTCCAGCTCCAATATTAGTAGACCCTCCGGCTATATATTCTAAGTTAGACATTTTATTATAAAATTCTATAGCCCATTTGGTTGGGTTGTCTTCGTTATATGAAAGGCCCATAGCAACTCTCATAAAAAAATACTGGGGAGTTTCAATTGGTTTTTGTTCGCTATCTTTTATTGAATATCTATTAAATAGAGTTGACGCGCCTGCGTACTTAAAAAGTTCATCTTTTTTAATATTTAGCGAATTTGATAATTCTTCTAAATTAAACTTCTCTATCATTCTTTTGTCTAAAATTTGCAACTCAACATTATTTTTTATGTGTTCTACAAAATATTTTTTATATTTTTCTTCAAGAATATTGTTATTTTCCCCATAATCCCCGAAAATTCTTTTATATACAGTTTTTAAAAGTAGGCGAGTGGCTACTTTGTCATAAGAAGTATCTTCTTGAATATTTTGTAGAGCAGAATTTATTGTTGCAAAATCTAGTTCTTCGGTTGTTATTCCGTTGTAAAGCATTAGTTGAGTTTCTGAAGCAATTTGTACAACCTTGCTTATAGGATCATCTAATCCAAAACAAGCTCTTTCAATAGATTTGTTAATTCTGTTAGCATCAAAAATTTCTTTTGAGCCGTCTCTTTTTGTTACGTAAATTTCCATAGTATTTATTCTTAGTTGATAATTGTTATTATTAAGGATAATATAATTTTATTATTAATAAGGAACTCAGTCAACTGTGAATAACTTTATTAAGCGTTGGGTTGACAGGGTTATTTAATAATAATATAATCTAATTAGTAATTATTATCATTAATAAAATTAATAAATATATAAAAATATGGAAAAAGTAAATAAAATATCGCTGGGCATTATCGCACTTTTGCTAGTGGCTATTGTTTTTTTGTTAGTTAATGGAGGAAGTCAAAAACAAATAAGTTCATTGGAGAATAATACAAATCAACAACCAGTAGTAATAGAAGAAGACTTTATGAAACCTCATATCCCCGCAGATTTAACTGCAGAGCAATCAGCTCAGTTGAAACTGGGAATTAATGACCACGAACCAACTAATTTAACATTTAATATTGTTGGCGGAAGTTTTTATTTTGCTCCAAATGAAATATCAGTTAAGCAAGGAGATAAAGTAAAAATTATTTTTACCAATGCCGGCGGAACTCATAATTTAATGTTTGTTGATTTTGGTGGCATTGGAACAAAAACAATAAAAACGGGTGAAAGCGATACAATTGAGTTTACAGCAGACAAAAAAGGAACTTTTGAATTTTATTGTAGTGTTGGAAACGGCTACCACAGAATGAAAGGTCAAATAGGAATATTAATAGTTAGATAGGACTAATTATATGAAAGATTATAAAAAAATTGCCAATGATGCTCGTAAAAAAGTTTTAGAAATGGTGCACTTATCTGGAGCTTCTCATATTGGGTCAAATTTTTCTTGCATTGATGTTTTGTCAGTTTTATTTTCTAAATTAAATATAGACAAAAATCTTAGCAAAGATAGAGATAGATTCCTTTTATCTAAGGGGTGGGCAGCGGCTTCTTTATATTATTTTTTGTCTAAAAAAGGAGTTATTCCTAAAGAAGATTTAGAAACATATGCTAGGCCAGGATCTAAGTATATAGGTTTGGCTGAACCAGATATTAGAGGAGTAGAAGTTGCCGGAGGAGCTATGGGGCATGGGCTTCCTATAGCATTGGGCATGGCTTTGGCAGCCAAATTATCAGAAGAAAAATGGAAAACATATGTGTTAATGTCTGACGGAGAGCTAGATTGTGGAACTACCTGGGAGTCAGCAGCTTTAGCTGCTCAACACAAACTTAATAATTTAACTGTTATTGTAGACTGTAATAACTTTCAAGCTATGGGCGCCACGAAAGAAGTTTTAAATATGGAACCATTAGTTGATAAATGGAAAGCTTTTAATTGGGATGTAATTGAAATAAATGGTCATGATTATAAAGAAATAGAAAAAGCAATAAATTATAGTTTTAGCAGTGCAAGAAAAAAACCTTTAGTTATTATTGCTAGAACAGTTAAGGGTAAGGGGGTTTCATTTTTTGAAAAAAAATTAGAGTGGCATTATAAAAACATAGACAAAGAAAATTATATTAAAGCATTAAAAGAATTAAATGAAAGATAATTTATCATCACTTCCTGGGTTTGAAAATGGTTTGCCCGGAGAAGTTGTAAAAGAAAAAGTAGCCAGAAATTCTAGGGGAGTATTTATGGAAACCTTAGAAGAGCTGGTTAAAAAAGATAAAAAAATTATTCTAATTGTGGGAGATGTTGGTTTTTCTTATATGCAAATTTTTAAAGAAAAATATCCTAAGCAATATATTAATGCAGGAATAACCGAGCAATCTTTTATGGGTATAGCCGCAGGATTAGCCAAAAGTGGTTGGAAGCCTTATGTTTATTCTATGGTTCCATTTGTGATTATGAGGAACTACGAACAGTTAAGAAACGATATTTGTTATGATAATTTAAATGTTAAGCTTATAGGAGCAGTGGGCAATATACATTACAGGTTTCAAGGCATGTCTCATAACTTATTGGGAAAAGAAAATGAAGAAGATTTACTTAAAAATTTACCAAATATAAAAAGATTTTATCCTAAAGATGCCAGTCAAGTAAGAGAAATAATTTTAGATACTTATAAGAATAATGAACCAACATATATAAGATTGTAAAGCTTGACGCGGGGTTTTGTTAGTAATATAATTTAATTAGGAGTCTTTATTAATAGTAATATTTAAAAAAATTATGATAAATGTAAAAAAATCTGCTGTTGTAAGCGGGGAAAGGATGACAGCGCAAAAAAGTTTTATTTTAAAATATCTAATGAGCGTAAAAACTCATCCTACGGCTGAAATTGTATATAAAGAGGTTAAAAAGAAATTGCCGAATATAAGCCAAGGTACTGTTTATAGGGTTTTAAATAATTTTAAAAAAAAGGGAGAAATTCAAGTTATTGATACTAAAGATACAGTGCACTTTGACGCTGATATATCTAATCATGCGCATTTTATATGTGAGGAATGTGGCAATGTATATGACGTAATGGATGAATGTGTTGGGTGTTCAATTTTAAGAAATAGGAAAGTAAAGGTCGGCTCAATAAATAGTTATAAGATAAATTTTTACGGCACTTGCAAGAATTGTAAATAATTATCGCTTGGTAATAAACTTTTTATCGCTCGGCAGTCAATTTTCTGCTAACGCCATTGATACGCTTCGCGTCTAAATGGCTTGGTCAGGCACTTTGTGTCCTGAAATACGCTGAAAATTAACTGCCTCGCTTAAAAAATAATAAAAAAATATGGAAATAAAAAATGAAAATACATGCCATGATTGTGGCAAAGAACTATCAATTAATAACGAAGAAATACAAGGAGGAGTTTATTTAGTGTATGATAACTCCGGAGAAAAAATAAACATTTTAAAATGTGATAATTGTTATGCAAAAAACCCAGCATTAACAAATTATCAACCCTGTGAAGTTTATTCTAGGGTAGTAGGCTATATAAGGCCTGTTCAACAATGGCACAAAGGTAAAAAACAAGAGTACGGCGAGAGGGAAGAATTTAAAATGCCCTCGGGCGAATCTTGTTGCTAACTAATGTTTCTAAAAGATATGAAAACAAAATATGCAAAACAAAAAATAATAACAAATGCAGAGCAGTGCAGTAGATGTGCAGCTGAATTTGAAATTTGGTTAAGTAATTCAAGAGTAAGTGAAGATAAAAAGGAAAAAATGGCAAGCCGTTTATTAATTCATTGCCCAGCTTGTTCTCGCGCAGACGAAAATTAGAAAAAATACAATTATGGAAAAATATATATTACCCAATTTACCATATGCATACAATGCCCTAGAGCCATATATTTCAGAAGAAATTATGAAACTTCATCATGATAAACATCATGCAACTTATGTTAATAATTTAAATACAGCTATTGAGAAATATCCAGAGTTATTTAAAAAATCTTCAGAAGAATTATTAATGAATTTACAAGATATTCCCGAAGATATACGCATAGCTGTAAGAAATAACGCCGGTGGGCATGTGAATCACTCAATGTTTTGGGAAATTACTTGCCCTGCCGCCGAAACCGGGCGCAGTCTTGTGCCCGGCGGTAAATTAGCTGAGGAAATAGAAAAACAATTTGGAAGCTTTGCAGAATTTCAACAAAAATTTAATGATGAGGGCTTAAAAAGATTTGGATCTGGATGGGTATGGCTGGTTAAAAATAAATCTGGCGAATTAGAAATTATTTCAACTGCAAACCAAGACAATCCTATTAGCGATGGTCACAAACCAATTATGGGAAACGATTTATGGGAACATGCTTATTATTTGCAATACAAAAATGTACGTGCAGATTACTTAAAAGCTTGGTGGAATGTTGTAAACTGGCCAGAAATAGAAAAAAGATTCGAACAAAAATAAATTTTCGCTCGGCAATAAAATTTTCGCTCGGCAATGATTCTCCGCTAGCATTCGTTGCGCCAGCGCGCAACTCACTCAGGCTTCGGCAATTTTCCCGCTTCGCGGGACCAAGCAAAATTGCCTGCAGGGCACGCTTCGAATTCATTGCCTCGCTCTGAGTTTATTGCCTCGCCTTAGTTTATTGTCTTGCTATAGATTAAACAACTCTAAAAAGGGTTGTTTTTTGTTATAAAAAGCATAAAATAGAATAATATATAAATGACAATGTTCAGAGAATGGTAAAAAATATTTTAGATTATAAAATAGTACGTTTTTCTTTAGTAGTTATTATTTTAACTATAATGTTTGCTTTTCCGCATTTAGCCTTTGCGGCTGATTGTGGAGATGTAGATTTAAACGGTGTTACTGATGCGGTGTGTGTTTGCGGAGACACTGTAAAAGGAGCAGCTGATTATACTTATACTTTAACGGGTAATTTAAACTGCACTGCTCATGGATTATTGTTTGGTTCAAACAGCATCACTATTGATGGTGGCGGTTTTACGATTGACGGAGATGACGACACATCTAATTATGGTATTTATAACGATGGCTATGACGATGTCACTACAACAGATATTATTATAACTGATTTTGAATATGGTATTTATTATACTAATTCTGCGAACTCTGGTTCTATAGTTAACAATAATGTCACGTCAAGTCTTTATGGCATCTATTTTTCCTCTTCCTCCTCCAACACCCTAAATGGCAATACAGTTAATTCAAATACTATCGGCATCTATCTTTCCTCCTCTTCCGGCAATAACATATTAACTAGCAATACGGCTAATTTAAATAACAACCACGGCATCTATCTTTCTTCCACCTCCGGCAATAACACTCTAACTGGTAATACGGCTAATTCAAACGATTATGGCATTTCTCTTTTCTCCGCCTCCAACACCCTAACTAGCAATACAGCTAATTCAAACGATTATGGCATCTATCTTCCCTCCACCTCCTCCTCCAACATATTAACCAGCAATACAACTAATTTAAACAACTTAAATGGTATCTCTCTCTCCACCTCTTCCGATAATAACTTAATTGGTAACACGGCTAATTCAAATAGCTACTATGGCATCTCTCTTGCCTCTACTTCCGAGAATAACACTCTAACTGGTAATACGGCCAATTTAAATAACCGTGGCATCTCTCTTGCCTCTTCCTCCTCCAACACCCTAACTAGCAATACAGTTAATTCAAATTCTATTGGCATCTATCTTTCATCTTCTTCCTCCAACACTCTAACTAGCAATAATTTACTTTTTAACCAAAAACTCATTTATAATTTAAATAGCAATAATTCATGGGTAACCAATTCTTTTTTACACAGCTTAACCAATACGATGGTTTCTTTTACAGATATTGATCAAACCATAGCCGTAAATGATACAATTTCTTTTGATTTTGATATGTTGAATGTTGATTCTACCGCCTGTAACGATTGTACATATACAGTAGCAACTTATCCACAAGAAACAGTAGTCATAACTAGCGAAGCTGATAATAATGTCCAAGGTAATTTTGAAGTCATAAAATCAGGCGTCTATACTTTAACAATAAAAGTTACAGATACCTCTGGCAATTATGAAAAAAGAAATTATGCCTTTATAGTTGGAGATACAGATAGCACTACAAAGAGATTCTATCTCCGCGATGTTAATACAACACATGGTCAGCCGAAAAATAGTCTGGTCCATGGCGATGTTAAAGCTATGGTTTCTACAGCTCCAACCGAGGAAGAGTGGTGGCAGTGTGGGGGTTGGGTTCAAAACTCCCCTGATGAAATTCCAGATTATTATTTTTCTAACTTAAATTCAGTTGATATTCATAGCTGGTATAAACAAACCCATGCTACTAATGGATATGTCGGTATTCAAAGATTTGCTACATATGAAGGAACTGTTGATCAAAGCCAATTTGCAGACAGCGTTGTTGATTATACCGAAAATGACACATCTTTTTCAGGTATTAATTGGGTTGCAGACTACCCTCGTTCTTGGTATTGGTTTTCGGTAAAGTCAGGTGGTTTAAACTCCTACTGGCGATCCACTCCCGATTTGCCTTCTTATGTAGATTTTAATTATTCTTATGCTTCGGCCGTTCCAGTTAAAACTATTTCTAACGATGAAGTTAATTTACTGTCTGCAACAACGGACTCCGCAGACAATAATAACATCACTATTGAATTAGAAAATCCAAGCTTAACTTCTGCTACTACAACTCAAACGGTTCTTACGTCAGTTAACAGGCCTTTCTTAGGAATTTCTACTAATATAGATAGTGCTTCAACAACAACTTTTACTACAAACTCTATATCAGCTAATTCAAATGCCTCGATTTCAACTGCTAATATGGAAATTACTCCTGAATCAGGTTCAGTTGATGTTTTAGTTTCTTCTTGGACAGACTTGGCTAATAAACAATGGACAGAGTCATCTAGTAATGCTGAGAATGTTATGCATACTATTGGTGACCTTAAATCAAGCACCACATATAGTATTAAAATTGACAATGTAATAGCCCTAGATACCATTATTGGAGATAACTGCAATAATGGTATCTGTACTTCCGACGAAAACGGCCAGATAGTTTTTACCTACACAGGTACATATTCTTCGCACACATTTTTAGTAGAAGAGGAGACCTGTCCCACGATTGAACATACAGTAACATATAATATTTATCCAACTTGTGGACCAGCAACATGTGAATCAGGATACATCTTGTCTGGTGCAAATTGCATTGTTGCTGGTGGTGGTATGCCCGCAACGGCCGTGCAAAAACCCATAGTAAAAGACAATGCAACATTAATTATTGAGCTAAGACAACAACTTATTGTTTTGATCACGCAAGTATTACAACTCTTGCAAGCTCAACTTGCTACCATGATGGCGTCGAGGTGAAACTAGGTTGTAGGTGTATTTGGGAGGTAAAAAGCATAAAATATAAAAATGAAGGAATTTTATGTGATTTGCGATAATATAAGAAGTTTAGAAAATGTGGGTTCTATTTTTAGAACTTCCGATGCTTTGGGAGTTTCTAAAATATTTTTGTGTGGAATAACCGGAAAACCGCCACATCATAAAATTAGTAAAACTGCTCTAGGGGCAGAAAATAGAATTCCGTTTGAATATTTTAAGCAAACTGGTAGGTTGTTAGACAAATTAAAAAAAGGTAAAATAAATATAATAGCATTAGAATTAGATAAAAAAGCAATTAATTATACAAAATTTAAGCCAAGTTTTCCGTTGGCTTTAATATTGGGTAATGAAGTAAAAGGAATTTCTAAGGTTATATTAAAAAAAGCAGATAAAATAATATTTTTGCCTATGTCGGGGCAAAAAGAATCGTTAAATGTAGCTGTATCCTTTGGGGTTGCAGGCTACGAAATAAATAAATATCGTTAATATTATTAAATTATTTAATTAATATGGATCCAATATATCAACAATTTATAAATGTGATGGGCTATTCAACAGTTCCAGCGGGTTTTTTTGTTTTGTTTAGCGTTATAATGATTTGGTCAATAATTTGGAAAGGAATTGCTCTTTGGGCGGCAGCACGAAATGAAAGCAAGCCCTGGTTTATTGCACTTTTGATAATAAATACAGTAGGAATATTAGAAATACTTTATATTTTTTATTTCAGCAAGAAAAAATCAAAATAAATAATTTTAATGAAGCAAGCAACTCTTTGTTTATTATTAAAAGAAGACAAAATTCTTTTAGCTATGAAAAAGCGAGGTTTTGGTGTGGGCAGGTGGAATGGCGTAGGAGGTAAGGTTGAATTTGGAGAAAAAATTATAGATGCTGCTATAAGAGAAGCCAAAGAAGAAGTTGGCATAGAAGCTAAAAATCTAGAGAAAGCCGGTATTTTTAATTTTAAATTTGCTAATAAACCAGAATGGAATCAAACAGTAACATTGTTTATTGCAAAAGAATGGGAAGGCGAACCAATAGAATCAGAAGAAATGAAGCCAGAATGGTTTTCTTTAAGTGAAATTCCATATCAAAATATGTGGCCAGATGATATTCATTGGATGCCCCATGTTTTAAATGGAAAAAAGGTAGAAGCAGATTTTATGTTTGATAAGGAAGATAGTATATTAGAGCATAATATAAAAGTTTCAGACACATGGATATAATACAGATTATAGTTGTAGTGTTTGGGTTGTGTCTTTTTGAAATAATTTCTAGCATTGATAACGCAATTATCAATGCTAGTGTTTTAAAAACTTTACCTCAAAAATTTAGAAAGTTTTTTTTATTTTGGGGTTTAATTATAGCAGTGTTTGCCGTTAGGGGGGTTTTACCATTTATAATTGTTTGGATAGCAAACCCTGCATTGTCTATTTTTGAAGTTGTGGCATTTGTTTTTAATCCAACGCCAGAAATTGAGGCTTATGTAGAAGAATCTCGAGCAATTTTACTTTTAGCTGGAGGAGTTTATTTATTTTTTGTATTTTTAGGATGGTTGTTTTTAGAAGAAAAAAAATACGCATTTTTAGTTGAAAAATTTATACACAAACAATCTGTTTGGTTTTATGCGATATCTTCTTTATTTATTACTGCCGTAGTTTATTACTCAATAAAAGTTGATCCAATTTTAGCTTTGTCTGCGGTTATAGGGTCAACAGCATTTTTTATTACTGATGGCTTTAAAAAGAATGCAGAAGAAAAAGAAAAGCAAATGTTAACTGGAAATATGTCCTCGTGGAGCAAAATAATGTATTTAGAAGTTTTAGATGCAACTTTTTCAATAGACGGCGTAATTGGAGCTTTTGCTTTTACAATGTCTATTCCTTTAATATTTTTAGGAAATGGTTTAGGTGCTTTGGTAGTTAGGGAATTTACAATTAAGGGAATAGATATAATTGCAAAATATGCTTATTTAAAAAATGGCGCAATGTATTCTATAGGATTTTTAGGCGGTATTATGGTTTTAGAGGCTTTTGGTAGTCATTTTCCTTTCTGGATAGCTCCACTTAATACATTTTTATTGTTAGTGGTATTCATGGGCTTATCTTTAAGAGAGATAAAATTACAACAAAAGACAATAAAGTAGTATAATTAATAAATATTATTTACTGAAAATATTGCATAATAAAAAGCGCAGGATTTGTTTAGCATAAATAAATTAATGAAGAAAAATAAATTTATAAGAATTTTTGTTGCTTTTGCTGTTCTTTTTTCTTTTATAGTTATTTTTTGTTTCCAAATCAATTATGCAAGAGCAGTAGATTCTTGGTATAACACAGATTGGATTTATAGAAAAAAAATTACAATTGATCATACCAAAGTTCAAAATACTGATCAAGCATATTTTCCAGTGCTCATTAGTGCCACAATGGTAACACTAAAAGATTCTGCTAATGGTGGTCATGTTGGTCAAGCAGATGGAGGAGACATTGTTTTTACAACTACTGGTGGTGTTAAATTGGATCATGAGGTAGAAAAATATGTTCCTTCTACTGGTGAATTGGTTGCATGGGTAGAAGTTCCATCAGTTTTCACTTCTGTTGATACGGATATTTATATTTATTACGGCAATGCATTAGTTGCTGATCAATGGAATGTTGGTGGAACATGGGATGATGGAGGTAGTAATAATTTTAAAGGGGTGTGGCACTTGAAAGATATTACCACTTCTACTATTAGTGACAGTACTTCTTATTTAAACAACGCGAATAAAAGAGGGGCGAATGATCCAATTGAAGCAGTTGGACAAATAAATACTGGACAGAATTTTAATTACCTAAGTTATGCTCTAGTTACTGGTGCAAATGCTGGTTTGAAATTAACAGGGTCAGATGGAACATTTAGTGCGTGGGTTAAGCCAATTACTAAAGTTAATTACGACGGAATTATTGGAAATAATTTTGCATCAGGTTGGTGGTTTACATTAAATGCCGGGAAGGCATCTTTTTGGTCTGCAACAGGTTCATATGTTTATAGTGGGCAGACTGCTGTAGCAACGGATCAATGGTCTCATGTTTTAGTGACATTTGATAATGCAACTAAATTGGCAACTTTTTATTTAAATGGAAATCCAGATGGCACAGCAATTACACATTTTACAATAGGAGATGGTGGAAATAATTATTATATAGGTAATGACGGTAGAGATGGTATCGGATATCCATTTGATGGAGTAATTGATGAGTTAAGGGTTTCAAATATTAAACGTTCCGCTGATTGGATAAAAACTGAATATAATAATCAAAGTTCTCCTGCAACTTTTACTAATTTTGCATCTTCTGCTGAGGAAACAGCTGCGGTGCCAGATGCGCCAACTGACTTAATTGCAACTTATGGAAATGCGCAGGTTGGCTTGTCGTGGACAGCACCATTAAACAATGGAGGAGCTGTAATTACAGATTATGTTATTGATTACAAGCTTACTACAGACGTAGAGTGGACAACTTTTGCTGATGGAGAATCTACAAATACTTATGGAGATGTAATAGGGCTTATAAATGGTTTGTTTTATGATTTTAGGGTGTCAGCAAGAAATAGTGCTGGTCAGGGAGATGCAAGCGCAACAGCATCAGCAACCCCCAAAACCATTCCCGGGAAACCTACTATCACTAGTGCTGTTGCTGGTGACACGCAGGCGACGATTAATTTTAATTTGCTATACGATCCTACTCCTACACTATGGTACAACAACAGCTGGACATACAGAAAAAAGATTACAATAGATAAAACAAAAGTTCCAAATACCAATCAAACAAACTTTCCAGTTTTAGTGTCTTTAACAGGGCTTTCAAACATAAATACAAATGGAACAGATATTAGATTTACATCTTCCGATGGCACAACAGAGCTTGCAAGAGAAATAGAATCATATTCTGCGGGCACCCTAGTAGCGTGGGTTAAGGTACCCGTGCTATCTACGTCTGTAGATACAGATATCTATATGTATTATGGAAATTCTAGTGCAACAGAACCAGCTGTTGATTCTACTTACGGCTCGCAAAAAGTTTGGGATGATGGGGGAGATGATAATTTTAAAGGGGTATGGCATATGGGTGATGCTTCGACAATGACCGCGGTAGATTCTACTAGTAACGCTAACAATGGATCTCTCTCGGCAAATCCTCCAACAGCCATAGCGGGCCAGATGAATGGGGCTGCGGTATTTAATGGGAGTAATAATTATATAAATTTGCTCAATCCTGCTTCTTTACAAATCACTGGGAGCCAAACTATAGAGATGTGGGTATATCCATATGATTTTTCTGTAAGAAGAAATCCATATGCAAAGGCCTACGGAGGAGAAGGAACAATAACACAGGAAACAAACGGTGTTGCCAGCTATTATTATGGTACTGCTGGAGGCAATGCGTCTCCATATACATCTCATTTGTCGGGTGTAATGGCGTTGAATATCTGGAATCATATTGTTATAGTGAGAAATCTTACAACTATGCAAATGATATGGTATATAAATGGAGTGCCAGTAACTGTAAAGGCGGCTCCATATGCTGCTGCAGTTGCTTCAAGTTTAAATTCGTATATTGGGTGGGGGTACGTGGGTTATTATAATGGACGTATAGATGAAACTCGTATATCTGCTTCAGCTCGCTCTACAGATTGGATTGCTACAGAATATAATAATCAAAGAGACCCAGCTAGTTTTTATGCCGTGGCAAGCGAAGAAGATGTGGACAATTCTGGATCCAACGGTGGAAGTGAAATTACAAATTATGCTGTTACTTCTGACCCAGAAGGAATTACTGCAAATGGATTATCTTCACCAATTATAGTTGCAGGTTTAACAAACGGAACAGAATATACATTTACTGTAACAGCAACAAATGTTGTTGGAACAGGTCCTTCTTCTGACCCTTCTAGTTCTGTAACGCCAGCAACTGTTCCAGGACAACCAACAGCGGTAACCCCAACATATGGAGACAGGCAAGTTTCTCTTTTTTGGTCTGCACCAGCTTCAAATGGTGGCAGTGCAATTACAGATTATGTAATTGAATATAAATTAACAAGTGACCCAGATGAACCGGCAAGCTGGCAAATTTCTGCTGACCCCGAAACTGCAACAATAGTTGATACTCTTGTTACGGGTTTGGTTAATGGCACTTCTTATGATTTTAGAATTACAGCAGTAAATGCTGTTGGTAGCGGAAGCTCAAGTTCACCGCTTGTTAGTAGCACTCCCAAAACAATCCCCGGGGAACCAACTATCACCAGCGCTGTTGCTGGCGACACACAAGTGACAGTTAATTTTGATCTACTCTCTAATCCTACTACTGCACCATGGTACAACAACAGCTGGACCTACAGAAAAAAGATTACAATAGATAAAACAAAAGTTCCAAATACCAATCAAACAAACTTTCCAGTTTTAGTGTCTTTAGCCGGATTATCAAACATAAATGCAAATGCAACAGATGTTAGGTTTACTTCTTCTGATGGCACAACAGAGCTTGCACGAGAGATAGAATCATATTCTGCGGGCACACTAGTAGCATGGGTTAAGATACCAGTGCTCTCTACATCTGTTGATACAGACATCTATATGTATTATGGAAATTCTGGCGCAACAGAACCTGCTGTTGATTCTACTTACGGCTCCCAAAAAGTTTGGGACGATGGAGGAAGTAATAATTTTGCTGGGGTGTGGCATATGTCAGAAGCTGGTCCAACCTATGTTTATGATTCTACTTTAAATGCAAACACTGGTACTCAGTTGGGAACAGTTGTTTTTGGCGCTCTAGGTAAAATAGGATATTCCACTACCTATAATGGAAGTCAGTATTTTGACGTGGGAAGCAACGAGAGTCTTAGTATTGGTGGAGAAACAATAACGCAATCGGCATGGATTTATCCTACAGCAAATGTTGCATATGGTACTATTGCTACTAAGAGATCCGAGTATTATTTTCAAAGAACAGATAATCAAAAAATACAAACATATCATTATGGAACAATACCCCCTGGTTATCATGCTTCTACCGATACGGTTCCTCTCAATCAGTGGAGTCATGTGGCCTATACTTATAATGGTAGTAACGTAACTTTTTATATAAATGGCTCGCTCTCTGGAGTCATATCCCCAAGAATGGGAAATATTTCATCAGTTTTGTGGGAAAAATTTATGATAGGTTGGGACGGGCAGCTTGGAGCTAGATATTGGATTGGCGGTATTGATGAAAATCGCGTTTCTGATGTTGCTCGCTCTGCTGATTGGATTGCTACAGAATACAACAATCAAAGTGACCCGTCTAGTTTTTATGCCGTGGCAACAGAAGAAGATGTTGCCAATTCTGCAACCAATGGCGGAAGTGAAATTACAAATTATACAGTTACCTCAAATCCAGATTCAGTGGTAGTTTCAAATAGTACCTCACCAATTATTGTTTCTGGTTTAACAAACGGAACAGAATATACATTTACAATGACTGCCACAAATGTAGTGGGGCAGGGGCCAACTTCAGATGCATCTGAGGCTGTAACGCCAGCAGGAGTTCCGGGAATTCCAACAGAAGTTATTGCTACTCCAGGAAATGCTCAGGTTGATTTATCTTGGACTGCTCCCGCCAATAATGGTGCAGAAATTACTAATTATGTTATTGAATATAAACTTAGTGTTGATGAAACTTGGACACAGTTTGGCCACCCTGTATCGCCACTTACAACAATTTCTGTTGTAGACCTTGTAAATGGTTCTTCCTATGATTTTAGAGTATTTGCATATAACTCAGCTGGAACAGGCGCGTCAAGTGACCCACCAACAAGCAGTACACCAAGAACAGTTCCTGGAAAACCAACTATCACTGGTGTAGAAAGAGGAGATGGGCAAGTAACAGTTAGTTTTACCCCTCTTTCTAATATCACAGCCTTAGATTGGTACAACAACAGCTGGACATACAGAAAAAAGATTACAATAGATAAAACAAAAGTTCCAAATACCAATCAAACAAACTTTCCAGTTTTAGTTTCTCTCACAGGGCTTTCAAACATAAATACAAATGGAACAGATATTAGATTTACATCTTCCGATGGCACAACAGAGCTTGCAAGAGAGGTAGAATCATACGCCGATGGAACATTAGTGGCATGGGTTAAAGTGCCAGTACTTTCTACATCTGTAGATACAGATATCTATATGTATTATGGAAATTCTGGCGCAACAGAACCCGATGCTGATTCTACTTATGGCGCTCAAAAGGTTTGGGATGATGGAGGAGATAACAATTTCAAAGGAGTGTGGCATTTAAGTGATCCAACAAATCCTACTGATTCTACTAGCAATAACAACGACGGAACAAACCATGGAGTGACTGCAACATTAGGAAAGGTGGATGGGTCAGGTAGTTTTAATGGGATTAGTTATGCAGACATTACATCTCTTACTTTAAATTTGAGTGGTTCAGATTTTTCAGCTTCTGTTTGGGTGAAACAAAATGGAACAAGTTATGCTGTCTCTCAAAGTCATGCAGTAAGTCCTTATGCCTCAGATTGGTTTATTGTATCAAATGTTGGCGGGGCCCAAGGTATTTTTTGGATGAGAAGTGTTATGTTGGGGAATATCGCAACAATCAATGATAATAATTGGCATCACTTAACTATGGTATGGAGTGTCTCAGCAGCAAAATATATTGGGTATGTTGATGGTGCGAGTATTGGACAATCAACAGCAGTAACTGCATATGGAGGAGTTGGTAGTGTAAAAATTGGTGCAAGAGGAGATGGCACCTCTCCTTATTATGGTGGGATTGATGAAATTCGCGTTTCTTCTATTGCTCGGTCGGCTGATTGGATTGCTACAGAATATAATAACCAAAGTGCTCCAGCAAGTTTTTATGCCGTGGCAACAGAAGAAGATGTGGCCAACTCTGCAACTAATGGCGGAAGCGAAATTACAAATTATACTGTTACTTCCAATCCGCAAGCAATTACGCAAGCTGGTAGCACGTCGCCAATTATTATTAGTGGGCTTACAAATGGAACAGAATATACATTTACTGTAAAAGCTACTAATGTTGCTGGTGATGGGCCAGATTCAGATGCCTCTTCTTCTGTAACACCGGCGGGAGTTCCAGGAAAAGCAACAGGGGTAACCGCAGAGGCAGGTAATGGGCAAGCAGTAATAACTTTTACTGCGCCATTGTCTAATGGTGGTAGTGCAATTACCGGATATACAGTTTCTTCAAATAATGGTGGTACAGATATAAATGCTAGCTCAACAGACCTTTCTCACACTGTTACAGGTTTAACAAATGGCGCAACTTATACTTTTACTGTGGTAGCAACAAACGATGTTGGAGATGGCTTGGCTTCAGATGCTTCTGCGGAAATAACTTTACCAACCGAACCAACCGAGCCACTTAATGTTGCCACAGAAGTAAAAAGTAGCAGTATTAAATTAACATGGTCAGATCCTGCTTCAACCGGAGGTAGCGCAATTACAGATTATGTAATTGAATATCAACTAACAACTGGCGGAACTTGGGCTACTTTTGACGATGGAGTAAGCATTGATAAATTTGCTACAGTAACTGGATTATCTAACGGCACGTCTTATGATTTTAGAGTAAGTGCTAAAAATATTATTGGTACAAGTGGAGCAAGTAGCGTGGTTAGTGCTACTCCTGGTGAGCCAGCTCAGGTGTTAATTATGGGTTTTTCAGATTTAACTAATACAAGCATTAGCACAGATATAAGAATTACAAACGAAGGTGTAATTGAATATGAATATCAATACACCTTGTGCGTTACTGATGCAGTAGACAATTTATGTGGCGGAGGCGATGATGTTTTTAGTGCTTCAAATGCAAAACTTATTGATTCGGGTGATGATTATGATTTTACAGCTATTTCAACTGTATCAACTCCCGGAGATTATTATTTTCATATAAGAGTTTTGTATGGCTCAACTTCATCTTCTGCTTTTTCATCTTTCACAGCTGTTGCAACTTTTCCAGATCCGCCAACAGGGGTTTCTGCTGTAGCTGGAAATGAGCAAGCAACGGTTTCTTTTACTGCCCCTGCTTCAAACGGTGGAAGCGAAATTACAAATTATACTGTTACTTCAAACCCCGGAGGTTTAACAGAAACAGGTCTTACTACGCCAATTATTATAACTGGTTTAACAAATGGCACATCTTATACATTTACAATGACGGCCACAAATATTATTGGCACAGGGTTGTCTTCATCGCCACCATCAGATGCTGTAATACCAATGACTGTGCCAGGTATTATAAATTCACTTTCAGCATCAGCTGGAAATATGCAGGTGGGTTTATTTTGGAGCGCCCCTACTTCAGACGGAGGTAGTGCAATTACAGACTATGTTATTGAATATAAATTAAGTTCAGATTCTAGCTGGAGCATATTTGCTGACCCAATTTCTACTGTAACTAGTGCAATAGTTACTGGCCTTACTAATAATTTAAGCTATGATTTTAGAGTAAAAGCAGTAAATTCTGTTGGGCAAGGACCAATTAGCTCTACCTCGGCCACTTCGGCTGATGATACGCCAGCTCCTCTTGGTGGTGGTTACGTGCGAGTGCCCCCTGTTGTTCCAACAACGCCAATAGATACAGAAATTGAACCAGTAGTAATTTTAGATACAACACCAGAAACAACTGTGCCACAGGCAAATTTACCAACTGCATCAACATCAGCATCAAATGAAGTATCAGCCACTCCAACAGAAGCATCTAACATAATTGTACCTGAAAAACAAGAGCAAAATTCAGCAGATAGCTCTGAAAAAAATAAGAAAACAGCAATAACGTGGATTATTGTTACATCGGTTGTTGCGCTTTCTTCTGGATTTACGGTATTTATTTTAAGACGTAGACGTATAGTTGGTTAATAAAATTAATGATATAATAAAATAATAAATATGGATAATTTAAATGAACCAATAATATTAACAGTTATTGTTGTTGATTCTAAAAGTCAACCAAAAGAAGGCGCAACTGTTTCTATAACTCCATCTGATGCAACGCTCAAAACCAATAGTGCTGGCGAAGTTCAGTTTAAGTTGGGAACTGCTAAAAAATATGAAATTACAGCTTCTGTAGATTTTGCAAAAGTTACGGTTCCTTATTATGTTACTAAAGATGGCGCCACTAGATTGATGGTAAATCCTGTTTATGTAAAAAGCGTTGAAGCTCAACTGCATCCGTGGTGGCGTAGCACTGGTTTCATAACAACTGTTAGTGTTGGATTGGGAATAATTATTGTACTTGTTGTAGTTTGGAAATTTTTCAAAAGAAAAAAGAAAAGAAAACAAAAAAATTAATAAAGAAAATTATGATAATTATAAATTTAAATAAGAAAGTATCTTCTCGCACAGGCTATGTTGTACTAGCAATAGCAGTTATTATCTTTTTAGGGATTACTTGGTCAGCTCAAATATTAGCTAATAGCATTTAATAAAAGGTTATATCCTAAAACATGATCAAAAAACAGCCTATAGGCTGTTTTTTATTATTTGTTGACAAGAGGGTTTTGTTTTGCTACTATCAGCTATAACCGACTAATTTAGTCTGTTATGAAGGTAATAATATTTAAATTCAAAACTTTAAGATGAAAATATCAAAAAGAGCAGAGTATGGGCTTTGTGCAATGGTTCATTTGGCTAAAAACCTGCCCACTGGCAAACAAAGTAAAAATAAGCGGGCAATTTCTATAAGAGAAATTTCTAACATTGAGGGCGTGCCCTTTGAGTTTTTAAGTAAGATTTTTAGTGGTTTGGAAAAAGCAGGTTTGGTTTCTTCAAAACACGGTGCTAGCGGTGGGTATTATTTGGCAAAACCAGCCAACTTGATTACGGCAGGAAATATAGTAGAAACCATAGAAGGGAAAATAAATCCGGTAAACTGTTTTTTGTGCGTTAAGGCTAAAAATTGTGCATCCAAAAGTGTTTGGGACAAGGTAAGAAGGTCTTTGTCTAAAACTTTATATTCAATAAAATTATCGGACTTAGTTAAATAAAAAATAATGCAAAAAATTTACTTAGATAATGCAGCCACAACAGCAACAGATTCTCGTGTAATAAAAGCCATGGAGCCTTATTTTAATAAAGTTTATGGCAATGCGGGATCTTTGCATGGTGCTGGCCGAGAGTCTAGTAGCGTTATATTAAAAGCTAGAAAAACAATAGCCCAAATTTTAAATTGTAAGCCAGAAGAAATTATTTTTACCGGATCTGGAACAGAGAGTGATAATTTGGCTATTTTAGGAACCGCTCACGCTCTCGCCAAATCAAATTTTGGCTCGGGCTTATCTGCTCATATTATTACTTCTAATATAGAGCATCATGCAGTTTTGCATCCTTGTGAGCAGTTAGCAAAAGAAGGATTTCAGATTGTTTACTCTAAAGTTGATAGAGATGGAATTTTAATTTTAAATGATTTTAAAAATAGCATAAAAGATGAAACAATTTTAGTTTCTATTATGTATGCTAACAATGAAATAGGAACTATTCAACCAATAGAAGAAATTGGAAAAATTATAAAAGAAATTAGAGCAGATAGATTAAAAAGAGCAATAAATACACCAATATTTTTTCATACAGATGCTTGTCAGGCGGCTGGTTATTTAGATTTAGATGTTCAAAAACTAGGTGTAGACTTATTAACTCTTAATGGAAGTAAAATTTATGGCCCAAAAGGAACAGGTGTTTTATATGTTAGAACCGGCACTAAAGTTGAGCCTTTAATTTTGGGGGGTGGCCAAGAAAAAGGTTTACGTAGTGGCACCGAAAATATTGCAGGAATTATTGGGTTAGCAGAAGCTTTGCAATTGTCGCAGAACAGAAAAGAAAAAGAATCAAATAGAGAAAAAAAACTTCGCGATTATTTTATAAAAGAAATATCTAAAAAAGTTTCTAAGATTGTTGTAAATGGAGATGCGGAAAAAAGGTTGCCTAATAATATAAATATATCTATTTTAGATATAGAAGGAGAAGCTATGCTTTTATGGTTAGATAAATATGGAGTATTTTGCTCCACGGGTTCTGCCTGCGATTCGCAAAGTTTAGAGCCCTCACACGTCATTTTGGCCTTAAATAGGCCATATGAATATGCCAATGGTAACTTGCGGTTTACTTTAGGAAAAGATACAACAAAAAAAGATTTAGATTATGTTTTAAAGGTGTTGCCTAAAATTGTTGAAGATTTAAGAAAAATTTCTCCGGTAAATGTAAAAGTATAAAAAATATATGAAAACAAGAGTGAAAAATAAAAAATTAGATGTTACTAGCAAAAATGCCGGTGAAGGCTGGGTTTATTCTGAAATTGTAAAAGATCATTTTTTTCATCCAAGAAATTTTTTAGCAAAATTGCCCAAAAAAGGAGAGTTTGACGCCGAAGGGCAAGTTGGCTCTCCTCAGTGTGGAGATGTAATGAAAATATGGATAAAAGTTGACCAAAAAACAGAAAAAATTAAAAAATTAAAATGGAGAACTTTTGGTTGTGCTTCAGCTATTGCGGCAACTTCTATGTTTTCGGTTATAGCAACAGAAAAGGGGGGAATGACAGTTGATCAAGCGCTTAAAATTAAGCCACAAGATATAATGTTTAGACTTGGTGGGTTGCCCGTTAGAAAGGTTCATTGTTCGGTATTATGTGATAAAGCATTTATGCAGGCAGCAAATAATTACTTTAGAAACAAGGGGCAACACGGTAAAATTATTGTTTTAGGGCACAAAGTTATAGATAAAAGATTAAATATTACTGATCACGATATAGAAGAAGCAGTTTTAGAGGGTGCTAGAACATTACTAGATGTTCAAAAGAAATTAAAAGTAGGAGTTGGAGACCCCGAAGCTGTTCCAGAAATAGAGCAACTTATTAAATTTTATTTTGAAAAATATTATGGTTAGAGTTGCATGTGCTATGTCTGGCGGAGTAGATTCTAGCGTTTCAGCAGCTTTGTTAAAAAAAGCTGGTTTTAATGTAGTTGGAATTTATATGCGTCAATGGTCTCCAGAAATTCTGGAAAAAGAATGTATTTGGAAAGCAGATAGACAAGATGCCATGAGAGCTTGCGCTAAGCTAGGAATTCCCTTTTTAACTTGGGATTTTTCTAAAGAATATGAAACAGAAGTTGGTAAGTATATGATTGATTCTTATAAAAAGGGGATTACTCCAAACCCCGATGTAATGTGTAATAAAATTATTAAATTTGGTTATTTTTTTGATAAAGCAATGAAACAAGGTTTTGATTTTGTTGCAACTGGTCATTATGCGCAAACTTCGCTCGGCAATAAACTTTTTCTGCGAGGAGAGCCTCTCTACGGGGCACCCTCTTCTCGAAAAAGTTCATTGCCTCGCTTGTTAAAAGCGGTTGATGCTAATAAAGATCAAACATATTTTTTATATACATTAAAACAAAAGCAACTTAATAAAATTTTATTTCCAGTAGGTAATTTAGAAAAACCAGAAGTTAGAAAATTAGCTAAAAAATTTAAATTAGAAAATGCTGAAAAAAAAGATAGTCAAGGCGTTTGCTTTGTTGGGCAGTTTGATATGAAAAATTTCTTAAAAATGTATATAAAACCAAAAATAGGAGAAATAATTTCTATTGATGGTAAAAAAATAGGGAAGCATGACGGTGTCTATTATTATACAATTGGGCAAAGACATGGATTAGATATAAAAAATGGGCACGGGCCGTATTTTGTTGTTAAAAAAGATATAAAGAAAAATATTATATATGTGGGCACAGAGAAAGATTTGGCTGTAAAAGAAGCTAAAATAATAAATATTAGTTGGATAAATAAACCGGAGATTTTTCCGGTATTAATGGATGTTAGAACTAGATATAGAGCCCCTTTACAAAAAGCCATTCTGTATAAGGATGGAAAATTAGTTTTTAAAAAATTAGGCAAAGCCTTGGCACAAGGCCAATCCGCAGTATTTTACAAGGGTAGCCAAGTTTTAGGCGGGGGTATTATCAAGTAGAAGGGCTTGACGGGGGCTTTTTATTTTGATATTATAGACCTATACCCTAGGTAGGGGTATAATAACAATTAAAATATATATTATTATGATAAGTGAAAATAGGCAAAAAGCTTTAATCAGCTTTAAAAAAGCTCAGGGTTCTATATCTAAAATTATAGAAATGACTGAGGGCGGAGAATATTGTGTAGATATTATGCAGCAAAATTTGGCTGTTATTGGTCTTTTGCGTTCTGCTCACGAGATGTTGATGGAGAGTCATTTAAACTCTTGTTTTAAAAACGCAATGACATCAAAAAATGAGAAAAGAAAAAAAGAAATGACAGACGAAATATTAAAAGTAACTAAGCTTTTTAACAAATAACATCGCTTGCCAATCAAATTTTTTCTCGTCTCAACCCGTCTGCGGACGGTGCCCATTCGCCTCGAAAAAATTTATTGGCTCGCTTATATTTTTTATGAATGAGCATATATATAAAGTTAAAGGAATGCATTGCGCTTCGTGTGAAATTTTGATTGAGAAAAAGCTTTTAGATTTGCCCGAAGTAAAATCTGTTGATGCTTCTACATCAAAAGGAGAGGTTTTTGTGCAGTATGAAAATAATAGACCTAGCCCGGAAAGATTAAACAAATTGTTTAAAGAAGAAAATTACACATTTTCAGATGTGACCTTACCGGCTAATTCCGCACGCCTGCCTGCCGGTAGGCAGGAATTAGCCAATACGAAAACAAACAGCAACGTTAAGGGCACTAGCCCAACATTAGTGGCTTTTAATATAGCAATTTTTATAATTATTGCTTTTTTAATTTTACAAAAAGTTGGCATAGCCGATTTTTTAAGCTTAAGTTCTGCTTCTTCTTTGATTGCATTTTTAGGATTTGGTTTTTTAGCTGGTATATCTTCTTGTGCTGCGCTTGTTGGGGGCATTGTCTTATCAATGTCAAAACAATGGAATAGCCTTTATGCAGAAAATGCAAGTATTTTTAAAAAATTTCAACCGCATTTAATGTTTAATGCGGGAAGAATTATAACGTATGCCATTTTGGGAGGAATATTAGGTTTAATAGGAAGCAGACTTCAAATATCTATTCAGTTTACGGCTTTCTTAATTATTGCAGTTTCTATTTTAATGATTGTTTTGGGATTTCAAATGCTGGGAGCGCGAGTTTTTAGAAAATTTCAAATGGGGTACCCTTTGGGTCTTCCAAAATCAGCAACCAGATATATTGCCAACGAAAATAATTTTAAAGGCAAATATATGCCGTTTATTATGGGAGGGTTAACTTTTTTCTTGCCTTGTGGTTTTACAATTACCGCTCAAAGTTTAGCATTAATTTCGGGAAATGCATTTAGTGGGGCACTTATGATGGGGGCTTTTGCTTTGGGCACTGCACCAGCTTTGTTGTTTATTGGTTTGTCTAGTGTCAAATTTTTAGCAAAACCTAATTTAGCAGAAAAATTTTCAAAAGTTGCAGGTTTTTTAGTTTTATTTTTTGCTTTGTATAATATTTCAAACCAAACTAATGTTTTAGGTTTTACTGGAATTGACATTAACCCCCCAGCACAAGTTGTTGATCAAAAAGATTTGCCTCCAATAGTTGATGGTAAACAAGTTATAAAAATGGTGGCTTATGGAGGTAAAGATGTGCCAAATTATTTTAAGGTAAAAGTGGGCGTTCCTGTTAGATGGGAAATAACTGCAGATAAAACAGCAGGGGGCTGTAATGGTTCAATTATTTCTGCT
Organism: Candidatus Staskawiczbacteria bacterium; assembly: GCA_041661545.1. Lineage (GTDB taxonomy): Bacteria > Patescibacteriota > Minisyncoccia > Minisyncoccales > Staskawiczbacteraceae > XYD1-FULL-39-28. The sequence goes on along the minus strand of JBAZUH010000001.1, from coordinate 332,055 downwards.
GGTTTATTTTCAGGATCTATTGATTTAATTCCTGGTCAAGTTTCAATTAAAGAATTTACGCCAGAAAAAGTTGGTAAGAATAGGTTTAGTTGCCAAATGGGAATGATTACGGGAATTATAGAGGTAGTTAATTAAGAAGCTCAGCAATAGTTTTTTTCTCTTGGCAGTCAATTTTCTGCTACCGCCATTGATACGCTTCGCGTCTAAATGGCTTCGTCAGGCACTTCGTGTCCTGAAATACGCTGAAAATTAACTGCCTCGTTACAAGTTTGTTGCCTCGCTTAATAATTTTATGAAAATTACATCAAAAACAACATTAGCAAAAATAATGAATCAAAAAGGCGCAGATAAAATTTTGGCAAAAAATGGTGTGCCTTGTTTGTCTTGTCCGATGGCTCAATTTGAAGTTGATGACCTTCAAATTGGAGAAGTTTGCGAAACATATGGTCTAAAGCTGTCTAAAATATTAAAAGAATTAAATCTGCCTGCCACCAGGCAGGTAAAAAAGTAGCATGCAAAAAACAACGCTCAAAATTCAAGGAATGACCTGTGCTTCGTGTGCTTCTGTAATAGAACACGGCTTAAAGAAAAAAAGCGGAGTTATTTCGGCATCCGTTAATCTTGCTAATGAAAAAGCATATTTAGAATTTGATTCAACAAAAGTAAAAATTGAAGATATTAAAAAAGATATTAAAGATTTAGGCTATAAGGCCCTTGATGACAGTGACCAGATGGAAAAGGGCGCAGAAGTTAAAAAATTAAGAAATAGATTTTTGTTTTCTTTTATTTTTGGTTTACCGGTAATTTATATAGTAATGGGCGGGATGATTGGTTTGCCGGTTTTTGGATTTTTAGAAAAATATAATTTATATATTCAAGCAATTTTAGCAACCGTTGTTATTTTTATTTGTTTTAATATATGGGCATCGGGATTTAATAAAATATTAAGATTGGGGCCAAATATGGATACCCTAATTTTAATTGGAACATCTGCAGCTTATTTTTATAGTTTGGTAAATTTAATTTTATTATCTATTGGCAAAAATATATCAATGGATAGTTTTTATTTTGAGTCGGCAGTATTTATTTTAGTTTTTATTTCATTAGGAAAATATTTAGAAGCAGTTACTAAAGGAAAAACATCTTCGGCTATAAAAAATTTAATGGGCCTTCAGCCTAAAACAGCTATTATTATAAAAGACGGCAGAGAGTTTGATATACCAATTTCAGAAGTAAAAGTAGGCGATATTGTTTTGGTAAAACCTGGTCAAAAAATTCCTGTTGATGGAATTGTTGTTTATGGATACTCTGGTGTTGACGAAAAGGCAATTACCGGAGAATCAATTCCAGTTGAAAAGAAAAAAGGAGATGAGGTTATAGGAGCCACTATAAATAAAACGGGTGTTTTGCAATTTAAGGCTATGCGAGTTGGTAGAGATACAATGCTATCTCAGATTATAAAAATTGTGGAAGATGCCATGGGGTCAAAGGCCCCTATACAATTATTAGCAGATAAAGTTTCTTTTTATTTTGTGCCAGTTGTAATTATTATTGCATTAATCGCTGGATTAATTTGGTTTTTTATTTCGTCTCAAATTTCTATGGCTTTAGGGGTGTTTGTGGCAGTTTTGATAATTGCTTGTCCATGTGCGTTAGGATTAGCAACTCCCACAGCAGTTATGATGGGAACCGGATTGGCTGCAAAAAATGGTATTTTAATTAAGTCTTCTAAAGCTTTGCAAATAGCCAAAGATGTAAATATGGTTGTTTTTGATAAAACAGGAACTTTAACTAAAGGAGAGCCAGTAGTCACGGAAATTCTTTTAATTGATAAAAAAAGAACTGAAAAAGAAATTTTAGAAATTTCAGCTAGCGTAGAAAAAAATTCAGAACATCCTTTGGCCCAAGCAGTTGTAAATAAAGCCAAAGAAAACAATATTAAACTATTTGAAGTTAAAAATTTTCAAGCGGTTCCTGGAAAAGGAATTGAGGCTACTTATAACAAAAGTAAAATTTTATTGGGAACAAGACTTTTAATGAAAGATAATAAAATATCTACCAATGAAGTTGAGGAAAAAATGATAGCTTTTGAAAATCAGGGGAAAACAGCCATGATTTTGTCTTTTGGAAAAAAGATTATAGGAATTATTGCGGTAGCAGATGTTTTGAAAGAAAATTCTAAAGAAGCGGTAGATATTTTGCATAAAATGGGAAAATCTGTTGCTATTATTACCGGAGATAATAAAAGAGTAGGACAAGCTATTGCTAAACAACTTGGAATTGATAGAGTTTTAGCGGAAGTTTTACCACAAGGAAAATCTGATGAAATAAAAAAATTACAATTAGAAGGCATGGTTGTGGCAATGGTGGGCGATGGAATTAACGATGCACCCGCCCTAGCTCAATCAGATTTGGGAATTGCTTTAGGTTCTGGAACCGATGTAGCAATGGAAACTGGCGAAATTGTTTTGATTAAAGATGATTTAAGAGACGTTGTAAAAGCAATAGATTTAAGTAAATATACCTTAAATAAAATTAAATTAGGTCTTTTTTGGGCATTTTTTTATAATATAGTAGGAATTCCGGTAGCAGCAGGAGTTTTATATCCTTTAACTGGTTGGCTTTTAAGCCCATCTATTGCTGCTGGAGCCATGGCGTTTTCATCGGTTAGTGTTGTGCTAAATGCACTGAGCATGAAGAGATATAGTTAATTTTGGGATTGCAAATTTTTAGTAAAGTAGTAAAATTAAAACATAAATAATATATCGCTACGCTACGTAAACTTATGGATAAAGCAATAATATACACAGTTTTAATAATAATTTTTGCCGGATTTTTGTTTTGGGGGTTTCAATCTGGTTTTTTTGTTAAAATTCCTTCAGTTGAACCCGTGCAAAGACCAGAAGGAATACTTTTGTTCTTTGGGGAAGATTGTCCTCACTGTAAAAATGTAGAAGCTTTTATACAAGAAAATAATATTGACCAAAAAATAAAATTAACAAGATTAGAAATTCCTTTTAATGGCAAAAGCAGCGCCGAGCTTATAGCAAATGCAGGATTATTGAGTCAAGTGGCAACAGAATGCAAAATAGATGCAAGTAGCGGCATTTCAATACCATTTTTGTACAACCCTTCAATAAATTCGGGGCAAGCAGGTAGCTGTTTAATAGGAGACGTAGATGTTATTAATTTTTTAAAAAATGAAACAAATATTGCACAGCAAGAATAAAGTAATTATTTTAGGGTTATCAATGTTGGGTTTATTAAAAGCTGGAATAGTTAGCGCACAACCATGCCCAGTTTGCGTTGTAGCCATTGGAGCAGGTCTTGGATTTTCAAGGTGGCTTGGAATTGATGACGTGGTCGCTTCTATTTGGATAGGAGCTTTGTTAACAGTTATAATTATTTGGACTCTACTTTTTATGAAAAATAAAAAATGGAGTTTTTCTGATGATGGTGTTGTAATTACTTTGTCTTATATTATATTAACCTATGTACCTTTATATTATGCAGGAGTTGTTGGACATCCATTAAATATGATTTGGGGGATGGATAAAATATTGGTTGGATCAATTATTGGAGCAGTAGTATTTTTTATAGGGCATTGGACAAATCTTTATTTGAAAACAAAAAATAACGGAAAAGCATTTTTTCCATATCAAAAAGTTGTTATTCCTTTTGGTGCGGTGCTAATAGCAAGTTTAATATTTCATATATTAATACAAAATAAAATTATATAAATAGCATGGAAAATAATTTAACAGATAAAAAAGTAGAAGAATTTATTAAAAAGGTTCAAGAAGACAAAGATAATCAGTTAGATTTATCTTCAGATGAAGATTTATCAATTGCTATAATGAATTTAATTTCTATAGAAGAGCATTTTTTCTTTACTGCAAATAAAACCGGAAAATCAGAATATTTTGATTTGTTAGATACTGCCAGAGAAATGAGAAAAGAGTTATTGAAAAGAATTGTAAAAGATCCAGAAGGAGAAGTTTGGTGCATTTCTAAGCATTTATTAGCTACCTCAATGAGGTTAATGGAAGTTGGAACAAAGGCTTTAACTAGAGGTAATAGAAAAGATGCAGAAGATTTATTTAAAAAATCTTATCAATTATATTCATTATTTTGGGGTTTAAATTTAAAATTAATAGATATGGGCGAGGTAAAGAAAATAGAAGATAATCAAATAGATAAAAAAGATACAGATAAAAAAGGAATTATGGCAAAATTAGGAAAAGTTGTTCAGGCTGTTATAGATTGTTGCAGAGAATAGTTGTGGTATAATTATTCAATATAATTAAATTTATTTATATATGTTTGGATTAAATAGAACAACAATAAAATTTGGTGATTTAAAAGGTAAAGTTGCAATAGTAACAGGAGGAGCTAAGGGAATGGGCGAGGCTGATGCTATAAAATTAGTGCAGGCGGGCGCCAAAGTGATTATTTGCGATATAGATATTGATGGATGTAACCAGGTTGTAGAAAAAATTAAAAAAATAAGAGGCGAGGCCCTTGCTATAAAATGTGATATAAGTAAAAAAGCAGATATTGATAATGTAGTGGCAGAAACTATTAAAAAATTTAAAAAAATAGATATTTTAGTAAATAATGCAGGAATATTTCCGTTTGAGCCATTTTTGCAAATGCCAGAAGCTAATTTTGAAAAAGTAATTAATGTAAATTTAAAAGGAAGTTTTTTAATGGCACAAGCTTGCGCTTTAAAAATGAAGGATAACGCACCCAATGAAAAAGGACAAAGGGGTTCTATTATAAATATTGCTTCAATTGCTGCTTTAATGGGTTTTGCAGGTTTAACACATTACTGTGCTTCAAAAGGTGGTATGACGGCAATGACAAAAGCAATGGCTCTAGAATTAGCTCCTGTGGGCATAAGAGTTAATGTTATTGACCCAGGATCCATTGATACTCCAGGAACTCATAAAGTAGCTATGGATCCTAAAGTAAAAGAGGCTATGCTGGCAATGATACCAATGAAAAGAGATGGTCAAGCAGAAGAAATTGCCAGTGCAGTTGTATTTTTGGCATCGGACGAATCTTCTTATATGACAGGCTCTACAATGGTTGTAGATGGTGGTTGGACCGCTCAATAGGGTTGACAATGGTTTTGGCTGATATAAAATAGGCTAATAATACTAAAATCCGAAGCACGAAGCACGAAATCAGAAACAAATTAGAATTTTTAAAATAAATAAATTCAAAATATGTTTCGAATTTCGATATTCGAATTTCGAGTTTCATGAAATTTATGGCTACAGAAGCATATTGCGTAAAGTGCAAAGCAAAAAGAGATATGAAAGACCCTAAAGAAGTTGAGATGAATGGAAAGGGTGGTAAAAAAAGAGCTGCAATGAAGGGAACTTGCCCAATTTGCGGAACAGGAATGTTTAAAATTTTGGGAATGAAGAAATAGTTTTTACAAAAAACGCCCTTCTGGGCGTTTTTTGGTATATAATAATTAAAATGGACAAGAAAATAATTTTATTTATTGCGGGGATTTTGTTAATTTTGAATTTTGTGTGTTGGCGAGAGATTTTTGTATTAGCTAGAGACGCTAATTTAAAAATAAGTTTTTTAGATGTGGGGCAAGGAGACTCAGCTTTTATTGAAACTCCACAAAATCATCAAATTTTAATTGACGGTGGCCCGGGCCAAGCAGTTTTAGAAAAATTAGCAAATAATATGCCTGTTTGGGATAAAACAATAGATTTGGTAATTTTGTCTCACCCAGAATCAGATCATATGAGAGGGCTTTTATCTGTTTTGAAAATATACAAAATAGATTATATATTATGGACAGGCGTTGTAAGGCAAAACGCAGAATATAATATTTGGTTAAATGAACTAGAAAAACAAAAAGAAATGGGAGCTAAAATTATAATTGCGCAATCGGGCCAAGAAATAAGAGCCGGCAATGTTTTGATAAAAACATTGTATCCGTTTAACAGCATTGAGGGCCAAGAACCAAAAAAAACTTCAAATGATGCCGGAGTTGTTTCAAAAGTAATTTTTGGAGCTAACGCGTTTCTTTTTACAGGAGATATTTCAAGCAAAGGAGAATATGCACTGGTAAAATCTAAAGAAGATATTTTATCAGATGTTTTAAAAGTTGCTCATCATGGAAGTAAATATTCTACTTCTAATATATTTTTAGAAAATGTTAATCCTAAAATTGCAGTTATAGAAGTTGGCAAAAATTCTTATGGCCATCCTACGCCAGAAACTTTGCAAAGATTGGAAAATTTTGGTATAAAGATATTTACAACATATAAAGATGGAGACATTAAATTTGTTTCCAACGGTAAAAACATAACGCTCGAGAAATAAATTTATCCGCTCGCCAAATCAAATTTTTGCTCGTCGGGGGAATGTCCTGAAGGCGATTGCCCCTCCTCTAAAAATTTATTTGGCTCGCTTTAAATTTATTCCCTCGCTTAAAAAATAATAATATGAAAGATTTAGATTTTCCACTTTTTGTAACGAAGAGTGATCAATATAAAAAGTTTGATTTAACCGACGTTAAATCTCGTCAAGAGTATTTTGAGTATAAAGCCGGCCCAGAAATTGCAAAACTTAGAGAATATATGCAAAAAAATACTTTTATTGCATATTTAATGGGAAAAAAATCTTCTGGAAAGGGAACATATGCTAAAATGTTGGCAGAAGTTATAGATAAAGACAAAATTGCTCATTTTTCAGTGGGAGATATGATAAGGTCTTTTGATGAAACAATGAAAGATGAAGCTAAAAAGGGCGAATTGGTTGAATTTTTAAAACAAAGTTATAGAGGTTATCTGCCATTAGAAAAAATAATGGAAGCATTTGAAAGTAGATCTACAAAAGTTTTATTGCCAACAGAATTGATTTTAGCTTTAGCTAAAAGAGAAATTGCCAAACTTGGCAAGAAAACAATTTTTATTGATGGCTTTCCAAGAGATTTAGATCAAATTTCTTATGCTTTATATTTTAGAGATTTAATTAACTATAGAGATGACCAAGATGTTTTTGTTTTAATTGATGTGCCTACAACAATAATTGATGAAAGGGTAAAAACAAGAGTTATTTGTCCGCTTTGTAATAATTCTAGAAGTTTAAAACTTTTGCCAACTCAAAAAATTGAACACGATAATGGAATTTTCCATTTAATTTGTGATAATTCTGGTTGTCCTGGAGCTAGAATGGTTGCTAAAGAAGGTGACGAGCATGGCATTGAACCAATTAGAGAAAGATTAGAAAAAGATGAAATGTTGATAAAAGAAGCTTATAATTTGCAAGGCATACCAAAAATAATGTTAAGAAATTCTATTCCATTAGAAAAAACAAAAGAAACAGCCGATGACTACGAAATTACTCCTGAATTTAGTTATGAATTTAAAGATGGACAAGTTTTAACTCACGAAAAACCATGGGAAATTAAAGATGACGAAGGCAATTTATCAAATAGTTTAATGCCACCTCCTGTTGTAGTTTCGCTGATAAAACAGCTAGTTAAAACCCTTGGACTTTAATTTGACACAACAGTTTAGCCGACTATAATAAAGATAGCTCTGATATTTCACAATAAATTCTATACAAACTTTTTATAGGGAGTTCAAATTTGTTACAACCGTGGTTGTGGCATGAGAGCACCCACCTAAAATATACTAGAATTTTTTAAGGAAATCAGGGCAACAAAAAAGCATCTTAATTAGGATGCTTTTTTGTTATGGTCGGGCTACTGAGATTTGAACTCAGACTAAATCCACCCCATGGACTCGTGCTACCGTTACACTATAGCCCGAAAGAGTTTAGATTTTAGATGCTCTTTTTATACACTTAGTACACGAGAGAATTCTTTTGCCAGACGACAATCTAAGCCATTGAAGATTTGGCTTTGTTCTAACTTTAGTAGTTGGATTATATTTTCCTCTTAATTTAACGAGAACGGTTTTCATTGAGGATTTTTTACCACAAATTGTACAAATTTTTTCTGCCATATTTGATTGAATATTGAATTTGGTATTTTGTATCTTGAATAGACTTACATTCTATTCTAGATTCCAGATACACGATTCTGAATTCATAAATTTAATAATTTACTCTACCATTATATATAGTATTTTGCAAGTATCAAAAATATAGTGTAATATAAATGAAATATCGCTACGCTACGTAAACTTATGGATCCAACAATAATTATTACAATTTTTTCTTTGGTTATATTGCTTTTTTCTGTAATTATTCATGAACTAGCTCACGGAAGTGTGGCTTATTCTTTGGGTGATCCAACTGCAAAATATGAAGGAAGGTTAACCCTAAATCCTTTAAAGCATTTAGACCCGTTTGGATCAATTATTTTGCCGTTGTTATTATTTGTAGCAGGAAGCCCATTTTTATTTGGCTGGGCAAAACCTGTTCCAGTAAATCCTTATAATTTTAGAGATAAAAAATATGGAGAGATTAAGGTTTCTATTGCAGGGCCATTATCAAATTTAGCCATTGCAGTATTTTTTGGATTAATATTAAGATTTATACCCGATGCAATAATTTCAGGAAATCCAGGAATAATGATTGCTTTAATCTATGTTGTTGCTATTAATATATGGTTAGCAATTTTTAATCTTATTCCTGTGCCACCATTAGATGGTTCTTGGATTTTATTCAGTTTATTGCCAGCAAAATTAGATTATATTAAAAACTTTTTAAGACAGTATGGAGTGATTATATTAATTTTGTTAATTGTTTTTGGTGGAGGCGTGTGGTCTAGCGTAACAAGTATTATTTTTCAGTTAATCACCGGACGCATGTTGACATTATAAAATAAATTTTATGTCTGATATATTTGAACCAAAGCCAGAAGATCGTTCAGTTCCTGAAAATGAACCCAACCCGGAATTGATTAGCCCAACAGCAAAAGCTGTGGCGTATTTTCGCTCTTTTAGCGACATTCCGTATTCGCAGGAGATTTCAGATGCCACAAATTCTGGGGAAATGTTTAATGAGTTAAGTGACGCAGATAGAAAAGCAGTGATTTCATTTCTTGCTCCACCAAGCGAAGCAAGATACAAAATGATCAATGCAATGATTGAAAAATCCGGATGTAAAAATGTTTTGGAAATTGCTTCGGGGGTGTCTCCCCGTGGTTTGGTGATGACAGAAGATCCTTTGGTTAATTATGTGGAAAGCGATTTGCCAGGAATACTTGCTGAAAAACAAAGAATAATAGAAGGAATTCTTTCTAAAGAGAGCCAGGCAAGAGCCAATTTACATTTTGCTACAGTAAACGCCCTAGATTCTGAACAAATGTCGTTTGTTGCAAAAAGTTTTGACGGACCGGTTGCTATTTGCAACGAAGGGTTGATGTCGTATTTTAATCGCCAAGAAAAAGTAATTTTTGCTAAAAATATAAGGCGTATTTTAGAGGAAAAGGGCGGGGTTTGGATTTCAGCGGATTTTGGTTCGGGCTCCGGCAATATTGGAGCGTTAACTGGAAGCCCAGCAGTTAAAAAGTTCCTAGACAATATGTTTAATGCAACCGGACGGGATTTTGCAAGTTGCAGATTTGTCGACCAACAGGATGTAGATAATTTTTTGGAAGAAACGGGCTTTGAGGCCGAAGTTGTCAGCCAGTCGCTTGTTGCAGACGATTTGGCTTCTATCGAAAAAACCGGAGCTGATGCCGATAAAATAAAAAGCATCTTAGCCAATCGAAAAGTTTATAAATTAAGCCCAAAATAATATAAACATACACAAAGTTATTGACATTATAAAAAATTTTTGCTAAACTACTAATCACATACGCAATTTGCGTTTATTTTATTATAAAAAACAAATGCCTACAATTCATCAATTAGTTAAAAAGAATAGAAAAAATAAAAAAAGCGGAAAAAAGAACGTTGCACTGCATCGTGGTTTTAATGTTTTAAGAAACAAAACATCATATTATTCTTCGCCATTTAAAAGAGGAGTATGCATTAAAGTGTTTACTCAAACACCAAAAAAACCTAACTCAGCTTTAAGAAAAGTGGCTAGGGTTAAATTATCAAACGGAATGGAAGTTACAGCCTATATTCCAGGAGAAGGACACAATTTGCAAGAGCACTCTATTGTTTTAATTAGAGGAGGAAGGGTTAAAGATTTACCAGGTGTAAGATATCATATTGTTAGAGGAGTGTTAGATACAGCAGGAGTTGAAAATAGAAAACAAACAAGAAGTAGATACGGTACAAAGAAAACAAAATAGTTATCAAGTTCATCAAGTTTCAAGTTCATCAAGTTCGCAAAACTTTATAAACTTTACAAACTTTACAAACTTTAAAAACGTTCGATGAGGCGCGCATATAAAAAACACAAAATATCACCAGACGGAGTTTATAACGAAATAGTTATATCTCAGTTTATAAACAAAGTCATGAAAAGCGGTAAGAAAACAATTGCTCAAAAAATTGTTTATGATGCTTTTGATATAATAAAAGAAAAAACCAAAAAAGAACCTTTAGAAATTTTTAAATTGGCCATTGAGAATGCTTCACCTCTTTTAGAAGTTAAACCAAAAAGAATTGGTGGCGCAACTTATCAGGTTCCTATGGAAGTTAGAGGAGAAAGAAGATTAGCTTTAGCAACAAAATGGATTTTAGATGCAGCTCGCGGTAAAAAAGGAAAGCCAATGGCAGAAAAATTAGCCGCAGAATTAATGGATTGTGTAAATAATCAAGGAAGTGCTATCAAAAAGAAAGCAGATACTCACAGAATGGCCGAAGCTAACAAGGCCTTTGCTCGCTTCGCCCGCTAATATATATGACCAAAAAAATATTTTCTATTATTTTTTTTGTATTATCTGTATTATCTTTGATTTTGGGATTAGTTTTAGGTTTTGCTAATGTGGGTGGGCCCGGCGGTGTATTTGGAGGAGCATTTTTGATTTTCTTTCTTACGCCAGGATTTTTAATTTTAGGGATTGCCACTTTACTTGATTTTGTTTCTTTTATTATCGCTCTATTTGGTGCGGTATTATTTTTAGTAACTTTTCCAATGAAAAATGGCCTTTATTTTTCTTGGTTTGGTCTAGGTTTAGTGGTTATAGGTATATTATACGGAATATTTAAAAGAATTTTTAAAAAATAATTTATGTCAAGACAACATCCTTTAGATAAATTAAGAAACATAGGTATTATTGCTCATATAGACGCAGGAAAAACTACTTTTTCCGAGCGTTTGCTTTTTTATACGGGAGTTTCTCACAAAATTGGAGAAGTTCACGAAGGAGAGGCAGTTATGGATTGGATGGTTCAAGAAAGAGAAAGGGGTATAACAATTACCTCTGCTGCTACAACTATGTATTGGAGAGATCATCAAATAAACTTAATTGACACACCTGGTCACATTGATTTTACCGCCGAAGTTCAACGCTCATTAAGAGTTTTAGACGGAGCAGTGGTTGTGTTTGATGGTGTTGCCGGAGTAGAACCACAGTCTGAAACAGTTTGGAGACAAGCTGATAAATATAATGTTCCTAGAATTTGCTTTGTAAACAAGCTAGATAGAATGGGAGCTTCTTTTGATAAAAGTTTTCAATCAATTTTAACAAAATTAACTCCAAATGCAGTTGCAGTTTCTTTTCCAATGGGAACAGAAGAAAATTTAGCCGGAGTTGTTGATTTAATGAAAATGAAAGCTCTTTATTTTGAAGGAGAAAAAGGAATTAATATAGTTGAAAAAGAAATTCCCGAAGAATGGAAAGCCGAAGCCGATGTATGGCACAAAAAAATGATTGAAAAAATTGCCGGAGAAGATGATGCATTAACAGAGAAATTTTTAGAAGGAAAAGAAATAACAACAGAAGAAATTAAAAATGTTTTAAGAAAATCAGTTTTAAATTATAAATTAATTCCTGTTTTTTGTGGAAGTGCTTTAAAAAACAAGGGAGTGCAGACAATTTTAGATGCAGTTGTAGAATTATTGCCTTCACCATTAGAAGTTCCAGCTCAGCAAGGAACAGACCCAAAAACAGGGGCTGTAATAGAAAGAAACTCTTCAGACACAGAACCATTTTCAGCTTTGGTGTTTAAAATTGCAACCGATCCATATGTTGGAACATTAACCTTTTTTAGAGTTTATTCTGGATTTTTACAAAAAGGTAGTTATGTTTTGAATGCAAATACCGGAGAGCAAGAAAGAATTGCTAGAATTTTAAGAATGCACGCCGATGAAAGGCAAGAACTTGATATTATTTATGCAGGAGAAATTGGAGCTACAGTTGGGTTAAAAGCAACCAGCACTGGGCATACATTGTGCGACAAATCAGCTCCAGTTATTTTAGAAAAAATTGTATTTCCAGAACCAGTTATTGGAATTAGGGTTGAACCAAAAACAAAAGTTGACCAAGAAAAACTTATTATGTCTATTAGAAAACTTACAGAAGAAGATCCAACCTTTAGAATTAAAGAAGATTTGGAAACCGGCGAAACAATTATTTCTGGTATGGGAGAATTGCACTTAGATATTATTGCAGATAGATTGAGAAGAGAGTTTCACGTTGAAGCTAATTATGGAAAACCTCAAGTAGCTTATAGAGAAACAATTACTATGGAAGCTAACGGAGAAGAAAAATATGCCAGACAATCGGGTGGTAAAGGACAATACGGTCACGTTATGTTAACTGTTAAGCCAAAAGAAAGGGGAGCTGGATTTGAATTTGTAGATGAAATTAGAGGAGGTTCAATTCCAAAAGAATTTATTAAACCAGTTGAAAAAGGAGTTGTAGAAGCTATGGATAAGGGGGTTGTTGCTGGATATCCAATGGTTGATGTTGAGGTTACTTTATATGATGGATCTTTCCACGAAGTTGACTCATCTGAATTTGCTTTTAAAATTGCAGGTTCAATGGCATTTCAAAAAGCTGCCAAAGCTGCCAAGCCTGTTATATTAGAGCCAGTTATGAAAATGGAAGTTGTAACCCCAGAAGACTTTTTTGGACAAGTTATTTCTGATATAAGCTCACGAAGAGGACAAATTAAAGAAACTTCAGAAAGAGCTGGCATGAAAGTTGTAGATGCTGAGGTGCCTTTGTCAGAAACATTTGGATACGCTACATCTATAAGATCTTTAACAGAGGGCCGAGCAAGTTTTAATATGGAATTTAATAGTTATGAACAAGTTCCTGCTAATATAGCTCAAGAAATTATCGACGGAAAAAGAAAGTAATTAAAATAATATTTTTGAAACTAAAAATCCGCTTTACGGCGGATTTTTTTTAAGGCATAATTTTTTTGCAAAAAAAGAGCTCCAAATTTTGGAGCATAGGGTTCACTGATTTTCTCGAAGATTGTCGTCGTCTTCTTCCCAGCTTGGAAATGCTGGATACGCGCCGGTTTTATCCGGAGAAGCCGGCGCTTGCGGTGTGGTTTTGGCCACTGGTCCGTATGTGCAACCATGTTCGTCGTGGCCAGCGACGTCTAAGCCGACTGATTCGGCCGGCGCTGGTTTGGATGCGGACCAATCTAGATGGGGTTGTTCATCCATATTCAATTTGCATTGGCCCGGAGAATCTGGCGCCGGCGCTAGTTGTTCGGCAGGAAGTTCGGTTAGCTTCTTGCGAGCTTTTGGCGCGGGTTCTTCCGTTTCGGGAATTTCCCGCTCGAGTAAAGCGGCGAACATGTTTTCACTTACGTGTATCACTCGCCAGCCTTCTTTTCCAAATTTGCTGAGGCCTTGTATTGATTCTATCTTTTCTTTAGGGAAAAAGAAAATTGTATATTCCCACTTTTTCATTTTCGTGTTCCTTTCGGCTTTCTACTGGATTAGTAGTTAATTGTTATACCACGGGTTCTTCGGGGTGTGGCTTGGGAAGGTTGTTAGGAGGGTCGCTGGGAAGTTCCTTTTCCATTAGGGCATACAACGTGACTCCGCTAGAGTTAGAGATTGCGTGGAAGCCTATCGTGTGATAACCTTCCTCTCCCATATTTATTAGATCTGTTCTGAATCTATTCATATCATCGCTGCTAAGCAATATTGGATCGTATTTCATTTCCGTATTCCTTTCAGATCGTTGGTTTGGTAATTATACTACCGGCCCCTCTGATTGCAGTCTGGGAAGCTTGTTGGGGGGTCGGGAATTTCCCGTTCAAAGTATATGTTGGTTCCTTGAGGAACGACAAGTTCGAACCCTGAAACTGTCCACCCGGATTTAATCATGTCGTTGGCAACAGAAATTCCGGCGATTCTGTTCCTTCGTCTAATTTTAACAGTTACTTTTTCTTCCGCCATTTTGATTTTCTTTTCGCTAATTTGTGGGTGTTTGAAATTTCACGGAATTTCGTCGGCGTCCTCGTCTTCGCCTTCACCCCACTCTGGGATTCCATCAAATAGTCCTTCTCCCACTTCGACGCTAACGTCGTCGAATTCGATTGATTCGGCTGGTGCTGGTGCGGGTGCGGGTTCGGGTGGGTGCTCTAAGCCGAGAATGGATTCGGCTAGTAACATGTTATCTGAGCTATAGCCGCCGCCTCCACGTTTTATAAAAGTTCCAACATCAAACCCATCTAGTGTGACGCGTAGGTAATCACCCTTTTGCGAAATTACTATAAATCGTGTATTTCCAACTGCCTTCCGTGCGATAGCAATAAGTCGGTCTCTCATTTTGTGTTCCTTTCTTCGAGATTAGTTGGTGGCATTGGCGGAAAAGTGCTCATCACGAGCGCTTTGATTTCCCGAATTATAAAATTTCTTTGCGAGGCGTTAATTTTGATCCCTGGACCCCAGGTTGATTTTTCAAGCCTTTCGACCATTGCGAAGGCCATTCCGCCAGCGCGTTTATTCCGCATGCGTAGCTCGTGAGCCCTTCTTGGATCTATCGAACCAACATACGAACAATGGCCCGCATGCCATGGATGTTTCAAGAAATGTGGGTCTCTTAAGCAGCGAAGATTTGTAACGGGCAAGTTTTGTTTGTTCACGACATTATCTCTTTTTTGTGGGTGTATATTGTCAAATAGCTGATAATAAAGTATAATTGAAATGTTAATAAAGTCAATGTTTTGTAATTTGTCATAGAAACTATTGACTTATATAAAATAATATAATAATATAATAATACGTTAAAAAAAATTAATAAATAAAAAAATAATAAATTAATAATATCTGTCGCCAGGTCTATGGCGTCAGACAAAAAGTAAAAATGGCAACAGAAAAATTTGAGAGGTCTAAACCTCACGTAAACATAGGTACAATTGGTCACGTTGACCACGGAAAAACTACATTGTCTGCAGCAATTATGAAAGTTTCAAAATTGCGAGGAATGAAATCATCCGACAGAAACGTTGATCAAATTGATGCTTCACCAGAAGAAAAATCTAGAGGAGTTACCATTTCTATTACTCACTTAGAGTGTGAAACACCAAAAAGGCACTATGCTTTAATTGACTGCCCAGGTCACGCCGACTATATTAAAAACATGATTACAGGAGCCGCTCAAATGGACGGAGGTATTCTTTTAGTATCTGCGCCAGACGGCCCAATGCCACAAACAAAAGAGCACATTCTTTTAGCTAGACAAGTTGGATTGCCATCATTATTGGTATTTATGAACAAATGCGATATGGTTGATGATCCAGAAATTTTGGATTTAGTTGAATCAGAAATTAGAGAATTATTAAAGAAAAACGGTTACCCAGGAGATGAAACTCCTATTATAAGAGGTTCTGCTACAAAAGCATTAGAAGCAACTTCAGCCGATGACCCAGCAGCTAAACCAGTTATAGAATTATTAGATGCTTGCGATAATTATATTCCCGAACCAGCAAGAGAATTAGACAAACCATTTTCAATGGCTATTGAAGATGTATTCTCTATTGAAGGAAGAGGAACAGTTGCAACCGGAAGAATTGAAAGAGGAGTTATTCATCCAAACGAAGAAATTGAAATTGTTGGATTAAGACCAACTCAAAAAGCAGTTGTTGTTTCAGTTGAAATGTTCCAAAAGAGCTTAGACGAAGGAAGGGCAGGAGATAACGTTGGAATTTTGTTAAGAGGTTTGAAAAAAGAAGACATTGAAAGAGGTCAAGTTCTTTGCAAACCAGGCTCTATTACTCCTCACACAGAATTTGATGCAGAAGTTTATGTTTTATCTAAAGATGAAGGAGGAAGACATACTCCATTTTTCTCAGGATACAAACCACAACTTTATATTAGAACATCTGATATTACTGGAGACGTAACATTGCCAGAAGGAACAGAAATGGTAATGCCTGGCGACACAGCTCAATTAAAAGTTAAATTAATTGTGCCAGTTGCTTTGGAAGAAAAGAGTAAATTTGCTATTAGAGAAGGAGGAAAAACAGTCGGAGCCGGAGTTGTAACCAAAATTGTCAAATAAAATGCCTGTTACTAAAAAAACCACTATCAAGAAGAAGGTTATTAAGAAAGATAAAGACGAAGTTAAAGCCCCAGAAATGTCGGGGCTTAAACTTAGAATAAAGCTTAAAGCATATGACCATAAAATAATTGATAATTCAGCTAAGCAAATTATTGATATTGCAAACAGATATGGAGCTGAAGTTTCTGGTCCTGTGCCACTACCAACAGAAATTCTTAAGTACACAGTAAACAGGTCATCTTTTGTACACAAAAATGCCAGAGAGCAATTTGAGATGAGGGTTCATAAAAGAATTATTGATATCTTAAATCCAAATGCAGAGATTATAGAATCACTCAGGGATTTGAACCTTCCATCTGGTGTTGACATTACGATAAAAATTTAGTAACATACTCAATTAGATATAAAAGTCTAAAAAGCGCGATAGTTAAATTCCCCCGCTTAGCGGGGGTAACAACATTGCTATATGCGCTGGGCGAATTGCCCAGCTTTTAGTTAAAAATTATGAAATTTATATTAGGTCACAAATTAGGAATGTCACAAATGTTTGATAAAAATGGTAAAATGACGCCAGTGACTTTGGTTGCAGTTGGACCATGTTATGTTTTACAAAAAAAGAATAAAGAAAAAGATGGATATACAGCTACACAAATAGGATTTAAAAAAATAGAGAAAAAGAGCAAAATAGGAAAGTCTATGAAAGGCAAAGAATACAGACACATTAAGGAATATAGAATTGCCGGAGAAGATGCTTCTAATATTGGAGACGAAATTAATGCTACTATTTTTGAAGAAGGAGAGATTGTAAAAGTATCTGGAATTTCTAAAGGAAAGGGTTTTCAGGGTGGAGTTAAAAGGCATGGTATGCATGGAAGAAATGCTACTCATGGTGTAAAACACGAAGAAAGAACAATAGGTTCTACTGGATCAAGATTTCCTCAGCACGTTATAAAAGGAAGAAAAATGCCTGGTAGAATGGGATCTGAGAGAATTTCAGTTAAGGGTTTAAAAATAATGAAAGTTGATAAAGATAATAACTTATTAGTTATTAAGGGTGCAGTTCCAGGAACAAAAAGTACATTATTAGAAATTAGAAGTTAATTATGAAAACAGACGTATATAATCAAAACGGAGAAGTTACAGGAAGCGTTACTTTGCCAAAAGAAATTTTTGATGTAAAGTTTAACGCTGATTTAGTTCATCAAATTTCTGTTTCTTTGTCTGGTAATAAACGTCAAGTTTCAGCTCATGCTAAAACCAGAGGAGAAGTTAGTGGTGGAGGTAAAAAACCATGGAGACAAAAAAGTACAGGACGTGCAAGACATGGTTCAAGTCGTTCACCAATATGGAAAGGTGGAGGAGTTACTCATGGTCCAAGAACAGAAAGAATTTTTGAAAGAGATATTCCTAAAAAAATGAGAAGAAAGGCTTTGTTTATGGTTTTATCTGAAAAAGCAAGAAATAAATTTTTAGTTGTTTTAGATAAGATTGAATTAGAAAAAGGAAAAACAAAAGAAATGGCAAATTCATTAAGTAAATTGCCATGCAATAATCAAGCTACATTGGTTGCGTTGCCAAATTACGATAAAAAAATTGTTATGGCTACAAGGAACATAAAGAAAACATATATTGAAGATGCAAGAAACATAAATGTTTTGCAACTATTAAGTTCAAAATACTTATTGTTAACAAAAGAAAGTATTAAAACAATAGAAAATACATTTACTAAATAGAACAATGGCTATATTAGATTTTTTAAAAAGTAAAAAAGAGGCCGAGAAATCAAGAAAATCGGCAAAAAAACCCTTCGATAAAGCTCAGGGCAAGCCGGCTAAGAAAGTTTCGGCTACCTCGGTTCGCCAAAGCTCAGAGAGCGAAGGCGACAAAAAAAGAGAAGAAATAACAAAGAAACCCGCCTCCGCTAAAAGCTCTAGCGAGGCGAAGAAATTTTCATATGATGCTGTAAAACAGCCTCATATATCTGAAAAAGCAACTGGTTTATCAGAAAAAGATCAATATACATTTGAGGTTGCACCAAATTATAATAAACACGAAATAAAAGATGCGGTAGAGGGTATTTATGGAGTAGATGTTTTATCGGTTAATATAATAAAAATTCCAGCTAAAAAAAGAAGATTAGGAAGAACAGAAGGATTTAGAAAATCATTTAAAAAAGCAATTGTAAAAATAAAAGAAGGACAAAAAATTGAAATATTGTAATCATGAAACATTATAAACCAACATCACCAGCCCGAAGAGGCATGACAGGAATAGACTTCTCACAGCTTACAAAAAAAGGCCCAGAGAAGAGTCTTATAAAATACGTAAAAAGAAATGTTGGCAGATCTAACAGCACAGGAAGAATTACAGTAAGGCATAAAGGAGGAGGAGTTAAAAGATTATATAGAGTAATTGAATTTTCTCAAACAAGAATGGATATGCCCGCAAATGTAATTGCTTTAGAGTATGATCCAAACAGAACAGCTTTTATTGCATTGATAAAATATACTGATGAAAAAATACAATATATTATAGCTCCACAAAATTTGAAAGTAGGAGATAGCGTTATTTTTTCAGAAACAGCACCATTGAACGTAGGAAATAGGATTAAATTAAAAAATATTCCAGTAGGAAGCTCGGTTTATAATGTTGAATTAGATTCCGGAAAAGGAGGAAAACTTGTAAGATCAGCAGGATCTTCAGCTCAAGTTTTGGCTCATGACGAAGGATATGTAAACCTAAAAATGCCATCTTCAGAAGTAAGAAAATTCAAAGGAGAATGTTTTGCAACAATTGGAATGGTATCAAATCCAGAAAATAGATTTTATAGAGTAGGAAAAGCAGGAAAATCAAGATTAAAAGGAAGAAGGCCACATGTTAGAGGTTCAGCTATGAATCCGGTAGATCACCCACACGGAGGAGGAGAAGGAAGACAACCAATTGGTTTGAAATATCCAAAAACTCCATGGGGAAAGCATGCATTAGGAGTTAGAACAAGAAATAAGAAAAAATGGTCAAATAAATTAATTATTAGCAGAAGAAAGAAATAATATGGCAAGAAGTTTAAAAAAGGGTCCATATGTCGACGAAAAATTGCTTCAAAAGGTTTTAAGCTTAAGAAAAGACGAAAAAAAGATTATTAAAACCTGGGCAAGACATTCTACAATATCACCAGAAATGATGGGTCATACGTTTGGTGTGCACAATGGAAAAGATTTTGTAGCAGTTTATGTTTCGGAAGATATGATAGGACACAAATTAGGAGAATTTTCTCCAACAACAAAATTTTCAAGACATGGAGGAAAAATGCAAAAAGCCATTGAGTCTGGAGAAGAGCAAAAAGTAGCAGTTAAAACTACAGCTCCTAAAGCTAAATAATAAAGTATTATGGACATAAAAGTAAAGTTATCAAATTTAAGAACAGCACCAAGAAAAGTTAGGCAAGTAATAGACTTGGTTAGGGGAAAAAGAGTGCAAGAAGCGCAATCTATACTTTTGTTTACCGTAAATAAATCAGCCAGACAAGTATTAAAGCTTTTGAATTCTGCTATAGCTACTGCAAAAAATGATCTTCATTTAGATGAATCAAACTTATTTATTTCCAAAATTACTGTTGACGAGGGTCCAAAATTAAAAAGATGGCACCCAATGTCTAGAGGCAGGGCATATCCTATTATAAAAAGATCTTCTCACATTGCGTTGGTTTTATCAGAGAAAAGCCCAACTATTAAAGAAACAAAAATTAAAGAAACAACAGAAGTTAAAACAATAAAGAAGGCAGTAGTTAAAAAGGTTAAAAAATTGACAAAAAGTAAAACAATAAAGAAGTAATATGTCACATAAAGTCCACCCAAAATCATTTAGGATAAAAGAAACAGAAGATTGGAATATCAGAGGTTTTTATGGTAGAAAAATGCCCCAATATTTAGAGGAGGACTTTTTAATAAAAGATTTTTTAAGAAAGAAATTGATAGAAGCATCTGTAGCAAATATACAAATAGAGCATTCTGCTAACAAGTTGAATGTAATTATTGAAACAGCTAGACCCGGTATGATTATTGGAAGAGGTGGAAATGGCATTGATATTTTAAAGAAAGAAATAGAAACTGAAATAAGAAGAAAAATAAAAAATAAGACAACTGAAAAAGCTAGACCATTAAAAATAGAAATTAGAGAAGTGAAGAATCCTTGGACTTCATCTGCATTGGTAGCTCAAATGTCGGCACAGCAAATAGAAAAGCGTATGCCATTTAGAAGGGTTTTAAAAAAATCTATTGAAAGGGTTATGACAAATAGGGAAGTTAAGGGAATTAGAATAGAAGTTTCTGGACGCTTAAATGGTATTGAAATTGCCCGAAGAGAATGGTTAAGCCAAGGCAGATTGCCAAGAAACACTATTAGAGCAGATATTGATTATGCACACGACGAAGCTATATGTACTTATGGAAAAATTGGTGTAAAGGTCTGGATATATAAAGGAGATAAATTTGAAGAATAATTATGTCATTATTAATGCCGAAAAAAGTTAAACACAGAAAGTGGCACAAAGGTGTCTCTAAAGGTGTTGAGAACAGAGCAACTGAAATTAATTTTGGTAAATTTGGATTAAAATCTTTAGACACAAGATGGTTAACAGCAAGACAAATAGAATCTGCCAGAAGGTATATAATAAGATATTTAAAAAAAGGAGGAAAGCTTTGGGTAAGAATTTTTCCAGATAAACCAGTTACTTTTAAGGGAGCTGAAGTGGGCATGGGAGGAGGAAAAGGAGGAGTTGATCATTATGTTTTTGCTATAAGGCCAGGAAGAATTATTTTTGAATTAGATGGATTAAAAGAAGATGTTTCTAGGCAAGCATTAGAGGGCGCTGGTAGAAAATTGCCAATTAAGACAAAATTTGTTAAGAAAGATAATATTTAATTATTATGAAAGTATTAGAACTAAGAAAAAAAGATAAAAAAGAATTAGAAAGAAACGTTCATGATCTTGCAAAAAAGCTAAGCGATCTTAGATTTAAATTTTCATCTGGTAAATTAAAAAACGTTAAAGAAATTAATAATTTAAAGAAAGAAAAAGCAAGAATATTAACCTTAATTAAAGAAAAAGACAATGCCTAAGAAATTATTACAAGGAATTGTGGTATCAGATAAAATGCAGAAAACTGTTGTTGTTAAGGTTGAGAGCATTAAAGAACATCCTAAATATAAAAGAAAGTATAAAAGTCACAAAAAATATAAAGCCCACGACCAAAATCAAGAATATCATGTGGGAGATAAAGTTGTAATAGAAGAATCAAAGCCAATTTCAAAAGATAAAAATTGGGTAGTAATTAAGAAAGTTTAAAAAATTATGATACAGCCAAGATCAATGTTAAAAGTGGCAGATAATTCTGGAGCAAAAATTATCCAAGTTATTAATGTGCCTGGTGGAACAAGAAAAAGATACGCTCAGTTAGGAGAAATTGTTGTTGCTGCAGTGAAAAAAGCAGAACCAAGAAAAACTGTAAAAAAACACGAAAAAGTTAAGGCTGTAATAGTAAGACAAAGAAAAGAATTTAAAAGAGCAGATGGTTCTTACATAAGATTTGATGATAACGCAGCAGTAATTTTAGGAGACGCAAAAGAGCCTAAGGGTAGCAGAATTTTAGGCCCTATAGCAAAAGAATTAAAAGAAAAAGGTTTTGGAACAATAGCCATGATGGCTAGCGAGTTGTTATAAAGTTTCAAGTTATAAAGTTTATAAAGTTATGAAAATAAAAAAAGGAGATTCAGTTTTAATAACAGCAGGAAAAGACAAGGGTAGAACAGGAAAAGTGATAAAATCTTTACCAAGAGATCTTAAAGTTTTAGTTGAAGGAATTAATCTTAAAAAGAAACACGTAAGACCTAAAAAACAAGGTGAAAAAGGCCAAGTTGTTGAAATTCCCGCCCCTTTAGATATATCTAATGTAAAGATAATTTGTTCAAAATGTGGAAAAGCAACGCGTGTAGGTTATTCAGTTGAGCAAGACAGCAAAAAAAGAGTTTGTAAAAAGTGCAAACAAGAAATATAAAAATTTATTATGCAAAGCTTAAAAGAAAAATACAATAAAGAAGTAGTTCCAGAGATGATGAAAAAATTGGGATACAAGAATAAAATGGCTGTTCCTTCAATAAGGAAGGTGGTTTTAAACAGCTCTTTTGGTAAGGCTGTTGTTGGAAAATCTGGTTCAGAAAGAGAAAAGATTTGTAATTTTATAATGCAAGATTTAAGCTTAATTGCCGGACAAAAAACAAACCTAGTTAAAGCTAAAAAATCAATTGCCGGATTTAAATTAAGAGAAGGATTAGAAATTGGAGCTGTAGTTACGCTAAGAAAAACAAGAATGTGGGATTTTTTAGAAAGATTAATTTATCTTTCTTTGCCAAGATCTAGAGATTTTAGAGGCCTTGATCCTAAATCAATTGACAGAAACGGGAATTTATCTATTGGATTTAAAGAACATATATTTTTTCCAGAAATTTTTACAGAAAAAGAAAAAACAATTTTTGGATTTGAAGTAACAGTTGTTACAAATGCAAAAAGCAAAGAAGAAGGTTTAGAATTATATAAATTATTAGGCTTTCCGATAAAGGAAACAAAATAGCATGGCAAAAACATCACAAGAAGCAAAAGCAAAAATGAAACCCAAGTATCCCAGCAGAAAGATTAGGCGCTGTTTTAAATGTGGAAGAAGGCACGGTTTTATGAGAGCTTTTGGTCTTTGCAGAATTTGTTTTAGAGAATTGGCAAATAAAGGTGAAATTCCAGGAATTAAAAAAAGCAGCTGGTAACCAGTAATAAGTAACGAGTAACCAGTAAAAATATATAAAAATAATTCAATTATTACGGGTTACCGGTTACAGGTTTCCCGTTACAATATAAAATGACAGACCCAATTACAGACATGTTAAATCAAATAAGGAATGCCCAAGCTGTTGCAAAAACAGAGGTTTTGATTCCTTTGTCTAAAATTAAGAATGAAATTGCCACTATTCTATTTAAAGAAGGTTTTGTTGGAGAAATAAAAAAAACTACAAAAGGAAAATTAAAGATATTAAAAATTACTTTAAAATATAATGATGAATTGCCAGCAATAGAGGGTTTCAAAAGAGTTTCAAAACCAGGACAAAGAATTTATCAAGGGTTTGCCGATATAAAAAAGGTTAGAGGAGGATACGGAATATCTATAGTATCAACATCAAAAGGTCTTATGACAAATAAAGATGCAAGATATAAAAAATTAGGAGGGGAGGTTATTTGTAATATTTGGTAATTAAAATTAAAAATTAAAGGTTATGTCACGCATAGGTAAAAAACCAATTGAAATTCCAGAAGGTGTAAAAACAGAGATAACTAATACAGAGATAAAAGTCTCGGGACCAAGGGGAGCGTTGAGGCAAGCTATACACCACGAAATTAAGGTTGAAGTAAAAGACAACCAAATTTTAGTTGCTCCCAAAACAGAACTTTCTAAAAAGGGTAGAGGATTGTGGGGTTTATATAGAGCTTTAATATCTAATATGGTTGAAGGCGTAAGCAAGGGTTTTGAAAAAAAACTAGAAATTGAAGGGGTTGGTTTTAAGGCTAATGTTGATGGAGATTTTATAGTTTTGAATGTTGGATTTACAAATCCTATTAGAATAAAAAAAGTAGATGGAGTTAATTTTTTGGTAGAAAAGAATGTAATAACAGTTTCTGGCATAGACAAAGAGAGAGTTGGACATATAGCTGCTTTAATTAGAAAACAAAAGAAAGCAGAGCCATATAAAGGAAAAGGAATAAAATATCAAGGAGAAAAAATTAGAAGAAAAGAAGGTAAAAAGGTTGTAGCATCAAGTAAGTAATAATTGAAAATTATTATGTCAATAAAAACAGAAAAAAGAATTAGAAGACACAAGAAAATAAGAATGAATATGCATGGCACAAAAGATAGGCCAAGACTTTTTGTGTTTAAATCAAATCAACACATTTATGCTCAATTAGTTGATGACGATAAAAATAAAATTTTGATAACTATTTCTGATAAAGATTTAAAATTAAAAAAAGAAACTTTAAAAAAATCTGACATATCAAAACAAGTTGGACAATTAATAGCAGAAAAGGCTAAAGAAAGCAAAATTGAAGAAGTTATTTTTGATAGGGGTGGAAACCTTTTTCATGGTAGAGTAAAAGCACTAGCCGATGGAGCAAGAGAAGCAGGACTTAAATTTTAAAAAAGAATTTATAATTTAAAAAAAATGACAGAAGAAATAAAAAATAAAACAAACGACGGATTTACGCCAATTCCTACAGGAGAAACACCAGCTCCAAAAGCAGGCGCTGGTTTTAGAGGTCAAAGAGGTGGTGGTTTTGGAGCCAGAAAGCCCGGCTTTAATAGAGCTGGAGTTGGCAGAGATGCACCAAAAGATGACTTCCAAACAAAGCTTTTAGATTTAGCTAGGGTTACTAGGGTTACTGGTGGAGGTAAAAGAATGAGCTTTAGAGCCGTTGTTGTAGCTGGAGATAAAAAGGGCAAAATAGGCATTGGTATAGATAAAGGTAAAGATGTATCTCAGGCTGTAGAAAAGGCTACTAGACGTGCTAAAAAAGACCTAGTAAGCGTTGTTATTGTAGACGGCACAATTCCCCATGAAGTTATGGCAAAATCTGGACCAGCAGTAATTTTATTAAAACCACAAAAAAAAGGTATGGGATTGGTTGCAGGAGGAGCTGTTAGAAGCATTTGCGAATTAGCTGGAATTAAAAATATTTCTTCTAAAATTCTTTCAGGTTCAAAAAATAAATTAAATAATGCTAGAGCTACCATAGAAGCTTTAAAAAAATTAAAAGCTCACAAGCCAAGGTAAAAGAATTATTAAGAAGAGAATAAATTATATGCAACTTCACGAATTACAACCAAAACATAAAAATAGAACCAAAAAAAGAATTGGTAGGGGTGGAAAAAAGGGAACTACTTCTGGAAAAGGAGCAAAGGGTCAAAAATCTAGAGCAGGAAGAAAAATGGTGCCTATTATTAGAGAACTAATCAAAAGATATCCTAAATTAAAGGGATATAGAAGTTTTAGAGTAGATGACTATTCTGCAGTAGTAAATTTAGATGTTTTAGAAAAAAATTCTAAAGATGGAGAAACCATAAACCCAGAAAATTTGATTAAAAAGGGTCTTATTAGTAAAATAAAAGGAAGATCTCCAAAAGTGAAGATTTTAGGAACTGGAAAAATTACTAAAAAATTAGTTGTAGAGAACTGTCAACTATCAAAGTCTGCTAAAGAGGCAATTGAAAAAGCCGGAGGTAGTATCAAATAAACAGCTTGGTAATAAATTTTTTCGCTCGACAATAAACTTTTTTCCGTAGCTGGTAGCCCCCTTTGCCTCTTCGGGCAAGTGGACCAGAAACTACAAAAAGTTTATTGTCTCGCTTATTAAAATTACTTTTGCCTCACTAAACTATGTGGTACGAAAAAATATTATTTCTTTTTAAAAATAAAGAATTAAGAAAAAAATTTCTATTTGTAATTTTTCTTTTTGTTGTGTTTAGATTAGCAGCAAACATACCAATACCAGGAATAGGATCTGAAAATTTAAGAAAATTCTTTGACCAAAATCAGGTTTTTGGTCTTTTAAATTTGTTTACAGGAGGAGCTCTAAGTAATTTTTCAATTGTTTTATTAGGACTTGGGCCCTATATTACAGCAACTATTATATTTCAGCTTTTAACAATGATTTTTCCTGCACTTGAAAGATTATATAAAGAAGAAGGAGAATCAGGAAGACAAAAATTTAATCAATATTCAAGATTATTTACTATTCCTCTAGCTGCGCTAGAAGGATATGGTATGCTTGTGGTTTTTGCAAAACAAGGAATTATAACAGGTCTTTCTTTCCCAATAATGATTTCAGCTATTTTAACAATTACTGCTGGAGCCATGTTTTTAATGTGGATTGGTGAAATAATATCTGAGCAGGGCATGGGAAATGGTATTTCTTTATTAATTTTTGCTGGTATAGTTGCTGGAATTCCAATAAGTATTTTCCAAATGTTTTCTTCTTACAGTCCAGCACAAATACCTTCTTATATAGCATTTTTTATACTTGCAATAGTTATAATTGCCGGAGTTGTATTAATTACAGAAGCTCGTAGAAATATTCCAGTTTCTTATGCAAAAAGAGTTAGGGGTATGAAAATGTATGGGGGAACTTCAACTTATTTGCCATTAAGCGTTAACCCAGCCGGAGTTATTCCAATTATTTTTGCTATGTCTATACTTTTGTTTCCGGGAATGATTGCTAGTTATTTTGGTACATATGCAGGAATGGTTGGAAGCGTGGCTACAAACATTGGCTTATTTTTTAACAATGTTTGGATTCATGGAGCTTTATATTTTATATTAGTTGTTGTATTCACATATTTTTATACAGCAGTAACTTTTGATCCAAAAGCAATTTCTGAAAATCTTCAAAAAATGGGTGGTTTTGTGCCAGGTGTAAGACCAGGCAAATCAACAGCTGATTTTATAAAACATATTCTAAATAGAGTTTTATTTACTGGTGCAATGTTTTTAGGATTAATAGCTGTTTTGCCATCAATTATTGCCGGTGTGACTGGGGTAACAGGATTTGCATTTTTAGTGGGAGGAACATCTCTTTTAATCGTTGTTAGTGTTGTTTTAGATACAGTAAGACAAATTAATGCGCAACTTCAAATGCGCGAATACGAAACCTTTTAGGGAGCGAAGCGTACACTAATCCCGCTCAGCGGGACAAAATCATTATGTCAAAACAAGTAGTTATATTATTTGGACAACCTGGATCTGGCAAAGGAACTCAAGCAGAAATTTTGTCAGGAAAAACAGGTTATTATCATTTTGAATCAAGTAAAATAATAGAGGCATGTTTTGAAAAAGAAAGTCCAGAAAAAG
This sequence comes from Candidatus Staskawiczbacteria bacterium, assembly GCA_041661545.1. Classification (GTDB taxonomy): domain Bacteria; phylum Patescibacteriota; class Minisyncoccia; order Minisyncoccales; family Staskawiczbacteraceae; genus XYD1-FULL-39-28. The sequence continues at coordinate 304,737 of JBAZUH010000001.1, read as the reverse complement.
TTTTTGAAATTGACGGAGAAAAATTTAAAGTTGCCGATGAAAAAATAAGATGGAGCACGGGCCTTTTAAACAGCCCACCATTTGTTGTTAATTTAATGGTAGAAAAAATAAAAGAGCTAGCAAAAGAAGGCAAATCTATTATTTTTTCTGGTTCACCAAGAACTGTTTATGAAGCTGAAAAAGAAGCACCTCTTTTAAAAGAGCTTTATGGATTAGAAAATATAAAGTTTGTAATGCTTGAAATTTCTCCAGAAGTAACTATACAAAGAAATTCTCACAGAAAAATTTGTGAACTAGCTAGACATTCAATTTTATTTAGTTCAGAAACAGAGAGTTTAACAGTATGCCCATTAGATGGTTCTGATTTAATAAAAAGAAAAGGTTTAGATGACGTAGAAACAATTAAAAAAAGATTAGAAGTTTTTAAAAGCGAAACCTATCCAGTAATAGAGATTATTGAAAAACACGGCTTAATTTTAAATAAAGTAAATGGTGAGCAAACAGTTTCTGATGTTCATAAAGATATTATGAATGTCCTTAATAAATGATTGATTTAAAAACCCCAGAAGAAATTCAAATTATAAAAGAAGGTGGAAAAATTTTAGCCACTACGCTTAAAAGCCTAGAAAAAATGGTTAAACCTGGAATTACCACCATAGAACTAGACAGAGCCGCCGAGGCTCTTATTTTGTCTCATGCAGGCGCCAAGCCTGCTTTTAAGGGTTATGAAGGTTTCCCCTATGCTCTTTGCGTTTCGGTAAATGAAAATATTGTGCATGGATATCCGTCTAATTATATTGTAAAAGACGGAGACTTGGTAAAATTAGACTTAGGAGTTTTGTATAAAGGCTTTAATACAGATTCTGCTATAACAGTTGCTGTTGGAAATGTTTCTTATGAGGCAAAAAGATTAATAAATGTTACAAAAAAGTCTTTAAGATTGGGAATTAAAAAAGCAAAAATTGGAAATACAATAGGAGATATAGGAAATACAATACAGCGATTTGTAGAAGACCAGGGATTTGGAGTAGTTAGAGACTTATGTGGCCATGGCATTGGTAAAACAGTTCATGAAGACCCTAAAATTCCAAATTACGGCAAAAGGCAAAGTGGAGCTCCATTAGTTGAAGGAATGGTAATTTGTATTGAACCAATGGTAACTGCCGGAGATTACAATATAAGAAAATCAGATGATGGCTATGGATATGCTAGCAGAGACAACTCTTTGTCTGCTCACTTTGAACATACAATTGCCATAACAAGATCTGGTCCTAAAATTTTAACAGATTAAATTTTATAGTATAATAAAATTATGAAAAATTTAATTGTAGCTAATTGGAAAATGAATCCTAATACCCAAGCAGAGGGTAAAGAAATCTTTGAGGCTATAAGAGATGGAGTTAAGGGGTTAAATTCGGAAGTTGTTGTTTGCCCGCCGTTTGTTTATTTATATGCCTCAATTTTTGGACAAGGCGTTGTAGCAATGGGTGCGCAAGACGTGTTTTTTGAAGATAAAGGAGCATTTACCGGAGAAATTTCGGTTGGCATGTTAAAAGATTTAAAAGTTGAGTATGTAATAATTGGGCATTCAGAGCGAAGACATTGTCCGGCTGGAGGTGGTGGCGAAACAAACGAAATTATAAATAAGAAAATTAAAAAATCTTTAGATAGTGGATTAAAAGTTATTTTTTGCATTGGCGAAACACAAGAAGAGCACGACGCCGGAAAAAAGAATGAAGTTTTAGAAAAACAAATTAAGATTGGTCTAAACAATTTACCCGTTACTGGTTACCCGTTACAAATTATTATCGCTTATGAGCCTGTATGGGCAATTGGAACCGGGAACAATTGCGGTGTTGAGGAAACTAAAACTTCTCTAGAATTTATTAGAACGCTTGTCCCAGCTGGCACAAGAATACTTTATGGCGGTAGTGTAAAAAGTGATAATTCTGGTTCTTATATAAAAGAAGCCGGAGCAAATGGGTTGTTAGTTGGCGGAGCCTCGTTAAATGCCGAAGAATTTATAAAAATAGTAAAATCCGCCGAATAAAGCAAATTATCAACCCCGCTGAGCGGGGTTTTTAGTTATTTGAACAAATTAATTTTTGTAGTATAATAATAAATACGATGAATTCCTCTGAATTAAGAGAAAAATATTTAAACTTTTTTAAAAAAAATGGGCACCAAATAATTCCTAGCGCTTCTTTGATACCCGAGAATGACCCAACTGTTTTGTTTACAACAGCCGGCATGCACCCATTGGTGCCTTATTTGTTGGGTCAAAAACACCCCGAAGGCACAAGATTAACTAGTGCTCAAAAATGTATAAGAACTGGTGACATTGATGACGTTGGCGACGACACACACAATACTTTTTTTGAAATGCTAGGAAATTGGTCTTTAAATGACTACTGGAAAGACGAAGCCATAAAAATGTCTTTTGAATTTTTAACAAAAGAACTTAAAATACCACTAAATAGGTTGGCTGTTTCTTGTTTTGCTGGTGATGAAAATGCGCCCAAAGATGAAGAGTCAGCAAAAATTTGGGAAAGTTTAGGAGTTAAAAAAGAACGTATTGCTTTTTTGGGTAAAGAAGATAATTGGTGGGGGCCAGCAGGTTTAACCGGGCCATGTGGGCCAGATACAGAAATGTTTTATTGGAAACTAAACGACACACCAGCGCCCGAAATTTTTGACCCCACAGATAAAAACTGGGTTGAAATATGGAACGATGTTTTTATGCAATATGTAAAGGATGAAAATGGAAAATACAATTTAGCTGAACAAAAAAATGTTGATACAGGAATGGGCATGGAAAGAACTTTGTCTGTTTTAAATGGCAAAGAAAATAGCTATGAAACTGATTTATTTTTACCAATTATAAAAAAAATAGAAGAAGTGAGTGGGCAAAAAATTGCTGAAGAAAATAAAAAAGCATTTAGAATTATTGCCGATCATATTAAAGCATCAACTTTTCTTTTGGCTGCCGAGGTAGAGCCTTCAAATTTAGGAAGGGGATATATTCTAAGAAGATTAATAAGAAGGGCAATAAGATATGGAAAACAGCTAGGTATTAAAGGAAATTTTATGTCAAAAATTTATCCTTCTGTTTTAAACGTATATGCGGATTTTTATAAGGATATAAAAGAGCAGACAGATTTTATTGTGCGACAACTTAATATTGAAGAAGAAAAATTTGAACAAACTCTAGAAAAAGGGTTAAAAGAATTCGAAAAACTTTCTTTATTATCGGGCAAAGATGCTTTTAATCTTTTTCAAACTTATGGTTTTCCAATTGAAATAACAAAAGAATTGGCAAAAGAGAAAGGAATAGAAGTAGATGTTAAGGAGTTTGAAAAAGAATTAGAAAAGCATCAAGAACTTTCAAGAACAGCTTCAGCCGGTATGTTCAAGGGCGGTTTGGCTGATCATTCAGAACAAACCACAAAGTTGCATACAGCAGCCCATTTAATGTTGGCTGGTTTAAGAAAAGTTTTGGGAGATGGTGTATTACAAAAAGGTAGCAATATTACAGCTGAAAGATTAAGATTTGATTTTGCATATTCTGAAAAAATGACCAGTGAACAAATACATAGTGTAGAAATTTTTGTAAATGGTATAATAGAAAAAGATATGCCGGTTGTTTGTGAAGAAATGCCAATGGAAAAAGCTAAAGAATTAAATGCAATGGGAGTTTTTGAATCTAAATATGGCCAAATCGTGAAAGTTTATACAGTTAGTGATGACAAAGAAATTGCTAGCAGGGAAATTTGTGGTGGGCCACATGTTGAACATACAGGAGTTTTAGGACATTTTAAAATTATTAAAGAAGAAAGCTCTTCTTCGGGAGTCCGAAGAATCAAGGCAATTTTAGAGTAAATTATTAATTTTTATTTATTATATTTTATGGCCAAAAAAATATACGACATTAAGCATCCAAGAACAACTCGCAAAACAGAAAAAAAGACTGTTGAGTCTAAAATTTTAATTAAAGAAAAAAAACGTCCAGCCGTTGTTTCTACCCCTGCTGTTGTTTCAAACACGGTAGCTCGCAATAAAAAAGACAAAAAATCGCTTAAAGGGCCTATTTTAATTACAGTTTCAATAGTTTTATTATTAGTTGGTATATATTTATTTTTTAAATTACCTAAAGCAGATATTACTATTTGGCCAAAAGTAGAAACATTAAGTTTTCAACAAACAATAGTTGCTGACAAAAATGTTAATACAGTAGATTATTTAAAAAATATTATTCCTGCTACGTATTTTCAAGCAACCAAAACAGTGGCCCAAGATTTTCCTGCTACAGGAAATGCTACAAACGAAGGTCAAGCGCATGGAACCATAACTATATATAATAAATATGATCCACCAAAATCATTTACATTTAAAGAGGGAACTCGATTTATGTCTGATTCTGGTAAATTATTTATAGCTCCTCAAAAAATTGTTATTCCTGCTGCAACAAAATCTGGAAGCAAAATTAAGCCCGGAACAGTTAATGTAGAAGTAAGAGCTGTAGATGGCGGAACTGCCTACAACATAGCCCCATCTAATTTTTCTGTTCCAGGATTAAAGGGAACTGCTTACTACTATAGTGTTTATGCATCTTCAACAAGCGATATGACTGGTGGCTATGAAGGCAAGGTTAAAAAAGTAACAGATGATGATATTCAAGAAGCTAAAAATGTATTAATAGAAAAAGCCACTCTTGATTCTGTAGATGATGTAAAAAAACAAATTTCATCAGAATATATATTATTAGATAGTGCAATTTTATCTAATGCTGTAGATGCTTCTACAAAAACAAAATCTGGCACAGTTACTGAAAATTTTAATTACAGTGCTACGGTTGAAACAAGCGCGTTGGCTTTTAAAAAGTCTGATTTAGACAAATTTATAAATGATTATGTGGTTTCAAAAATACCAGCCGGGAAAACAATATTAGAAGGAAGCTCAAACGCTGATTATTCTTCTAATTTAGTTGATATTTCGGGTGGTAAGGCAACTCTTAATTTGAATATTTCATCTAGTATTTATCAAGACATAGATAGGAATAATTTAATTTTATCTTTGCTTGGTGAGAACGATAATCAAATAAGGCAAATTATAAATAATAATTTAGGAGACCAAGTGTCTAAAGTAGAAATAAAGTTTTGGCCGTTTTGGGTAAAATCAGCTCCAAAGAATCAAAAAACAGTTAATGTGTTCCTGAAATTCTAGTAGGTACTTGACCTTTTAACCTTAATTTGCTAATATAAGACTATTATCAAATGCCTACAAACGAGGAAAAAAATCAAGTTATAAAAATAGATGGAAGAGTTATAGAAGCTTTACCAAACGCTTTTTTTAAGGTAGTATTAAACGACGGAAAAGAGATAACAGGATTTTTATCGGGGAAGATGAGAATGAATAGAATCACAATTTTACCAGGAGACAAAGTTTCTTTAGAAATGAGCCCATATGACTCAGAAAAGGGCAGAATTGTTTATAGGTTAAAGTAATATAATTTTAATAATTTATTTTAAAACCTTTTGGTTTTAAGTTTTTTTTAGAAAAAATGAAAGTAAGACCATCAATTAAAAAAATATGTAATGACTGCAAAATCATCAGAAGAGAGGGCAGGCTTTACGTTATTTGTAAAAAGAATCCTAAACATAAACAAAGACAGGGATAAACATCGTTCGGCAATAAAATTTTTCTACGCACTTATTCGCTTCGCACAACAAGCTTCGAAAAATCTTATTGCCTCACTTAAATAAAATGCCAAGAATTGCTGGGGTAAATATACCCGAAAATAAAAGAATAGAAATATCTTTAACTTACATATACGGAGTGGGGAATGCTTTGAGTAAAAAAGTATTAGGAGAGTTAAAAATTGATATTAATAAAAAAGCCTCCGAATTGTCTGCTAAAGAAGTTAATGACTTAAAAGAGTTGATTGAAAAGAACTATAAGATTGAAGGAGATTTGAGAAGACAAATCATGATAAATATTAAAAGGTTAAAAGATATCGGAGCATGGAGAGGAACGCGACACTCTAGAGGGTTGCCAGTAAGAGGACAAAGAACAAAAACAAATAATAGAACAGTTAGGGGTAATGTTAGAAAAACTATGGGATCGGGCAGGAAGCCAGCCGCATCGCCAGGTTAAAACACGTAAACTTATGGGAAAAAAACATATAGTTGAGACAAATCAAGAAGAAGTAATAAAAGAGCAAGAAAAGATTGATAAAGCTGTTGCCAAAGAGGGGGCCAAGGTATCTTCAGAAAAGATATCTAGCACGGGAACTCAGGGCGGAAAAATTTATATTACTTCTACATATAATAATACAATAATAACTCTTACCAATTCAAAGGGGCAAGTTTTAGCTTGGAAATCAGCAGGTTCGGTAGGATTTAAGGGTGCCAAAAAATCTACTTCTTTTGCAGCTTCTAGAGTAGCCGAAACTATAGCAGCAATATGTAAAAAAATGGGAGTTGTAGATAAGATAGAAGTTTCAATTAAAGGTATTGGAGCTGGCAGAGAATCTGCGGTAAGAACACTTATAACACAAGGATTAAATGTTGTTTCAATAAAAGACGTAACGCCAATTCCTCATAATGGATGCAGGCAAAAGAAAGTAAGAAGAGTATAACTTATATATTATGCAATACGATCAATGTAAAACTTGTAGAAGATTAGGACAAAAGCTCTTTTTAAAGGGTGACCGTTGTTTTTCAGAAAAATGTGCTATTACAAGAAGAGCATATGCTCCAGGTCCTCAAAAAAAGAGAAAGGGAGGAACTCCATCAGAATACAAAAAATCATTAAATGAAAAGCAAACATTAAAAAAATGGTATGGTCTTTCAGAAAGACAATTTAAAAGATATGTTAAGGAAACTGTACAAAGAATGGATAAAGTTGATGATGTTTCAGCAGAGCTTATTAGAAGATTAGAAAAAAGATTAGATAATGTTATATTTAGATTGGGTTTTGCAAAAACTAGAGCACAAGCAAGACAGCTTGTTTCGCATAGTTATTTTTTAATAAACGGAAAGCCAGTTAATATACCTTCATATCAGGTTGAAAAAGATGATACTATTTTTATTAAAGAAACTAAAAAAGGAAAAGGTATATTTAAAGAATTAGCCAATGAATTAAAGAGAAAAGAGATGCCTATGTGGTTGTCTCTTGATAAAAATAAATTAGAAGCGAAAACTATCGGAGAACCAAGTTTAGACGAGGTTAAACCTCCGGCAGAGCTTTCGTTAATATTTGAGTTTTATTCACGATAATTTTAATTTGCCAGGGGGATAGTGCTAATCCTAATTTTTACTAAGGAAAAGTACTGATATCTGGAATTAAAAAAAGTAAAATGATATCACTTCCATTGCCACCAAAAGTAATACAGAAAAAGAAAAATCAAGCTGTTTTTGAAGTAGAAGGATTATACCCAGGATATGGTGTTACTATTGGTAATGCCTTAAGAAGAGTTTTATTATCATCTTTACAGGGAGCAGCGGTAACAGAAGTTAAGATAAAAGGAGTTCCACATGAATTTTCAACAATCCCCGGTGTTTTTGAAGACACTATAATGATAATTTTGAATATAAAGAATTTAAGATTTAAAATTTTTGAAGGAGATTCTCAAAAAGTTCAATTAAAAGTTAAGGGAGACGGAGAAGTTAAGGGGTCAGATTTTAAATGCCCTTCACAAATTAAATTAACAAATCCAGAATTGCACATAGCAACAATAACAGATAAAAAAACAGAGCTAGATATTGAAGTTACTATTGAAAGAGGAATTGGATATGTTCCAAAAGATCAAATAAGAACAAAGAGATCAGAAATAGGAAATATTGTGGTTGATGCTATATTTACACCAGTAAGAAATGTAAGCTTTCAGGTTGAAAATATGCGCGTAGGCGACAGAACAGATTTTGATAAATTGAATTTAGATATTGAAACAGATGGAACAATTACGCCAGAAGAATCTTTTTTTGAAGCTTGTGATATTTTAATAAAACATTTTAATATTATTTTTGAAGGAAAAGCTGGCGATGAAAAGAAAGAAAGCAAAAAATCTAAATCAGAAGAGGCTGAAGAAACAGAAGAACAAGATGTAACAAAATTAATAGTAGAAGATTTAAAATTAACCGGCAGAACACTTAATGCTTTGTTAAATAATGGCATAAAAACAGTTGGGGGAATTGTTAAGAAGTCCGAAAAAAGTTTAGCTGAATTAGAGGGTATGGGAGACAAAGCAATGTCAGAAATTAAAAGAAAAATTAAAAAATTAGGCTTAGAATTAAAAGGCGATGAATAAGAAGAATAAAGGCAGAAAATTTTCAAGAAAAATTGGACCAAGAAATGCACTATTAAGAGTGTTGGTTAATAATTTTTTACTACACGAAAAAATGAAAACAACCGAGGCCAAAGCTAAAGAATTAAGATCTATTGCTGAAAAAATGATTACAAGGGCCAAGAACGTAAATTTAGCTAATAGAAGAATTTTAGCACAAAATTTAACACCAACATTAACAAAGAAAATAATAAATGATTTGGCTCCTAGATATTTAGAAAGACATGGTGGGTATACTAGAATTATAAAATTAGGGCCTCGTCATTCAGACGGAGCCAAAATGGTAATAATAGAGTTAGTTAAATAGTCGTTCGGCAATAAAATTATGGAAACAACAATAAGAAAAGTTATATCAATAGACGCAGAAAATAAAGCTTTAGGCAGATTAGCTGTTGAGGTTGCTGTTGCTTTACGTGGCAAAAATAAGCCAAGTTTTGTACCATATAAAGACGTGGGCGATACAGTTTTGGTAAAAAATATTGATAAAATGAAATTTACCGGAAACAAATTAGAAAATAAAAATTATTTTCACTTTACAGGATATTTAGGAAACTTAAAAAAAGCTACATTAAAAGAATTTTTAATAAAAAGAGGCCCAAAAGAAGTTTTAAGAAAAGCTGTTATGGGCATGCTTACAAAAAATAAATTAAGAGCACAGCAAATTAAAAGATTAAGATTTGAATAAAATGGCAGATAAAAAAATAACAAAAAAAGTAGTAACTAAAAAAGAAGAGCCAATAAAAGCTCCTGTAGTTGATATTGTAGAAGAAATAAAACCAGTTAGCACTCTTTTTATTAAACCCGAAGAAGAAATTTTAGATGATATGGGTGACGACGATATTTCAAAAGAAATTGCTCAATCAATAAAAGATTCAGCCGGAAAACCAGATAGATATTTTGAAGCAATTGGTAGAAGAAAAACAGCAGTAGCTCGTATAAGACTTTTTACTAAGGGTGATAAAGAATTTATTGTAAACGATCAAGATTATACAAAATATTTTCAAACAGTAGAAGATAGAGAGTCGGCAGTTGCTTCAATGAAAAAAATGAAATGCTTAGACAAGTTTAGAATAACAATTGTTGTAAAAGGTGGAGGACATAGAGCTCAAGCAGAAGCAATTAGACATGGAACAGCTAGGGTATTGGTAGATTTTAATGCAAACTTTAGAAAAAGATTAAGAAAAGCAGGATTTTTAACTAGAGATCCAAGAATGAGAGAAAGAAAGAAATTCGGATTAAGACGTGCAAGAAGAGCACCACAGTGGGCCAAACGTTAATTATAAAAACCGCCGAGAGGCGGTTTTTTGTTGCGCGAAGGGTTGCGTTTTTGAAGAAAATGGTTAATATAAGCCTAGCACCTTGGAAATTTAATATAGTTTGAATTATCCAAGTACCCAACCTAAGGAGAAAGCACCATGGAAAACAATATCACTTACGCCGGAACTGGCGTAGATTATGATTTGATGGACCCATTTAAGCGCATGGCACAGCTCGCTGGCCGAAAAACTACAGCAAACCTTGATGAATTTGGATTTAGCGAAGTGGAGTGGAGTCGTGGGGAGAGTTGTTATTTGATTGAAACGCCGTGGGGGTATATTGGTTTTGTTGTTGAGGGTCTCGGGACGAAAAACTTAGTGGCCGACGCATTCCGTGAAGAACTCATTCAATTGGCTGTCCAAATTGAAACACTTACCGGCAGAACTTTTTACGAGCATGTGGCTCAATGCAATGCAGCTATGGCTTTCAATGATATAATCACCCTGGGAACACTTCCCTTCATTTACGGTCAATATCTTGCCGTGGGAGAGTCGGATTGGTTTAGTAACGAAGCGCGTTGTCGAGAATTGATTGAAGGAACAAAACGAGCGTGTATGTTGGCGAGATGCACATGGGGTGGAGGAGAGACGCCAACGCTCAAGGGCATTGTTGTTCCTGGTACGGCAGACCTTGCAGGAGCAACTGTCGGTTTCGCTCCTAGGGATAAATTGATCGATCCGATTAACATTCAGCATGGTGATCTAATTATTATCGCAGAGAGTTCTGGTATTCATGCTAATGGTTTAACTTTGGCCAGAGAGATTGCTGGCAAGTTGGACAAAGGATATATGACAAAGCTTTCCGACGGTCAGACTTATGGCGAAGCATTGCTCGAGCCGACCCACATTTATGTTGATCTTGTCGCAGATTGCCTTAGAAGTGGCGTGGACATTCATTATGCGGTGAATATTACTGGTCATGGTTGGCGTAAGCTTATGCGGGCAACTCAGCCGTTTGCTTATGTGATTGATGAACTACCGACACAACTTCCAATTTTCGATTTTATTCAAGAGCATGGACCGGTTGACGATTATGAATCGTACGGCAACCTTAATATGGGTGCTGGTTTCGCAATATACGTTCCTGAAAGAGACATCGATAAAGTTTTTGACACGATTAACCAAGGAGCTCGTCGTTATCGCACGTATTGTGCTGGTCATGTGGAACGAAGTGAAATGAAGCAAGTTGTTATTAAGCCAAAAGGCTTGGGATATCTTGGCAAAACGTTGGGAGTCAGATAATCAAGCGAAAATGCAACTAAAAAGCCCGCGATATCGCAGGGCTTCTTTTTTTAAATGAATATCCCCAAAAATAGCGTTTTTTGACACAAAAAATGCTACCATTTTTGAGGGATGCTACGAGGAGATTTTTTCGGAAGAGATTAGAATTTTATTGTTTAAAATATAAAGTTTTCCTTCGTGCTGGCTAAAAAATATTTGAGGTTTTTCAAGATTAATTTTTTGTTCAACAGATATGTCTATTGTTTGTGGCAGAGTTGCCAAATTTATATGGCCCCTATAATCTATTTCAGAAATTATTATTTTATTATTAGTAGTAAATATAATATAGCTACTATTTAACCAAATACAGCTAGTAATTTTAGTAGAAGATTTATATAAAAGTATTTTTTCAATAGGAGTTATATTGTCAGTTGGAAGAAGCGATATATAAATATTGTTATCATTATAATAAATTATATTTTTACCATCGGGAGAAAATATAACACCTTTAATTGGAGAATAGAAGTTGTCTAATATATTTGTTTTTTGGTTTAAAAATAATAAACTGCCATTGTTATTTACAAAGAAATTTTTGTTGTAAGATATTATTTTATAGGTTCCGGTTTTTATAATTTTTAAAGCTGTTTTAGTTATTTTTTCTGGTATTGCCGATAATTTTGTTAAGTCAGATTTATAAATAAATCCATCAGTATTAAGCCAAATTATATTATTATTTTGTATTGTGAAAGCTAAAATCTTTTTTAAAATAGGGGTTGATTTTTGAAGGGCTGTTAGCTTAGAATTTTCTAAAATATTAGAATAGTATAAATTATTATTTTTAATTATATATTTATCTTGGCTAATAAAGGGTGATTGAGGTTTTCCCGATTGGTCGGCTATTCCCGTAGAAATGTTAAATTGTATGTTTTTTTTAATTAAAAGTATATTTTCTAATTTTGTTACTTCTTTTTGTTCTACTATTATAGTTTTAAAGTAGTCATAATATCCTATTTTTTCAACTAAAACAGAGTGTTCATCTGGAATTAAATTTTGTACAAAAACGTCGCTAGAAAGCAATTTTGGCTTTCCAAATATTCTAGAATCAACGGTAACTTTGTCTGCAGCAGGGAAGCTTCTTACATAAATGCCTCCAATTTCTGTTATTTTATTTTTTTTAAAATCGTATCTATATCCCATAGAGTATGGAATCAAAATTAGTGCTCCAACCAAAAAACAAACTGCACAAACAAGTAATATTATTAGTCTAATTTTCTTTGTCATGATTTTTTTAATACTATCACAAATTAGTTTAAATTTCACCATTGACACGGGGTTTATAATATTGTAAAAATAATTAACAATTTTTCGAACTTTCACAACTAGAAAGACTTTTCATATGAAATGCCAAGAATGCGGCGGTGATCTATCTGATAAAATAACAGTGTTGCCTCGTAATTGCGGTCACACGATTACACTTGCATGTAAAGATTGCGGGCGACTGCACAGCCGGCACGATGGTAGTTTGACTTCTAATTTTAGAGGGGACAGAGTTTATCTTCAGAAGAATGGAAGGATTGCTTTTGTCGGTCACCCTTCCAAGGTTTAGTTTAGGCTTGATAGCAATATCGGGCTCTTTTTTTAGGCAAAATTTTACACTTTACAATCCGATATTTTTAGATTAGGATGAATAATATATAAGAAAGCATGGCAGATAAATTTATTATAAAAGGAGGCAAAAAATTATCAGGCAGTATTAAGGTTAATGGTGCCAAAAATTCAGCGCTTAAAATTTTAGCAGCGCTAATTTTGTCTAAGGAAAAATGTACAATAAGCAATTTTCCTTTTATTGAAGATACATTAGATGCTATAGAAATTCTAAAAGATTTGGGGGCAACTATTGAAATAGATAAAGAAAAGAAAATAGTAGTTGTTGACCCTTCGTCAATAAATAAAACACAATTAGACCCGCTTTTGGTTAGAAGGTTAAGAAGCTCAATTTTATTTGCGGGCCCAATGTTGGCTAAATTTGGTAAGGTAGAAATGAATCACCCCGGAGGGTGCGTTATTGGTAAAAGGCCAATAGATATATTTTTAGATGGTTTTGAAAAATTTGGCGTAAAAATGAATAATTTAGAAGAAAGTTTTGAGCTAATTACCAAGGAAAGTAAATTAAAGGCTGCAAATATTTTTTTCCCACAGATTACTGTTACGGGCACAGAGGCAATGATGATGACGGCTGTTTTAGCAGAAGGAAAAACAGTTTTACAAAATTGTGCTATTGAGCCAGAAATTTTAGTTTTAGCGGATTATTTAAATAAATGTGGAGCCCAAATAAAAGGTGCTGGAACTGCAAATATAGAAATAGAAGGTGTTGATAAAATTTCAGGTTCTGATTTTTATGTAGTACCAGACAGAATAGAAGCAGGAACTTTTGTTATGATGGGCCTAATAACTAATAGCGAAATAAAAATTGAAAATTGTATTCCAGAACACTTGGGTGTAGTAATGCCTGTTTTAGAAAAGGCAGGAGCAAAATTTGAAATTGGAAAAGATTATATAATTACAAAACCCAGCAAATTAAAAGCTGTTTCTATTGTTACTCATGAATATCCCGGATTTGCTACTGATTTGCAATCACCATATACGCTTTTAATGACACAGGTTAGTGGGCAATGCATTGTTCACGAGTCAATTTTTGAAGGAAGATTATTTTTTGTTGATCAGCTTGTAACCATGGGAGCCAATATTATAATGTGCGACCCACACAGAGTTGTTGTGAATGGTCCAACAAAACTTATAGGAAAAAAATTGATAAGCCCAGATTTAAGAGCAGGCATTACGATGGTTTTAGCTGGAATGGTGGCTAAGGGAACAACAACTATTGAAAACATCTTTCAAATTGACCGAGGATATGAGAGAATAGAGGAGCGTTTGGTTAAGCTTGGGGTAGACATAAAACGAATTTAAAATTTAAAATTATAGCATATGTTTAGTAACAAAATTGCAATTGATTTAGGAACATGTAACTCGCTTGTATATGTACATGGCAAGGGGGTGGTTTTATATGAACCTTCTGTAGTGGCTATTTCTTTAGCTGATAATAAAATATTAGCAGTGGGTGAGGGTGCAAAAGAAATGATTGGAAGAACTCCTGCTGATATTAAAGTTTATAGACCGTTGAAGGATGGAGTTATTGCTGATTATAGAGTAACTAGAGCAATGATTAATTATTTTATAAACAAAACTAACTCAGGATTAAAAGTATTTAAACCAGAGTTAGTTGTTTCGGTTCCTGCAGGCATTAGTAGCACAGAAAGAAGAGCTGTTATTGAAGCATCTTTGGTAGCTGGTGCAAAACAAGTATATGTTGCCAAAGAACCCATTTTAGCTGCTATAGGAGCGGGCATTCCTATTAATTCTTGTTCTGGTCATATGATAATTAACATTGGTGGGGGCACAACAGAAGTTGCAGTTATCTCTTTAGGGGGCATTGTTGTTTGGCATTCTATAAGAATTGCCGGAGATAAAATAGACACAGCTATTGGCGAGTACATTAAGAAAAAATATAATCTTGCAATTGGAACACAATCAGCCGAAGAAATAAAAATAAAAATTGGTACAGCACTTCCACAAAAAGAATTAAGATTTTTAGAAATACAGGGCAGAGATTTAATTTTGGGATTGCCAAGAAATATAAAAATATCAAATAATGAAGTTTGCGAAGCAATATCAGATGTTTTAGCCGAAATTGTGCAAGCAGTAAAACATGTTTTAGCCGAAACTCCACCAGAGCTTTCTGCCGATATAATGAATAAGGGAATTATTATGGCTGGCGGGGGAGCATTATTGCCTAAAATTAACGAATTAATTGCTCAAAGCACAGGAGTGCCTTGTTTTATAGCCGAAGAACCAATTTTCTGTGTGGTAAAAGGAACAGGAGTAGTTCTTGAAAATTTGGAAGAATACAAAAAAGTTGTAATGTCAAAGAAATAGTTTTTTCGCTCGGCAATAAATTTTTCGCTCGGCAATGATTCTTCGCTAGCGTTCATTGCGCCAGCGCGCAACTCACTCAGGCTTCGGCAATTTTTCCGCTTCGCGGAACCTTGCAAAATTGCCTGCAGGGTTCGCTACGAATTCATTGCCTCGCTAAAGACCTTAAGTATGATGATAGGACATAAAAAACAATGGGATATTTTAAAAAAGAAGTTTGAGTTGAATCAGCTTTCGCATGCATATTTGTTTGTTGGCCAAAAAGAAATAGGAAAAAGAGCTTTTGCCAAAGAATTTGCAGAATTTATTGGTTGCAAGTTTCCCGATTTATTAATTGTGTCGGAGGCTAACAAAAAAGATCCAAAGTTTGGAGATGGGGGAGAAATAAAAATTTTACAAATAAGAGAGGTTCAAAATTTTCTTTCATATAAGTCTTATAATGGGGGATATAAGGTGGTAATTGTTGAAGATGCCGAAAAAATGAATGTTGAGGCGCAAAGTTGTTTTTTAAAAACTTTAGAAGAGCCAAAGGGTCAAACATTAATTATTTTGATAACTTCAAAGCCCGACATGCTTATGGCAACCATAGCTTCTAGGTGCCAAACATTAAAATTTTTTAAACCAAAAAATTTACCAAAAAACTCTGAAAGAGCAAAAAAAGAAAGCGAAATTTTACAAGAATTGTTGCCAATAATTGATTCTAATCTTGCAGAAAAATTTAAATATGTAAAATCAATAGATTTTGATAAACAAGAGCCGACAGAAATTTTAGAAGTTTTGCAAAAATACTATAGAGAAATATTACTAAAAGATTATTCGCAAAAGAAAGTAATAAAAATTTTAAGTTTAATAGAAGATATAAATAACAAATTAATATTTACAAACGCTAATCCCAAATTAGCTTTGGAAATAGTGCTGATGGAATTATAATTTCGCTCGGCAACAAGATTTTTCTTCGCACTTATTCGCTTCGCACAACAAGCTTCGAAAAATCTCATTGCCTCGCTTCAATTTATGACATATAAAGAATTCATAGACAGAGCTAAGCCAGAATTTGAGAAATCATTTAAATTTTTAGAAGCTGAATTAGCTAAAATAAGAACCTCAAGGGCTTCGCCAGCTTTGGTTGAAGACATAGAGGTTAATGCTTTTGGTCAAAAGTTTACAATAAAACAGCTAGGATCAATTTCTACTCCTTCTAACAATCAAATAGTTATACAGCCCTGGGACACTTCGTACATAGAACCAATAGAAAAGGCTATGGCTCAATCTGGGTTGGGTATGTCTTGTGTCGTTGATAAAAATTTAATTAGATTAAATTTGCCAATGCTTACTGAAGAATATAGATTATCTTTGGGCAAAGTTTTAAATGAAAAAGCAGAACAAGCAAAGCAAGTAATACGCAGGCAAAGAGAAGATGTTTGGAATAAAATTCAATCAGCAGAAAAAGCAAAAGAAATGTCGGAAGATGACAAATTTAGGGGCAAAGATGAGCTTCAAAAAATAGTTGACCAATACCAAGAAAAAATGAAAACATTAGTTGAGAAGAAAAAGCAAGAATTAGTATAGGGATTAGTAACTAGTAACCGGTAACGAGTAACTGGTAAGAATCAGAATTTTGAAATAAAAAAAGAGCCCCGCAATCGCAACCGAAGTTGCGAGAGCAGGGCATAGGTTGTAGCACGGGGTGCTACAACTTGTGGATGATTTTTTCCGCGATCGCGTGGCCCTCCATCTTAAGGGCAAAAAATCCCGCTAAGATCCCGTAAAACAGCCTGAAGCTGTTGGTGGTATCGGGGATGTAGCCGGAGAGAAGAACGGCTGAGCTGACCGCACAAAGAAG
This sequence comes from Candidatus Staskawiczbacteria bacterium, assembly GCA_041661545.1. GTDB lineage: Bacteria > Patescibacteriota > Minisyncoccia > Minisyncoccales > Staskawiczbacteraceae > XYD1-FULL-39-28. Next base: position 288,023 of record JBAZUH010000001.1, on the reverse strand, counting down.
TGCGGATGTCTGGAAGGCAATAAACAGTTTCATGGTGGTGGTTGGGGTTGTGCCGTGAGTCCTCACGGCGGGGGTGCTAAAAGCGTGATTAACGCTATACATTAATCATAGCATATTAAATAAGTATTGTCAAGTATAAAATAACCCAAATAAAAATATAAACGTATGGTCTTTACAACAATTTTAACTTTAGTAATAGCCTTTCTATGTTTAATAGCCTTAATGATTATTCATGAATATGGGCATTTTATTATTGCTAAAAAATTTGGGATTAGAGTTGATGAATTTGGCATTGGATATCCGCCACGAATTTGGGGCAAAAAAATTGGAGAAACAATTTATTCTATAAATTGGATACCACTTGGAGCATTTGTTAGAATTTTTGGAGAAGAAGGTGGAGTAGATGATTTAAGAAGTTTTCAAAACTTAAAAATATGGAAAAGGGTTTTAATTGTAATTGGCGGAGTAGCTGCTTTTTGGATTGCCGCTATAATTATTTTTTCTGTTGTTTTTGCCATAGGGGCTGACTTGCCTGTGGGCGATCAAGAAGTGCAAGGATTAACAAACCCTAAATTAAAAATAGTTTCTGTATCGCCAACTTCGCCAGCTGGTTTGGCAGGATTAAAAATTGCCGACACAGTAAAAAGCATAAAAGTTAACGATATTAACACAGATATTAATAAAATATCTGATTTTCAAAGAATAACAGGTGAAAATAAGGGAAAAGAGTTAATTTTAAATATTGAAAGAACTGTTAACGGCCAGCCTCAAATATTTGATGCAAAAATAACACCAAGAGTTAATCCGCCAGCCGGAGAAGGGGCAGTTGGAGTTGGTTTAGAAAGAATGGCAACTTTAATCAAAAAAACTGCTTGGTATATGGCTCCAGTTCAAGGAGTAATTTATACTTGGGATGTAACTATAAAGTCGCTAGTTGGCTTATACGACACTTTGGCTAGATTATTTTCAAATAAGGGCTTGCCAGCAGGCGCTTCATTAGCTGGACCAATTGGAATTACTGTATTTTTAGCTAATGCGGCAAGTTATGGAGCAGGATTTTTCTTGTATTTTATAGGAATGATTTCTGTGCTTATTGCTATATTTAATTTATTTCCAATTCCAGCATTAGATGGAGGCAAATTGATATTTTTATTTTTAGAAAAAATAAAAGGAAGACCAGTTTCAGTAAAATTAGAGCAAAGAATTACAGTAACATTTTTTATAATATTAATTGCTTTGTCTCTTTTTATAACTATACGATTTGACGTGCCATTACTTTATAATTTTTTAAAATCAGCCTTCCAGTAACTTATCCAGCAACCTAACTATTCCAATATTCCGCGGAATAACGGAATAGGCGTCAGAAGAAAAATTTGATATAATAAGTAATATGAGTAAAAGTTATTATCAAGTAGAAAGAATTGTAAAAGGGTTTGCTAATCACAGGCGGATTGAAATTTTGGAATTATTAAGTAAAAATCCCGAAATGTCGCTGGTAGATATATCTAAAATTTTAAATATAAATTTTAGAACAGCATCTGATCACATAAAGAAAATGGCAATAGCAGGTTTTGTTATAAAAAGATCCGAAGGGTTGATTGTCCATCACAAAATAACAAGTAAGGGCGTAGCAGTTTTGAAATTTTTAAAAACACTAATCTAACTATTCCAATATTCCGCGGAATAACGGAATAGGCGAGTGGTAAATTTATGGAAAAGGAAAGACATAAAATTACTCCAGCGTCATATTTATTTTTAACAAAAGATAATAAAGTCTTGTTGCTAAGAAGATATAATACTGGTTATGAAGATGGTAAATATAGTATGATTGCAGGTCATGTTGACCAGGGTGAGTCATTTACTCAATGCATGGTTAGGGAAGCCCAAGAAGAAGCGGGAATATTGATTAAACCAGAAAATTTAACAGTTGTTCATATTGTGAATAAATATATTGATTCAGAAAGAATAGATATTTTTTTTACTACCGATAAATGGGTGGGTGAAATTATAAACAAAGAGCCCCAAAAATGTGATGATTTGTCATGGTTTGACTTAGATAATTTGCCAGAGAATGTAATCCCTTTTGTAAAAAATTCTATTGAATGTATAAAAAATAAAATATTATATAGCGAGGCAGGTTATAAAAATTAAAAAATTCAATATGTTACAATCTAATTTATTTTGTAAAATATCTAAGGACAAATCACAAGACACAGAAGCAATTTCGCACGATTTGTTAACGCGCGGGGGATTTGTAGATCAGTTAATGGCCGGAGTTTATAGTTTTTTACCATTAGGTTTTTCTGTTGTAAGAAATATTGAAAATATAATTAGAAAAAATATGAATGAAGCTGGCGGGCAAGAAGTTTTAATGCCAGTTTTGCAACCCAAAGAAAATTGGGTAAAAACCGGAAGATGGACTAGCATGGATGTTTTGTTCCAAATAAATGGATCGGGAGACAAAGAATATGCCTTGGGGCCAACGCATGAAGAGGTTATAAGCCCATTAGCTAAAAAATTTATTTTTTCTTATAGAGACCTGCCATTTTCCGTTTATCAAATTCAAACAAAATTTAGAGATGAACTAAGAGCAAAATCTGGAATATTAAGAACAAGAGAATTTTTAATGAAAGATATGTATTCTTTTCATGCAACTCAAGAAGATTTAGATAAATATTATGACAAAATTGTAAAAGTTTATTTTAATATTTTTAAAGAATTAGGAATTAGAAACAAAACTTATTTAACTTTTGCTTCGGGAGGAACTTTTTCTAGATATTCTCACGAATTTCAGATGACAACAGATGCTGGCGAAGACACAATTTATATTTGTAACAAATGTAAAACAGCAATTAATAAAGAAATAAAAGCAGAAACTCCCGTGTGTCCTGCTTGTAGCTCAGATAGCTTTGAAGAGAAGAAAGCGGTTGAAGTGGGAAATATTTTTAAACTAGGAACAAAATATTCTTTGCCATTTGATTTAAAATTCAAAGATAAAGATGGGCAAGAAAAGCCAGTAATCATGGGGTGTTATGGAATGGGCATATCAAGGGTTATGGGTGCAATTGTTGAGGCAAGTCATGATGAAAGAGGAATTATTTGGCCAAAAGAAGTAGCCCCATTTAATGTGCATTTGATTTCTTTGGGAGATTCTGATAAAGTCAAAAAGACCGCAGCGAAAATTTACAGTGACTTGTCCCGCGAAGCGGGATCCCGTGTAGCGGGAAATAAAAATGACATTCAGGTATTATATGACAACAGGGAAGATAAATCAGCTGGAGAAAAATTTGCAGAAGCAGATTTGATTGGTATTCCTTTAAGAATAGTAGTTTCAGAGAAAACCATAGTTAAAAATTCAGTTGAGTTGAAAGAAAGAAACAAGAGCGCAGTAAAACTAATAAAAATAAAACAGTTAATAAAAATAATTAAAAATGCTTAAAAGATTATTTTCATTTTTATCGATTGATATGGCAATTGACTTGGGTACAGCCAATTCTTTGGTTTATGTAAAAGACAGGGGCATCATTATTAATGAGCCCTCTGTAGTGGCTGTAAATAATAAAACAGGTCAAATTTTAGCTATTGGAGAAGAGGCCAAAAAGATGGTTGGCCGAACACCAGCTTATATTTCTGCAACAAGGCCATTAGTTAATGGAGTTATATCTGATTTTGAAGTGACAGAACAAATGTTAAAATATTTTATTGAAAAAGCAACTAGCTCTAGTAAAAAAATGTTTGGCTTGGTGAGCATGCCAAGAGTTATTATTGGTATTCCTTGTGGTGTAACCGAAGTTGAAAGAAGGGCAGTAAGAGACGCGGCAAAAAATGCAGGAGCCAGAACAGTATTTTTAATTGAAGAGCCATTAGCCTCAGCTATAGGAGCAAAATTACCAGTTCAAGAGGCAGGAGGAAATTTTATTGTTGATATTGGAGGAGGAACAACCGAAGTTGCTGTTATATCTTTGGGCGGAATTGTGGCATCTAGAAGTTTAAAAATTGCTGGAGATAAATTAAATGATGATATTGTTCAATTTGCGCAAAAAGAATATAAGCTTTTAATTGGAGAAAAAACCGCAGAATTAATTAAAATAAATATTGGTTCAGCAATTCCCTTAAAAGAAAAAAAAGAAATGCCAATGCGAGGCAGAAATTTAATTACAGGGCTTCCTGAAGAAGTTGTAATTTTTAATGATGATGTTCAAAGAGCTCTAGATAGATCTGTAAAACAAATTATTTCAGCTATTAAAATAACCATAGAAGAAACTCCGCCAGAATTATTGGCCGATGTTATGACAAATGGAATTTATTTAGCAGGAGGAGGTTCATTGCTAAGGGGCCTTGATGTTTTAATTTCTAAAGAAACAAAAATGCCTTGTAAGATAATTGACGACCCATTAACTTCGGTTGTTAGGGGTGCAGGAATTGCTTTAGAAAATATTGAAACGTTGTCTGAAGTAATGTCTAAAGATGACGAAAATGACGCCCCATACTAGCCACGAATTTTCAATTTCTAATTTATAATTTTTAATAAAAATATCTCGTTTTCGCGAGATATTTTTTTGGCTATATCAAGAGTATTGTAGTATAAAAAAAGCATCGTTTTCCAATAGAAATTCGATGCATGCGCGGTAAACAATCAAGAATAATCAGTTAAAAGGCTGGATGTTCAAGACGCGTGGGGAGGTTCGGGTGTTGCTCGCTTGGTCGATCCCAGCTCGTGAAGCTGAGAAAGTTTGGGTTGTTGCACTGTCCTGAGTGTCCTCTTACTCGCGTGCAGCACACTAGCAGATATGGATGTTGGGATAGGCACATTGGAGCGCCACAGCTTTCACAATGTGCAAGATTTCCAAGTCGCGCGTGTCTATGAGTTTGTGGTTTCATGGGTGACGCGACTGTCGTTGATTTTAGGGCCTCCGCCATTAACCCTGAGATAGCTTGAAATTGCATCTTGCCCAAAAGTATTTTCGCATTGCCCTTTATGGCCCTTTGGTAAATTACAGGCGAAAGAGAAACCTTCAATGAGCCTTTTTCCGCATAATTCTACGCCACAAGTGTTGCATGTATTTGAAGATATTGCAAAAGTATGTCCACAAAAGAAACCATGCAGCGCTTGGAGTAGCGCGCGGAATAATTTTAACAAAGATGCTTTCATGTTAGTCGGGGTTGAGTTGGAAAGGTTCAAGACCTTCAGTAGAATAATACTAACATAATTGCTGGCGGTGTCAAGATTTGCATCATTATAAATTTTTGCTATTATAATCTAATGATATCTAAAAAAGAGGTAGAAAAAATTGCTAAATTAGCTAGGTTAGAATTAACAGAACAGGAAACAGAAAAAATGCAGAAAGACCTGTCAGAAATTTTAGATTATTTTGATTTATTAAAATCCGCCCCAAAACCCAAAGCTAACTATTCCAATATTCCACGGAATAATGGAATAGCAAATTTAAATGCGACCAGGACAGATGAGGTTTTGCCAAGAAATGCGGGAACAGTAGACAGGTTGATGGCAGGTTTTCCAGATAAAAAAGATGGGTATATAAAAGTTAAAGCCGTGCTTTAACTAATTTTCAATTTTAAATTTTTAATTTTCAATGAATTTGACTAATTTAACAATTAAACAAGCCCACCAAGGTCTTAAAAATGGAGATTTTACTTCGGTTGATTTAACGAAAGCTTATTTAGAAAAAATAAAAAAGAGTGATTTAAATACTTTTATAACTGTTGCAGAAGAATTGGCGTTACAGCAGGCAGAAGAGGCAGATAAAAAAATTAAGACAGGTGATTTTGGCATGCTTTGTGGTATTCCATGTGCTATAAAAGATAATATTTTAATTAAAGATATAAAATGCACAGCTGCTTCAAAAATTTTAGAAAATTATGTGGCACCATATGATGCTACAGTTATAGCAAGGTTAAAAGCAGAAGGAGCTGTATTTCTAGGAAAAGCAAATTTAGACGATAGTGCTATGGGTGCATCAGGAGAAACATCAGTATTCGGCGCTACAAAAAATCCACACGATAAAACACGGGTTCCTGGTGGAACATCTTCCGGGTCGGTAGCAGCTGTCACCGCAGGTGAATCAATTTATGCATTGGGTTCTGACACTGGCGGGTCGATACGACAGCCCGCTTCTTTTTGTGGTATTGTTGGATTTTCTCCAACATATGGCGCTGTATCAAGATATGGTTTAGTTGCACATGCTTCATCTTTAGATCAAATAGGTCCTATAGCAAAAAATGTTGAAGATTGTAAAATTGTTTTTGAAGCTATTTCTGGAAAAGATAAAATGGATGCAACATCAGTTGATTATAAATTTGAGGAATTAAAAATAAATTTAGAAGGATTAAAAATTGGTGTGCCAAAAGAATATTTTGCTAAAGGATTAGAGCCCGAAGTTGAAAAGATAATTAGAAATGCAATTAAAAAAGCCGAAAGTGCTGGCGCGAAAATTATAGAAATTAGCTTGCCTAGCACAGAGTATGCATTGGCCTGTTATTATATTATTGGTCCATCAGAAATTTCAGCAAATTTAGCGCGCCTTGATGGAATAAAATATGGATTATCAGAGAAGGGAAGAGATTTATTGGATGTTTACCTAAAAAGTAAAGGACATGGATTTGGTACAGAAATAAAAAGAAGAATTATGTTGGGAACCTATAGCTTATCTTCAGGATATTATGATGCTTACTATAAAAAAGCACAGGAGGTTAGACAGTTGGTTCGTCAAGATTTTTCAAAAGCATTTGAAAAAGTTGATTTGTTATTTTGCCCAGTGTCACCATTTCCCGCTTTTAAGTTGGGTGAAAAGTTAGACGATCCACTTTTAATGTATTTAGCAGATATTTATACAATTCCTTTAAAATTAGCTGGTTTGCCTGGTTTATCAATGCCTGCAGGAAAAACAGAAGCTGGTTTGCCGGTTGGACTGCAAATTATAGGAAATCATTTTGAAGAAAATAAAATACTGGCTATTGCACAAGAAATGGAAAAGAAGTTGACCTAAATTTGTTTTTTTGATATTGTTAAGTTGTTCTGGCCCTTCTAACTGTTCTGAAAATTGTTTATTTGAATAGTAAATAGTTTTCAGGCCGGTTAGCGAGATATGAGCACAAGTGGCACTGCGTTCGGTGGTGCTTCGCCTCTGTCAGGGCTGTATGCTTTGTTCATAATTCGTCATCCGACCTGAACGATTTCGGAAAAGTCAATGGCTCTCGGGGGCTTGTCTGGGGGGATCGTCCTCCGTATATGGCTTTGACTATTCCCAATGGACGGTGGCAGGCTTGAGCGCCAAGGGTTCGCTGGACTCACCGCGTAAATTTGTTCAGCGCGCCCTGCTCTGCCTGCTGCCGTCCGGATCTTTTAGATCATTTACAATCCACTTACCGTCTTTCAGACCTCTTCCTCATCACCTAAACCCGTTCGCCATGGCTACACACTCGTGTAGCCCTCTTTTTTTATATTAATATTTGCAATAAATGGTTTTTTTTGTTAAAATCTTAAGAATACGGGCGCGTAGTTCAGTGGTAGAACGCTGTCCTGATAAGACAGAGGTCGAAGGTCCGATTCCTTCCGCGCCCACAATATGTTAAAATAAATAATATGAAATATAATAACATTGTAAAATTAGTTATAAGTATTATTATTTGTGAATTAGCAGGTGTAGTTGGTTCTGTATTTACAGTATCAGAAATACGTAATTGGTATAGCGGGCTAAACAAGCCCTTTTTTAATCCGCCAAATTGGATTTTTGGCCCAGTTTGGACAACTTTATTTATATTAATGGGAATTTCTTTATATTTAGTTTGGAACAATAATTGGAAGCCCCAGAATAAATTAAATTTAAAAGGAAAAAAACCATGGAATTCTTTGTCAGAAAAGTTTTTAACAGGCTCTTGGCAAAAAGCTAACCTTATTTTAATTTTTTCAATTCAGCTTATTTTGAATATTTTGTGGTCGATAGTATTTTTTGGCATGCACTCTCCTGGTGCAGCTTTTTTTATTTTGTTAATGCTTTGGGTTGCTATAGTATTTACAATTATAAATTTTTACAGAGTGTCTAAAATTTCAGCTTTATTATTGGCGCCATATATTTTGTGGGTTTCTTTTGCAGGATTTTTAAATTTTATTATTTGGATGCTAAATTAAAAAAAATATGGTAGCACAAGTAAAAATATTATTAGAGGGCTACACAAACGCCGGTTCTGAAGGTGATACTGGCGAAGAGAAAACCCAGCCAACCATTACATTGGTGCGTGATGGAGATATTGTAATGGTGGTTGACCCAGGAGTTTTAGAAAGTCAACAATTGCTAATAGACGCTCTAAATAAAGAAAATTTGTCAGTAAAAGATGTTAATGTTGTTTGTATAACACATTCACATATTGACCATTATAGAAACATAGGCATGTTTCCTGATGCTAAAACTTTAGAATATTTTGCTTTGTGGAATAAAAATACTTCAGAAGATTGGTCGGAAAATTTTACAGATAATATAAAAATTTTACGTACTCCTGGGCACGATTATACAGGTATTACTCTTTTAGTTAATACAGAACAGGGAAAAGTGGCAATATGCGGAGATGTGTTTTGGAAAGAAGACTTTCCTAAAGATCCGCATGACGATGCATATGCGTCTAACCCAGTAAAATTAAAAGAAAGCAGAGATATGATTTTAAAAATAGCAGATTTTATAATTCCTGGTCATGGAACAATGTATAAAAGCACCATATTACCCGAATCATACCAAGAAGCGCCCAAAAAATTTGTACAACCAAGCATTATATTAAAATGTAAAAAATGTAGCAGAGAAATGAAGCAAAAAGATAAATGTCAGTGCAGGCCATTTCTTTGTTACAGGTGTTGCGAATGCGCATTAGACTGTTACGTTTGTAGTTGCAGTCATAGAGTATTTTAATATGAATAAATTAACTTTATTTTTAGTTATTTTTTTATTTTCTTTAAGTTGTTTTTTTGTTCCAAGTTTTGTATTAGCACACCAGCCTGCAATTATTTACACTCAAGCAGGAGATATTCAAATAAAAAATCCAGAATTATCTCAAGCTTTTTATGATGAATTAAGGGGCGTGAGTCGTGATTATTTTATAGATTCTGATAAAGACTTTGTATTATACATAAATCTTTTGGTTCCAGCACATTCTAATATAGATGGCAGGTATTCAGTAGATGTTTTTTCTGCACAAGGAGAGAAAATATATTCTTTAGACGGAAGCAAATTTGATTGGCAACAATTTTATGAAGAATTTAGCAGAGATTATTATTTTAAGGGCCCAGAATTAGAAGAAAATGTTTTAGCTGGAAAATATAAAATAACAGTTTATTCTTCAGATAATTTAGGAAAATATGTTTTAACTGTAGGCAAAACAGAGTCTTTTGACGTGCAATCAATTTTAAATATTTATTGGCAATTGCCTTTATTAAAAGTAGTATTTTTTAAAACATCGGTTTTACAATTTTTTCTAACACCATTTGGCATAGCTGGTGTGGGTGTAGTTGGAGCGTTATTAATAATTATAGCCTTGATAAATTATTTAATAGGGTTAGTAAAAAATATCATAAAGCACAATATGGCCAAAACCTTATTGTTGACTTCAACGGGCATGGTGTCTATGCGGGATGAAATAACAAAACTTTTAACAAAACCAGCCTACGATATTACGGTAGCTTTTATAACAACAGCCGCAAAACCACAAGAAAATTTAGATTATTTAAAGAATGACTTGATTATTATGAGAGATGAGATGGGCTTTAATGTGGAAGAAATTGATATAGATGGAAAAAAAGAATCAGAAGTGATGAGTTTAATAGAAATGAAAGATATTATTTTTGTTGCAGGCGGAAACACTTTTTATTTATTAAAATCAATGAGAGCTTGTAACTTTGAAAGAATAATAAAAAAATTATTGAAAGAAGGAAAGGTTTATATTGGAGTTTCGGCCGGGAGTATGGTTGCGGGAAAAACTATACAAACAGCTGGCTGGGGCGAAGATGGTGACAAAAATATAGTAAAGTTAAAAAATTTAAAAGGGTTAGGCCTTGTTCCGTTTGATATTTTTTGCCACTATTTGCCAGAACATGCAGAAATTATAAAACAAAAGATAAAAAACCCTAAAAAAAGATTTAAGAATTTAAAAATAATTACAGATGAGCAGGCAATATTAGTTCAAGGCAAAGAAACAGACTTAATTGGTAGAGGAGAAGCTGTCGTTATATAACGCTCGGGCATTTTACTTCAGAAACACAGCGTCGTTTGAAATTGTAGTTAAATTTACACAATTTCAAACGCGCTTGGAACTCGGCGCCCACAACGGGGCACCTGCGTAATCGTTTCTTTCGCAAAATGCCCTCGCTATTTACTTTATGAAAATAAATATAAAAGCAAAGCCGGGGGCTAGAGAGGAGAAAATTTACCCTGTTAAATGCCCCGAAGGGGCAATTCCGTCTTCGGCGGAATTATTTAACGGGGTGAAAAAAATAGATGCTTGTTTTGAGGTGTGGGTTAAAGAACCTCCGGTAAAAGGAAAAGCTAACGAGGCAATTAGAAATGCCTTAGCTGTATATTTTAAAACTGGAACAGCAAATGTTAAAATTATAAGTGGTTATACATCAAGAAATAAAATAATAGAAATATTATGAAAACAAGAATCAAGGGGCACATAGTTGAGCACGACGCAACTGTTAGTAAGGGTATAAGATATTTAATATATGAAATTAATGCAGAAGAAGCCAAAGTTTTTTTTGACCATGCATTTAGTCATGGGTCTGCAACATTTGAAGACCACATGGGTATTATATATAAATTAGTTCATCACGGGTCTGAGTATAAGCTAATCAAGGGGTAGCATTGACTTTTTATTTTTTATTGTTAGTATAAACTAACCAGTTTTAAGCTTTTAGGTATAAAGCGCTGGAACAACACGAACTTTGACAAAGAAACCAAAGAAACCAAAATCATGAAAAAGGGATTCAGGCAAATACTAGCCGAACGGCAAAAGGCTGTAAACAGCCTAGTTTGTGTGGGCTTAGACCCAGTTTTGGAAAAAATGCCCAAGCGTTTCGTAGCACGCCACCGCACCGATGCAGAAAGCGTTTATTATTGGATGTTGAGTGCTGTTGAAGAAACGGAGCCATATACGTGCATGTATAAGCCCAATTCGGCGTTTTGGGAAGCGCTCCCGGGTGGGGCAGAGAGCCTTAAAGATGCGATTCGGTATATCCATGAAGAGCACCCCGGAGTTCCAGTTTTGCTTGACGCTAAGCGTGGCGACATTGCTCGTACGCAAGAGATGTATCGTCAAGCTCATTTGAGTGCTAGGGGTCAAAATGCCGACGGCATTACCTTTTCGCCTTATATGGGTATGGATACAATGGAAGCCTTGGTTGATGTAGATAATCCCGACAGCAAGGGGTTGGTTGGTTTGTGCTATACCAGCAATCCAAAGGCTCGGCAAGTTCAAGACATCTTAATGGTAAATGGCCGGCCCAGCTGGGAACATTATGCCGATTGTATTTTGAATTGGGCAGCTATTCTAAAGGTTGGCTCAAGCGCTGGCCTGGTAATGGCTGCAGCTTACGAGAAACGTAAGGGCACGGGCGATATTTATGCGAAGCATTTAGTTCGTGCACGCGAACTTGTTGGTAATAAATTGTGGTTTTTGATTCCGGGTATTGGCACACAGGGCGGATTTGTTGGAGAAACAGTGCGCGCTGCTTGGGCCGGTTATGGTTCAATGGCCATGAATTCTTCATCGGGAATTATTTTTGCCGAAGATTCTGCTTTCGCAGCTCGAACCCTCCGTGACCAAATTAACTCGGCAATTCCGAAATAACCAAACCAACTAGGAACGGGAGAAGAAAACAAATCATGGAATTGGAAGACTATCCGACCACTCATACAATTGCTTGGCAGTTGCTTGGGGGCCCAGATTTGCCGCTAGTTTTGTCAACGTCAACGTCACGTTCTTTCCGAGCATTTCCTGTGGGCATCACAGCTAGAAGGATTGCAGGCAAAGATTGCGTGGCATTTGTTCCGCTGAAAGAAGAGCCTGCTCCTGCGGACGAAACCGCCAAGAGGGAGGCATTGATTCAGAGAATTAGGGTTGAGGTTGAATATAGCAGAAAACCCCATCCGCCTCACAAGGATATTGTTATTGGCCACCCTGGCGACCGATTAGCCCTTAAAGAAGGCGGAGAAGATACAGACTAACAAGAAAGAACCTGCGCTAGAAAGAAAGGAAAAAGCCATGAAAGAATTAACCAGAGAAGGTCTGAAAAACCTTTCGATGAAATGGGGGTTATTTTTGCCGACACCGGAAAATGTGTTGGAGTGGTTTGGACTTTTGCAAGCAGGTTGGGTTTACTCAGGTGACCCAATAAAACCGCATGCGAAACTTCACTCCGGGCGTCACAGTAACGCATTTTTCCTATGCAAGGCTTTGCTGATGCATGGCAATCTTCGCGAGATTATTGCCGCTTGTATTGTTAAGCGCCTCCTTCGAGCTGGATTAGCACACGTTGATGCAGTCTTCGGATCGCCACAGTCATCGATTCTCTTAACCGGTGATATTGGTCGTTTGCTTGGCGTGCCAACGCTTGTGTTGGAAAAGGATCCAGAGGATCCCAAAGGCAAAAAGATGAAGTTTAAGCATGACGTGCCATTGTCAGAAGGCGCGGTGCTTTTGCAGGTTGAAGAGTTAATCACCACTTTTGATAGTGCTATCGCTAGCCGTGTGGCAATTGACAAGGCAACAAATAATGGTGTCTGCTATGCTCGACAGATTGGGGTGTTTGTGTATCGCCCCCCAGTTCTCAATTTTAGGACGAACGATGGAAGCTTAGTCGTACCATTTATTGCCAAACAGGTGGACAGTTGGGAGCCTGAAGATTGTCCATATTGTCCGCAGGGTTCTGAAGCCTTGGAACCCAAAGGTGAAAACTGGCCCAAGCTTCTGGCTTGAGATTTTATGGGTCTTTGACGCATTGTGCGACAAAGACTTCGCTACGTGTGACATCGTAGCTTTTTTTTAAATGAAAATCCCCAAAAATAGCGATTTGTGACACACAAATTGCTACCATTTTTGAGGGATGCATATGGTAAGACTTGATTTTATTTTGTAAGCGGTTAACATATAATATAATGCCAAAGAAAAAGAAAATAATAAAAAAGCTGGTAAAGAAATTAAAGAAAAAAAATTCTCAACCAGCTAAAAAAACTAAGCCAATAAAAAAGGGCAAGATTTTGGTTAAGAAAATAATTCAGAAACCCGCAAAAAAAATAAAAAAAACAGTAAAGAAGGTTGTTATAAAAAAGCAGATTAAAAAACCTGTAAAGATAATAAAGAAATTGCCCAAAAAGATTATAAAAAAAGTTACGTCAAAAAAACCAGTTAAGAAAGTAGTGAAGAAAATTATCAAAAAAATAACAAAAAAGATTACTAAAAACCCAGCTAAGAAATTAGTTATCAAAAAAGTAAAGAAAGCTATTATTAAAAAAACCCTTAGACCACGTTCAGGGCGCGCCCAAACCAAGCCAGAGGGTGAGTTTGCAGCAGAGTCTTTGTTTAAAGCAAAAATTAAGGTTATTGGAGTGGGTGGTGGAGGAGGTTCTATTGTTTCAGAGATAGGTAGGTCTTTAGAAAAAGCTACTTTTGTTATTGCAGATACAGATATTAGAGCTTTAAAAAAGAGATCTGGAATGAAGTATTTTTGGTTTGGAGAAGATTTAACTCACGGCTTAGGAACTGGAGTAAATGTAGATTTAGCTAAACAAGCGGCCGAAGCATCAAAAGAAAAAATAAGCGGTTTATTTAAAGATCAAGATATTATAATTTTTGTAGCATCTTTAGGCGGAGGGCTGGGGTCTGGAGCTACGCAAGTTTTTGCTGAAGCAGCCAAAAACTTTGGGGGAATTACTTTTGGAATATTTACAATGCCTTTTAAATTTGAGGGCAAAAATAAGCAACGCATAGCACAAAATGCGTTAAAAATTTTGCGTAAATCATTAAATGTTTCTTTGGTAATTCCTAACGAGAAAATTTTTAAAATTATTGATGAGTCAACGCCAATAACAAATGCTTTTTCAACGGTTAATAAAAGCTTAATAGAATCTTTAGAAAGTTTAATAGATTTAATTTATAGTCCCGGAGTAATAAACATAGACTTTGCTGATTTAAGAACAATTTTAAGAGGTAGGGGTAATTCGGCATTTTTAAATACTATTGAGGCTTCGGGCAAAGATAGTGTAGAAAAAATTTGCGAAAATATTTTTAAAAATCCATTATTACAAAATAATACATTTAAAACAGAAAAGATTTTGTTTAATATCGCTGGAGGAGAAGCGCTTTCAATGTTTCAGGTAGAAAAAATTAGTAGTCATATCTCAGATTTAAATTCTAAAGCCAAAATTATTTTTGGAATTTCTAAAAATACTAAATTGAAAAATAAAATAAAAACTACTATTTTAATGACTGGGGCCTCTCCCGAGTCGCAAGTCCAAGAAGAGGCAGATGCTGTTCTTAAAAAAGATTTGCCAATTTTGCCAGTTCAGGTAAAACAAATAGTAGAGCCAATTAAGGTTGAGGCGCCAGCAATAATTAAAGCTAAAAAATTGCCTATATCTAAGCCTAAGACGAAAATAAAGGTTTTTAAAAAACCAATTTTAGCTAAGCCAATTTTAGAAAAAAATAAATTAGAGATAGTAGAAACTATTTCTAACGAACGCGCGGTATTAACCAAAAAAAGCTTAACTGTCAGTAGGCAGGTCGTGCCTAACAGCAGGCAGGCAATAAGAAGAAGTGGATTAGAAATTAAAGAAGCAGAAGAACTTCAGGAAAAAAAGAGAATAGCCCAAGAAAAGGAGTGGGAAATCCCCGCATTTTTAAGAAAAGTAAAATTTAAAAGTTAGCAATATAATCCGAATGTCATCCTAATCATTCGAATGCCACGAATTAAATTTGTTGTATTCGTAGAATTTGGATAATTCGTAGATTAGAATTATATTTTATGGAAATAAAAAAAGCTATTATGGCAATTGCGGGCTCGGGAACAAGGTTTTTGCCTATGTCAAAAGTGTTATCTAAAGAATTTTTTCCAATAATAGACAAACCATTAATTCAATATATAGTTCAAGAGGCTAAAGATGCAGGAATAGAAGAAATTATTTTTGTTATTAGTCCAGGTCAAAAAATGATTGCCGACTATATTAAGCCAGACAAGCGATTGGAGGCTTTTTTGTCTCAAAGAAAAAAAGACAAGCAGTTAAAAGACTTGAAGGATATAGACGATGTTTTTGGTGATTTGAAAATAAATTTTGTAGTTCAAAAAGAACCAAATGGAGATGGTCATGCTATATTGCAAGCAAAAAAGTTTATTGGTGCAGACGAAGCAGTGGCTGTTTTGCATTGCGATGATATTATAGATAGTGATGAGCCAGCTATTGCTCAATTAATCAAAGTTTTTCAAACTTGTAATTCTCCTGTGTTAGGATTAAAACAGCTTCCAAAAGAAAGTTTGCCCGCATACGGAGTTGTAGCTAATGAAAAAATTGCTAATGGATTGCATAAAATAAAAAAAATTATTGAAAAACCTACGTTTGACCAAGCTCCCTCTAATTTGGTAGTTGTAGGAAAATATATTTTAACTCCCGAGGTATTTAGTTATTTAAAAAAAGCCAAGCCATCTAAAAAGGGAGAAATATTTTTAGCTGAAGTTTTTGATAAAATGCTTTCTGATGGAAAGGTCATTTATGGAAGCGAGCTAAGGGGTGAATGGCTAGAATGTGGTGATAAATTAAAATGGATAAAATCATTTTTCTATTTTGCTTTAAAAGATCCTAGGTACAAAGAAGAATTAAAAAAATATTTAAAAACTATAAAATGATATACGATTTAATTATTATAGGTTCTGGCCCAGCGGGAGTTTCAGCGGCAATATATGCGGCCCGTCAAAAGCTTAATCTTTTAGTTATTTCTAAAGATATGGGCGGTCAAATTGCAAAAAAAGCTGTTGATATAGAAAATTATCCTGGGTTTGATAAAATATCTGGGCCAAATTTAATTAAAATTTTTGAAGAACAATTAAAAACAAATAAAGTAGAAATTGTTTTTGACGAAGTTTTGAAAGTTGTTAAAAATGAAAATGTTTTTCAAGTTTCAACAGCTATGGATGATAATTACCAAGCTTTATCAGTTATAGTTACAACCGGAGGAGACCCAAGGCCGCTAGAAGCCCAAGGCGAAAAAGAATTTATAGGAAAAGGAGTAAGCTATTGTGCATTGTGCGACGGCCCTATATTTCGCGATAAAACCGTTGCAGTTGTTGGTGGCGGTAATTCTGGTTTTGAAACAGCTTTGTTTTTGTCTAATTATGTAAAAAAGATATATATATTAGAATACGGAAATAAAATAAAAGCTGACGAAGAAAATCAAAAAATTATTGCAAATAACAACAAAACAGAAGTTATAACTAGCGCCAAAGTTTTAAAAGTGGAAGGTGATAGTCTTGTAAAATCTTTAATTTATGAGGATTTAGTTTCAAAAGAACAAAAAAAGTTAGATGTAGAGGGGGTTTTTGTTGAAATTGGTTATTCGCCAGCTACCGCATTTATAAAAGATTTAGTTAATTTTTCAGATAGAGATGAAATTATCACGAATTTAGAAAATTACGAAACTAAAACACCAGGGTTATTTGCCGCCGGAGATTGTAATAAAGGAAAATATAAACAAATTGTTACTGCTGCGGGCGAAGGAGCCAAAGCTGCATTAGCAGCCTACGATTATTTACTAAAAACCAAAAAATAAATAAGCCATACTACTCTCTTATTAAATAGTCCTGTAGTCCGAACCACAGGACTGAAAATAAAATGACGACTTTTCATTTAAATAGTTTGCCTAAGGAAAAAAGAATCCAAATGATAAGTGAATTTTATGATATGGTGGATTCATTGAAAGACAGAAGCGAGGTGCGTTTATTTCTTAAGAGTCTACTTACTCCCGATGAAATTGCAACTTTGTCTAGAAGAATAGAAATTGCAGTTCTTTTGTCTGCTGGTTATAAATATGATAAAATTATTAAAATGCTAGGAGTTGGAAGAGATAAGATATCTTTTGTTAGTAAAAATTTATTACAAGACGATAGTGGCTATAAATTTATTGCAGAAAGACTAATAAAAAATAGGAAACAGCGATTAAAAAAGGCGGGAAATAAAAATGATGATAATGGCCTAGAGCAAGAGGCGCTACTTTTTACTCCATCGGCAGAGCATTCTAAAAAGCTAAAAATCAAAAAATAATGGTAGATAGCGATATTTTAAAAAAATTTAGATATCCAGAGCTTCTTGTAAAAGAATATAATAATTGGGTGATTTTATGCAGATTCAATCACGTGACACTTGGTTCTCTTGTTTTGATGTGCAAGGATAATGTTGATGAATTTCATAAAATCTCAAAAGAGAGCTTTGATGAACTGCCACAAATTATAACTGAAATAGAAGTAAAAATTAAGGAATTATTCCAAAATGAAAAGATTAACTATTTGATGTTAATGATGGTTGATGCAGTTGTGCATTTTCATATAATACCGCGTTATTCATCAGATAGATATTTTGAAGGGTTTGTATTCAAAGATTTTAGTTGGCCTAAAAAAACAGACATTGATTTAGTAAATAAAATTGACGAAGATTTATTGTTTAAGATAACATTAAAATTAAATAATTATTTTAATAATAAAGATGAGTAAAATAAAGGATATAATTGCCAGGGAAATAAAAGATTCTCGCGGTAAGCCTACAATTGAAGTTGAGCTTGAAACTGAAAAGGGCAGTTTTGTTGCTTCAGTTCCAAGCGGTGCATCAACTGGTGTTAGAGAAGCTTTAGAATTAAGAGATGCCGATGGAAGAGGCGTAAATACTGTAATAAATAATGTAAATGAAATTATTGCACCAAAATTAAAGGGAATGGATGTGTCAAATCAAAAAGAAATTGATAGGACAATGATTGATTTAGATGGGACAGAAAATAAATCTAAGCTTGGCGCCAATGCAATTTTAGGAGTTTCACTAGCTGTTTGTAGAGCTGGCGCTGGTTCTAAAAAGGTTTCTTTGTATGAATATATTGCAGATTTATCTGGGAATGAAAATAAATTATTTTCTCCTTTGCCAATGTTTAATATTTTAAATGGGGGAGCGCATGCTAAAAATGATTTAGATATTCAAGAATTTATGATTGTGCCCCAAAAGAAAACAATGCAAGAAAATTTGGTAGTGTGCAATAAAGTTTTTAACAATTTAAAAGATGCAATTACTAAAAATTTTGTCCCGCCACAGCGGGATCCCGCTAACGGCGGGAGCGAAGATTATCTACAACTGGGGGATGAGGGCGGTTTTGCTCCACCAATTTCTTCAGCTGAAAGAGCATTATTTTTTATAAAAGGGGCATGTGAAGGGCAAAATGATATAAAATTTGCGCTAGATTGTGCTGCTTCGGAGTTTTATAACAATGGTAAGTATATGGTTGAAGGCAAAGAATATACAAGAAGTCAAATGTTAGAATTTTATAAAAACTTAGTAAATGAATTTCCTATTATTTCTATTGAAGATCCATTTTCGCAAGAAGATTGGGAAGGATTTAAAGAAATTACTAAAGAATTTGGTGGTAAAGTTACAATTGTTGGAGACGATTTAACAACAACAAACATAAAAACAATTAAGGATGCTCATAGCCAATTAGCTTGCAATGCAATTTTAATAAAATTAAATCAAATTGGAAGTGTATCTGAAACAATAGACGCAATAAATATGACAAAATCATTTGGCTGGAAAGTTATTGTTTCGCATCGCAGTGGCGAAACAATGGATAATTTTATTGCCGATTTAGCAGTGGGTGCAGGCGCAGATTTTTTAAAAGCCGGCTCTCCTGCAAAACCAGAAAGAATGGTAAAATATCAAAGAGTAATAGAAATAGAAAAAGAATTTAAATAAACGCTTGGCAAATAAATTTTTTTTGCTCGGCAGTCAATTTTCTGCTAACGCCATTGATACGCTTCGCGTCTAAACGGCTTAGTCAGGCACTTCGTGTCCTGAAATACGCTGAAAATTAACTGCCTCGCTACAAATTATATAAACTTATGGCTAAATTATATTTATTAAGACATTTAAAATCACAATGGAACTTAGAAAATAGGTTTGCTGGTTGGGTTGATAATCCGTTATCTAAAGAGGGTGCAGATCAAGCCAAAGACGTTGCATCAAAGATAGTTGGAGAGAATTTTGATGTTGTATATTCTTCGGCATTGATTAGAAATGTGCAAACCGTTATTAAGATTCTTAGAAATTTGGGTGATAAATATCCAATATTTATTCATTTAGATGGCGGGAAAATGCAAAAATGGGGGAATTTTGAAGGAGGCGGTAATTATGTTCCTGTTTATACTTCAGAAAAATTAAATGAGAGATATTACGGTAATTTGCAGGGTTTAAATAAAAATGAAACTGTAGAAAAATTTGGAGGCGAATTGGTTCATAACTGGAGGCGATCATATAAAATTGTTATTCCAGGAGGAGAAACCATGGAAAATACCTTTAAAAGAGCGGTGCCATTTTATAAAAAAAATATTGAGAAAGATTTGAAAGCAGGTAAAAACGTTTTAGTGGTGGCCAGTCATAATAGTTTAAGGGCAATAGTAAAATATTTGGAAAATATACCCGACGATAAAATTGCTGAGCTAGAATTACCTTTTGGAGCATTAATTAAATATGATTTTGAAGATGGAAAATATAAAAAACTTGTATAAAAAAAATATTATATTATAATTAGTAGATGTAATTAATAATAATTTAATAAGTATAACCGTTAGATTGCGTAAGTGTTAAATTGAAGATTAAAAATCAATATAGCAACGTAGCAATATAGCAATAAAAAATGAAACATTTTTTAAAGAAAATTCATTCAAAAATGAACAAGAATACTATTCTTATTAGTATAGCCGTTGTGGCAGTTGTAGTGGTTGGAGTTTTAATTTTTAATAAATCAGATGGAGGATTTTCGTTAACAAGTATTTTTGGTATGTCAGATAAACAAGTTGCAGAAAATACAATAAAATATATTAATGACAATCAACTTTCGCAAACCCCAGCATCATTAGTAAAGTTTTCCGGAGAGTCTGGATTAGTAAAAGTGACAATTAAAATTGGTGAAAACGAATTTGATTCGTATGCTACAAAAGACGGTAAGCTTATGTTTCCGCAAGCATTTGAACTAACTCCCAAAAAAGATGATGGGAAAAGTGCCACATCTAATACAACACCAACCGAGATTACAAAAACAGATGCCCCAATGTTAGAAGCATTTGTTGTAGCAAGATGTCCATATGGCTTGCAAATACAAAGAGCCATGGCCGACGCAGTTAAAAATATGCCTTCTTTGGCGCCATATATGAAAGCAAGATATATAGGAGAAGTTTCTGGAAATACTATTACAGCAATGCATGGAGACGCCGAAGCTAAAGAAAATTTAAGACAAATTTGTATTAGAGAAGAGCAACCAACCAAATATTGGAATTATGTTGCTTGTCAAATGAAGTCTGGTGATACAGCAGGTTGTCAAACTTCTACCGGCATAGATTCAGCTAAATTGAACTCTTGCATATCAACTCCAAGCAAGGGGGTGGCTTATGCCAAAGTTGATTTTGATTTAAGTGCAAAATATGGTGCTTCAGGTTCACCAACAATGATTTTGAATGGAACTACAGTTTCAGAATCTAATTATGGAGGAAGATCATCTGATGGCATAAAATCAATGATTTGTGGAGGATTTAACACGCCAGCAAGTTTTTGCTCTACAGCATTAAATACAGCAGAAGCAGCAATTTCTTTTTCTGAAACATATGCATCTTCTGCAAGTGCTGATTCTGGATCTAACGCAGCTAACTGTGAGCCAGTACAATAATAAAACTATGACTAAGATATATTCTACGCCAACTTGTGTTTATTGTAAGACGCTCAAAGGTTATTTAAAGAAAAATGGAATTGAGTTTGAAGATATAGACATATCTAAAGATGAAAAACAGCTTCAAAGAATGATAAAAGATTCTGGTCAAATGGCTGTGCCTGTTGTTGATATAGATGGCGAAATTATAATTGGTTTTGACAAACAGAAGATTGATGAACTTCTAAAAATTAATCAAAAATAATATGTCAATTAAAGTAGCTATAAATGGTTTTGGGAGAATTGGCCGTCAGGTTTTTAAAAATATAGAAGAATCTCACCCAGGTTTGGAAGTGGTTGCAATAAATGACTTAACAGACAACAAAACGCTGGCTCATCTTTTAAAACACGATTCTAATTATGGCAACTATGGTAAAGATATTTCAGCTACAGATGATTCAATTATTGTTGGAAAAAATAAATACTTAGCTTTAGCAGAAAAAGACCCTGAAAAATTACCATGGAAAGATTTAAAAGTTGATATAGTTTTAGAATGCACAGGATTTTTTACCGACGAGGCTGGAGCAAAAAAGCATATTAAAGCTGGAGCAAAAAAAGTAATTGTTTCAGCTCCTTGCAAAGATTTGCCAGGATTTGTTTTGGGTGTTAATGCTAATACATATGATGGAAAAGTTGATGTAATGGATATGGGGTCTTGCACAACAAATTGTTTAGCTCCAATTGCCAAAGTTTTAAACGACGAGTTTGGAATTGTTAAGGGTTTTATGACAACCATTCATAGTTATACCAATGACCAAAAAATTCTTGATTTACCTCACAAAGATTTAAGGCGAGCAAGAGCAGCTGCTGTAAATATGATTCCAACTTCAACTGGAGCTGCCAAAGCAATTGGTAAAATTATTCCCGAATTAAAAGGAAAGCTAGATGGAATTGCTGTAAGAGTTCCAACGCCAACAGTTTCTTTGTTAGATTTAATTGTTGAGGTGAAAAAATCAACCACAAAAGAAGAAGTTAATGAAGCTTTTAAAAAAGCAGCTAGCTCAGAAAATTTTAAAGGCATTTTAAGAGTAGAAGAAGAGCCATTAGTTTCCGCAGATTTTAAGGGAGATACATATTCATCAATTGTTGACGCAGAAGAAACAATGGTAAATGAAAATATGATAAAAATTGTTGCTTGGTATGACAACGAATGGGGATATAGTTGCCGAATGGCTGATTTCGCCGAATTCATTGGAACCAAACTTTAATAAAAATCAAAAGGCACCTAACAGGTGCTTTTTGATTTTTAAAATATTATGTGGCGGCTTCAGGTTACCATATGGTAACCTGAGTAAAATTAGTTAAAAAATGTAAAAAAAGAGGCGCCGGCGAGATAAGGCATTTCTGTTTCGACAAAGTCCCTTGCGGAACTCTGAACAGTCTGCTTTTAAACCTCAAGCACGGCGCATTGAAGAAGGTTCTGCTAAGATAGGTTCCACTAATCTCTTAGCAGCGGAATCCAGCCTTGCGGGAGGATCCCATTAATTTTCAACCTAGTTTCGGTTCACGAGGCACTAGTTAGCCTTGGGCAGTCGAAGAGCATTCTCTTCGAACTTGTGAAATGCGGAATTTCGCCCGAAAAGGTCGGTGGTCTGGTCGTGCGTGCCTTAATCGTACCGAACGCTCGGTTAACGCATACTCTATCCGAATTAGGCTTAACTACGACCGGACCACCTATTTAATTGTCAATGGTTATATATTATCATATTACTAAAATCATGTCAATAGGGCACGATAATTTTAATGGTTGATGTATTATCCACTTTTTTACTTTTTAAATAGATGATATAATACTTGAATATGCAGGTAATTGATTTTGAGTTAGCAAAAAAATTATTGGCAAAATATAAAATTTCTTTTCCAAGAACCGTTCTTTGCATAACCCCAGAAGAAGCACAAAAAACCGCAGATATTTTTGGGTATCCTGTTTTTTTAAAAATTTATGGAAATGATATTTTGCACCGCACAGAAATAAATGGAGTTGATGAGGCTAAAAATAAAGAAGAGGCAATTAAAATGTTTTCTAAAATGATAAAGATAAAAGGAGTAGAAGGGGTTTTAATTCAAGAAAAAGTAGATGGCAAAAATTTAATTATAGGAATGAAGCGAGACCCACAATTTGGGCCAGTTGTAATGGTTGGAATTGGCGGAATTTTTACAGAAATTTTAAAAGATTTTGTTTTAAGAGTTGCTCCGGTTTCAGAAAAAGAAGCGCTTAAAATGATGTCTGAATTAAAGGGCTACGATTATTTATGCGGAAAAAGAGATAAAAAACCAATTAATTTTGAAAAAGTTGCTAAAATAATTGTTGCAATTTCTGAATTATCTATAAATCAACCAGAAATACAAGAAATTGATTTAAATCCGGTAATTTCTAATATTAAAACAGCTTTAGCTGTAGATTTTAAATTTATAATATAATGAGAGATTTAAGTAAAATTTTTAATCCAAAATCTGTTGCTATAATTGGAGCAAGTTCTCAAGAAAAAACAGTTGGTTTTGGTTTGGTAAAAAATATTTTAACAGGCAAAGATGTTCGTAAAGCGTTTTTTGTTAATCCTAATCAAATAGAAATTTTAGGAAATAAAACTTTTAATAAAATAACAGATATACCAGAAGAAATAGATCTTGCGGTAATAGCTGTTCCTGCTAAGTTTGTTTTAGAAGTTATAAATGATTGTTGTAATAAAAAAGTAGGTGGAATAATTATAATTTCTGCTGGTTTTGGTGAAATGGGCGAAGATGGCGTTGCTAGGCAAAAAGAAATATTAGAAAAAGTTAAAAATGCTGGAATTCCTATGATAGGTCCTAATTGTTTGGGAGTTGTTAAAACAGAAAACAAATTAAATGCTTCTTTCTCTCCGGCCACTCCAGCTGACGGAGAAATTTCTTTTGTGTCTCAATCGGGTGCGTTGCTAGATGTTATAATTGACGGAGTGGCAAAATTAGGCCTCTCCTCGGGCATTTCTTATGGAAATGAGGCCGATGTAACCTTAACAGACTTTTTAGAGTGGTTGGCCAATGATAATGATACAAAGGTTATTGCATTATATGTAGAAGCAATTAAAGATGGCAAAAAGTTTATGGAAGTGGCTAGTAAAATTACTAAAATTAAGCCAATTGTGGCAATTAAGGCCGGAAAATTTGAATCTGGAGCCAAGGCAGTGCAAAGCCACACAGGCTCTATGGCTGGTGATTACGAAGTTTATAAATCTGTTTTTAAACAAACCGGCATCATTGAAGCAGATTCTATAGAAGAGTTAGTTGATATTTCTAAACTTTTATCTTGGCAACCTAATTGTGAAAATTCTTTTGCTATTGTTACAAATGGAGGAGGTTGCGGAGTTTTGGCGGCTGATTATTGTAAAATACAAGAAATTAATTTGGCAGAACTTTTTGAAGAAACTATTAATAAAATTTCTAGTTCTAAAGATATGAGCCCCCACTGGTCTAAACATAACCCACTTGATATTGTTGGTGATGCTTCTAGCGCGGGCTATAAAGTTGCCATTGAAGAGGCTTTAAGCCAAAAAAATGTTGCTGGATTAATGGTAATACAAACTCCCCAAATTATGACAGATCCAATGGAAAATGCTAAAACAATTATAGAAGCTCAAAAACTTTTTCCTAAAAAACCAGTTATTTGTTTCTTTTTGGGCGGAAAATTATCAGATGAAGCAATAGAGTTGTTAGAAAAAAATCACATTCCAAATTATAGCGATTTAAAGTGTGGCATTATTGCTATTAAATCGTTAATTAAAAAATGATATGCAAAAATCTAAAGGGTTTACAATAATAGAATTAATAGTGGTAATTGCTATTATCGCTGTTTTGGCTGGAATAGTTTTAGTAAATGTAACGCAATATATTAATAAATCTAAAGACGCAGCCATAAAAGCAAATCTTCGTCAAATATACACGGTCGCTGCCGAAAAATTTTTAAAAGATTACACTTATATAGGTTTTGTAATCTCAAACCCATCAGGCCAATGTGCGGGGAGTTCTTATCAAATTCATACAAGTGTTTCTGCCTTCGCTGCTTATGCTAAATTGTGCACTAGCAGTGCATTTTGGTGTGTTGACTCTACTGGAGCTGTTAAAGAATTAGCAACCGCCCCAGATTCTGATGTATATACATGTACTGCTGGAGATGGTGGTGCTGGTGGAGGAGAAACTCTTTGCGGGGGTATAACTTGTGAGCCCGGATATATTTGTATTGATGGGGCATGTGCATATGTGCATCAATGTCCCGGTGGTCATACTTGCGAAACCAATTTACCGTGTTGTGGGTCGGGTTGTTGTACCAACCCTGGTGATAGTTGTTGTGACGGAATAACTTGTTATAACCCGGAGGCACATTTTTGTTGCGGACAGGGAAATGGAGTTACTTCTCCCAACGGTGGCGAGTGTCCTAATCTATGATGCTTGTGTTGATTATTGATACTAAAAATTTTGTTAATGTTGTAAAATAATATGGAAAAACCTAAAAAAAATATACTTTGGTTTGATGAGATAACCATAAAAGATATTCCTCTGGTTGGAGGCAAAAATGCTTCATTAGGAGAAATGATTAAGTCGGTTTCTCCTAAAGGAGTAAATGTGCCTTTTGGTTTTGCCACAACTGCAGAGGCATATTTTTATTTTTTAGAAACAACTGGATTAGATAAAAAAATTGAAGACACTTTAA
The DNA here is from genome assembly GCA_041661545.1 of Candidatus Staskawiczbacteria bacterium. Classification (GTDB taxonomy): domain Bacteria; phylum Patescibacteriota; class Minisyncoccia; order Minisyncoccales; family Staskawiczbacteraceae; genus XYD1-FULL-39-28. Next base: position 262,336 of record JBAZUH010000001.1, on the reverse strand, counting down.
AAGATTTAGATATTCATAATTTGCTACAACTTGCTGAAAAAGGAAAAATAGTTAGAGAGTCAATTTTAAATTCGCAATTACCACAAGAATTTGCAGATGATGTAATTTTGGCTTATAAGAGATTGTCGGGTAAATATGGACCAGAAGATACAGATGTGGCGGTAAGATCTTCGGCAACTGCAGAAGATTTGCCAGGAGCTAGTTTTGCTGGTCAACAAGAAACTTATTTAAATATTGTAGGCGCAGAAAATGTTTTGTTAGCTGTAAAAAAGTGTTTTGCATCATTGTTTACAAGCAGGGCCATTGTTTATAGGCAAGAAATGGGTTTTGCTCATACAAAAGTGGGGTTATCAGCTGGAATACAAAAAATGGTAAGAGCAGATTTAGGGGCATCGGGAGTTATGTTTTCTTGTGATACAGAATCTGGGTTTGGAGATGTTGTTTTAATTAATGCTAGTTATGGTTTGGGTGAAAACGTTGTGCAGGGAGCTGTTGAGCCAGACCAATATTATGTTTTTGAAACTACGCTTAAAAAAGGGTTTAAGCCAATAGTAGAAAAAAGAATTGGAAGCAAACTGATAAAAATGATTTATACAACAAACCCTAAGCTTCCTTGTAAGAATATTGCAACAACTAAAAAAGAAAGAGAGAGTTTTGTTTTAAATAACGAAGAAATTTTGAGTTTAGCAAAGTGGTCAATAATCATAGAAGACCATTATAAAAAATCAATGGACATGGAGTGGGCAAAAGACGGCAGAGATGGAAAATTATATATTGTGCAGGCACGGCCCGAAACAGTGCAAAGTAGAAAGAATTTAAAAGTTTTAGAAGATTATGTATTGAAAATTGGAAATGTAAAATTAAAAATTGTTGCTCAGGGTATGAGCGTGGGCAGTAAGATTGGGCAAGGCAAGGCAAACAAAATTTTAAGTGCAAAAGATATAGGAAAATTTAAAAAAGGAGAAGTTTTAGTAACTACAGCCACCGACCCCGATTGGGTGCCGGCAATGAAATTAGCTTCGGCAATTGTTACAGATTCTGGTGGTAGAACCTGTCACGCTGCTATTGTTGGCAGAGAGTTGGGGGTGCCGGTAATTGTAGGAACAAATAATGGAACAAAAATAATAAAATCGGGGCAAGAAATAACAATAGACTGTTCGGGTGGAGAAAATGGAAAAGTCTATGAAGGCATAATTCCATTTGAAATTCAAAAAACAGATATTTCTAATATTCCCCACAACAATGTTAAAATTTTAATGAACGTGGGTGAGCCTTCAAATGCATTTAATTTAAGTTTTATACCAAATGATGGTGTTGGTTTGGCCCGTGAAGAGTTTATAATTATAAACTCTATAAAAGTTCATCCAAACGCTTTAATAAACTATCCCGCCATAGCGGGATCCCGCTTGGGGCGGGACAAAACACTAAAGAAAAAAATAGATGCTATAACTTTGGGGTATAGTGACAAAGTTCAGTTTTATATAGACAAATTAGCCGAAGGTATAGGAACAATTGGTGCAGCTTTTTACCCTAAGCCAGTAATTGTAAGGTTCTCTGATTTTAAAACAAATGAATATAGGTCTTTATTGGGCGGAGAAAATTATGAGCCAGAAGAAGAAAACCCCATGATTGGGTTCAGAGGGGCCTCTAGGTATTATGATAAAAAATTTAAAGATGCCTTTGTTTTAGAATGCCGTGCAATGAAAAAAGTGCAAGAAGAATTTGGCTTAGATAATGTAATACCCATGGTTCCATTTTGTAGAACGTTAGACGAGGGCAAAAAAGTGATGCAAATTATTAGAGAAAACGGTATTTTAGGCAATGTTTACGTAATGTGTGAAATTCCAGCAAATGTAATTTTAGCTGAAAAGTTTTTAGAAATTTTTGATGGATTTTCAATTGGTTCTAATGATTTAACTCAACTAACGCTTGGACTAGATAGAGACAATGGGGGATTGTCAGCAATTGGAAACGAAAAAAACGAAGCAGTAAAAGAGCTTATTGAAGAAGCTGTAAAAGTATGCAAGAATAACAATAAGTATATTGGTATTTGTGGGCAGGGCCCAAGCGATTTTTCAGACTTTGCCCAATTTTTAGTTGAGCAGGGGATTGAGTCAATTTCTTTAAACCCCGACTCAGTTTTAAAAACCAAAATTGCTATTAGTGACACCGAAAAAAAATTAGAAAACAAAAAATAAAATTATGTACGACATTATAACGTTTGGATCTGCGGCGCAGGATATTCATTTGCGGTCAAAAGAATTTAAAACAGTAGATGGAAATACAGATTTTGTTACAGGTAGGGGTATTTGTTTTACATTGGGTTCTAAAATTAATATAGATGATATTGTTTTTACAACAGGAGGTGGTGGAACAAACACTGCAGCTACTTTTGCAAAACAGGGTTTTAGAACAGCTTTTTGTGGTGCAATAGGAGCAGATGCTTCTGGGTTAGAAATTGTTAGAGAGTTAAAGATTTTAGGCATAGATACTAAATTTGTATTAAAGAAAAAGGAAAAACATACCAATAGTTCGGTTATAATTTCTAGCGAAGGTTCAGATAGAACAATATTAGTTTATAGGGGCGCATCGGATGTGTTGACTGATAAAGATATTCCTTGGAAAAAAATAAAAAGTGCGAAATGGTTTTATTTGGCGCCCTTGACTGGTTTATTGCTTGACTCGCCGGAGTCACTAGACGAAGGTGGTTGCGCATTTGAAAAAATAATAAATTTTGCATATGAAAACAATATTAAAATTGCTGTAAATCCTTCAAAGCAACAATTATCATTATCAGAAGAAAAATTAAAAGAAATTTTTAAAAAAATAGATATTTTGTTTTTAAATCAAGAAGAAGCCTCTTTTTTAACTAAGTTTTCTTTTGAAAAAGAAAATGAGATATTTAAAAAAATAGATGAAATGGGTTCTAAAATTGTTGTTATGACAAAAGGAGGAGAGGGTGTGGTTGTTTCCGACGGAAAATACTCTTATTCTGCATTGCCAGATGAAAGTAGAAAAATTGTAGATACAACAGGAGCAGGAGATTCTTTTGCAAGTGGATTTTTGTCTAATTATATAAAATACGAAGGAGACATGGAAAAGGCAATACAGCTAGGGTTGGCAAACTCGGCCGCTAATTTATCAGAAATTGGAGCTAAAAATGGTATTTTAGAAAAAGATGCAGAATTTATAAGAGTCAAAGTTGTAAAACAATTATGTTTGGAGAATAATTTATGCATGCCGAAATAAATATATGAAAAAACCACAAAAGGGGTTTACAATTATAGAGCTAATCGTAGTAATAGCTATTATTGCCGTATTAGCAGGAATAGTTTTAGTAAATGTAATACAGTATATAAATAAATCTAAAGACACCAAGGTTAAGGCGGAATTATCTCAAATAGCTAAGGGTGCTATAGTTAATTACGAAAAAAATGGATCATATGCTAATACTTTGAGTGCAGTAACTCCATGTGAAGGAACATATGTTTTTATTCCAAGCACAACAGCATTTGTTGCATATCATAAGCTTTGCACAGACCCTACAAAGTATTGGTGTGTTGATTCTGTAGGCTCTGTTAAAGAATTATCAAACATCCCAGATGCAGGAGTTTATACATGCACGGAAGGAACTGGAGACGCTGGAGGAGAAAATGGAGGATGGGGCTCTTGTGATGGTATAGAATGTCAGAATGGCCTAATTTGCGTTGCTGGTATTTGCGTTACGAAAAATGAATGTGGTAACGGTGAGTGCGAATTTTCTGGTGCTAATGAGGATTGCAATACTTGCGAGCTTGATTGTGCTTGCATAGGAGGTCAAGAGTGTGTTGAGCTAGAATTTAATTCGGCATGTCAGTAAAAATATAAATCTAAAAATAAGATGAAAAATTTAAAATATTACTTAAATAAAGCGCGTGAAAAGAAATTTGCTATTGGGCAGTTTAATTTTTCTGATTTTAGCCAAGTAAAAGGAATAATTAATAAATGTGCTCAGTTAAAGTCGCCGGTTATTTTGGGCACTTCCGAAGGCGAAAGTAAATTTTTTGGGCTAGAAGAGGCTGTAGCAATAAGAGATGTTTTAAGAAAAAAATTTGCATTACCTATTTTTTTAAATTTAGATCATGGAAAATCATTTGATTATTTAAAACAAGCCATTGATGCAGGCTATGATATGGTTCACTTTGATGGCTCGAAGTTGCCGTTAGAAGAAAATATAAAAATTACAAAAGAAGTAGTAAAATATGCTAAAAAGAAAGGAGTGGTGGTAGAAGGCGAGGTGGGTAGAATTGGAACAGATTCTTCGCAACTTTATTCAGATAAATTTGAAATAAAAGAAGAAGATTTAACAAAACCAGATGAAGCACTTAAATTTTTGAAAGAAACCAAAGTAGATTTATTAGCTATAAGCATAGGAAGCTTTCACGGAATTGAAATTTCTGGAGTTTGTCCTAATTTAAGATTAGATTTATTAAAAGAAATAAAAAATAAAGTAGGTAATACACCATTTGTTTTGCATGGTGGTTCGGGAACGCCAGAAGATGATGTAAAAGAAGCTATTCAACTGGGAGTTTCTAAGATTAATATAAACACAGAGCTAAGGCTGGCTTTTTCTGGAAATATTAGAAGGGCGCTAGAAAATGATAAAGAATTGATTGTGCCCTATAAATATCTAGAAAATGCCATTAAGTCGGTAGAAAATTTGGTAGGCATAAAAATAGCTTTGTTTGGTAGTGCAGACAAGGCTTAGGCTTTACATTTTTAAAATAATATATTAATATACAAACATTAATAAAAAATAAACATATCGCTACGCTACGTAAACTTATGGCAAAAATAATATTAAAAAGAGAAGAGTGCATTGGGTGTGGTTCTTGTGCAGCAGTTTGCCCAAAATATTTTGAAATGGTAGATGACGGCAAATCGCACGTTGTTGGAGCAATAAAGCAGGAAGTTGAAGAATTAGAAGTAGAAAAAATAGAATGCTCAGAAGCTGCAGCAGAAACATGTCCCGTTCAATGTATTCATATAGAAAAATAAAATGATTAAATTAACAGCAAAAATTAGACAAGAAATGGGCCGAAAAACAAGTGCCCTTAAAAACTCCGGCAGAATTCCTGCCGTGATTTATGGTCATGGAATTGAAAATGCTTCATTAGACCTTGATTACAAAGAATTCACAAGCGTTTTAAAAGAAGCAGGTGAAAGCTCTTTAATAGAAATGCATGTTGAGGGTGAAAAAGAAAAGAGGCTTGTTTTGGTTCATGATTTGCAAAAAGATGCGGTTTCAGATAAATATATTCACGTTGATTTTTTTGAAACATCTGCCAAAGAAGAAGTAGAAGTAGGAGTGCCATTAATTATAGAAGGAACATCTTTGGCAGTAAAAGATTTAGGAGGAACTTTGGTTCAAAATATTTATGAATTAGAAATTAAAGCAATGCCCGGAAATCTTCCTCACGATATTAAGGTTTCTATTGATGGATTAAATACTTTTGAAGATCGTATATTAGTAAAAGATTTAATTTTACCAGAAAATATAAAAGTTTTGGTTAAACCGGAAGAAATAGTTGTTTCTGTGGTTGCACCAACTAATGTTGAAGAAGACTTAGCAAAAGAAATTGAAGAAAAAGTTGAAGATGTAGAAAAGGTAGAAAAAGAAAAGAAAGTAGAAGATGTAGTTGAAGATACTCCCGCATAATAAATTAAATTAAAAATCCAGCTGTGTGAATAAAAAGGCTGGATTTTTTTTATAAAAAAAGAGATAATATAATATATGAAAATTATAGAATATAAATTTTTAATTTTGTTTTTTATTATTTTAGGAGTAATTATCCCTGCTATTTCATTTGCAGAGGATATTGGACCTCAATGTGATTCTATTCTGGCTTCAAGCGCCGGATGTCCAAATATGACAGCTACTGACTGCACAGCATTTTTAAAAAGATGTAACGACTATTATGATCAACAATCTGCTCAATTAGCGCAAGATTTAACTAAAACCTCTGCTCAAAAAAATACTCTACAATCTGCAATTACAAAATTGAAAAATAAAATTACCAGCTTAAATAACGATATAAAGCAGGGTAAAATTATGGTTCAAGGCTTAAATGTGCAAATATCAGAAACAGAAAAATCTATTAATAAAACTACCACAAAAATAGCCAGCTCAGAAGAGCAAATTGAAGCCATATTGCGTACAGTTTATAAAGAAGATAAAAAACCAGAATTTGTAATTTTATTGCAAGGCAATTTGTCTGATTTTTTTAGTAATTTAACATATTTAGACAAACTTAATGCTCAAGTTAGCAATCTGTTAGATAACACAAAAAATTTAAAAACATATTTAGAAGGTCAACACGTAAAAATGAATGATAGCGTTGACCAGTTGCAAAAAACCATAGCACTACAAACACTGCAGAAACAACAACAAGAAGAAAATAAAAAAGAACAAGACCAATATTTAAAGCTTACAGAAACTCAATATCAACAACAATTAAAAGATAAGCAAGCAGCAGAAGCGAAATCAGCAAAAATAAAAGCAATGCTTTTTCAAGTGGTGGGTGTTTCTAAAGCTCCAACCTTTGGCGAAGCTTTAGAGGTTGCCAAACAAGCAGCAGCTTTAGTTGGAATAAGGCCTGCATTCTTATTGGCCGAAATAAGCCAAGAGTCATCAATTGGTAAAAACGTTGGTCAATGTTATTTAACAGATCCAACTACAGGTGCTGGTAAGAAAATATCAAGCGGAGCTATAATGGCAAAAGTAATGAAACCCACAAGAGACGTTCAGCCCTTTATAAGTATTACGGCAGCTTTAGGCAGAGACCCTTATAAAACGCCTGTATCTTGCCCTATAGTTGGTGTTGCTGGCTGGGGTGGAGCAATGGGCCCTGCGCAATTTATACCATCAACGTGGAATTTATTTACAGAAAGGTTAAAAGCCGTACTTGGAAGACCAGCAGATCCATGGCAAATTAAAGATGCGTTTACGGCAGCGGGAATGTATCTTGCTGATTTAGGTGCTTCAGCTCAAACAGCTTCAGCAGAAAGTGCAGCTGCGTCAAGGTATTACGGTGGATCATCTTCTTATGCAAGGCAGGTTATGTCGAGAGCAAGCTGTATCCAAACCTTTATTGATGTAGGCACGATGACCTCTAGCTGTCAAAAACTAATAGGCGTAAGGTAAAATACAATAGGGTATTGATAATTAAAAAACCCCGCATTGCGGGGTTTTTGTTTTTATTCTTCTACTTTTTCGAGCTCAATGTTGGCTTCTGAATGATGGGGTTTGTTAAAAGCTTTAATAACAGGTTCTAAATTTCCATCAACTATACTTTCTAAATTATGCCAAGATTTGTTTATTCTATGGTCTGTAATTCTATTTTGAGGATAATTATAAGTTCTTATTTTTTCAGAACGTTTGGCCCAGCCAATTTGTTCTCGTCTTTCTGCCGATAAACTTGATAAATCAGATTCTTCTTGTTTTTGTAAAATTCTTGCCGCTAAAACCGACATAGCCTGCTCTTTATTTTGTTGTTGGTTTCTTTCTGTTTGGCAGGTAACAACTGTATTTGTTGGAATGTGTGTTATTCTAATGGCAGATTCTGTTTTATTAACGTATTGTCCTCCGGCACCCGAAGAACGATAAGTATCTATTCTCAAATCTGCTGGGTTTATATTTATTTCTGTTTTTTTAGGTTTTAATAAAACAGCTACAGTGGCGGTTGAAGTGTGAACTCGGCCTTGTTTTTCTGTTTTTGGAATTCTTTGAACCCTGTGAACTCCACCTTCATTTTGAAGCTCGTCATAAGCGCCAGGACCCTGCAATTCAAAAATCATTTCTTTATATCCACCAACAGAAGTGCTGTTAGAGTCTAAAATTCTTTCTTTCCACCCTTTTGTTTGCCCATATCTTGAATACATTCTATATAAATCGCGTCCAAAAAGACCAGCCTCGTCTCCGCCTTGGCCAGCACGTATTTCAATTATTGCAGATTGTCGCCCCGAGTTTGCCGAAGGGCTTTCAATTTCTTCACCTTTGTAGTTTTTCCAGTCTTCTGCAGTAAATTTAGAATAATCTATTTGATCGTTCATATTCAAAAATAATAACATATTTTTTTGACTTTGAAAATAGCTTGTGGTAATAATAAATTGCAACTCTCGTGAGAGTATCCCTCTCACCAATAACCATTGAAAAATGGTGGAACTAAGGTGTGAGGTCAGTCTTGCAATGCCGTTAGAGCCGGGGGCGGGAGTTGCAACCAGAACCTTTACAAAAATGAAAAGAAGACACTGGTATGCACTGTTCACCTGGCATTGGATTAAAAGAAAACGGGTGGAGATAATTCGTAAATTTCTTGCCGTCAATGATGGTGCAGCGAAACGCTATTGTCGGCGGTTGCAGAAGAATGGTTTAGTGCCTGGTCAGGATTTTGCTCTCTATGCACGCAGACGGTTGCCAGTAACCAAATTTAAGGAGGGGCGCGGGTATCTCATCTGGGATGGTGTCTATGGTTGTTGAATATGGCGCTTACGAAAGTTCGCGTCTCTTTTTTTCTACAAAATCTCCCATAAATATATAGGTTCATATTTTACGCTATCGCTTGAAATGTGAACTAGCTTTACAGAGATATGTTAGTTAAGCTTTTTGACTTTGAAAATAGCTTGTGGTAAGAATAAATCGGCAATGCTCATAAGAGTTGCCCAAAACATCAATCAGAACCTTTACAAAACAAGGAGCGAAGAACAATTATGAAACGCCAATACATGATAAGGGGCCGACATGGTGCCCATCAAAACAACTGTGATATTTGCGATGAAATTGAATTTAAATCCGATGAATTAGCGTTGAGATACTTGAGATCTTTCATCCGCCTTGATAGGCCGGCGTTTGTTACGGCATGGCGAGATGATAGGAGAGTTAGGAATTACGTCAGCAGAAAAGAAAGACAACGCCGACGAGAAGAAGATGCTGAGATAAGAAGTATGGCGAGTTGTGTCCCCCTTTAGGGCGCTTGCAATTCTAAAGAGAGGGTAATTATTATGAAACACTACATTATAAGTGGTATACATCGTAGCCGTCGCGATGGCTGTTCTTTTTATCATACGATTCAATGCTCGTCAGATAGGGCAGCGAGGAATCTGTTCAAACTTTATATCTCGCAAAAGAAGCCAAAGCACGCGACTTTAAAGCGAAACAATAAAATAATCAAGCGTTATATCTATAAACGCGCAAAGCTAAGATGTGAACGCGTGGATCAAAGGCCACATTGGTATATACTTTTCATCTGGCAGCGCGAAGGAGGAAAACAGATACAGAAAATTCGTAGATTTCTTGCTGCCGACGATGGTGCGGCGAAGAACCATTACCGGCAATTGCATAATTCAGGTGAACTGTGTGATGAGGAGTTTGCTCTTTACGCAAAGAGAATGCTGGCGGCGGTCCGTTTTGAGGAGGGTCGGGGGTATCGCATTCTTGAAGGTCAGCACTATTGCTGAATCATGTCATGGCGCTTGCAATGAGCGCGCCAGCCCGCATTAGCTACGCAGAAGCGTTGCTGGCGGGTCTTTTTTTTACCTGCCTGCCGGTAGGCAGGTATTAACCCTTGCTATTCTTGAAAAAATTTGGTAATATATGTTTATACAAAAATTAATTTAATACTATGAAAGTAGATATACATCCAAAATATTATAAAGCAAATGTACGTTGCGCATGTGGCAACGTTTTTACTGTTGGTTCAGCAAAAGAGTTTATAGAAACTGAAGTTTGTGCCAAGTGTCATCCATTTTATACAAAACAAGAAAAGGTTATGGATACATTAGGGAGAGTTCAAAAGTTTAAAGATAGAGCTTCTAAAAAATCAACAGTGGTAAAACGCGTGAAGAATCCGCGTGCGAAAGCAGAGAAAAAGTAATTTAATAATGAAGTAAAGTGGTCATTAGGCCATTTGTGTAATTTTAGTGTTTCCTTTGATTCATATTTGGACCCGCTCGAAATTATATGATAACTTCTAATAAAAATAAATGTCAAAAGATATTAAGTTAAGTATAGAAGAAATGGAAAAAGCCGGGGTTGGCTTTGGACATAGGGTTGCCAGGTTGCACCCTAAAATGAAGCAGTATGTTTTAAACGTAAAAAATAATGTTCATGTTTTTGATTTAGAAAAAACTTCTAAAGAATTAGAGAAGGCCCTTATATTTATATCTAAAATAGTTTCCGAAGGAAAATCTATAATTTTTGTAGGAACAAAAATTCAATTAAAAGCCATAATACAAGAAGCCGCCACAGAGCTTGGCATTCCATATGTTACCGAAAGATGGCTTGGTGGAACTTTTACTAATTTTGACACAATACAAAAAAGAGTTAATTATTTTAAAGATTTAGAGAAAAAGAAAGAAACTGGAGAATTAGCAAAATATACCAAAAGAGAGCAATTAGACTTTGATAGAGAAACTGCCAAACTAAAAATAAAATTTGAAGGCATAAGAAATATGTCAAAATTGCCCGAAGCAGTAGTAATTTTTGGACTAGAAAAAGATATTACTTGCGCAAGAGAGGCAAAAAGAAAGGGCATTAAAATTGTTTCAATAGTTGATACAAATGTAAATCCAGATATTTCAGATTATTTAATTCCAGCTAATGATGATGCAATTTCTTCAGTTCGTTATATAATAGATAAAGTAAAAGAAGTAATCTTGAATTCAACTAATTCAAAATAAAATTTTATTAAAATGGCAACAATAGATCAAATAAAGCAATTAAGAGAAGAAACTGGATCTGCTCCTACACAAATAAAAAAAGCACTAGAAGAATCTAATGGCAATTTAGAAAAAGCCAAAGAATTATTAAATCTTTGGGGCAAAAGTGTTTCAATAAAAAAAGAGTCAAGAGAAGCAAAATCTGGAATAATTGAAACATATTTGCACTCTAATGCAAAAACAGGAGTGTTGTTAGACATTAGATGTGAATCAGACTTTGTTGCAAAAAATCCTTTATTTAAAGAATTAGCTCATGAAATTTGTTTGCAAATAGCTGCCATGAAGCCATTATATGTTTCAGAAGCCAATATTCCAGAAGAACTTTTAGAAGCCGAAGCAAAAATTTATGAGGAACAAGTAAAAGAATCTGGAAAGCCAGCAAATATTGTTGCTCAAATTATAGAAGGTAAATTAAATAAATACAAAGAAGAGGTTTGTTTATTGTCACAAACCTGGATTAAAGACGACTCAAAAAAAATAGGTAATTTAGTAGAAGATGCAATTGCTAAAATAGGAGAAAAAATAGAAGTTAAAAGGTTTGCAAGGTTTGAAATATAAGGGGTCGTAATTAACACTTAACATTATGCTAGAATTAATAATTTCAATTATTTTTATTTTAAGTTTTGGCGTAGTAATATTTATTCTTGTTAGAAAATTGCCAGCCTTAAATTCTTTGCCACACAGTGGCACAACTGGTATAAAAAAACACAGAGTTATATCAAACATAGAAACAAAAATAAAAGAAACAGTAGTTTATTTTGAAAAGCAGGTATTTTTACACAAAATTTTGTCTTGGGTAAAAGTAATGACATTGAAAATTGAAACAAGAGTTGACCATCTTTTGCACAAAATCCGCCAGAAGAATAAGAAATAATCTTGCCGGTGTAGCTCAGTGGTAGAGCAACGCTTTTGTAAAGCGTGGGTCGAGGGTTCGAATCCTTTCACCGGCTCCAAATACTTGACAGGGATTTAATTTTAGAATAGAATATACCTTGTAGACAGTAAGTAATAGTATTAATTAAATTAATAAAAAAATAATTTAATTCCACAATTTAAACTTTTGTAAATTTTTATACAAAAGATATAAAACGTCCGCAAAAGTATTTAATAACTTAAATATTTTTGCGGGTGTTTTTTCTTAGCCTCGCCGAAGCTCGTAAGAGCGAAGGCGGGTCAATTCAGAACGGAAAGAAAATTGAAAAATAAACCTACCAACAATTTTTGAAAAAAAAGTTTTGGAAAGGAAAATAATGAGCATGATTTTAAAACCATTTTTAAAATCAGCAAATAAGTAAATAGTAAACAACCAAAAGGTTTGATTAAATTAAAGTTTAATCAAAAATTAGTTTTTTAAAGTTGTTTCGAATTAGTCCACGCCTTCACTTAAGTGAAGGCGGGACACACATTAGTAGTTTATTCTATAACTAGAAATTCAAACATCAAATGTTTTATTTGAGAGTTTGATCCTAGCTCAGGGTGAACGCTGGTAACGTGGATACCGGCATGCAAGTCAAGGGGGCTAGCAATAGCAACCGGCGAACGGCTTAGTAACACGTGGGTACATACCCCAAATTGGAGCACAGCTCGTCGAAAGACGGGGTAATTCTCCATAATCCCGCAAGGGTAAAGGCGCAAGCCGATTTGGGAATGGCCTACGGCCTATCAGATTGTTGGCGAGGTAATAGCTCACCAAGTCTATGACGGGTAGGGGGCGTGAGAGCGCGACCCCCAAGAATGGCACTGCGACACGGGCCATACTCCTACGGGAGGCTGCAGTCGAGAATCTTCCGCAATGGGCGAAAGCCTGACGGAGCGACGTTACGTGAATGATGAAGCCCTTAGGGGTGTAAAGTTCTTTTATATGGGAGGAAGGCGCAAGCCAGACAGTACCATATGAATAAGGGGATCCTAATTCTGTGCCAGCAGGAGCGGTAATACAGAATCCTCGAGCGTTACCCGGATTTATTGGGCGTAAAGGGTTCGTAGGTGGTATAGTAAGTTGAAAGTTAAAACTCATCGGCTTAACCTTTGAGATGCTTTCAATACTGCTAAACTAGAGGATGTTAGGGGTGAACGGAACCGACAGAGTAGGGGTGAAATCCGTTGATATTGTCGGGAACACCAAAAGCGAAGGCAGTTCACTAGGACAATCCTGACACTGAGGAACGAAAGCGTGGGGAGCAAAAAGGATTAGATACCCTTGTAGTCCACGCTGTAAACGATGGATACTGGCTATATGAAGTGTCGACCCTTCATGTGGCGAAGCTAACGCGTTAAGTATCCCGCCTGGGAAGTACGGCCGCAAGGCTAAAACTCAAAGGAATAGACGGGGACTCACACAAGCGGTGGACCATGTGGCTTAATTCGACAACAAGCGAAGAACCTTACCAGGTCTGGAAATCTGCACGAAAGCTTTATGAAAGTAGAGCCCTCGCAAGACGTGCAGACAGGTGCTGCATGGTTGTCGTCAGTTCGTGTCTTGAGACGTACCGTTAATTCGGGTAACGAACGCAACCCTTGCCCTGTGTTTTAAATGTCACGGGGGACTGCCCGAGATAATTGGGAGGAAGGCGAGGATGACGCCAAATCAGCATGGCCCTTTGATGACCTGGGCCGCACACGTGGTACAATGGTAGGTACAATGCGCTTCGATGCCGTAAGGCGGAGATTAATCGCACCAAAACCTATCTCAGTTCGGATTGAGGGCTGAAACTCGCCCTCATGAAGCTGGAATCGCTAGTAATCGCCAATCAGCTACGTGGCGATGAATACGTTCCTGAGTCTTGTACTCACAATAAACGCGCCCGGCAGGTATATTTTCTAAAAAGTTAAAATCTTTTCCTCTGTTGTTAAGACTCAACAGAGAGTAGTCAACAAACAGGCGAACTACCGCGAGGTAGACGCCAGAGGGTTTTGCGACAAATGGTAGCCCTAGCATAAAAATAGGCGTTCGAGCTATGATCGGCGGTGAGCATAGTGAAGAACATACCACAACGCCTAGCTAAGGATGTCAGGAAAAGAAAATATATTGACCCGGGGAGATCTGACGTAGTATAATGAAACTACTAACGCTGCGTCAGAAGTCAGCTGATTCATATTAAACATAATATAGTATATTATGCCAAGGAATCTCTCTAACAAGTCACTTAATCCTAATTATATTGTTGGATTAATAGATGGTGAAGGAAGCTTCACTGTTTATATTAAAAATCCGGCAAAAAAATTAGAAAATGAAAGAAGAGTTAAAGCCGAACCAAGATTTTATATCAAACTCATAGAAAAAGATAAAGATATTTTATATGATTTGAAAAAATATTTTGAATGCGGAAACGTGTATTTTCAAAAAGATACACGGCTAAACCATCAAAATTGTTACCGATACGAAGTAACAAATAGAAATGATTTAGAAGAAACTATTATTCCATTTTTTAAGCGCAATAAATTAAATTTAAAATCAAAAGCATACGATTTTAAAATTTTTTGCGAAATAATGAAAAGGATTAAGAAAAAAGAACATTTGACAAGTTCTGGTTTAAAAAGATTATATCTTATTAAACAAAAAATGCATTAGAGCTCGCCGTATGCGGGAAATCCGCTCGTACGGTGGGAACATCAACTCTAGGTTTCTAGAGGATAATCGCCCGTCAAGCCAAGCGAGCTGGGGATAGCCGAAGTTCCTCGCAAGAGGGCCTAAGCTAGATTCAGTAAGAGGGGCTAAGTCGTAACAAGGCACGGCTAGCGGAAGCTGGTCGTGGATCATTTTTTTAAAAATATTATTCGCAAGAATAGTATTTAGGTAGTCGACTTTAGAATTATCAGCACGGTTCGATTGGCTCAGTTCGATGAGCATGTCGAATCGCACTGATTTTCAACTAAAAGCGTTTTGAGAAGAGTCGCTAGAAATTCTTCTTATTCGAAACAACTTTAAAGCACTAATTTTACTTATTACAAACAACCGCCTAAAAAATTATTTTTATAATTTAGAAATAATTTTTTAGGCGGCGTTTGTCGTTTTACTAGGTGGTACCAACCATTTTGGAAAATTCCCCGCTAGCTCAATGGCAGAGCGACAGAGTCTTAATCTGTAGGTTGCAGGTTCAAATCCTGCACGGGGATTTCCATATCTTTTTCTGTTTGTTCATTTCCAAGTGCGCCTGTAGCTCAGTGGTAGAGCATCGCTCTGCGTAGCGTATGTCATTGGTTCAAATCCAATTAGGCGCTTCAAACCTTTATCCCCATGTCGCATTTAGCGACTTTTTTTTGTTTGCCTACGGCAGATCTCCCGAAGGGAGACATTAAACTTGAAAAAAACAAAAAAGTATAGTATATTAAACGTACTAATTTATTGAAAATTTAAAATTATTATGGTACAGTATTTTACAAAAGAAGGGTTGCAACAACTTAAAGATGAATTAAAAGAATTGAAAGATGTTGCTATTCCTGAAACTCGCAAACTTATTGCCGAAGCTAGGGCCTTTGGTGATTTAAAAGAAAATGCTGGTTATCATGATGCGCGCGACAAAATGTCTTTTATACTTGGAAGAGTAGAACAACTAGAAGGCGCAATAAATGAAGCTGTAGTAAAAGAAAAAGATAGCACCGGAGAAATTCAAACAGGTTCAAAAATAGTAATTTTATTTGCAGGAGAAAAAGTAGCTTATCAAGTAGTAGCGCCAAGTGAATCAGATATTTTAGAAAATAAAATTTCTTATGCATCACCATTGGGTCAGCAATTAATGGGCAAAAAAGCTGGTGATGAATTTAGCTTTCAAGCAGGAAGTAAAATGGTAAAAGTTAAAATTTTAGAGGTAAAATAAAAATTTAGGGCCCGTGGTATAGTGGCAACACATCTCGTTTGCAACGAGAAGCTGGGAGTTCGATTCTCCCCGGGTCCACCACTTAATAAATTTAATAAAAATTTATGCCAAAATTTATTGAAGGTTTTAAAAATTTTGTATTAAGAGGCAATGCCGTTGATTTAGCAGTTGGTGTGGTTATTGGAGCTTCTTTTGGAACAGTTGTAACCACTTTGGTAAAAGGCTTACTAACTCCATTTATTGGAGCTGTTGCAAAAGTGCCAGATTTTTCAGGATTATTTTTTACCATAAACGGTAGCAAATTTTTATATGGAGAATTTATTAATGCTTTAATATCATTTTTGTTAGTTGCAGCTGCAATTTATTTTTGCGTAATTTTACCAATGAATGCTTTTATGGAAAAAACAGTTAAAAAAGGTCAAAAACCAACTCACCAAAAATGCCCCGAATGTTTATCTGATGTGCCCGTAGATGCCAAACGTTGCGCCCATTGCAGTCAAATAATTATAAAATAAAAAATAAAAGCACTCAGTAAACGGGTGCTTTTATTTACAAAATAATAAATTGTGGTAGGATATACTAAAGATAAGTAGCCACTTGCTCTTTCCCAATTTACGAAAGGACAAAACCATGAAACAAATTCAAGTTGTGTCGCCGAGAGGTACAACGCCAGTAACCATATATGGCATTGTAAGGGCTGGATCGATAATCAAGGTAGCTCACCTGGAAGAAATCGCCGACCGTTGTGAATTGACCATAGACGGCAGAAGGGCCGATATGGAAACGGAGGTTACTTTCGATAATGACCAGGTAGTCGTCACCCTCCTTCCCTCGGAATAAACTGTAGTATAGAAAAAAATCATGAAAGAAAATCGAGATGTTGCTCCCGAGAATGATGAGGTGGCTGTTGCCATAAAGAAGATTAAACTAGTCATTCCTGGTGCTACCTTAGAAGTTGAGTTAAATGGTTGGATGACCATCAGCGACATTGTCACAACTAGCATTCATGATGGTCACCGGTTCAGAACCTTTGCATATTCATATACCATCGATGGGAGACCAGCGCGGTGGGCGGATATGGTTACTGATAGTAATAATGAAGTTGCTGTTGTGGTTTCGCCTGAGAGATAAGAAAAGAAAGCAAAAAAATATGAGAACGCTCCTTGCAGTAGTCTTTTTGGGAATTTGCATATATTTAGGCGAGCTAATGGGCCTTGAAAATTGGACCGTGCAGTCCTACGACGTCTATATCTTAACAGCATTAGTTGCTACGATTGTTTTGTATTTTTTTGTTCTTAAACCGTTGCCCAATAACGGCAGTAAGGACAGCTAGTTCCATCATGCCCCTTGTTGCACCTGCAACCTTGGGCTCTTTTTTTGTAATTAAAATAAAATTGACAGAATAAAATATAGTGCTAAGATTAAATTGCTCTTTGAAATCAATGCAAAATCCTAGTTGTCCAAGTTAGTTTTTGGATCATGTTGTTAATTGAGTGTCCGCGCGGATTCTCAGTCAAAAAACCAACAAAAGACAATAGGTTAGAAAGGAGTAGCGATGAAGAAGGTAACTAAACATCACTTGGATCGTGTTGCCGGAAACATCAGCACCTCGGTGCTGTTGGCGCAGAATTGCGCCTGCGGGTGTTCGTGCCACTAATCGGTCGCACGACTTTCTTCGTGGGGTGGCGCGGTCCAATGGATAGCGCCACCCCACCAATTTATTAGCTGTCTTAAACCTCAACCAAGAAAGAAATAGAATCATGAATGATAACAAGGCAATTCGATTATCTAAATGGACGCACGTAATACAAAAAAATGGTGCGTATGCAGTTTTTCACTCGCTATGTTTGTCGCTTCTATTTTTAGAGGAGCGCTATGCTGATTTGCTAAATGAGTTGCGATTAGGTACAACACTTGAACACTTACGTCAGTTTGGTGATGATGTCGATGATATCGTTGCTGAATTAATTGAGCAACAATTGGTTGTACCTGTTGAATATGACGATGACTGCGTTTTGCGTGAAAAACAAAAAACGTATGTTTATCAGCCAACGCTTGAGACAATTTTTATACTACTTACGGATATGTGTAATCTGGCGTGCCATTATTGCATGATAAACGGCAACATGCCAGAACAATGCAAAGGCAGTAAGGCGATGACCTGGGATATAGCAAAAGAGGCTGTTGACATGTATTTCGCCAATATCAAGCCAACAAAGTTTCACAAGACGATCGTTTTTTACGGTGGTGAGCCCTTGCTTGCTTTCCCGTTAATAAAACAAATCGTCGGATACATCCACGACAATTATGGCAAGGAGCTGGCCGAGTTCAAAATCGGTTTATTGCTTATTACCAACGGAACAAAGATCACAGAAGAAATTGCTGGCTATTTAGCGCAACATCCAGAAATCACAATCTGCGTTTCGCTTGATGGACTTCAAGAAACTAACGATCAGAAAAGGGTTTATTGTGGCGGAAAGGGAACTTTCTGCGACATAACTAGAGGAATTGAGCTTTTGCATTGTGCGGGTCGTAAAGACATCAACATCTCGGCAACAATTGACGAGCACAACGTTGATAAGCTAGACGAACTGCTTACTTTGCACCAGCAATATCAATTTCAGACGGTTAACTTTAACTTAATGCTAGATACCGCAGAGCGCATGGTTGATGCTTCTTACACCGAACATGCTACAACGCGAATGTTAGAATATTTTGAAAAAGCACGAGAAATTGGACTATACGAAGATAGAATAATGCGCAAAGTTAGAGCAATTGGCAAGGGCGTTCTTCACCCTTTTGATTGTCGTGCTACTGGCGCACAACTTGCTATCTCGCCAAACGGGTCTTTGGGCATTTGCCACGAAGGAGTAGGCTGCGGCAATTCCTTTTTTGGAAAAGTTTCTAAAGATTTTATTTTTTCAGACCATCTTCTAATTCAAGAATGGGGCAGGCGGTCCCCGCTTACAATGCCTCAATGCTTCAATTGTCCATCACTTGGTTTATGCGGAGGGGGGTGTGCCTACAGTGCATTTCTTAAGCATGGAACAATTTGGGCTATTGACGATAAGTTTTGCAAACACTCGCTGGGAGTGCTTAATTGGTTAATTTGGGACGTTTATAAACAAATATAATATTTCTGTGCCCCTTGTTGCACCTGCAACCTTGGGCTCTTTTTTTAAACGAAAATCCCCAAAAATAGCGCTTTTCGACACGAAAAGTGCTACCATTTTTGAGGGATAAATAGACATTACTTGCCAAATTTAATTTTTAGGCGTAGAGTAAAAATATATAATATAATTAACATATAATAATATGACAGAATTTATTTATCCAATAGTGTTTGTAGTAATTATGATTATCTTGGGTTCTATAAAACAAGTTAATCAATACGAAAAAGGAGTTAAGTTTGGTTTAGGAAAATATATAGGCATGATGGAGCCAGGCTGGAGATTGGTTTGGCCTGTTTTTCAATCATTCAAAAAAATAGATTTAAGAGTAAAAGCAGTTGATGTGCCTAATCAAGAGGCAATTACCAAAGACAACATATCTGTTGGGGTAAACGCAGTTATTTATTATAAAGTTCAAGATGCCTCAAAGGCACTTTTAGAAGTAGAAAATTTTTATTATGCAATTTCGCAGTTGGCTCAAACAACAATGCGAAACGCCGTGGGGCAAGTTGATTTAGACACTTTGTTAAGCCAAAGAGACAAAGTTTCAGAAAGCATTAGAACCATTGTAGATGAAGCTTCGGATCCATGGGGAATTAAAGTTCAAAATGTAGAATTAAAAGATATTGTTTTGCCAGAAGAAATGAAAAGGGTAATTGGAAAACAAGCCGAGGCCGAAAGAGAAAAAAGA
The DNA here is from genome assembly GCA_041661545.1 of Candidatus Staskawiczbacteria bacterium. Taxonomy (GTDB): domain Bacteria; phylum Patescibacteriota; class Minisyncoccia; order Minisyncoccales; family Staskawiczbacteraceae; genus XYD1-FULL-39-28. The sequence continues at coordinate 242,903 of JBAZUH010000001.1, read as the reverse complement.
GCAATGATTATAAAAGCCGAGGGAGAAGTTGTTTCCGCCGACAACATGGCAAAAGCAGCAAATATTTTGGGCGGGTCAAAAGGTGCCTTGCATTTGAGAACTTTGCAATCTATTAACGATATAAGCTCAGACCAATCAAACACAATTGTGTTTGCGGTTCCATTAGAAGTTTTACGAGCCTTTGAAGGCTTTGGCGACAAAAAATCACCACAACAACCCAATCAACAATAAAACCTAGCAATTACAAAAAAATCTAGTAATTATAAAAACCCTCAGGTTGCCCACGGGCAACCTGAGGGTTTTTGATTAAATTTAATCCAAGGGCTTGAAAGCCATTTCTTTTAGGCTTAAAATTAATATAATAGTTGATTGAAATAGTTAGCTATTGACATAATAATATCATATATGATATACTTAAATATAGAGTACAAAGTAAAACTTTATAAGAATTCAAGAAATGGTGAAAGCCCCGTCGAAGATGTATTAAATAATCCTAAAATATATGAATAAAAAAATATACAAAGCAGTTGACTTTGATGATTTACTAAAAAAAGAGTTAAAAAACCCCGAGTTTAAGAAGCGTTTTGATGAATATGGCAGGCAACTTGAAGTTGCTTATCAAATTTTGCAACTAAGAAAAAGAAAGGGCATGTCACAGGCACAATTGGCAAAGAAAATAGGTACAAAGCAAAGCAATATTGCCAGAATGGAGTCGGGTCAGCAAAATTTTTCTATGGATACACTCGAAAAAATTGCGAATGCTTTAGGCTTAGATCTAAATATATCTTTTGTTTAAAAACCACCACAACAACACAATCAACAATAAAATCTATCAAATCACAAAAAGGGGCGGGCGCATTGCACCCGCCCCTTTTTGTTTATAATCTTTTTTCATCGACTTGATTTCACCGCCGTAAAGGAGTAAATTTAAGTAAATAATATTAAATTTTTTAAAAACATGCCAAAAGGAGAACCAAGAGGACCAAGAGAAAAAGATTTGTCGGGAGCTCCCGAAGCTCTTTATGATTTAGATGCTTCTATATACAACATGAAAAGCGTTGTAGATACAACAAATTGGGACAGCATTTCGCAAAAATTTCGTGGAGAGACATTTGCAACAATTGAAGATTTTAGAGCTCAAATGTTGCAAGCATTAGAAGCTGAGTATTGGGAAGATAAAGAGTTTCCTGCCAGAATGATGGCCCGCCTTGATGGAAAAATTGCAAAAATGAAAATTCACCAAGAACAAGCACAAAATTAAAAAGTGGTTGTAAAATGCATCCACGGCGGAATTTTCCCGCCCCAGCGGGGATTCCGCTGGGGCGGGACCTCCACCAATCGATTCAAAAAGACTGGAAAAAATAACCGCAAAAGGTGTAAATTTAATGAAACTGAAAAAATATATGACAGTAAAAAATAAGTCTTCGAAATTAAAAAAATATGTCGTTAATCCTTTGTCAAAAAATGAATTGTTGGGATTTTTAGACGAAAAATCAAAAAAAATTATAAAATATTTTTTGATTAAATCGTTGTTTTCTCAGCCAGAACCAAAAATTGGGCAAAAAATACTTCCTATTCAAATACCAAAAGAGCATATAGAACAATGGTTCACGCAAGCGCTTGATGTCAAACCCGTAGGCGCTGGGTCATATCCAATAGATATTTATAATGAGCGCGAACATTGGGGTGCAGATATTAAGATGCTGAATATTAGTCTTACACCAACAGGTGATGTGTCCTCTCGCGATAGTGGAGAGGCTTCGCTTGGGCAAAAATTTGAAGGCCCAGGCATTGACCTGGATCAAATGTTTGAAAAAAAGAATTATAAGAAAATTAAAGACCAATGGATGAGCTTGCTTTTCGAAAAATATAAATCATTAAATAGAAATTATCCAATCCAAAAAATATACTATTTGTTTATACTTCGTCCCAGTACACAAATTCAGGGCGCAGATTTTTATTTTTCAGGTGCCGTTTTAGATTTAAATAAAATACAACTAGTTGACATCAATAAAAATAGGACCACAAGCAAATCTGTATTTTTAGATAATTTTATAGATAACGAACTTGGTAATGCAAAAATTTATAAAGCCAAAAAGAGATTGGAGCTAAGGCTCAAGCCTAAAAAGTGGGTTGATAGTGATATGGCTTTAAAAATTACGACATCTTTTATTCATCAAGGGGTGAACCTAAGAGATAAAGACATCGGACCCGCATATTTAAAGAACGAAATTGATAAAATAAACAGCATTAAAATAGAGTTCGTAGAGTAATTTTATGACATTGCCTTCATCATTTGAGTGGCAACGGCTTCTATAACTGGAACACTCACAGAATTTCCAGCTTGCTTGTATAGAGAAGAATCTGATATTTGCGGAAGTTTAAAGTTTTCTGGAAAACCCTGTATTCTAAAGCACTCTAAAGGGGTAAGTTTTCTTATACCTTTTTTATCTTTTATAATTGGCACATTGTGTCCGCCCATTCCCATATTTGCGGTTAATGTTGGGCAAACTCCGCTTTTATTTTCGCGGACATATTGTCTGCGCCATTGATAAACTTTTCCTTCCTCTTTTATGAAATTTTTTAGCTTCTCAAACAGGGGTTTGCCGTTATAATAATATTTTTCAACAACATTGTCCTCGAGTAGATCGATAATTTTTTTAGTAAGTTTTCTTGGTTCTGGAAAATTAAAATTATCTGCGTAGTTTTTATTTTTAAAGCCCACTATATAAATTCTCTCTCTATTTTGTGGAATATTGCCATATTCCATGCTGTTTAAAATTTTTACATTTAGATAATAGCCTAAATTTTTTAAAGTTTCTTCGATTATTTTAAAAGTTTTTCCTTCGTCGTGGCTTTTTAAATTTTTAACATTTTCTAAAAGAAATCCTTCCGGTTTTTTATCTTCAATAATTTTTGCTATATCAAAAAATAAATTTCCACGTCCTTTTTCGTCATTGAATCCTTTTCTATATCCAGCGATAGAAAATGCCTGGCAAGGAAAGCCTCCTAATAAAAAATCAAATTTAGGAATATCATCTAAGCCGATTTTTCTTATATCTTCAGCCACTAATTTTACTCTAGGAAAATTAAAATCGTAAGTTATTTTGCATGGTTCGTCAAAGTCATTTGCAAAAACTGTTTCAAAGCCAGCCCTCTCAAAACCAATACGTATTCCGCCAATTCCAGCAAAAAGATCAATAGTTTTAAATCCGTGTTTAGTCTTTTTTGATATTTTTTCTTTTGGTTTATTAGGAATATTGCTAATTACTTGAACAACTACCCCCCTGACTTCAACTTCTTTTCTAAAAAAAGGGAGCATGCTTGGATTCCTTGGCTCTAAGCGGAATCTATTTTTTTCTCGATAAAGTTTTTTAAGAGTGGCCTCGTTGTCGTCTATGATTGCTACCACGGTTTGCCCATTTTCAGCTACAGATTGTTTTTTGATTATTACTATATCGCCATCAAATATGCCTTCGCCAATCATGCTGTCGCCAGTTACGCGGAGTGCATAATAATCTTTCGAGCTTTTTATAGTTGGATTTGATATAGATATAATTTCTTGCAAGTTATCTTCTATGGCCTCTATTGGTTTGCCAGCTGCAATTTTCCCCACAATGGGAATATCTATAATTATTCGTATGGATTTTTTGGGGGTTATGTTTCGGATTGAATTTATATCTTTTGCAAGATAGCCCTTCTTTTTAAGCGTGCCCACGTGTTCATGTATAGTAGATATGGCTTTTAGTCCAAGTGTTTTTCGGATTTCTTCAAAAGTAGGGGAGATACCATTCTCTAATATGTATTCATTAATAAAATCGAAAACTTGTTTTTGTTTTTTTGTTAATGTTTGCATATTGCATTAAAATTTAATTGCGCTACAATTTAATTATACCGAACATAAACCGAAACTCAAAGCGTAAGTTATCCACAGCTTCTGTATATAAAATATCATTTGACATGGCTATATGAGAGAGTAGAATTTAATATGAGGTAAGTTTTTAAAATTAATTAAGAAATAAAAATAAAGTTATGGATGACGAAGAAAAAGATAGAGATCTATTTATAAAAAAATCCGTATTGATAATTTTATATATATTTTTTGTGCTAGCTCTCCTATCCTTGTTGTTTAGCATATTTATTAAATTATTCTCAGACAGATTGTTTATTCTTATTGATAAATATCTAACTATAATTTTAACGTCTTGGCCCGCAGCCATTATAATTATATCTTGTATATTGTTATATCAACAAAAAGATGCAATAGATGAGTTTATTAGAAAAAGAATCATATCAATTGGGCCAGGTGGAGTCAATGCGAGTCCGTTAACATCCGATGCTAGCGAGAGAGAAGTCACAGCTAAGGCGATAGAAGACATAAAAGAAACGCCAGCGAGGGATGGTGAAGTTTGTATAGAAGAAAACGTACAAAGGACCGAACCCAAATCATCTAACCAGGAATTCCTTTTGAAGTTGAAAAAAATTAGGAAAATAGAAGAGTCGGTACAGGTTATACTTCAGGCAAATCTTGGTCAAGAATATAGGCCCAATGTAAAATTGACCAAAGGCTTAAGGACGATTATTCTAGACGGATTATTGACGTCTGGAACCGGGAAAAAAACAGCAGTTGAAATAAGATATATTGGAGCCAACAAGCATCCCGAAACGCTTAAATTCATTATTAGTAAGCTCAGGGAAAAGCTAATTATATTTGGCATTAAAAGAGTCTTATTAATTATTGTTGCTGATGATTTAAATCCATATGGCGCACAAAAGATTAATGATTTATTAGCGGGTTTCGCAAGAGTTGACTTTTATAATCTTAAAGGTGGAAATCCAGAACAAATCATACCCATAATAAAAAATGAAGAAGGTTTATCTTGATTCTAATATATTAATATTGGGAGCGGAAAGAAAAGAACACGAAATTGTCAAAAATTTATCAAAGGATGGTGTATTAATTCTATATATTAGCGATCATGCAACCGTAGAATTACACGGAAAAGTTTTTCCTCTTTTAAGAGAGAAGGATATTGCTTTAAGAATTTATGATAAACTTTTGCCGACTGGAAGCCAGCAAATTGATCAAATAGTTATTGATTTTGTTAATAAAAAAAGGATTGCATACGAGAACGCAAGAAAAGACGAAGCAGAAGAGTGGAGTTATTGGAAGGGCGTTCATTTAATGCCAGTCAGTTCAAAATTTGCAGCCTTATGGGCAACAAGCCCATATGATTCAAGAATAAGTTTTTATATACAAGATGAATTAAATTTATTAGAAATTCTTATAAATTCTGGAATCGATGGAAAAGACTCTCTACATATAGTTCAAGCCATTTGTGGAAACATTGATTATTTTTTGACCTGGGATAAGCCACTAATAAAAAGAATTAAAAAAATAGAATGGCTTCGAGATTTTAAAATAATGACACCTGACGAATTTTTAAAATTAGGACTTAATTAAAAAATATGGAATTTTAAAAAAAATATTATGGGAGATTTAAATAAACGTTTGTATAGAAGTAAAACAAATAGAATGTGGGCTGGGGTTATTGGAGGGGTGGGGGAATATTATAATGTAGACCCTTCGCTTTTGAGACTAGCATATATAATAATTACTTTTCTCTCGGGATTTTTTCCGCTATTTTTGGCATATATTGTGGCAATGGTAATAATTCCTCAAAACCCAAAAGAAACCTAAAAAATTCAACAATATATAAAAATTCGCCAGGTTGCCCATGCTTGCCTCGCCGTAGCCTTGGCGTAGGCGGGGGCAACCTGAAAAATAATATGGAAATAAAGAACCAGCCTACGCACAAGGCTACGGCCTGGCGAAGGAAATGTTGGCCGGAGTATTTTGAAAAGGTCATATCAGGAGAAAAGAGGTTTGAGTTGCGCTTGGCAGATTTTGATGTGCAAAAAGGCGACACGTTAATTTTAGAAGAGTGGAATCCTAAAACAAAACAATATACTGGCAGAAAAATTGAGAAAAAGGTTGATTTTGTTTTAAATTTTAAAATTGACAGTTTTGGCCAAGAAAAAGAAATAATAGAAAAAGGTCTTAATGTAATTCAATTTAAAAACTAAAAACACCTCAGGTTGCCCATGCTTGCCTCGCCGTAGCCTTGGCGTAGGCAGGGGCAACCTGAGGAAATAAAATTATGGATTTTGAGAAAGAAATTAATTTAATAAAAGAAAGAAACAAAAAAGTTGAGCAAGACAAGGCGTGGGAAACAAGCTGGGCGCGGAAAATTTTGGTTGCGGTTTTAACCTATATTGTTATTGTAATTTTTTTCTATTTTGCAAAACTGGAAAAACCTTTTGCAAATGCCATTGTGCCAACCTTGGGATTTGTTATTTCAACATTTTCAATTTCTTTATTTAAAAATTGGTGGATCAAAAAAAATAATTAACGTGTCAGGTTGCCCATGCTTGCCTCGCCGTAGCCTTGGCGTAGGCAGGGGCAACCTGAAAAAATATATGGATATTTTAACAGGGATTATTATTGTTTTAGTTGTAGGCGTGGCTATTTGGGCATTTATTAAGTTTGCTTTGAAACCAGCAAAATGTGCTGTTTGTGGTAGCGACACTAAAGATATATACAGAGATGAAAAAGACAATATTATATCATTTTGCAAAAATCATTTATTAGAAAGATGGGAAAAAGATTTTACTTCATCTAACTATGACATAATGATTATAGAGCCAGATTTTGTTCATTATCCATATGGATATTTATATGCAACAGTAGATAAATTAAAAGAATGGCAATATACGAAAGAAGATCAAGGTAATGTTTCTAATATTTTAGATAATATTAAAGGAAAGGTATGTAAAAAATGTGGCTCAAGGGCAACAGTTGCATATTTTAATAAAGAAGATTATGAATTCCCGCATTTTAGAAAAATATCATCTATGCCCGTTTATTTCTGTAAGAATTGTGCTGTAAAGAAGGTGGAGCCATTTTTAAGAGATTCATCCAAAGATTTTGTAGAGGGGCTGTATGCTCCAACAAATGACAGGGGAGTATATCATATTCAAGAATTTTAATAATTAATTATCAAAGAAATTTATGGAAAAAATATACAAGTTTTGTCAAAGTTGTGGGTTTCCACTAAATAAAGATAAAAAAGGGGGTGGGAGCGAAAAAGACGGGTCAAAAAGTGCCAAGTATTGTTCTATGTGCTATGAAAATGGATTATTTTTGAATCCTCCAGAAATTGATACTGCCGAAAAATTTCAAAAATTTTGTATTGAACAAATGAAAAAAGCTGGGATGAATGGGTTTTTTGCTTGGCTTGCAACCCGCCCAATTCCCACATTAGAAAGGTGGAACAAAAAATTTAATTAAAATATATTAGCCGTTTCTTTGAGGCGGCTTTTTATTTATTTTAGTCATATTGACACTATATTTTTTGTGTGATAAGGTATTTGTAGCACCTAAAAGGTGACTTTTAGTTTCCGCGCGTTTGCGGAAACTGAAAAACCAAACCAACCCCACGAACAACCGAATTGAAGCCATGAAACAACCAAAGGGAAGCGTAACGACGAGATTTCTGCGAGCTCTGCTTGACAGGATTGAGACCATGCCTGCCGCCGAGTATGAAGAGCCCCAAGGGCTTATCCAGGAAGGTGATACCTTCATCGGCATTTTGCCGAACCATTTGAAGGCGGTGGCAACGCTTAGAGCGATCTGCATGCGAGAAGTGGAAAGCATAGGGGGCTATTGCCAGATGCGTTTGATGGACGAATTTTCCATGGTTCTGGCCAATGGTGCCGACATCAAAAAGCGCATGAGCCGATCGGTCGCCGAACTAGACATCGTGCAAGAGGAATTGACTATCCTTAACCGTCTCTTGTGGAGGGGGATCAAGGAAGTCTTCCCCCAGCAGTGCGCCATGGCAAGTTTTGAGAAACGGACACTGGCCGTGAAGAAGTGGTGGCACATCGTGGCCATTGAGCCGGAGATCACGGTCATAGACCTTGGCGCCATGAATCTCGGCGCTTTGGCGGGCCTCGACAGCCTTTTTGGCGACATGTATGGTCCACCGCCATCCCCATATCCGCCCGGATTTATGGATGCGCGTGGTCGTCTCCGTCCGGAGTTCTTTGGGGAACCCCGCCGTTCCGACCCATTCGAAGTTCTGTTTGGAAGCGGAGGTCTTTTCCCAGGGCCTTTTCCCGAAGCCTCTCGTTGGGAACCGCAAGCACCTACGCCCGAGCCCACCGCTCAGCCGCCCACCGAGCCTGTTCCCGAGCAACCCGCTCCGCCGACTTCCGAGTCGGCTGAGCAGCCTCCGGTCGCTGAAGTTCCCACTCCGGATGGACTGAGTCCTGAATGGCAGTTGGTAGCCGAAGCGCCCGCTTCACCCGAAGCGCCTGCGCCCGCCACCAAGCTCACCGCGCGACGGAAGAAGCCCCGTCCGCCGAAGAAGGGCAAGTAAGAACACGGCTCAGTGAGCCTATCATGCCACGTTTCGCAAAAGCAACAGCCTAGCGAAACGTGGCCTTTTTTTGTATATTATTGAGATAGTTTTTTAGTTGTTATATAATAAAATAATTAAAATAATAAAAAATAATTGAAATGTCAAAGAAAGAAAATCTTCTTTCGAGCAAGGCTTCAAAGGGGCGGGGAGAAATTGTTATTTATAAAACATCAGATAAAAGAATAAGGATTGATATTTCTTTAGATAAAGAAACTATTTGGCTTACGCAAGACAAAATTGCGCTTCTTTTTGGTACGCAGAGACCAGCAATAACCAAGCACCTCAAGAATATTTTTAAAAGCAAAGAATTGGACGAAAAAGTGGTTAGTTCCATTTTGGAACATACCACTAGACATGGTGCCATTAAGGGTAAAACGCAAAAACAAAATGTCAAATTTTATAATTTGGATGCGATTATTTCGGTTGGCTATAGGGTTAATTCCAAAAGGGCTACGCAATTCAGAATTTGGGCTACTAAGACCTTAAAAGATTATTTAGTGAAGGGTTATGCAATAAATGATAAAAGACTGCTTGATACCAAGAATAAATTTAGAGAATTACAAAGCACTATCGACTTTTTACAAAAGAAAGCTGGTCACGAGTTGATGGCTGGGCAAGAGCAGGAAATTTTAAGTTTATTGAGTGATTACTCAAAAACTTTAACCTTGCTTGAGCAGTATGATACAGAAAAAGTTTCTCTGGTAAAGCGAGGAAGGGGTAAATTTGTTTTAAACTATGCATGTGCATCAAATGTTATTGAAGAAATTAAGAAAAGCCTTGTTGCTAAAAAAGAGGCAAGCGAATTGTTTGGGCAAGAAAACAGCGAAAAATTAAAGGGCATTGTTGGGAATATTTACCAAACTTTTGATAAAAGAGAACTTTATCCATCTATAGAGGAAAAAGCGGCGCATTTGCTTTATTTTATTATTAAAGACCATCCATTTGTTGATGGTAATAAAAGGATTGCCTCATTTCTGTTTGCATACTTTTTAGATAAGAGTAATTACTCTTATAAAGAAAACGGTGAAAAGAAAATTAATGATAACGCGCTTACTGCGCTTGCGCTTTTGATTGCGGTGAGCGACAGGTCGGAAAAAGAAAAATTAGTAAAAATAATAACGAATTTTTTAGTAATATAAATAAAAATAAAAATTATGAATGATTATTATAATGCAAATAGGGGGGCGGGGTGGAATTACGGGGGCAATAATTGGAAATTGAGTAGGTCAAAAATTGACTTGTTTATAGAATGCCCTAGATGTTTTTATTTAGACAATAAACTTGGGGTTAAAAGAGTGCCTGGGTTTCCCTTTTCTATAAATAGCGCGGTAGATTATTTATTAAAACAAGAATTTGATGGCCACCGCGCCAAAAATCAGCAACATCCATTGCAAAAAGAATATGGCATAGATGCAATGCCAGCCCAACACAAAGAAATTGACGAGTGGAGGCGAAATTTTGGTGGAATAAAATGTTTTCATGAGCCAACGCAAATGTTGGTTAGTGGAGCTATTGATGACTTATGGATAAACAGTGCTGGCGAATATTTTGTTGTTGATTATAAAGCAACTGCAAAAGATGAGGCTGTAACAACCCTTGATAAAGAGTGGCAAGATGGCTACAAGCGTCAAATGGAGGTTTATCAATGGCTTTTGCGAAGAAATAATTTAAAAGTTTCTGACACAGGTTATTTTGTTTATTGCACAGGAAAAATGGATAGGCAGGCTTTTGATAAAAAAATTGAATTTGACGTTAATTTAATAGAATATAAAGGCGATGATTCTTGGGTAGAAAAAACTTTGTTTGAAATAAAAAAATGTTTAGATAGCAATACAATTCCCCAAGCAAAAAACAATTGTAGCTGGTGTGCTTATTGGAACGCCCGCAACAAATTAGAAAAATAATTTCTATAATTAATTTAAAAAAAATTTATGGAAAAAGAAAAATTAAAAATTTTAAAAAATTCAGTGGTGTGGGGCATTGGGCTTTGGTTTATTGGTTGGGTGTTAGGAATTGTTGCCTTTATGGTAGTTCCCGTAAACATGATTGGCTGGGTTGTTTCACCTATTGGAATAATAATAACTCTTTGGGTTTTGTTTAAGAAAATTAATAGAGATTCTTTGCAGTGCTATTTTGGATTAGGAGTTGTTTGGACAGTAATAGCAGTTATATTGGATTATCTATTCTTAGTGTTATTGTTTAAGCCAGCCGATGGGTATTATAAGCTAGATGTATATTTATATTATATAACTACACTGATACTACCAATTATTGTAGGCCTTATAAAATTCCGTAAACAAAAAATTTAATTGAAATTTGGGCAGTTTTGTAGTATTATTTTGGTATGTCATTAAGTATAGGAATTGTGGGTTTGCCAAATGTAGGCAAATCAACATTATTTAAAACATTAACTAAAAAGCCAGTTTTGATTGCCAATTATCCTTTTGCTACAATAGACCCCAATGTTGGGGTTGTTTTGGTTCCCGACCAGAGAGTTGATGCACTAGCAGAATTATCGAAATCTAAAAAGAAAATTTACGCCACAGTTGATTTTGTAGATATTGCTGGGTTAGTTAAAGGTGCTAGCGAGGGCGAAGGTTTAGGAAATAAATTTTTAGCAAACATTAGAGAAACCGATGCAGTTTTATATGTTTTGCGCGCTTTTAAAAACCCAGATATTGTAAACACTCAGCAAGAAGTTGACCCATTAGAAGAAAAAGAAATTTTAGATGTAGAACTAATTTTAAAAGATTTAGATACTATAAATAAAAGAATAGATAGTTTGGCTGGTGAAGTTAGGCAGAATAAAAAAGAGGCTGTTAAAGAAATGGCAGTTTTAACAAAAGCCAAAGAATTTTTAAGTCAAGAAAAAGTATTGTGCGACATGTCATTTGCAGAAGACGAAGCGGAGATCTTGAAAAACTTTCAACTTTTAACTTTCAAACCTCGTCTATATTTATTAAATGGCAAAGACGACGAAGTAGGTGAGGAAATTGTGAATTCCCTTCGAGGTGCCTCAGGACAAAATAATTGCATTATTTTGGATGTAGCCACAGAATTTGAGGCCGAAGGGCTATCACGCGAAGAAAGAATAGAACTTGGCTTGCCAGTGGACTCGGAAACAGATGTTTTAGTAAAAAAGTCATATGAGCTTTTAAATTTAATAACCTTTTTAACAACAGGTGAAGACGAAACAAGAGCTTGGACAATAAAAAAAGGCGATACAGCTCCAACAGCTGGCGCGGCCATTCACACAGATTTTGAAAATAAATTTGTAAAAGCAGAAGTTGTTTTTTGGAAAGATTTAATGGAATTAGGCGGTTATGCAAAAGCTAGAGAAATGGGAAAATTAAGAACCGAAGGAAAAGAATATATTGTTAAAGATGGCGACGTTATAGAATTTAAGCACGGTTAGTTTTTCGCTCGGCAGTCAATTTTCTGCTAACGCCATTGATACGCTTCGCGTCTAAATGGCTTGGTCAGGCACTTTGTGTCCTGAAATACGCTGAAAATTGACTGCCTCGCTTAATAATTATTGCCCCATTATATTTATGGATTTTATTATAAAAAATGTAAAAGAAAGTATTTCTAATGTAGCCAGAAAACTTGGCTACGTTATTATAGATACAAAGCCAAATGGTGAGTATAATTTGGTTAGAAAATTAAGTGGCAATAGTTTTCCACGGTTTCATGCTTACACCCGCCAAGCGGGAACAGATTTTACTTTTAGTTTGCACTTAGATCAAAAAGCACCAGTTTATGGTGGCAACTCTCATGCCCATAATGGTGAATATTTTGGCCCCATAATTGACGAGGAGGCAGATAGGATTAGGCAGATATTAGGTGTTAGCTAGTTTATGCATCCCTCAAAATATCCCCCCAAATGGTAAAAGTTTTCGTGTCGGAAACTTTTATTTGGGAGGATGCCTATGCAAAAAAATTGCTCGCATCTGGGGGGATGCGAGCTTTGGGGAAATGTGTGGCGAGGGCGGTTAGACCTTCAGGGGATCGAAGTCCCTACCGACGAAGGTCTCTTTGGAGCCGCGCAACGACCTCTCCTTCTTCGCCGCGCGCGCGGCGGCTTTTTGGGCCGCTTTGGCTTGACGAACTCGTTGGATGTCCTCGAGGCGGGCTCGATGCTTCTCACCGACGCTTTTTTGGGCCGCTTGCACGCAGGCCACGTCACCGCAGCAGTTTACGGAAACTACAAACGTGGGTTTTTTGATTACGGCCTTTTGGATGGCCGTTTTCCCACAGGCACACCGCGGGCTGTGGGAAACGAGGGGGAGTTCCTGGATGGCGATTTTGCACATGGCGTTTATATGTTGTTTGGACGTTTGGAACATCTGGAAGTTTCGTGTTGGCACTCGCCAAACTCATTTATCTTGTAAATGTTCCATAATCTTTATACTATATAAAAAGCTTTGTGTCAACTGTGAATAATGCTAAATGTATTAAAAGAGCGCGTGGGTTTACCAAGCCACACGCGCTTTCGTTGTTGTTAGTTTCTTTGTTTTGATGCAAATCACTGCCCGATATTACTCGGTGGTATCAGATGATATGCACCCTATCTGCTCGGTTAGGAGTCGAGCCGTTTCCAGTCTAGTTTTTCAAAACCGAGCTCTTGCCCGATCTTGTCAATCTGGCCGAACTGTTGACGGTGACGTTGCTGGCCACGTTTGCTGCCATCAAGCACCTCGTCCTGGAAGTTTTTGACGGCTTCGTCAGCAAGGTTGGCGAGGGTCGATTTGAGAACTATCTCCAGCTCGCTGCCACCGAAGGAGTAACTCGCGATCTGCCTCAGGAGAATAGATCCGGTTTCGGCATCCTTGTACCTCCATTTGAGCGTAGAGGCGAAGTCCGAAAGTACCCCCGAGGAAACGATTTTCTTCCGCCAAGGTTTCCACATCTTGGCTACCATTCGGGTTGTGTCACCCGGCCGACGATTCGAGCCGAGCTCGTAGCCAAATCCGTAGAAGAAGGCGATAATCAGCGTTAGCACGCCGATTATCGCCGACGCCTGCATCAACCATCCGTGGAAGAAGGCTTCGACAAAACCACGGGTGATGCCTTCGCATACTGCGATGCCTAAGAACCCGATGGTGAGGCCGACCCAGAAGGCCAACCAGCCCCATGCCTTTGCCCGTTTCTCGACTTTCAAGAAACAGGACTCCGCGTCGTCGCGGAAGTCAGCGATTTTCGGATTTTTCAGCCAGGCGATTAGCGCCGTGGTGAAGTGATATCCGATGACTCCGAGGGCGAGACTATTGGCTTGGCTGTCCGTCAGTTGCTCCCTCTGGGGAGACGCTGCAGTCACTATCTTTGTCATTTGTTTGGTGCCCCATTGGGGCGGTTGTCGTTGTGTCAATGTGCCGTTCAAGTACAAGATAGGGCTCTGTACCCAGATTGTTTATTCGCCCGCAAAGGCGATGTGCCCGCAAAGACACGAAACAATCCTTTTATCTTGCAAGAGTACTTGGCTTCATACTCTAGATATATTATATCATATTAGAAAAGGCTTGTCAATAGTGGCGCGGAATTCGCTGGGATGCTATAATCTATTAAATATTATGAATATAAAAGTTTTATACGAAGATAATCATATAATAGCGGTTTATAAACCAGCTGGGGTTTTAACCCAGCCTTCGCATGAAGCTACGGCATGGCAAAGCAAGAGCGATATTAGTAGCGCCAGTCTTTTTGAGCAAGTTAAAAAATACTTAAAAGAGAAGTACAATAAGTCTGGGAATATTTTTTTGGGGTTGGTGCATAGATTAGATAAGCCAGTATCTGGAATTGTTTTATTTGGAAAAACTTCAAAAGGAGCTAGTAGATTGTCAGAACAATTTAGAAACCACACAATTCAAAAAACTTATCATGCCATTGTTGTGGGCAAGCCAAAAGAGAGCAAGGGTGAGTTAAAAGAAAAAATAAATAAAATATCTTTTTTTGCCGAAGGTTTTACAAATAAAACAGACGAAGAGTTATTGGCGGCCATTAAAGGTGCCACAAAAACTAGAACAGCTGAATTGAGTTATGAGGTTGTCAAATTTAATAATGAATATTCACTTTTGAAGGTTTTGCCAAAAACAGGGAGGTTTCATCAAATAAGAGTTCAAATGAATGAAATGGGTTGCCCAATATTAGGAGATGTAAAATATTCTAATCAAAAACCTTTACCAGACGGGAGCATTGCACTTTGTGCAACTGCAATTGAATTTAAAACCGCAACAACCGAGCAATCAGTTAAATTAGAAATTCCTTTGCCCGAGTCGTGGAGAAAATATATTTGAATCTAGAATTTAGTATCTAGTATCTTGAATAGATACAAGATACATGTTTTATAGTTATTCACACCCCTAGCTCTTGATTTAGTTTTTCGGTATTGTAATAATATATAAATAGTAAAAAAACTTAAAGGTCGAGCTCGTTTTAATTAACGAGAAATTAGATCCTTGAAAGTAAAAATTAAAATTAAATCATAAAAATTAAAATATATGACATACACAGACTGGTCTTTAACAGTTGTTCAACCATTTTTATCTCAACTAGTAGTTTTTCTTGCTAACTTGTTGTTGGCAATAGTTGTATTTATAATTGGTTATTTAGTTTCCATAGGAATTGGAAAAATAATTTCTGAACTGTTAAAGTCAATAAAATTTAACAAATTATTTGAAAAAGAAGGATGGAAAAAAGCATTGCAAAGAGCAAATGTTGAAGTAAATCCTTCAGAGTTTGTAGGAGCAGTTTTTAAATGGGTATTTGTAGTAGTAACATTATTAATAGCCGTTGATGTTTTAGGCTTAACAACATTTGCAGGATTTTTAACACAAGTATTAAATTATTTGCCAAATGTTGTTGTAGCAGTATTAGTATTTGTTGTGGCTATAGTTGTATCTGACATAGTAGAAAAACTTGTTAGAGTAACAGTTGAAAGATTAAAAGTTGGTTATGGATATGTTGCCGCATCAATTGCAAAATGGGCAATTTGGGTATTTACATTTTTCTTGATTTTAGGACAACTTTTACCAACAAATGCATTTATTATAGCATTGTACAACAGCCTTGTTTATGGAATTGTCGGTGCATTGGCATTGGGAATTGGTTTAGCAATAGGACTTGGCGGAAAAGACACAGCAGGAAAAGTTATTGCAGATATGTATAGAAAGGTAGAAGAGAGATAAATTTTAACATTTGACAGTTTTGCTTTTAGAAGCAAAACATAATTTAGAAGCAATGCTTACCTTTATTGGTGGGCCAAACAAAAAAGCGCGTACGTACCGCGCCTTTTTGTTTGTGCAATATTATTGACAAAAAATGTATTTAAAGTTAATGTTTAAACAGCATAAGAAGAATGGTCTTCTTATTAACAATCTAAAAATATGAGCCAACCATGGAAGACAATTTTTAATGATACTTTCAATACGCAGGGATTAATCAATGCGATTCAATTGGCGGGAATGAGAGTGCAGCCTGCTGGATTGAAAGCTGTAGAAAAATTTTTCGTTCCATCTGGAGTAGTACACGATGAGTTGGTGCGAAATAATTTGGGACGTTGGGGTTGCTCCAAGATTTCTGGCGACAAGGTTTGTGAAGTAGCTGCAAATTTCGGTTTGCGTTGTTGCTCAATTGAATGCATCTTGAAATTAAGGCTTGAATATAACGATCAACCAACAGGAGGATACATACGTGTGCCAACGATAGACTCCGAGGGCAATCTGTGGATGTTTGTTCTTTACAATCACGAGCGCGAGGGCATGTGCCTTTCGGCTTACGATGTCAGGCCAAGAGACCGTGAGCAACCGTATTACGAATTCGTTTTTGCCAAAGTAGAATAGCGAATTGCTAATCATGCGAGCAACAGCTCGCTTCTTTTTTTATGTAGAAACTATTTTACTTGTTAGACTATTGACACGGTTTAAATAATAGAATATACTTGTTATTACATGGTAAATAAATTAATAACTACTATTAAAAAACGAAGCGGATAAAAATCTGAAAAAATTTGTTATTGCAAATTTTTTATCAGACTACCGCTTTAAAAGGCGGTTTTAAATTTATTAAAAAAAGATTAAAAAATTGTTAATCTACGAAAATATTTAAAAAATTAAATATTTTCGCGGGTTAATTAAAAAATGGAAGCAAAGAATGTAAATTGAAAATTAAACCCTGTTAAATGTTTTAAATAACAGATTGTTTCTACTACAATTTTTAACAGGTTCACCCGGTTAAATAATTTTAAAAAACGCAAGCTTTTTAAAATTAAATTCTTATGAATTTATTTAACTGGGTAAATCCTAATTAAATTTTTCGACAGTGGGTCTTATATTTAATTGGGAAGATTTTTTAAAATTTTTGATAAGGAATTTTAAAAAATTAATAGGTAAAACAAGCATACAAAAGAAAAAGTTCAAGATACATAAAATCTGTATCTATTAGAAACTTACGCGTCCAGCCCTCATATTAAAAAGCTATGAGGGCGGGATAAAAGTGAATCCAGAATATATTTAAAACTCAAATTTTAAGTATATCGAAGGATAGGTTATAAGCGAATGGCGGATGCCTTGGGATATTGATGCTATGAAAGACGTGGCGTGCCTGCGATAAGCTTCGGGGAGGTGGCTAGCAACCTTTGATCCGGAGATTTCTGAATGAGGAAACTCAATATGGTTAACACCATATTATGTCTAACGTAAGTTAGATAAGCGGACCCGGTGAAGTAAAACATTTCAGTAGCCGGAGGAACAGAAAACAATGAAAATTTTTATTCTCTGCGTTGGTTGGAGCACTTTATTGTGCGACAATCTATATGTGCGTAGGGATTAAGGATTTTCTCATTCCCTTAGTAGTGGCGAGCGAAAAGGGAACAGCCTAAACCAGTTTTTATAACTGGTGTTGCAAGGTTATGACGTCGGGAGCATTATTTAGTTCTTGCTTTCAAGCAAGTACTGGATAATGATTGCCGAGGGAGAACACAAAATAAATTATTAAAAGAAGCACTCTGGAAAGTGGCACCATAGAGGGTAATAGTCCCGTACTTAAAAATAATTTTATGCTCCTTGTTGTAATTCTTAAGTACTGTCGGGCATGACAACCTGGCAGGAATCCACCGGAACTATCCGGTAAGGCTAAATAATCAATATCACCGATAGTGAACCAGTACCGTGAGGGAAAGGTGAAAAGTAGGGGGTTGACCCCGGTGAAATAGTACCTGAAACCATTTGCTTACAAAGAGTCGGAGCTTGAAGTCCGCAAGGACCATAGTGACGGCGTGCTTTTTGCAGAACGAGCCAACGAGTTTGAATATTCAGTTTGTCTAAGCCCTTATGGGGCGCAGGCGTAGCGAAAGCGAGTGTTAATAGCGCGAATTTTATTGGATATTCAAGACCCGAAGCCAGACGAGCTTGCCATGGGCAGGTTGAACCCTGATGAAAATTGGGGGGAGGACCGAACCGGTGAGGCGTGCAATCCTCTCGGATGACCTGTGGTAAGGAGTGAAAAGCTAATCGAGTTTGGTAATAGCTGGTTCTTCCCGAAACAGCTTTGGGGCTGGCGTCTAGAGCCAAAATATAGGGGTAGAGCACTAAATAGAATTCCTTGGAGTTTCTCCAGGTCTTCTAATTAAACTCCGAATACTATATTTTTTGTCTAGGCAGTAAGAGTGCGGGGGCTAAGCTCCGTGCTCAAAAGAGAAACAGCTCAGATCGTAGTCTAAGGTCCCTAAATTAAACTAAGTGTTACGAAGGAAGTGTTTTGCCCTCGACAGGCAGGAAGTTAGCTTAGAGGTAGCTATCTTTTAAAGAGTGTGTAACAACTCACTGCCCAAACTTTGCGGATTTCCGCGAGGAGGGGCGAAGTGCGCCAAAGATTTCCGGGACTAAAGTTTAATACCGAAGACACGGATTTACATAATTTATTATGTAAGTGGTAGGGAAGCATTCCTAGGGCACAGAAGCAGGAGGGTAACCGACTGTGGAGCGCTAGGAAGAGAGAATGTTGGCCTGAGTAACCGCATTGCAGGTGAAAGCCCTGCACACCGAAAGTCCAAGGTTTCCTTGGCAATGGTATTCAACCAAGGGTTAGGCGGTCCTAAGGTAAACCCGAATGGGGTAGCTGATGGACAGTAGATTAATATTTCTACCCTTCTTTATTTGTTCAATCTCGTGCGGAGGTTAGTAGGTTAGGCGACTTATTGGATTGTCGTCGGCAACATGACGCAAGAAGTGTTGACGGGAAGCTCATTCGTGGGCGAACCTAGCTGAGCAAGCTCCCTAGAAAATCGTTATTTAAATAAAATAAAGAATCCGTACCGCAAACCGACACAGGTGGACAAGCGTAAGTATGCTAAGGTGAACGGGTGAGACCTCTTTAAGGAACTCGGCAAATCAGTGGCCGTAAGTTCGCAATATGGCCTGCCCCGCACGCAAGTGCAGGGGCCGCAGCAAACGTACTCCAACCGACTGTTTATCAAAAACACAGCTCCGTGCTAACTCGTAAGAGGATGTATACGGGGTGAAGCCTGACCAGTGCTGGAATGTTAAGTTTGGGGGTGATAGTCGCAAGATTATTGCTCACTGAATGAAGCACCAGTGAACGTCGGCGATAACTATAATCGTCCAAAGGTAGCGTAATCCCTTGCCGGGTAAGTTCCGGCCCGCATGAATGGCCTAACGAGTTGGAGACTGTCTCAAAGAGGCGCCCGGTGAAAATGCAATAACAGTGAAGATGCTGTTTACCTGCAGCTAGACGGAAAGACCCCGGAAGCTTTACTATAGTTAGATATTGGTTATTGATTTTTGATACGTAGTGTAGTGGTGAGACTTTGAAGCAGTGGTTTCGGCCATTGTGGAGTCGCCGATGAAACAGCCATTTTTAAAAATTAATACTCTAATCCTCTTAACTGAGGTGACAGTGTTTAATGGGTAGTTTAAGTGGGGCACTTGCCTCCCAAAATGTAATGGAGGCGTTTAAAGGTTGGTTAGCTTCGGATGGAAATCGAAGCGATAGGGCAAAGCCATAAACCAGCTTTACTGCAAGACGGATATGTCGCGCAGTTGCGAAAGCAGAACTTAGTGAACCGACGTGTATTTTATAGAAAACACGAAGATCATCAGCCAAAAGCTACTCCGGGGATAACAGGCTAGTAGAGCCCGAGAGTCCATATCGACGGCTCTGTTCGGCACCTCGATGTCGGCTCAACTTATCCTGGGGCTGGAGCAGGTCCCAAGGGTCCGGCTGTTCGCCGGTTAAAAAGTTACGTGAGCTGGGTTCAAACCGTCGTGAGACAGGTTGGTCCCTATCTACTGCAGGCGTTGAGTTTTGAGGAGATTTGTTCCTAGTACGAGAGGACCGGAATGAACTGACCTCTGGTGTACCAATTGTTCCGCCAGGAGCATCGTTGGGTAGCTAAGTCGGGAATAGATAAGCGCTGAAAGCATATAAGCGCGAAACTAACTCCAAGATGAGAACTCTTAGATTCCCCGCAGACTACGGGGTTGATAGGTCGCAGGTGTAAGGCTAGTAATAGCTTCAGCCGGGCGATACTAATAAATCATTTTATCCTTCGATATACTTAGCATTTGAGTATACGAAGATTCACAAAAAGCGTAAGTTTAAATAGATACAGATTTTAGGTATTTTGTAAAAATCGTGAATAATGTAAGGGAGCTATACTGGAAGTGCTCCACCTGATCCCATTTCGAACTCAGAAGTGAAATCTTCCAAGGCCGATGGTAGTGGCAACGCGAGAGTAGGTAGCTCTCCTACATTATTCATGATTCTAAAATAAAAAAACCGTTATTAATTTAGCGGTTTTTTATTGCATAATCGTTGACAATTAGGTAAAAATATCATATATTATAAAGACTTCTACGAATAGAAGCAACCCGAACCTTGAAATAAAATTATGAATATCAACGTGTTTGAACACCCATTGTTTTGGTCTGTAATTTTTTGGATTTCTTATTTCATCATGAGGAGCAACGTCAAAGAGCTTCGGCAGTGGCAACAAAATCACCTGCGCGACCAAGCTCCGTATCCGCTGGGAATGAAACTGGTCTCTATTTTAGGTAGGTTGCTGATGGCGACGTCGGTAATCATGATGTTGATTGTATATTCTCCCAAAATAGCAGATACAGAGATTTACATAATGGGCGTAATGACCCTTGTCTTTGTTGGCATAGTTCTGATTCAATATTTGGCCAAAAACAAGAAAGTTCAGGTGAGGTTTATTTTTTCGCTAATCAGGGCAGTTGAAATAATCTCAGTAATAGCAGCTGCATATTTTTGGTGGGGAATGCGCGTCCACCCAGAGCTTAGGAGCCTGTTTGGCGCATTGGTTGTCATAAAGGCCCAACTGTGGACCTCTTTGTGGTTTGTGCCAATAGTTACTCTGTTTGAATTTATGTTCTTTGATTCGTCAAAAGTTACTAATGACACAATCAAGAAACACACACGGATGTTGCCGGTGTTCAACCCGGTCATCTCGCAAATAACAATTCCCCTGTTCTTGGCCTTCCAGGCCATTAAGTGGGCGTTTCGAGCCATTCGAACAAAGTAAATCACACCAATATCAAGAAAGACCACCTAAAATGAGCGCTACATTTGAAGCAACGCCCGCACTAACCGAGCTAGACGAATACGCACAGTCATTACAGCCACATCAACGCAGAAAAATCTATGATATTGCCAACCAGTTTCTTTGCATAGGAGTTGGTATTGGATTAATGGATGGCATCAGGAGCCAATTGTCCGCTAGCCAAGGATCCGCACCTAAAGAAGATAAGCAGGCAGAATACATGAGGTATTTGCAACAAAAAGCCGCTGAAGTAGACGCGGGCCTAAAGCTCGGGGAGGAACCAAAATGACACTATTTGAGCAATGGCTTATTGATGACATAGAGAAGCAGTCTCGGAGCACCAAGAAAATCTTTCTGAGAATGCTGAAGTTTGAACCAGCTCGAGTGTTGGTCTCAATTTCCACCAATCTCATTGATTGGGCTACTCAGTTTGTTGCGGAAAAAGGAAAAGCTGTTAGTTATCTCCCAGATGATGATACTGTTGCTAAATCCATTCTGGCTTCGTGGCAAGAGCAATACAAAGCAGAACTCGAAGCAATTAAGTAATAGGTCTTCTTTTTGAAGGCGCCCAATAACCAAGTGGGCATTTTTTTTGAGTGCGAAATATATGTTTTCATTAATCGCACGAAACCTCGCCGAAGCCTTGGCGAAGGCGGGTGCAGTAATTTACTGAATAAAATTTGACCGCAGGCTTTTAACAAGGTAAAATGACATATAATTATGAATGCTATAAGCAAGTTTTCAATAAATAAAAAGAAAAGAAATTGGCCAAAATTTTTAATTATTTTGGGTGCTATTTTATTATTTTTAATTATTTTAAATATTTTTGTGTCACCAGTTAGAAATTATTTTTTTACAATATCTAGTGCAATTCAAAAAACTTTCTGGACAGCTGGAACATCTTCGTCTGGTTTGATAAGCTCTTTACTCAAGTCTGGATCCTTAACAAAAGAAAACGAAGACTTAAAAAAACAAAATCAAAATTTACTTTATCAAGTTGCATTTTTACAATCTATAGAGCAGGGCAATAGAGCGCAAAGCGATGTTTCTATATCTTGTCAAAATACAGGGTTTCAATTTGTTATGGCAGGAGTTATTGGCTTAGATAAAGATATTCTTTCTATAGGCAAAGGTTCAGTAGATGGCGTTTCTATAGGAATGCCAGTAATAAATCAACAAAATGTTTTAGTTGGAAAAGTTTTTAAAGTTTATAAAAACTTTTCTGATATAATGCTTATATCAAACAAAAATAGCGTAATAAATGTTAAAGTACAACAGCAAAATATTGCTAGTGAAATAATTATCGTTAATCCAGATGGAACTACAACTACGTCTACAGATCCAGCTCCAGAAACAGTTGAAATTGCTGGTGTAATTAGAGGAAGTGGGGCATTGTCAGCTTATTTAGACTTAATTCCAGTAAATAGCGAAATAAATTCAGATGATGTTTTAGTAACATCTTCATTAGAAAAATCATTTCCCAAAGACTTGCTAGTAGGCAAAATTACACAAAATATAAAAAATGACCAAAAACCATTTCAACAAGCAAAAATTAGTTTGTTTTTTGATGTTAAAAATGCAGATAATGTATTTGTAATTACAAATTATAAAAAAGACAATTAAAAAATGTGGAAAAAAATCGTACCCGTAATTTTCATTTTTTATATTTTTGTATTATTGCAAAATAGTTTTTTTAATCACTTTAGCTTGTTTGGAGTTGCTCCTAATTTAGTTTTTACGTTATTTTTTTTACTAGTTTTTTTCTCTCCCTCTAAATTGGAAGTAATCTTGCTTGCTGTAATAGCTGGTTTTTTTATAGATATTTTTTCTTATACTTATGTAGGTCCTTCTATTATTTTATTGATAATTTTAAGCATTTTATTAAAAAAAGTGCTTTCATCACTAAAAAATACCGCAGAATCTTACCCATTTATTTATTTT
This sequence comes from Candidatus Staskawiczbacteria bacterium, assembly GCA_041661545.1. GTDB lineage: Bacteria > Patescibacteriota > Minisyncoccia > Minisyncoccales > Staskawiczbacteraceae > XYD1-FULL-39-28. The sequence goes on along the minus strand of JBAZUH010000001.1, from coordinate 219,899 downwards.
TTACCACTTTTTGTAATATTTTTATTAGCGTATATTTTGCTAAAAGACCTATATTTATACTTTTTAGATCCAAATAAAATGGTTATTAACTTATCATTAAATATTATTTATTCTTTAGTTTATAGCTCTATTTTTGCAACTGCATTTTTCTTTATTTATAAAAGATGGCTAAAATTTACAAAATAAAAAAATCAAATGTTGATATAGAACCTCATGAGGTTTTTTTGGATAAATTAGCTCAGTCTAAAGAAGAAGAGCTTGGTTTGTCAGAAAAAAAATTTGAAGTGCCTATAAAAGAAAGAATATCTCACATATTGTTTGGTATTTTTTTTATTTTAGCAATTATATTATTTTCTAAAGTTTTTTATTTGCAAATTATAAGTGGTAAAAAATTACACACGCAAGCAGAAAACAATAAAGGCAGTGTTAATTTAATTGTTCCTATAAGAGGAATAGTTTACGACAAGAATATGAAAAAACTTGTTTTAAACTCTCCAGCATACGACCTAATTTGTGATAGAGCCTATTTTTCGGTGTCTTCAAATGCAATTAATCAAGAAATTGACGATATTTCTAATATTGTTGGCATAAGTAGCTACGAAATATTAGATAAAATTCAAAAAACAGAATCATCGGATGTTTTATTAGTAGATAGTATGAGCCACGAAAAACTTTTATTGCTAGAAACAAAAATAGAAGATTTAAAAGGTTGTAGAATTCAACAAAACACTTCAAGAGAATATGTTTTAGGCCCAATTTTTTCTCAAGTTTTAGGTTATACAGCCAGAATTAACAAAGATGAGTATTCTGATAGCAGGGGCTATTCTATAAATGATTACATTGGAAAAACAGGTTTAGAAAAATATTACGAGAGTTATTTAAGAGGAACTCCAGGTCAATCTAAACTAATAAATTTAAAACCCGCTCAAGCATATGCACAAGATGAAAAACAAATATCTGTGCCATCTATTCCGGGCAATAATTTAGTTCTTAATATAGACGCAGAACTGCAAACAAGAATTTATAATTCTCTGGCTGATAGTATAAAAAAAATGGGAGGTAAAAAGGGGGCTGCAGTTGCAATGGATCCACGAACAGGAGCTGTTTTAGCACTAGTTTCTTATCCAGCTTATGATGACAATGCCTTTTCTGGAGGCATATCTCAAGAAGAATATAGCAAAATTATAAACGACCCATCTCAGCCATTTTTTAATAGAGCTATTTCAGCAAAATATCCTACAGGGTCTACAATAAAACCGTTTGAAGCTGCCGCAGCTCTTCAAGAAAAAATAATTTCACCAGATAAAAAAATAAATGACCCCGGTTATATTTTGGTTCGTAGTAAATACGATCCAAATGTAGCTTATAGATATGGGGGAGTAAAACCACATGGTTGGGTTGATATGAGAGAAGCAATAGCAGTTTCTTCTAACATTTATTTTTATGTTGTGGGCGGTGGTTATGAGGGTCAGCAAGGACTGGGTCCCACAAAAATTAAACAATATTTATCACTTTTTGGTTGGGATCAAAAAACTGGCATAGATTTGCCAGGAGAATTTTCTGGGTTTATTCCTGATCCAACATGGAAAAAAACAGTAAAAGGTGAACCATGGTGGGATGGAGATACTTATAACCTTGCAATTGGTCAGTCAGATTTGCAAACAACTCCTTTGCAGGTTGCATCGGCTTATTGTGCAATTGCCAATGGCGGAACATTATATAAACCACAAATTGTAAATAAAGTTGTTTCTGCAGATTCAAACCAACTAGTTAAACAATTTGAACCACAAATTATAAGAAGTAATTTTATTGATGCAGAAAACATACAAATAGTTAGGGAGGGCATGCGAGATGGCGTTAAAGAAGATTATGGCATATCATCGGTTTTAAGGAGTCTTCCAGTTTCTTCGGGTGCAAAAACAGGAACCGCCGAAATAGGCAAAAAAGATGCGTATAATGTTTGGTCATCGGTTTTTGCTCCATATGAAAATCCCGAAATTGTTTTAGTTGTTACAGTTGAAAGTGTAAATAGTTTTGGAGTTGTCACATTAAATGTAGCTAAAGACGTTTTAAATTGGTATTTTACGGAGAAATAGCAAATTACTGCACCTGCCTTCGCCAAGGCTTCGGCGGGGTTTCGTGCGATTAATGAAAATATATTTCGCACTCAAAAAAAGAGAACGCTATTTAGGCGTCCTTTTTGAAGATTGCTTTTCAGCCTTGCATGCAATAGCAAGTGTGATAATCGAAGCAACAATAAAAACAACTATGTTAACGCCCCTAGACACATTGAAAGAGACTATCAGGGCCAAAATCCAAACAGCAATAGTTACAAGTGTGGGCATGACGTCTTGTCTTTCTTATCAACTTTCTTCCGTTTGATGAAGTGACTCTTTCCAAGCCGAGGGAATAAAAACCAGTAATTAAAGCAAATCATGGCAGTTGTTCTAGCCTTTTTCGATTAGCTGGCGAAATCTGTAAGGAGCCTTGGGAGAAGAGCTACTTTGGAAAGACAGAAATCTCCAACCGCGACTTGCAAGTCGAACAATCAGGTCACGCCATTCTGGAAAGTCGTTAAGGCAGACACATCTTTCTATCTTTGCAGAAGGAAACAAGTAAGTAGCTAGGCGATGGAATACAATGACAAGTCCTTTAGGGCCCCAGATCGAATAATGGTGAATGCGCCAGCCCAATTTTTCTAACTCTTCTAGACGCTTACGGACACAGGCAAGTGTCCTGTCAGAAATATAGTTCTGAATTGCTGTATTCGCTTTTTTCATATTTCAACCAGTTCTACGACATTTTGGTCTTTGAAGAACTACGTAGACGAAATTCTTAAGACGTCCCGAGCGGTGAGCGATTTGCACCCAGCCCTTTTCTTTAAGCCTCTTCAGCTTCCTGATAAACCATTTGGGCGCATATTTGGACCCCCGGTGCCTGTTACTAAGCTTAACCGTTCTTTGGGTATATGTTGTTTTCATGGTGCTGGTTCGCTAATTTTCAAGTTACATATTAAAACAATATCATGTTGATAAAATAACGTCAACTGCTTGCCCCGTTAGAAATCATTTTTAACGGGGTTTACTGTATATTATAATTTTGGTAGAATAAAGTAATTTAAACTTTTAAATTTATAAATATGCCTACAATTGAAGAGCTACGACAAACAAGAATAAACAAATTAAAAAAGCTACAAACAGCCGGGCTTTTAGCATATCCTGCAAAAACAAACAGAACTCATTCTGTGGCAGAGGCTTTGGCGCAATTTAATAAATTCTTTAAAACTAAAAAAGATTATGTTTTATCAGGAAGAATTATGGCAATGCGAGGGCATGGCGGTGCAACCTTTATAGATATAAATGACGGCTCTGCTAAAATTCAAGGATTAATAAAAATAGATAAGTTGGGTGAAAAAGGTTATCAATTCTTCTTAGATGTTTTTGATATAGGAGATTTTGTAGAAATAAAAGGAAAATTATTTACAACTAAACGAGGAGAAAAAAGTATTATAGCAGAAGATTATAAAATGCTCTCAAAGGCACTTTTGCCACTACCAGATAAATGGTGCGGAATTACTGATGTTGAAGAATGTTTAAGAAAAAGGTATTTAGACATTATTTTCAATCCAGAAGTAAAAGAAATGGTTAAAAAAAGAACAGTTTTCTGGGCTTCTATGAGAGAATTTTTAGTTGAAAAACAATTTTTAGAGGTAGAAACACCGGTTTTAGAAACAACTCCTGGTGGAGCAGATGCCAGGCCATTTTTAACTCATCATAACGCCTTAGATTTAGACGTTTATTTAAGGATTTCTATGGGCGAACTTTGGCAAAAAAAATTAATGGTTGCTGGTTTTGAAAAAACTTTTGAGATTGGCAGACAATTTAGAAATGAAGGCATGGACGCAGAACACTTGCAAGATTATACTCAAATGGAATTTTACTGGGCATATGCTGATTATGAAAAAGGAATGGAACTTGTAGAAGAAATGTATAAATATGTTGCTAAAAAAACTTTTGGAACTTTAAAATTTAAAATTAAAGAATTTGATATTGATTTAGGAAAAAAATGGGAAAAATATGACTATATGTCAACTATTGCTAAATATACCGGTGTAAATATAAATGAAGCCACCCTGCCAGAAATAGAAAAAGCTTTGCAGAAATTAAAAATTAATTACGACAAAAAGGGGTTTAATATTACAAGGGCAATAGATAATTTATGGAAATATTGTAGAAAAAATATATCTGGTCCTGGGTTTTTAATAAATGTTCCAATTATAATGGAGCCTTTAGCAAAAAGAATGGAAAAAAATCCTAAACTTGTTCAAAGATTTCAAGTAATTTTAGCTGGTTCAGAAAATGGCAAAGGTTATTCTGAGCTTAACGACCCAATTGACCAAGCAGAAAGATTTCAAGAACAGCAAAATTTAAGAGACGCAGGAGACGATGAAGCGCAAATGTATGATAAAGATTTTGTTGAGGCTTTAGAGCATGGCATGCCACCAACATGCGGATTTGGAGTGTCTGAAAGATTGTTTTCCTTTTTAATGGATAAACCAGCCCGCGAGTGCCAAATATTCCCATTAATGAAACCTAAACAATAAAAAATATGGAACCCAGGGAACCAAAAAATAAAGAGGATGAACTCGTGCCAGAGATAATCGACGACGATGTAGATCTCCAAAAAAGAAGAGTGGAAACTAAACTATATTCACCAAGAGATGTTGAGGGTGAACCAAATTGGAAGAGATTAGAAATTATAAAAGATTTTGATAAATTTTTATCTGAATACGGAGCGTTTATTGGTGTATCACCTTATGGGTCAAGTGTAAATGGATATAATTTGAAATCCTCTGATATTGATATCAATGTGTTACGCGACCTTTCGAAAGTGAATGACGTTGCAGAGAACGATGCGTTTAATCGGGCTATTGAGTATTTTTGCAGAGAGAATCATGAAAAAAATGGGACTAAAATTGAAGTTTGGATCGTAAATGTAGATATAGACGCAATTAAGCGCGACATACGTGCTTTTTTAAAAGGAGACGAGCTCTCATTTCCCACATCGCCCATCGCCGAAATGTCTGAGATGGTTACTGGTGATAAAATTAAGCAATATAGGGCGCAAATTTCAGCCGAACTCAAAAAAATGCCGAAACAAAAACAAAAATGGGCCATGGACGTGTTGGTCGACAGGTTGACCATGACAGATTCTATGAATTTAGGAAAAAAGGGGGAAAGAATCCCAGCATTAAAATATCCTGAATCTGAAAATATTCGCAATAAAAGACGAATATTGTGGAAGAGAAGAGTTTTAAAAATTTGGGGAATTGAGGACTAAGAGCATATATTAATAAATAAAAAATATGTTAGATTTAAATTTTATTAGAGAAAATAGTGAAATAGTAAAAAAAGCTTGCAAAGATAAAAATATCAACGTTGATGTTGATAGAGTTTTGGCTTTAGACAAAGGCAAAAGAGAATTATTAACAGAAATAGAAACATTAAAAGCCGAACAAAACAAAATTAGCAGAGGTGGGGCAGAAAATAAGGAGATTTTTGTTCAAGCTAAAGAAATAAAATCTAAAATAAAAGAAATAGAACCAGAACTTGAAAAAATTGATGCAGAATTAAAGATTTTGCTTTTACAATTACCAAATATTCCGTTTGAAGATGTTCCAATTGGAAAAGATGACTCTGAAAATGTTGTTTTAAGGCATGTAGGGCATAAGCCTATTTGGGTTTTTGCAAAACCAAAGGATTACATGGAGTTGGGAGAAAGCCTAGACTTAATAGACACAGAAAGAGCTAGCAAAATTGCTGGATCTCGCTTTGGATATTTAAAAAATGAATTACCATTGCTTCAATTTGCTTTAATTAGTTTGGTTATGGACATAGTAACAAAACAAGGTTTTGTACCCATAATTCCACCTGTTTTATTAAAAGAAGAAATGGCGCGAGGCACTGGTTATTTTGAAGCCACAGATGAAAAAGAAGCCTATTATTTAGCAGAAGATAAAATGTATTTAGCTGGAACTTCAGAACAATCGCTTGTTTCTATGCATACAAATGAAATTTTAGAAGAAAAATATTTACCATTAAGATATATTGGTTATTCAACTTGTTTTAGAAGGGAAGCGGGTAGTTATGGAAAAGACACAAAAGGAATTTTAAGAGTTCATCAATTTGATAAGTTAGAAATGGTTGTATTTTCTAAACCAGAAGATTCTAAAAAAGAACATGAATTAATTTTATCTATTGAAGAAAAGTTGATGAAGCTTCTTGGATTACCATATCAATTAATAAATATTTGCACAGGAGATTTAGGAAGACCAGCTGCAAAAAAATATGACATTGAAACATGGTTGCCTTCAGAAAAACAATACAGAGAAACGCATTCTTGTTCAAATTGTACAGATTTTCAAGCAAGAAGATTAAATATACGATATCGTGATAAAGCAGGAAAAATTAATTTTGTTCATACTTTAAACGGAACAGCTTTTGCAATTGGAAGAATTTTAATAATGATAATGGAAAATTATCAACAAAAAGACGGCTCAATAAAAGTTCCAAAAATATTGCAAAAATATTGCAAAATTAAAAAAATCAGTAAATAAAAAAATTCAATGGAAATAACAGTTAATGGGCTTAAAACAAATTACCAAACTTTTCCTGCCTCGCCGGCAGGCGGGGGAGAAGGTACTCCATTTTTAATTTTACATGGCTGGGGTTCAAAAATTGATAGGTGGTCTTTGGTTGCCGAAAAAATTGCTGAAAAGGGCTATAAAGTTATCGTGCCTGATTTGCCAGGGTTTGGAGATTCTAGTGCTCTGCCTGGAACATGGAATAATAACAATTATATGAAGTGGGCAGAAGATTTTATAAAAGAAATAAATCTTACAGAATTTTATTTAGCTGGCCATTCTTTTGGCGGAGCCTTAGCAGTTAAGCTAGCTATAAAACACCCCCAAGATGTAAAAAAGCTTTTTTTAATAGCTGCAGCTTCTGTTAGACCCAAAACAACCCAAAAAAAAGTGCTAAAAAATATTGCTAAAATAGTTAATAAATTTTCTTTTTTGCCTTTTTATGGGTTATTCAGAAAAGCTTTTTATAAGTTTATTATTAGAAAAAGTGACTATATGCATGTAGATAATTCTATGAAAGAAACATATAAAAACGTTATTTCTGAAGATTTGGCTCAATTTACGGGCTTTATTAGAACCCCAACTATTATTATTTGGGGTGATAAAGATAACGCAACGCCAATAGAAGACGCCCATTTTATGAGTAAAAAAATTAAAAACGCAAAGCTGGTTATAATTAATGGTGCTGGCCACGCTCTAAACAAAGAATGCCCAGAGCTTTTAGCTGAAAAAATAATAAATAATATTTAATGGAGGCGATATTTTATAACGAAAAAAAAGAGTGGGATGATTTTGTTCTGCAAAATAATGGTAATTTTTTGCAATCATTTGATTGGGGAGAATTTCAAAAAAAATCTGACGTAAATATTTTTAGAATTAGAATTATAGAAAAAGAAGAAACATTATTGCAGGTTCAAGTTTTTAAAGAATCGTCTTTTTCAAAAAATTATTTTTACATTCCATTTGGTCCAATTTTTATTAAAAACATAGATGATTCAGAAAAAAAATCTGCCGTAGACACCTTAATAAAAAAAATACAAAAACTAGCTAAAAAAGAAAAGTGCATTTTTTTAAGAATAGAGCCTTTGGTTTCTTTAGGAAGTATCTCTCAATATAAAAATAATATATCATTAAGAAGAATACAACCACAAAAAACCCTACTCATTGACCTTAAAAAAACAGAGGAAGAGCTTTTAAAAGAATTTAGCAGCACAACTAGACATAATATTATTAGAGCCAGAAAATCTGGAGTTAAAATAAAAGAACTTAATGAATATTCCGCTGATTTTTACAAATTATTAGGCAAAACCAAAGACAGGCAAGATTTTGGAGTATATTCAGAAGATCATTATAAAAATCTTTTTGATATTAAAAGTAATGTTGTTAAATTTAAATTGTTTTTAGCCCAATACGATAGTAAAATAATAAATGCCACTATTGTTTTAATATTTAACAATAGGGCTGTAACACTGCATTCGGGGTCTGATTATAATTATAGAAATGTAAAAGGAACCAATCTTTTAAAATGGGAAATTATTTCTTCTAGTAAAAAAGATGGGTTAGAAGAAATAGACATGTGGGGAATTGATGAAAAAAAATGGCCCAATTTAACTGCGTTTAAAAAGGGTTTTGGAGGCACAGAGTTAGAATATCCCCATGGAGTAGACATAGTTTTTCAAAGTTTTTGGTATAATATTTATAAAATTACTAGAGTAATAAGAAAGTTAACATAATGGTTTTATCAACTTTTTATATATTATTTTTGTTTTGGTTTATTCATTTATCTCAAAGAATTTTTTATTCTATATATTTTTGGCAAATTAAAGAATACCGACTTGATAGAATAAAAGGTGATATTAAAAAATCTTTAAAAACATTACTCCCCAAAACTGTAGCCCTAGCAATTATACTGTGGCTTTTTTCGTTTGTATATTTGGGCAAAGAATATATATTTTTATGGGATATGTTAGTTTCTAGTGTTTTTTATTTGCTTGGAGCATACTCTATTTTTACTTTAGCAAGAAGAGGTTGGAAATTTCCTAAATTTACTAAAAAAGCATTACTTTTACTATTATTAACTTTTGGCGCAACAATATATCTTTCGTTATTATTTATTAAAAACTTTTCTTTATTTATAGTAATTACAGAAATATTTATTGCTATTGCAACGCTTTTATTGGTGCAAATTTTACAAGTTCCCACGCTTTTTATTAAAAAATTAATATATAAAAAAGCTAGAGAAAAAATAAAAAAACTTAAAAATCTCGCAGTTATAGGCATTACTGGTTCTTATGGAAAAAGCTCTACTAAAGAGTTTCTTTATGCTTTTTTATCAAAAAAATATAAAGTATTAAAAACTACTGGAAACATTAATACCGAAATTGGAGTGGCGCAAACAGTTTTAAAAAAACTTAAACCAGATCACGAAATTTTTATTGTAGAAATGGGAGCTTATAGAAAAGGTGAGGTTGCTTTATTATGCGATATAGTAAAACCAAAAATAGGAGTTGTTACCGGAGTAAACGAGCAACATTTATCTCTTTTTGGTTCACTTGATAATTTGCTTTCAGCCGAAGGAGGTAGGGAATTAGCAGATTCATTGCCAAAAGATGGTAAATTATTCTTAAATGGAGACAATAAATATTGTTTAGATCTTTATAAAAAATTTGAAGGCTCAGCCCCTCTTGGAGTACGAGCAAAAATTTATAGCTTAAGCAATAAGTTATTAGATTCAGATATTTGGTCTGATAGTATTACTGTTCACAAAAATGAGGTTTCTTTCTTAGCTATTGATAAATCTGGCGATTTAGCTCACTTTGGAGCTAATGTTTTAGGCAAACAAAATGTACAAAATATTTTGGGAGCTATTTTAGTGGCAAAAGAGTTGGGTGTTAATTTTGGAGATATTTCTGATGCTTGCAAAAAAATAAAACCAAACTTAATTGGAGCTACGCTTAAAAAAGGAAAACATAATATAGATATTATAGATTCTTCTTATTCTTCTAATCCAGACGGAGTTTTAGCAGATTTAGATTATTTATCTATTTTTTCTAACAAAAAGATAATCGTAATGCCTTGCTTAATAGAACTTGGTCAAGCTTCTAGTAAAATTCATGAAAAAATAGGGAAAAAAATAGGACAAGTTTGCGACTTAGCAATAATAACAAATAAAGAAAATTTTAAAGACATAGAAAAAGGATTTAATAGTACTAAAAAGAACAAGGCAAAGTGCATATTATGTAACAATGCAAAAGACGCTTATTCTATGATTACAGTTTTTGCTAAATCAGGCGACGCAGTTTTACTAGAAGGCCGAGTTCCTGGTGGATTAATTAAAATGCTGACTAATTAAAAACATGTTTCAATATTTTAAACCAATATCAATATCACTTTCTCCAAATGTAGAAAAAGATGACTTGCATCTTGCTTTAAATTTGCTTATTCGACCATGGTTATGGAAAAAGGGGAAAACAATAGAAAAATTAGAAAGCGAATTTAAAGAATATCTTGGAGTAAAACACGCTTTTTCTTTTAATTCTGGAAGAAGCTCTCTCTATGCAATTCTTAAGTCTTTAAATTTAGAGAAGGGAAGCGAAGTTTTAATACAATCTTTTACCTGTAATGCTGTTCCAAATCCTATTTTATGGGCTGGATTAGAACCAGTTTATGTAGATTGCAATAAAGACGACTTTAACATGGATGCAAGCGATTTAGAGGCCAAAATTACGACCAAAACAAGGGTTGTGGTAGTTCAGCACGTTTTTGGACTTCCCGCCAATATGGACGCAATTAGGGCCATTTGCGGAGCCTATAATTTAATACTAATAGAAGACTGTGCCCATTCGCTAGGAGCTGAATTTAATGGGCTGAAAGTTGGCGCCCATAGTAGGGCCGCATTTTTCAGTTTTGGCAGAGATAAAGTTATATCTTCAGTTTACGGGGGCATGGTTGTAACAAACGATGACGAACTAGCCAAAAATTTAAAGCAGGCTCAAGATGATTTTAGTATGCCAAATTCATTTTGGACATTTCAACAAATACTACACCCCATATTGTTAGGTTATTTAATTTTGCCAATTTATAATTTTTTAGATTTAGGTAAAATATTTTTAGTTTTTTCTCAATGGTTTCACATTTTATCAAAAGCAGTTACCAAAAAAGAAAAACAGGGAGTAAAGCCAGATTATTTTCCCAAAGCTTTACCAAATGCTTTAGCTGTAATGGCGCTAAATCAGTTTTATAAATTAGAAAAATTTATTAATCACAGGCAGAAAATAGCAGAATATTATTACAAGGAACTTAAAAATACTAAATTTGAGCTACCAAAACGGTACGAAGGCTCCTCCGCTTCTGGAGAAGCTTCGGCGGCCCGAAGAAATACTTTTTTACGTTTTGCAATTAAACATCCAAAAGCTCACGATATAATTTATCAGGCATGGCACAGTCAAAATATTTTACTTGGAGATTGGTATACAACCCCAATAGCCCCATTTGATACAAAAATTGAAGAAATGAAATATACCGCAGGTAGCTGCAAAAATGCCGAAGATTTATCTAAAATTACATTTAATTTACCAACTCACATAAATATTTCAAAAAAAGATGCTGACAGAATAATCAATTTTTTAAAAAAATATGCGTAAAATTATTTTAGCTACAACTTCTCCATATAGAATTAAAGCATTTAAGTTTTTGGGAATTGATTTTGAACCACAAGCAAGTAGCGTAGACGAATCCCTAATAGAAAGAAAAGATCCTGAAAATTTGGTAAAAGCCCTATCAAAATTAAAAGCCAAAGCAGTTGCCAAAAATTACGCAGATGCTATTATTATTGGTTTTGATTCGGTTGGTTATTTTAATGGTCAAATTTTAGAAAAACCCAAATCAAAAGAAGAAGCCTTTAAAAGACTATCATCTCTATCTGGAAATAACCACCAATTTTATACCGGAATTTTTATGTTAGACACCAAATCTGGTAAAGAAATTTCAAAAATTGTGCCAACGCAAGTATTTATGAGAAAATTTTCAAAAGAAGAAATTGATAAATATTTAAACGAAGACCAATATTTTAATACATATGCACTAGGATATGATCCCTTAGAGCACTCAAGCTCGTCTTTTATTGAACGCATAGAGGGCAGTTACAACAATATTACAAGAGACATTCCTTTAGAGCAAATAATGGAAATGTTAAATGATATTGGTTATAAAATTTAAAAATTATAATAATGGAAATAAGAGAGATAACAAACAAAGAAGAGTGGGAAAATTTTCTTTTATCTTGCTCTGATAAAACCTTTTTACAATCTTGGAATTGGGGAGATTTTAATATTCAAATGGGTGGAGAAATTTGGAGATTGGGGGCATACAACAAAGAAAGGCTAGTTGGAGTAGTTTTAGTTTATAAAGTATCCGCTAAAAGAGGGACATTTTTAACCATTCCTCATGGCCCTGTTTTAACAAATGAACTACCAGCTCATGATAAAAAAGAAATTTTAGAATTAATTTTATTACATTTAAGTGATATTGCCAAAAACAAAAAAGCCAGTTTTATAAGATGTTCGCCAATTTTTTTGGATAATGAAGAAAACAGAAACTTATTTTTAGATTTAGGGTTTAGAAATGCCCCCATGCATGCATCAGCTTATGAAGCAACATGGAAATTAGACCTTTTACCTATAGAAAAGGATTTGGTTCATGGAATGCGTAAAACTACAAGATATTTAATTAGAAAAGCAACAGAAAACAAAGATATATCCATTGAAGTGAGCGACGATCCAAAAGATATTGCAACATATCAAAAACTCAATAAAGCAGTTGCAAAAAGACAGAGATTTATTCCATTTTCTGATGATTTTATTAAGAACGAGTTTGAAATTTTTAATAAAGATAAGCAGATCGTTTTCGTTTTCGGAAAATATAAAGGCGAGATTACTGCTGGAGCTATGATTATTTTTTGGTCCGAGATAGCTTTTTACCATCAAGCAGCTTCTTTGCAAAAATTTTCCAAATATTCTATACCTTATTTATTGCAATGGGAGGCCATAAAAGAAGCAGAAAAAAGAAGGTGTAAAACATACGACTTTTGGGGTTTTACAGACCCAGAAAAATACCCCAATCATCCATGGGCAGGCCCAACTTTATTTAAAATGGGATTTGGTGGTTATAAACAAGAATATATTAAAACTCAAGATTTGGTTATTTCTAAAAAATATTGGATAAATTATATAATAGAAAGTGTGCGCAAAGTTAAACGCGGTCTTTAATGTCATATAGAAAAAATCATATAAAAGACAAACTGCATCGTGCAAAACCAAAAAAATCAATATTTAAAATGTTGTGGTTTTGGATTTTATTATTAATTTTAATTGTTATAATTTCTGGATTTTATTTTTTATTTTTCTATCCTGGACTTCAGATAAAAAATATTCTAATTTCTGGCAATGTTAAAATTAACACGCAAAATCTTAATGATGCTACTTATAACTATATAGAAAAAGAATTAGCTAGTTTTTTTAATATCAAAATAACTTCTAAAAGCATTCTTTTAGTAAACACAAAAGAAGTAAATAAAAAAATATTAGAAAAATTTCCTGAAATAGAAAAACTTAAAATAAATAAAAAGTTACCACAAACTATGACGCTTGCAATAGTAGAAAGAAAACCTATTGGGGCTTATTGTGATCAAATTAGCAATAATTGCTTTATGATTGACCCAACAGGAACTATTTTTGAATTATTAACAACAATACCAGCAGACACTACTATTGTGCGACAGAATATGGCCACCAGCCAAGCTTTTTTAGGCCAAAAAGTAATTAGTCAAAACATAATAACCGCTATTTATAAGATTAAAGAAAATTTAAAAAATAGTTTTCAAATAGACCTAAAAGAAGCCCTAGTAACCAGCCCAATAAGGCTAGATGTTAATACCAGCAATAATTGGAAAGCTTATTTTGACTTATCTCCCAAAGCAGATATTGATGCCCAAATTAAAAAACTAAATTTATTATTGGGTGGAGAAATTGCCACTGATAATATAAAAAATTTAAAATATATCGACCTTAGGCCAAAAGATAGGGCAATTGTTTGCGATAACAGCACTTGTGGGTTATAAAACGATCTTTTATTAAGTATTGACAAAGTATCATTATTAATGTATTATAATGGTATGAATTATTCAGTAAACGAAGACATAATAGAACGTCTTTTTGACAAGGCAAAAGAATTGATTTTGCCTTCAGAAAGCAATGGGTATAGATCTAAATTTTTACAAAGCAAACTTTTGCTTTGTTGTGTTATTTTTCTTTTTGTATTAAAGCTTGGAACTACTTTAATTGCAATTAATTTTCCTCAAAATATATTTTTTGCAGATATAACAAAAGCAACCCTTGAAAATCTTGTTAACCAAACTAGGGAAGCAATAGGGTTAAAACCCTTGGCAGAAAATAATAAACTCAATCAAGCCGCTGAATTGAAGGCTAAAAATATGGTTCAAAATAACTATTTTGAACACGTAAGTCCTACCGGAGTTACTCCCTGGTTTTGGTTTAGACAGGTGGGATATAAATATAAATATGCTGGCGAAAATTTAGCTATTGGATTTTATGAATCAGAAGAAGTTTACAATGCATGGTTAAATTCTCCTTCACACAGAGCAAACATTGTAAGCCCTAATTATACAGAAGTAGGAACAGCAATTTTAAAGGGATTTGGTCAAGGAAATGCCATAATAGTTGTTCAAGAGTTTGGCAGTCAAATACTAGCAAAACCAATAACTACAAATACAAATATAGAAAAACAACCCGCAGAGGTTAAAAAAGAGATTGTTAAATCTGATATAACTAAAACAACTCCAGAGAACTCTAAAACAGTAAACAACGAAACTGTAAAAATTGCCAACAATTCGGAAAAAGTTTTGTCAGAAACAACAGACTCAACAAGCTATATAAATGTTCCAATTGAAACCGGGCTGAATAATATATCATCTAAAATAATAAATTCTGTAGTATATAACCACGATGTTTTAATTCAAAACGTTATATATGGAGTTTCTTTTGTAATAATTGGGATTTTATTAACCTTGATATTATTTAATTTTAATATCAGTTTTAAAAATCAGCTTGTTTATAGGTCTGTTTTAATTATTGTATTATTATCTATAGCTACATTATTAGATAAAAATACTATAATAGCTTTAATTCCACATCAAATGTTTATCTAATTATGGAAAAAAATAATGCCCAAAAAATATTAAAAACCGCTATGCTAATATATTTAGCAAGCTTTTTAATTATAAATTGGGCTGATGTCTCCTGGGTTTTTAATTATAGAACAGTTTCTGGGTTAGTTAGTGATTTTTTTAATCCTTATCCATCAATAGACGCCTCTACCATGAACGCTTATTTTTATCCTAATCATAGTCAACCCACTATAGAATCTACAACAATTCAACCAACAGCTCAACCAATTAAAGATATCAAAACCACATATACTGACAAACAAAATATACTAGAAATTCCTAAAATATCTATTTCAGTTCCAATAATTTTTTCTACTACCACAGACAATAATGCTCTAAAAAAAGATTTAGATAAGGGAGTGGTTTTTTATCCAGGGTCAGTTTATCCTGGCCAAATAGGTCAAATGGTAATTTTGGGCCACTCAGCGCCCCCAGGCTGGCCCATGATAAAACATGATTGGGTATTTACTGATTTAAATGACCTATCAATTGGTGACGAAGTTTTTGTGCATTTAAATAATCAACAATATAAATATATAGTTAAACAAAAAAAGATAATACAAAAAGGCGCCGATATACCCGTAGATGAATCTGCTATTAATAATAACTTTTTAACCCTAATTAGTTGCTGGCCACCAGGAAAAAACTATCAAAGAATTACTGTTCAGGCAGAATTACAAAACAACTAAAAATCTTGACGCCCTTTTCTATAAGTGATATAGTGTTGTATCCTTCATTTTTAATAAATATAGAACTATGTATACAAAAATAATAAAAAAGTTAGTTATTGGAAGCATCTTTTTAACAGCGGTGTTTATTTTGGCTATATTAATTATTCCCAATATTGCACAAGCCCAATATTATACTGGTCTTTGCACTCCTAATTATCAGCAAAGATGCGTAGGAAATAGTATGTATTGGTACGACTCCTGCGGTAATCAAGGAAGCTATATCGGAACATGCAATAATTACTACAATAACTACAATAGATGCACTTACCATGCCTATAAACTTTGCTCAGGCAATAACATTTACTGGTATGACTCATGCGGATCTCAGCAAGACCTATATGCTAGCTGTGGCAGTCAATTTTGCCAATATGGTGCATGCGTTCCATATATTATAAATCCAGTTATCCCTCCAATTAATAATTACGTGGCACATTCTAGAACTGCTTGTTATGGAGGTTCTATTCATTGGTTTGATTCTTTAGGAGTTGAGAGTGGATTATATAAAAGTTGTGATGATAATAATGCTTGCACAACAGACTCTTGTTCTGCAAATAATTGCATAAACACCCAAATTGCAAACTGCCCAACAACTACGCCTGCGCCAACAACTCCTACTCCAACTCAACAACCAAATTCAAATGGATTAACAATTTCATTTTTTGCTAAACAAAATGCAACTTCTATGCAATGGCAAAAAACTATTCAGTCTGGTCCTAATAGTCAGGTTTATTTTATGATTACTGTTACCAATAATTCTGCCAATCAGGTTGATAATGTTAACATTTCAGCCAATATTCCTTCCGAAATATCTTCTTTAGGAAATTTACAGCTTAACGGTGTACCGATTTCTGGAGACATAGTTAGTGGTGTAAATATTGGTTCTATTGCACCATCAACCACAAAACCATTAACTTTTGAGGGCAAAATACAAACTCTTACTGCTGTTGCCACAAAGCAAGCCATTAGCACAAGCAATGCCATGGGAATCACGCAATCAGACACAGTTTCAATAAATTTTAACCCCGACCAACCACAAGCATCGGTTTCTTCGGCTCCTGCAACATCTGGTTTTTGGGAATTTTTGAAAGCCTGGTATTTATGGATTTTAATAGGCCTTGTGTTAATATTCCTTTTTATAATTGTATTCAAAAGATTTTCCTCTGAAGCTTAATTAAATAACCGCCCCAAAGGGGGCGGTTTTATTTTATTGCGCAGAAGGGTCTTTTTTTTTGTTGAAAATCTGATAAAATCAACTAATGAATTCATTTAAGGGTAAAAAAATATTAATAATGGGCTTGGGGCTTAATGGCGGAGGAGTTGGCGTAGCCAAGTTTTTTTGTAAACAAGGGGCAGAAGTTTTAGTTACTGATTTGAAAACAGAAGAACAACTAATAGAATCTATTAAACAGATTAAAGACCTGCCTGCCGGCAGGCAGGTAAAATATATTTTGGGTCGCCATGAAGAAAAAGATTTTTTATGGGCAGATTTAATTATAAAAAATCCAGATGTTCCTAGCACTTCACCATATTTAAAAATTGCTAGAAAAAATAATATTCCCATAGAAACAGACGTAAGTCTATTTTTTAAAATGACCAAAGCTTTTAAAATAGGCGTTACTGGCACAAAAGGAAAATCTACAACAGCATCTTTAATTTTTCATATCTTAAAAAATAAAAACAAAAACACTTTTTTGGTTGGCAATATAGGGGTTTCGCCATTAGAAATTTTACCTAAAATTAAAAATAATCATTATGTTGTATTAGAATTATCTAGTTTTGAATTAGAAGACTTAAACCAAAGCCCCAATATAGCCGTGGTTACAAATATAATGCCAGATCATCTTAACAGATATGCAAGCATGACAGAGTATATAGAATCTAAAAAAATTATTTTTAAATACCAAAACAATAAAGATGTTCTAATTTTAAATAATGACGATAAAATTGTAAAAAATTTTTCAGAAGATTCAAAATCAAGGGTTGTATTTTATTCTAAAGAAAACAAATCCAAATCAATTAATCTAGATAAAATAAAATTATTAGGTGAGCATAATTTATCTAATATTTTAGCTTCAATAGAGGTTGCAAAAATTTTAAAAATTTCTGATAAAATTATAGAAAAGTCTTTAAACAGCTTTAAGGGAGTTCCAAATCGTCAAGAATTTATAAGAGAAGCTCGAGGCGTAAAATATTTTAATGACACAACCGCCACTATGCCAGATGCTACAATCACAGCAGTTAAAACCTTTTTAGAAAATTTTCCAGATTCTAGAATAATTTTAATTTGCGGAGGGCAGAACAAAGGTTTAAAATATATAGAAATGGCCAAAATTATTAGAGAGCGAGTTGATGAAATAATTATGCTGCCAGGCACGGCTTCAGATAAGATTAAAGAAAATATTGGGCATTATACAAGAATACACGACGTTAATTCAATGCAAACAGCAGTAAAAAAAGCCAAAGAATTAACCAAAAAGGGAGACGTTGTTATATTATCACCAGGAGCAGCAAGCTTTAATTTATTTAAAAATGAATTTGATAGAGGAAAGCAATTCGTAGATGCAGTTAAAAATATAAAATGAAAAAACATCCTAACTATTCTTTATTGTTTTTAATTATTTTTATAATTAGCTTCAGCTTTTTATTTTTAGCTTGTCTTTCGGCGTCTCTATCTATGCAAAATAGGGGCAATATTTATTACTTTTTGCTTCATCAGGTGCTTTTTGGCCTTTTGCCAGGGGTTGCACTTGGGCTTGTAGCCTATATGATTTCTTTAAATTTTTTAAAAAAATGGGCCCCAGCATTAGTTTTTGTAAATATATTAGCTCTTTTTGCGGTTTTTATACCGGGCATAGGAATTAGAGCTGGGGGTGCTACCAGGTGGCTTAATTTAGGATTTACAAGCATACAGCCAGCAGAATTTCTAAAAATTACAGCAATTATATATTTATCAGCATGGATTGCTTCCAAATTATCTGATTCAGACGAAAAAAGCTGGAAATCTGCAGGAAAAAAGAGTTATCATAATGTAATATATATTCTTGCACCTTTTATGGTTTTGTTAGGATTAATTTTGATTGGCTTAATTTTGCAAAGAGATCTTAGCACTCTAGGAATTATTGGTGCAACCTTATTAGCATTATATTTTTCAGCAAAAACTCCATTTTGGCATACTATAACCCTAGTAGCTCTTGGCGCAACGGCCTTTTTAATTTTTATTAGATTTGAACAATACAGGGTGGATCGTTTTTTTACATTTTTAAACCCAGATCATGATCCAATGGGCAAAGGGCTACAATTAAAACAATCTATGCTTGCATTGGGATCGGGTGGTTTTTTTGGCAAAGGGCTTGGAATGTCTGCTCAAAAATTTTTTTTGCCAGAGTCTATGACAGATTCTATTTTTGCTATTATAGGTGAAGAATTAGGAATAATTGGCTGTTTAATAATTGTTATTTCTTTTATTTTATTATTCTGGATGGGAATTAAAATGGCTAAAGATTCTAAAGATAGATTTTCTCAAATTCTTGCCATAGGAATAGTATTTTATTTAACATTTCAAGCACTTATAAACATGTCTTCTGTAGTAGGTATTTTCCCACTAGCTGGAATTCCTTTGCCATTATTTTCTTATGGTGGATCACATTTAGTAGTTGAATTAATCGCTTTAGGTCTTTTATTAAATATTTCAAAAAATACATGAAAATATTATTTACAGGTGGCGGTTCTGGAGGACATATATTCCCAATAATTGCCATTGTTAGAGAAATAAGAAGAATTTATCCTAAAAAGGATTTAAAATTTTATTATATTGGTCCTAAAGACGAGTTTAGTTTAATTTCTCTTGCTCAAGAAGATTTTATAATAAAAACAATTGTTTCTGGAAAAATTAGAAGATATTTTTCATGGCAAAATATTATTGATATTTTATTCAAAATACCATTTGGCATATTGCAAAGTTTCTTTTTTCTTTTAACAATGCAACCCGATTTAGTTTTTAGTAAAGGTGGCGAAGGCTCTGTAGCAGTAACTATTTCTGCTAGAATTTTAAGAATTCCAGTATTTTTGCACGAGTCAGATGTATCACCAGGCCTATCTAACCGCGTAACAGCTAAATGGGCAAAGAAGGTTTTTATTTCTTTTCCTAAAACTGAATATTTTGATCCCAAAAAAACTACACTAATAGGAAATCCAATAAGAAAAGAGGTTTTAGAGGGTAGCAAAGACAAGGCTGTAGAGATTTTTAACTTAACACTTTCTAAACCAGTATTTTTGGTAATTGGTGGCTCTCAAGGTGCTGAAACAATAAATGATTTTATACTAAGAATTATAAATGAGTTATTAAAAGACTACGAGGTTATACATGTTACTGGCACTCAAAATGTTAAAGAAATATCCGCTGAAGCTCAGGTTATGGAAGACAAAGATTTAGACAGATATTATCATCCAATAGGATTTTTAAACGAAGAAAAAATAAAACACGCCTATAAAGCAGCCGACTTAATAATTTCTCGCTCTGGGTCTGGCTCGGTGTTTGAAATTTCAGCATCTGGCAAACCAAGCATATTAATTCCTTTGCCAAGCACGTCTGGCGGAAGCCATCAATCAAAAAATGCTTATGCATATATGCAAAATAATGCCTGCATGGTAATAGAAGAAGAAAATTTAACGCCTAATTTTTTTATGGAAAATGTTAAATTACTATTTTTACATCCAGAAAAATTAGAACAAATGAAGCAATCTGCCCTAGATTTTGCCAAACCATTAGCCGCCCGCGCCATTGCCAGAGAAATATTAGAATTTTTAATGCTAGAATAAATTTCTAGGGCTTGAAACATGATCATGAATTCAGAAAATCGACAATGTCAAAATTGTAAACACGACTTTATTATAGAGCCCGATGATTTTGCGTTTTACGAAAAAATCAAAGTACCTCCACCAACATTTTGCCCAACTTGTCGAGTTGTGCGCAGACTTGCTGCTCGAGATTTTCGAGTTTTATATAAAAGAAAAAGCGATTGGAGCGGAGAAAATATATTTTCTATATTTCCAAAAGAAGCGCCATACAAAGTATATGAACGAGATATATGGCAGTCTGATAAATGGGACCCTATGGAATATGGGCAAGAATATGATTTTTCCAAACCGTTCTTTGAACAACTTAGAGAATTATCAATTAAAGTTCCTCAACTTAGTCAAACAATGTGGGGGGTGGTGAATAGCGAATATTGTACTGGATGCAATAATCTTAAAAATTGTTATTTAGTTTTTGTAGCAACTACCTGTGAAGATTGTATGTACAGCTCATGGATTAACAACACTAAAAATTCTATAGATGTAACAAGATTAGAGTCTTCTGACCAATGCTATGAATCTTTTGGTCTTATTAAGTCATATAAAACATTTTTTTCGCGTGATTGTGAAGACTGCGTTGACGTTTGGTTTTCTAAAGATCTTCAAGGGTGCATGAATTGTGTGGGCTGTGTCAATCTGCACAACAAACAATATTATATTTTTAACCAACCATATACGAAAGAAAATTATAAGAAGAAATTATTAGAACTTGATTTTGGGTCCTTTAAAAATTTAGAAGAATTTACCTTGCAGGCAGAAGAATTCTTTTCTAAAAATATTGTTCGTTCTGTGCACGGAAAACACAACTTTAATGTTTCGGGCGAATATATCAATAATTCTAAAAATGTAAAAGATTCTTATTACGTGCAAAGCGCTGAAGATTGTAGGTATGTACAATATTTAATAACTCCTTCTACAAAAGACTCCATGGATTTTTCGCTTTGGGGAGAAAATTCAGAATTAATTTATGAAGTATCAAGTTGTGGAGAAAATTGTTCACAAATTAAATTTTGTTATCGAACTTCGCGTAGTGCCCATAATTGCACGTATTGCATGCAATGCTATACAGGAAATAATTTATTTGGTTGTGTTGGCTTACAGAAAAAACAATACTGTATTTTTAATAAGCAATATTCAAAAGAAGAGTATGAGATTCTTATTCCTAAAATCATCCAACATATGAATGATATGCCCTATATAGATAAAAAGGGAAGGGTATATAAATATGGTGAATTTTTTCCGCCCGAGCTTTCACTTTTCTCTTATAATGAATCTTTAGCCTTTAATGACTTTCCTTTAACAAAAGAAGAGGCACTCGCCGAGGGTTATCGCTGGGAAGAACCTGAGGAAAAAAGTTATAAAATTACCCTCAACTCAGAATCAATTTCTGATCACATCAAAGATATAACAGATGAAATTATGAATGAAACAATTGGGTGCGCTCATGGAGGGCACTGTGCTGATAGGTGCACGACGGCTTTTAAAATAACAAAACAAGAACTTGATTTTTATAGAACAAACAATCTTCCCATTCCACGTTTATGCCATAATTGTAGACATGTAAGGCGCGTAAAAAAACAAAGCCCAATGAAGTTGTGGCATAAAAAGTGTGCTTGTGCTGGTAAAAAATCTGAAAATGGAGTGTATCAAAATCAAACAGAACACTTTCATGGAGATACTGGATGTATCAATGAATTTGAAACCTCCTATGCACCCGACCGGCCAGAAATTGTGTACTGTGAAAAATGTTACCAACAAGAAGTAGCCTAGGTTGTCGTACGACAACCTGAAAGAAGGGCATTGATTTAAATAAATTAAAATCTATATGAAAAAAGAAAAAATAGAGGAAATAAAAAAAATAAGGGTGAGGTTTGCGCCGTCTCCAACAGGTCCACTACATGTAGGTGGTAGCCGAACAGCTTTGTTTAATTATTTATTTGCTAAAAAAAATAAAGGCAAATTTATTTTGCGTATTGAAGATACAGACATTCAACGAAGCGAACAAAAATGGACAGAAGAAATTATTGAAGAATTAAAATGGTTGGGAATTCAGTGGGATGAAGGTCCAGATATTGGTGGGGAATTTGGCCCATACAAACAATCGCAAAGACTAGATATTTATGAAAAATATTTAAAACAACTTTTAGAAGAAAAAAAAGCATATTATTGTTTTTGTACAGAAGAAGAATTAGAAGATAAAAGACAAGAACAAATGGATAGGGGATTAGCCCCTAAATATGACGGCACCTGCGCACATTTATCTGATGATGAAATCCAGAAAAAAATAAATAACAAACAACAATCAGTAATAAGATTTAAAATAGAAAATAAAAAAATTAAATTTAATGATTTAATTCGTGGAGACGTAGAGTTTGACGCAGGATTGCTGGGGGATATTGTTATTGCAAAAAATTTAACAACTCCGCTGTACCACTTTGTAGTAGTTGTAGATGATTATTTAATGAAAATTAGTCACGTAATTAGAGGAGAAGAACATTTACCCAATACTCCTCGTCATATATTATTGCAAAGAGCCCTTGATTTTTATCAGCCTATATATGCTCATTTACCATTAATGTTAAATGCAGATAGAAGCAAACTTTCTAAAAGACAAGGCGATGTAGCCTTATCTGACTACCACAAACACGGTTATTTGCCAGAAGCAATAATAAACTTTATGGTTTTATTGGGCTGGAACCCCGGAACAGAAAAAGAAATTTTTACATTATCTCAACTGGCTAAAGAATTTTCTATAGAAAAAGTTCAAAAAGCTGGAGCTGTTTTTAATATTCAAAGACTAGATTTTTTAAACGGTTTTTATATTCGCGAAAAACCAATAGAAAAATTAACAGAATTATGCATGCCATATTTAAAGGAAGCGGGGCTTTTAGTAATTGGCCAAATGACTCAAAGCAAACTACAAGAGGTTGTAGAGATTTCTAAAACCAGAATGAAAAAATTATCAGATATAGTTGAGCTTTCAGATTTCTTTTTTAAAGATAAATTACAATTTGATAAAGAATTATTAAGATGGCAGAAGATGGGGGATAACGAGGTAAAAGAGGCCTTAATGATGGCAGAAAAAATATTATCGGAAATAAAAAAATGGGATATAAAACAAATGGAAACAGAAATGTTTTCTGCATCAGAAAAATTTAATTTAGAAAAAGGCTATCCAGAAAAAAATAAAGGGTATTTATTGTGGCCATTGCGCGTAGCACTTTCTGGCAAAAATATGTCTCCCAGCCCGTTTGAAATAGCTAATATTCTGGGCAAAGAAAAAACCCTAAAACGCATTGAAAACGCAATTAAGCTATTGGCTTAAAAACTATTGTGCGACACAAATACAATTTTAAAATATTTAAAAAACAAAAATAAAATATATCGCTACGCTACATTAATTACATAAACTTATGAAAAAAGGATTTATATTTTCTATGGTTGCAATAATTACTATTTTAGTTTTTGTTTTTTTAAGCCAACAAATATATTTTAAAAATGTTGGTGAAAACTTGGTGTCAGCAGCAACTAACAGTGCACAGGCCCAAATATCAAAAGGATCTGAATGGGTTGATGCAAACATCATCTCAAAAGTGACTGGAGGGGTTGAAAATGGGGGAGAGACAATTAAAAACGATGTTGAACAAAATTTATCTGCACAAGCAGAAAAAAATAATCCAGAAAATATTTTAGAAAAAACAAAAAATTATTTTTCTGGAATAGTAGATAGCATTATTAAACCGGGAACTCCGCAAAATTGTCCGGCTGTTACAACGCCTTAAAATAAGTTGATGTCTAGGTCGTCTTTTTGGGTTGACCTGGGCCCAGGGAGGTGTATTATAGAGATAGAGGCTACGTCGCAAAATGTAGGTAAAGAGGCGTTATATAAAGGGCCACTTCTAAAACAATGAAAAATTCAAACAAATCAATTAAACAACATTTGCAAGATTTTTTAGATTTTTGTGAAGTTGAAAAAGGTTTAAGAAAAAATACTCAGGAAAATTATAAAAATTATTTAGAAAAGTTTTTTGTATGGTTAGATACCAGCAAAAATAGCTCTATTCTCCCCCACCAATTGACCTCTGAACATATTTGGGCATACCGTTTATACCTATCTCGCACTCCAAGCCCAGCTACAGGTAAATTACTATCAAAAGGCACCCAAAACTACTATTTAATAGCCCTAAGAGCCCTTTTAGGCTACTTTGTGGCAAAAGACATAGTTTCCCTACCCCCAGACAAAATAGCCCTTGCAAAGGCTGATAGGGGCCTAAAAAGTATCAAATTCCTTACCTTAGAACAAATTGGCAAGCTTTTGTCATCTATAGAGCCAAAAGATGATATAAGCATCAGAGATCGTGCTATTTTAGAGAGCTTTTTTTCAACCGGGCTTAGAATTGCCGAATTAATATCTTTAAATCTTGAGCAATTTAATAGTATAAAAAATAAAAAAGATATCGAGTTGGGCGTTATTGGAAAAGGTGGCAAACCCCGTGTAGTTTATTTTTCAGAACGTGCGTTAGAATACATTAAAAAATATTTAGAAATAAGAAATAATGTTTCGCACGCCAATCAAAAAGCTTTGTTTATAAATTTTCGCGATAAAAAAGATAATACCGATGCCCGCCTAACTTCACGTTCAATCGAAAGAATGGTTAAAAAATATGCTTTACTTTCTGGGGTGCCAGTTTTCACAACTCCCCACACTTTACGCCACAGTTATGCAACAGATTTAATGAATCAAGGAGTTGACCTTCGTTCCATTCAAGAATTCCTCGGCCACTCAAATATTGCAACAACTCAAATTTACACGCACGTCACCAACAAACGCCTCCGCGACATCCATCATCAATATCACAGCGACCCCGACAAAAAATAATTTCACAACACCATAACCGACCAATTTAGTCGGTTATATGAATATTCTCTGTCGCACAATAGAATAATACTAGCGCTGAAAAATTTTTAAATAAAAAAAGAACCACGATGACTCGCGGTCTTGTCAACTGAATTGGAATCTCAGTCGACCTCAGTTTTGAACAATGCCCCGTATATTTTGGATGGTATTTCGGCTCTTGGCCTAAGTTGCGTTGCCAGCACATAAACCGACTTAATTTCATTGTGGCGACGACCTACCCATAAAATGGTGCCATCTTCCTCAGCATCCACTCGCTCGCCGTCTTTATCAACCCTGTAAATTTGGCCGAAGAATGTTTGCATGGACTCATCCCACCCCACTAAACATTCCACACCCTCACTAACTGGAAAAACGTACTGTGACATTTTTTTGTTTTCCTATTATCATCTATTAATGAGCAGTTGCTCGCCTAGTTTGGGTCAGTGAAAACAGTTTTATATTGTATCCACTCTGGGTAATTACAAGCCTCGGCAGTGTCACGTTCCAGAATGGCCTTTTTTGAGATGGCGCCCTTGCTGGCTTCGTAGCCACTAAGTTGCGTCCACGTCATAACCTTAATGGTGCCGTCGTCTTTCTTCCAGACGCTGTCGACCTTGATGCCCCGAAATTTTCCGTCGCTTTGTTTTGCCCAAATGATCAAGGAGTAAATGTTTGTGCCCCTTGTCTCGGGGAATTGAGCGGTTATAACACTAAAAAGCTCACCGCCGCCGTCAAACACGTCCGCGTACGAGTTCATGAAGAGGCGCACGTTTGCCTCTGCTTCTTTGCGGATCTCGGCGTCCGTGGGTCTTTCCGCGTTCTCCTCAAATTCAACTTCGGGGTTAGCTTTTTTCAGCTCCTCAAGCAGAGCGTCGAGGTCGGCAACGCTGGACATGCTCAGCTTGTTGACGAATGTGTCGGCGTCTTTGGCCTTCCCGGCTGCAAGAACGCTCTTTGCAAATTTACCCCATACATTTTCCGTTTTTGCCGAAGTATTTTCAGGCTTTTGACAGCCAAGCGCCAATGCGCATACAAAGCCAATCAGTAAATATCGTGTTTTCATAGTTGTTGTTCTACTTGTAAATGAACGCCACAACACAATGTTGTAGTATGTATAACTTACAACACAAAATCAATAAAGTCAAAAAAAGAGCCACGCTTTGGGAAACGCGGCATAGAGACGAGATCAATCAACCATGGTTATTAACCAGCTCTCCTCAGCAATTTGTCCAGAAGTGAAGCGTGCTCGCCAGAATGGTGATCGGACGAGTCCTTGGCATCTTCGGCTACTTCTCGGGCATCTCTGTCTGCTATATAGAGGTGGCAACTGGCATAAATGCCCGAGCAAGGCTTATCGGGGTGGCTGTCGCCATAGAAATCATCCAAAAACCTTTTGGTTCCGCAATTTTTTGCAAGTGGACAGTTGTTCATTTGGTTCTCCTTTGGTTGGCTGGTTGTTGTTCCTGTAAGATTGGTTTTCAATGAGCCTAAACAACAAAAATCCCCTACCTGCGTAGGAGACCTCTTTGTCGCTTTAGTTGACACAACATTGTGCCAGCTTCAATTTAATTATATTCTTTATAAATATCGTGTCAAGTTATTGTTTTCTTAATTCATCAGAAATTAAAATTGCATCTGCAACTTCTTTCATTGAAATTCTTTTGTCCATGCTTTTTTTATTTAAAAGTTTATAAGCATCATCTTCAGAAATTGACATTTCTTTCATTAAAATTCCTTTTGCTTTTTCTACTGATTTTCTAGTTTCTAAAGTTTCTCTTAAACACTCGCTCTCTGAAAATAATCTTGCATTTTCAATAGCCCCACCAATTGCTCTGGCAATAGTTTCAAAAAGTTTTATTTCACTATCAAAATATTTTTGAGAATTTTTATGTTGAACATTGATTACACCCAAAGTTTGTTTTTTATATATTACAGGCACAGACAAAAATGTTTCATATTTATCTTCGGGCAAATTATTAAACAATTTAAATCGAGAATCTTCATATGCATTTTTTGGTATAATAACTGTTTTTTTGTGTTTAGCCACCCAACCTGTAATTCCCTCTCCTAATTTTAATTTAATATTTCCAATAATCCCTGGGTGAGGATTTTGCGAAGCGCGCATAACAAGGTTGTTGCCATCAATTAAATATAAAAAACAAGAATCAGCTTTTGTAACTTTGCCAACTGTTTTTATAATTTTTGACAAAACCTCTTCTAGGTTTAAGTCATAACTTATTGTTTCTATAATTTTATGCAAAATAGCTAGCTCTGCACCATCTTTACGTTGTTTATTATTTTTTTTATTCATAATAAATACAAGTTGCCTACATCTTGTATATTATATAATCTACATACTTTGTCAAATTAATGCCTGAAATATCGCACAATAATATGTACGCTTTAAACCATTATTTGCCCTGCCTTCTTTTTTCAGATAAAATCGCGATGTCAATCTCCATGTCTCTCGAACTTTTTGTAGTTGCGATGTGATCGATTAGAAACAGAAAACTTACGGCGACTACGATTAACACTATGGGCAGTCTAGGAGTTAATATCGCAGCTAGTATTATCGACAAGCCAAGACCGCTTCTACAAAAAATTTGACGTATGGCACTCCTCTCAAGATAATCGCCAACTACTGGCACCTCCTGACATAATGATAGCAATTCAGAATATACAATTTCATCTTTAGTTTCAACTGGTGTGGAAACCGATCCAACGGGCATAGAATTTTTAATGTATTGAAAAACCGAAGTTTTACTTATATGGCATTTGTGAATTTTTATTACGGTATATACTACAAAACTAACCATTGAGTATAGACAATCAATTAACATCATGCCGATTTTACCAGCAAAATAAGAAACTACAGTAATCGCCACGCTAACCCAAATTAATGCAAGCCCAGAAGTTGATAATATTAAAGACGTATAATCATTGGCGTAAATAAAATACACAATACAAAAAATAAAACCTGGCACGAAATAGCCAAAAATGTCTCTCATTAATGGTGGCCGGATAAGATTTTCTAAAGATGATAGTGGCATTTTCATATTTATATTTATTGTTTAATATTGCTCTTTCTATATAAAAATGCAAACAGAAAAAACAAACTTTTTAAAATAATCATATTAGTAGTTTTGAGCCATCCAAAATGTCTCTAAGATATAAGTCTTTTAATATTATAACTTTATATTAAAACAAAAAACGACGGAATTAAAGGTATTTTTGTCGCACAATAAAAACAGCCATGTGCACCGGTGCACATGGCTGTTTTTTATTTTTGATATTAGATTTTGATTATTTTTTCCCAGGGTAGGTCGGCTTTTCCAAAATGACCGTAGGCTGCTGTTTTTTGATAAATAGGCTGTTTTAATTCTAAAGTTTTAATAATAGATTGTGGTTTAAAATCAAACTTAGCAATTAATTCATCTAAACTTTTTCCATTTTCATCAACTGCAGAAACCATTAATGGTTCGGCCATGCCAATTGCATAAGCCACCGATACCAAACATTCTTTTGCGTATCCATTAGCAACAATATTTTTTGCTGCAAATCTAGCCATATAAGCAGCTGACCTGTCTACTTTGCTTGGGTCTTTGCCTGAAAAAGCTCCACCACCGTGAGAAATTAAACCGCAATAAGTATCTACCATTATTTTTCGGCCAGTTAAACCAGTGTCAGCCTCAAAACCACCTTGCACAAAATTTCCCGTTGGATTAACAAATATATCTATGCCAGCGATATCTCCTAAAATTGGTTTTATTAATTTTTCTGTTAAAGTGTTTTTTATTTCTTCTTGCAAAACTTCCACATCATGCTGAGTGCTAATTAAAACATTTTTAATTTTTCCATCTTGCATTGTTATTTGAGATTTTCCATCTGGTTTTAGCCATTTTATTTCTCCTGATTCTCTTAAATTTTGCAAGCCTTTTGCTAAAGCATGAACCTTAACCACTGCCCATGGCATATATTCTGGGGTTTCGCTTGTAGCATATCCATACATAATGCCCTGATCCCCTGCTCCGCCAGTATTTACACCCATAGCAATATCTGGTGATTGTTCAACAACATTTACTATAAATTTTAATTCTTGAGTATAACCAATATCTTTATAAACTTTTTCTGCAATTGCCTGATAATCAACTTTTGCTGTTGTTGTAACTTCTCCGCCAACAACTAACATTCCATGCCCACCAAATGATTCTACTGCAACTCTTGAATTTGCATCTTGTGCTAAACAAGCATCTAAAATTGCGTCTGAAATTTGATCGCAAACTTTATCTGGATGACCAGATGTCACACTTTCTACTGCATATGTTTTTTGATTTATAATCATAAACGTAAAAACTTTCCTTATGGGAAAGCTAATTAAAAATTTATCTTTCCCTTTCGGGCTGAAATTAGCACCTTACTCAACTAAGCAGGTTGCTGATAGGATTTAACGGGTCAGTACCCTTTCCTATTCTCTTGATAATTTAAATTGTATTGTCTAAATTATATCAAAATAAAAATTCAATGCAAGCATAGATATCCACACCCTTGTCGCACAATTATCTATTTGGTATACTAAGACCATGAAAACATTTAATATTTCTACAATAGTAAACAATGATGGATGTTTTGATTTGCAATTTAGAAAAGATGCTAGACACGATAGAACAGGCTCGCCAACATATTATAGATGGAAAGCTCAATTTGTTGTTACATCTCCTTTAAGTAAAATTAAAATATTAGAAAAAATAAAAAAAGAATTTAACTGCGGAGAAATTTCAACCTCAAAAGACCAAGCAAGATTTTCTGTTCAAAAAATAGACGACTTATCTAAAATAGTAATATCATTTTTTAAAAAAAATCCATTGTCAGATAAAAAGAAAAAAGATTTTGAACTTTGGTTAAAAGCAGTAGAAATACTTAAAAATAACAAAGGCAAAAATTTATCTACTTGGAAAAAAAATGAAATATGCTCTCTTATAGAAATCCACAAATCTTCAGCAAAATATAAAAACAATCCCCGCACCCCAAAATGGTTTGAAATGGCTAAGATATTTTGTAAAATAAATTAAAAATGCTTGAATAAACTCAACACAAGCAAAAACCCCGCTAAGCGGGGTTTTAAATTTTTATTTTCCGAAACGGCGTGACCTTTTATCAAATTCAGCAAGTGCTGTATCTAAATCTTCTTCATTAAAGTCTGGCCAAAATTTTGAAGAAAAATATAGCTCAGCATAAGCTGCTTGCCACAAAACAAAATTAGAAAGACGCATTTCTCCTCCAGCTCTTATTATAAAATCAGGTGCTGGCAAGCCAGTGGTAGATAAATGATTTTCAAATAATTTTTCGTCTATTTTCTCAGCAGGAGTTCCCTCTTTAACTATATTTTTTACCGCATTTAAAATATCCCATTTACCGCCATAACTTATTGCTAAATTTAAAAATAAATTTTGATTATTTTTAGTGGCTGTTTCTGTTTTTATAATTGCTTCTTGCAAAGATTTGGGCAATCTATCTCTTTGCCCTATTACCCTTACGCAAGTTCCCTCTTTATCATAGCTTGAAAGATTGTCTATTAAACAGTTTTCTAAAAGCTTCATTAAATAAGTCACTTCTTCTTCGGTTCTATTCCAATTTTCTGTAGAAAAACCAAAAGCAGTAAGAGTTTTTACTCCTTTATTTTTGCACCATTGTGAAAAGTCTAAAAGATTTTGATAGCCTTTTTTATGACCCTCTAGAGTGTGCAACCCTTTTTGTTTTGCCCAGCGCCTATTGCCGTCTGGAAATAAAACTATATGTTGTGGTATGTGTTCCATAATTGTATTGTAATTTTAAGTGGTTCCTTAAATTGGTATTTCGCTACTAAAAAACCTGCTGAAAAAGCTAACATAACCAAAAGAACTATTATTATAAATAGCATTATGTTACTAAAATGAACTTTGACAAATTCCTTTATTTCTGATAACATAATCATATTATACAAAATTTATAAATATTTACAAATATGTCAAAAACTAAACAAGGAGGTTCGTCTAGGCTAGGAAGAGATTCTGCTGCTCAAAGGCTAGGAGTTAAAATTTCTGCCGGACAAAAAGTAAAAACGGGAATGATTATTATCAGACAACGTGGCACAAAATATCTTTTGGGAAAAAACGTTAAAAAGGGATCTGATGATACTATATATGCCATGAAAGATGGTTTTGTTAAATTTTCTTCAACAGCTAAGAAACTTTTTAACGGATCACGAAGAACAGCTAAAGTAGTTTCTGTAGAAATTACAAAATAAAATAACATTTTAAAAAAACCGTCCCGATTTCGTCGCGGACGGTTTTTATTTTCTTTTATTTTTTTATTGCAGCCTTGATAAACTCTCTAAACAACGGATGAGGCCTTAATGGTCTTGATTTGAATTCTGGATGAAACTGTACCCCCACAAAAAATGGATGATCTTTTAGTTCAATTATCTCTACTAAGTCTTTTTTCTCATTCAAACCGGCTACTACTAGGCCATTTTCAATAAGCAAATCGCGATAATCATTATTAACTTCATATCTGTGTCGATGTCTTTCAGAAATCGTATAAAGGCCACTAGCTTTGTTTACCCAATCTTTATAAGCCTTATGACTAATAGTATTCTCTTGAACCTGACAATCATATGCTCCCAACCTCATTGTTCCGCCATAATGCTTTTCTTCCAAAAGTGTTTTTTGCTCTGGCATAACATCAATAACCGGATTTACAGCATTTTTATCAAACTCGCGAGAAGTTGCATCTTTTATGCCAGCAACATTTCTTGCAAATTCAATTACCGAAAGTTGTAAGCCCAAGCACAATCCAAAAAATGGGATTTTATTTTTTCTGCAATATTCTATGGCTTTAATTTTACCCTCTACTCCCCTATTTCCAAATCCTCCTGGAACAATTATGCCGTCATAATCTTTTAATTCTTTTAATTTAGCAGGATTTTTTTCATATATATCAGAATCTAACCATTCTATAACTGGTTTTTGATTATAAAAATAAGCAGCATGTTTAACCGACTCTAATACAGAAATATATGAATCTGTTAAAACAAAATCTCCGCTACCAAAATATTTTCCTACAATACCTATTTTAACCTCTCCTTTTGGATTTTTTATCTTTTTAACAAATGCCTGCCACTCTACTAAATTTCTCTTCTTTGGTTTTAAATGGAGTTTCTTAAAAATTCTTTTACTAATATTATCTTTTTCAAAATTTATTGCCACCTCATAAATACTTTCTACATTTGGTGCAGAAATAACATCTCCTTCTTCTAAGCCACACATAAATTGAATTTTCTCTTTTCTTTTTTGATCTAAAGATACTGGAGCTCTTCCCAAAATAATATCTGGCTGAATACCTACTGAATTCAAACTTTTTACTGCATATTGCGTTGGTTTAGTTTTAAGCTCGTTTCCGCCTGCGCCCAAAGCCGGAATAAAACTAACCAAAACTACAAGAATATCATTTGGCTTCTTAATCTTTAACATACGAATAGCTTCTAAAAAAAGAATATTTTGATACTCTCCAACTGTGCCTCCAACTTCTACTATAACAATATCTGATTTACTTTTCTTTGCAGCCTCATCTATACGTGAAATAACTTCTAAAGGAATTTGAGGAACCACATCCACGCATTTTCCACCATATTCCATTTTTCGTTCTTTATTAATAACCGACTGATAAACACTTCCCGTTGTCATATAATTAGCGCTAGACAAGCTTGTATTTAGAAATCTTTCATAATTACCCATATCTTGGTCACACTCCATGCCGTCGTCTAAAACAAAAACCTCACCGTGTTCAGTGGGGCTCATTGTGCCAGCATCAACATTTACATATGGGTCAATTTTAATAGCTGTGACTTCAAAACCGCTTGATTGAATGATTTTGGCGATTGAGGCGGCTGCTACGCCTTTTCCTACGCCAGACATTACTCCACCTGTAACAAAGATATATTTTGTGGCCATATTATTCTACGTCTTCTTTAGAATTTTTTTCAGAGAAAGCAGATACTGTTACTTTTATCTCTGCTTCTAAATTATGCTCCAAACTTATGCTTACCGGAAAATCTCCTAAATCTTTAATAGGATGCTCTAGCTTAACTTGAGATTTTTTAACGTCAAATCCCATTTCTTTTAATTTTTCAACTATTTTTTGTACTCCAACACCTTCAAAAAGTTGTCCTTCTTCTCCAACCTTAACGGCAATGTTTAATTCCAATCCATCAAGCTGAGATGCCAAAGATTGAGACTTCTTTAAATCTTCTTCTACTGTTTTTTCTATGACTTCTTTTTGATCAGCCAACCATTTTAAGGCTTCTTTTGTTGCTGGGCGACCCATTTTTTGAGGCAATAAAAGATTTCTAGCGTGACCGCTCTTTACCTCTTTTATTTCATATTTTTTACCAAGACCCTCTACGTCTTGCAATAGAATCACTTTCATATTGATATATTTATTTAACTTTTATATATTCTATATTCTACTTTAAATTGTTTACAATTTCAATAGCTTTGTCTAATTGCGAGTCTTTTTTATTTTCTACGTCTTGTTCTGTTATATCAATTTCTATATCTGGAGTTAGCCCTACTTCAGAAATAGATTTGCCTTTTGGGGTTAGCCAATGAGCAATTGTTATTTTTAAAAACGCACCACCATTCAAACTTATCACTTGCTGAACTGAACCCTTTCCAAAAGATTTCATACCAATTAATTTGATATTTCTATTATCTCTTAAAGCTCCTGCTAATATTTCTGATGCTGAAGCAGAGCCCTCATTTATTAATACAACAATTGGATAACTTATTAAACCGGAATTACCAGAAGTTTTATATATTTCTTGTGATTTAGCTTTTCCAAAATCTTCTATTGTTACTACTTGGTCTTTTTGTAAAAACCATCCAGCAATATCTTGCGAAACTTCTAAATAACCTCCGGGGTTGTTTCTCAAGTCTAATATTATCTTTTTTGCTGGACTTTGTAAAATTTTTAAAGCAATTACTTTAAACTCTTCACTAAGACTTTCGTTAAATTGGTATATTTGAATATATGCTATATCCCCATTTTTGTCATCAACATCTCCTAAAGAATTTATTAAAGACCATTCAATAAACGGAACCTTTATTGTGTCTCTTACAATTGTTATATCTTTTGTGTTGTCCCAGCCTTCTCGCATAATACTCAGAATAACTGATTTACCTTTTGGTCCGCGAATCAAGCTTACTGCTTCATCACCAGTCATTTTACTGCTATCTTGCCCATTTATTTTTACAATTACATCACCTGACTTCAAACCCGCCCTTTCTCCTGGAGTATTTTTTAGAGGAGCTATAATAGTTAACATATCTTCTTTAATACCAATTTCTACGCCTATTCCACCAAAAGAACCAGATAAGTCCTGTTGAAACAATTTAGCTTGGCTGGGATTAAAAAAATCTGTATAAGGATCTCCTAACGACTCTGCCATTCCCTTTATAGCCCCATAAATTACTTTTTGATCATCTATTTTTTCTGGGCTTATAAAATTTTCTTTGAGTTGGCTATATGCATCCCAAAAAAGTGAAAAATCAATTGTTCCTGGCTGAGGCACGTGGTAAGCAACTTTATTTACACCTATCCATATACCTAAAGCAACAGCTGCTAACAATATTATTACAAAAACAACTGAATATATTATTTTTTTATAATTTATGTTCATACAAATATAATATTACTAAAAAATTTTAAAGAAATCAATAATATAATTATATTATTTAAAAAACCGGCCTATGTGCCGGTTTTTTCTTATTTCTTATTTTCTACCAGTAAAAAACTTTTCTATTCCTTGCCCAAAATTTGAAAATCTTTCTCTAATATTTTTTAAAAATCCGTTTGGAGAAAATGGAGATTCAGATAAGCAATTTTTTTGATCTTTTTTAAATTGTTCGTTTGCTACTTTAACCGCCCCCGAATATGGAATTTTTGCCTTCTTAACAACAGGATTGTTATTATATGCCTCATTAGCAGCTTTTATAGCAACTTTTTTAGCTTCTTGGTCTGTAAGTTTTTGGGCTGCTGATATTGCATTTTGTTTTATTTTCAACACATCTTTAGTGGCATTTTGCATGGCCTCTCTAGCTGGCTTTAAAGCATTAGCCATTTTTTCTTGAGCAATCTTTATACATTTTTTTTGAGCTTCTGTATATTTTACTGAATTTAATTGATTCGGCGCCACAGCATAAACAGCTCCTGCAACTAAAAATATTGTGACAATCATTAATATACTGAATACATTTCTACTATTCATAATTTTATAATTAAATATTATTTATACTGTTAAGTTATTATATTACATAAAAGAAAACCGTGTCAATGAATAAAAAAAGAAGCCCAAGAGATGTCCAAGGGCAAAAATTAATGAAAGGGCCTGAAGTGCTTGCTTCGGTTTAGCATGATATTAACGGTAAAGCATACCAACCCAGCACTCACTGGAACAACAGCTAATCCCCCCAGCAGAACCAGTTCCCAAAAATTTGGCAAAGACCTGCTGTCATAGACAATCTTGCCCAGAAAAGGAATGTATATTACGAAAAAAGTCAACAAAAGTATGGGGACCTTGCTTTTTAGCCTATGCTTTTGCTCAATAAGTCCTCCAATTTTTAGTGGTTCCATCATCAACCTCCTTTTTCCTCTAAATCGAAATGGTCCACCGGAATCCAACCGTCCATTTC
Organism: Candidatus Staskawiczbacteria bacterium; assembly: GCA_041661545.1. Lineage (GTDB taxonomy): Bacteria > Patescibacteriota > Minisyncoccia > Minisyncoccales > Staskawiczbacteraceae > XYD1-FULL-39-28. Next base: position 183,805 of record JBAZUH010000001.1, on the reverse strand, counting down.
CTTTAAATATACCCTATTAGGATTTTCCCCATTCCTATCAACACGGGAAGCATGAACCCTTTGATCCAGTTTTATATCGGGAAAGTTGCTAACGCAACAAATAAGGGGCACATACTTATACAACAGCAAACAGTCGGGGCGCCTTGAGGGACAAGAACCCCCAGATTTTTCCAAAATGGCGTCAATCGTGGTTGGCATGGCGTGATTTCCTTTCGCTTGATTTTCAATGTTCTGTATCGCAGGAACACCCTGTTTGTGGACCCACCGGGAATCGAACCCGGCCCTCCTCCATGCCATGGAGGCGTAATACCGATTTACTATGGGCCCATTTTTATCCTCTGCTCTTTTACAATATTTTCAATAATATTCCTATTTTTAAATTTTTTTAATCTTCTTTCTATTCGTCTAGCGTCTATCTCTTTTTCAAATTCTTTACTAAAAACTATTTTTAGTGGCCTTAAATTTTCTAATGACTTGGTTTTCCCTCCGTTATGTTCAGATAAGCGTCTATCCAAATTATTTGTACTCCCAATATAATATCTATTGTTTTTAACACTTTGTAAAATATATAAAAAATACATACTAATTGAATCTGGCCCTTCCCGATGTACATCGGGACGAATACAATTTACTATGGGCCCGCGCCGCCTTCGCGGAATTTTTAATTTCAAATTTACAATTTTAAATGATAACCCTAAAACAAAAAAGATTCAACTATTTGAATAGTCTTATGGCAACACCTATTAATGCCAAAATAACACCTATAATCCACGCTCTCATGGTAACTTTATAAGACGGCCAGCCTAATGCTTCAAAATGATGATGTATTGGAGTAGATAAAAATATTTTTTTCTTTCTAAATTTTTTAGACAAAACTTGAATTATTGCTGAAGCCACAGTAATTACTAAAAGCCCCGCAATTATTGGCAAAACATAAACCGAATTAGTTAAAAATGCTATCACAGACAAAACAGTTGTTAAACCCAATATACCCGTTTCGCCCATATAAAACCGAGCAGGGGGTATATTAAACCATAAAAATGAAAATAATGTTCCTGTAATAACGGCGCAAAAAGCAGCCAAGTCAATTTGTCCTAATGAGAAAGCTATAACTGTAAATGCTCCAAAAATAGAAGCAAATGCTCCCCCTGCTAAACCGTCTAAACCATCTATTATTCCTCCAGACCAACAAGCAATTGTTACTATAATAAATAATGGTATATACCATAGCCCTATAGAAACGTCACCTAAAAATGGAATAAATACTACATCCCAACCTAATTTTTGATAAAACCAAATACTTCCAATAAGCCCTATTAATGTAACAATTAATAATCTTTTCTTTAAGGATATTCCTCCAGCAATATATTTGCCCCAACCTTTTGTAACTAAAATATCGTCAATTAAACCAACTATAGATGCAATTATTAATGTAAAAAGTGGTAACCACGTTTGGCTTCTTGATAAAAAATTAAGCCTAGACACCCATGTATCAGGAAAAATTAAAGATAATATAAAAAATAAAAAAATAATAAAAACTGTTGTCATCCAAATCAAAAGCCCTCCCATTCTTGGAATTCCAATTTCTTTTTCTTTATGTAAATTATTAAAAATTACTGCTTCTTCGCCAGAAATTGCTTTTTTACCTGATGTTTTTTTCCAAAGATTATTTTTATATAAAAAATGCGTTAAAAGCGGAGTCCATAAAATGGCTACCACCGAAGCAAAAGCAGCCAAGGAAAATATTTTAATAACATTTAATATTAATAACGTTGTCATATTTTTAAAATTATTTATTTAAAAATTCACTTAATATCAACCCCGAATTTTTAAAATTTAATGCATTATCTATTCCAATATATCTATAATGCCATGGCTCATAAATATAGCCTGTTATTTTTTCTGAATTTGCAGGATAAGAAATAACCCATCCATACTTATAAGCATTTTTTTCAAGCCAAATTCCAGCGGGCTCATTGGCAAAATTAGAATCTAGTTTATTAAAATCTATTGTTGTGCCCAGTTGATGTTCGCTACATCCTTGAGGTGCGCTCTGCCTACTAGCCTCTTTTTGCCCTAATTTATCAACCCAAGAATTATAAATACGTTTTTGATCTTGATAAGACCTATAAGCAGAAATTACTTTTAAACTAATGCCTTCTTGCTTGGCCTGATTTATCATAGCCTTTAAATCATAAATTGCAACTTTCCTAAGTTTAAAACTTTTACTAGCGGGAATCTGATAATTCAACACATCTATTAAATCACTTGGAACATAGTCTGCTAACAAACAATTTTGTTTATTTACTTTTAATAATAAGTCATCATCATTTATATTTTTTTGTTCTATTGCTTCTGGAACACTTATTTTAATTGTTTTATTTTTAAATTCGTAAAAATATAAAATAAATATTGTAGACGCCAATATTAATACTACAAATATCAAAAATATTATTTTCCTAGTCATTTGCAAGATTCAACAGACCAATTAATTAATTTTTTCATTTCTCCAAATCTATCATCTGAGCCCAAAACAACGTTAATTAAATAATTATTGCTCTGAGGATTCTTTACGGCCAAAAGCAGGCAACCTTTAGCTAAAGTAGTAAATCCTGTTTTGCTACAAACTATTTCTGGAATCTCTCCCAACAATTGGTCTGTGTTAATAATGTCTCCAAACCCTTCAACATAAAGTTTTTTAAATTGGCTTATCTCTGCTATTTGAGGATAATTTTTAATAATATATTCTGTTAATTTAACTAAGTCTTTAGCAGTAGATACATTTTTATGGCTCAAGCCCGTGGGGTCTACAAAAATTGTATCTTTTAGTTCAAGCTCTTCTGCTTTTTGATTCATTAAATCAATAAAATTACTTTTACCAACTAATTCAGATAAAGCATACGCTGATTTATTACTTGATTCCACCAACATTATTTCTAAAAAACTTTTAATAGTTAACTCTTGCCCTAATTTTACATCTTGCCTAATAGAACTTTGCGAGTCTGCTATTTTGCTTACAACCCAAGTATCTGACAAATTATAGTTATCTAAAACAATAATTGCTGTCATTAGTTTTGTTAAACTTGCTATTGGTAATTTTTCATCAGAATTTTTTTCAAAAATTATTTTACTATAATTGTTTAAATCACTTTCCACAGAAATTACTGATTTAGCGCTTATATTTATTTCTTGTTTTTGTTCTAAAGGTACAACTTTTAATATAACAGGAGCTACTGGATTTTCTAATAACTCATTTGTACTATTTTTGTCTATAACGCTCTCTAACCCGCTAGAAACACTACCTAAAAATACTTTTTCTTCCGGTAATTTTGCAGAATTATCAAAAAACCTCTGAGCTCCATTAATGGTATATACAAAACCACCTAAAAAAATAATTGCCAAAAGTGGCCCCCCAATAATACGCTTTAAGTTCATTTCTTTTTTATTTCTCCATTTTTAATGGGCTTAGACGAGTTAATTTTTATATGTAACTCTTCTAATTGTTTTTTATCTACCTCTGCTGGAGCTTGCATCATTAAGTCTCTGCCATCTCCAGTTTTAGGAAAAGCAATTACTTCTCTAATATTAGGCTCTCCTGTGAGTAAAGCAATAAGCCTGTCAAAACCCCAGGCAATGCCCCCGTGAGGCGGAGCACCATATTTAAAAGCTTCTAGCATATGACCAAATTGCTCTTTTATAACTTCTTTCTTATAACCCATTATTTCAAAAACTTTTTCAAGAGCTTCTGGTCTATGATTCCTAATACTTCCTCCACCAATTTCAAAACCATTTAATACAACATCATATTGAGTAGTTAATATATTTTCTATATTTTTATTATTCAATAAGTCTTCTTCAAATTCTGGTTTAGCTGCCGAAAAGGGGTTATGCGTAAATGTCCATTTGCCATTATTTGTTTTTTCAAAAAATGGGAAATTTACAATCCAACAAAAAGCTAACAAATCTTTGTCATGTTTATCTTTTCTAAGATCTGGCCTATCAGTTTTATATTTTTTAATCGCATCTTTATAATCTATTCTTGGAAAAGGAGTTTCTTGAATTTTTTTATTTGGAAATAATGTTTGCACAGTAAGTATTAGAAGCCTTTCTATTAAATCCATAACATCTTCTTGCAACACAAAACTCATTTCTAAATCTAATTGAGTAAATTCTGGTTGTCTGTCTCCTCTTGGGTCCTCATCTCTTAAACATTTTGCAAATTGAAAATATTTTTCTATTCCAGCAACCATTAATAATTGCTTATATTGCTGAGGAGATTGAGGCAATGCATAAAACTTTCCGGGTTCTTGCCTAGATGGCACAATATAATCTCTTGCACCCTCTGGGGTTGATTTTGTTAATATGGGGGTTTCAATTTCTGTAAAACCCTCTTGACTCAAAAAATTTCTAGCAAATTGCATAACTTTATGTCGCACAATAAGATTGTTCTTAAGCCTTTCTCTTCTCAAATCTAAATACCTATATTTCATTCTTGTTTCTTCTCCAATATCATAACCATCACCCTCTATAGAAAATGGTGGGGTTTCTGATTTTGATAAAACCTTTAAACTTTCTACAGACATTTCAACCTGTCCTGTTTCAATTTTATCGTTAATCATATTTTCTGGCCTTTTTACAATTTGCCCCACAATTTCTATTGCCCACTCGGGCCTTAACTGTTTTGCCAATTCATAAGCCTCTGCATTTGAAGGAACAAAAACCACTTGTAAAATTCCGCTAATATCTCGTAAATCAATAAACAAAATTTTACCGTGGGCTCTCCAGGTATTTACCCATCCACAAACTCTGACTTTTTCACCTATGTGTTTTGATGTATCTTTTATTAAAAATCTTGGCATATTATTTTAATTTAATTTTTAGCGTAGCGATATCTTAACAAATTTCCTATTTCCAACTTTTATGATATCTCCGTCTTTTAAACTAATTTCTTTTTTCCAATCAGCAACCCTTTCTTTTATATCACCATTTATAATTTCCACTCCCCCGCCCTCAATTAACCTTTTGGCTTCATTTTTCGATTCAGCTAACTTTGTATCAAATAATAAATCTAAAGGTGGATAATTATTTTTATCTGTTTCAAAAACCGGCATATCGCTTGGCAATTCTTTATCTCTGTGAACTTTATTAAATTCTTCCTCTGCTTTTACGGCTTCCACATCTCCGTAATACAGCTTTACTACTTCTTTAGCTAATCTTGCTTTCATATCGCGTGGATTATCTAAAGAATTTTTAATTTCTGAAATTTCTGTATTAGATAGTCTTGTAGTTAACTCAAAATAATGATCCATTAACTCATCTTTAATAGACATTATTTTTCCAAACATATCATTAGGAGCATCTTCTATCGCAACAAAATTATCAAAAGTCTTGCTCATTTTTCTGCCATCTGTGCCCAATAAAAGTTTACAAGTCATTACATCTTTATTTTTATTGTTATAAATTTTTTGCAAGTCTCTCCCCACCAGCATATTAAACATCTGGTCATTTCCTCCAATTTCTAAATCAACATCCATTACTACAGAATCATACCCCTGCATTAAAGGATACATAAACTCTTGCAAGCTTATTGGTAAATTTTCTGATATTCTTTTTTGAAACATATCTCGCTGAATCATTTGCTGAACTGTAAAATTACTAGATAGCTTTAAAATATCTTCAAATTTTAATTTAGAAAGCCAATCTGAATTATATTTTATTTTTACTTTAGAAAAGTCTAAAATCTTTGACGCTTGTTTTTTGTAGTATTTAAAATTTTCTTTTATTTCTTTTTCTGTTAAAACTTTCCTGGCCGTATCTCTTCCTGTTGGGTCTCCAATTTTAGCAGTAAAATCTCCTATTAATAAAATAACTTCGTGGCCTAAATCTTGGAAATCTCTTAATTTCCATAAAACAACCACGTGTCCTAAATGCAAATCTGCTCCAGTTGGATCTATGCCCAAATAAAGCCTTACTTTCTTTCCAGAAAGAAGCTTTTTATGCAATTCTTCTTTTACTGTTACATCTTCAACCCCGCGAGTTAAAATTTCTTCTATTTTTTGTTTATTTGTATCTATCATAAATTTGTGATTTCACCCAGTTAAATAATTTTGCTGCTACAAAATTAGCGCATGGCGCTATTTAACCAGGGTAAACATTATTAAATAATACCAATTTATCAAGAAAAGATAAAGAGTAAAACGCAAAAAAAGAGGGCCACATTAAAGTGTCCCTTTAGGCAAGCTTTTCAGCTTGCATGGCATACACAGCTGCACAATCTTCCCGCTTCTAACAATCGGACAAAAATTATGCCGAACTATTAAGTGATTACCACCTATGGCTTTTTTCAATCGCCACGTCGGTGCCACTACTCCACATTCAGTACACGTCATATCGAGATTATCCTTGGGCAGATCTTCGTCGTGCATAATTTTGGTTTGTTGGTTGTTAATGTTCTTTACAAATAAAAAACTTCTCATCTCTATGCTCCGATGCAACATCGGAGAACAGGGACGAGAAGTCTTAAAATCTCGCGGTACCACCCCAATTACCCGCCAAGCGGGTCGCTTACTGACTCATCAATTTACTTGATTTAGCAGTTATCCTATGATTACGGAGGAAGCCGGGCCTGCACTAGCGCACAAGCCATCTCGTTGGGCCCAACCCCCTAAGCTTTCGCCGGGGACCCAAGTCAAAGATTTTAAATTTTTCAATGTAGCTCAATATTATCATTCATTCTTATTTACGTCAACAATTTTCCACACATCGTCTATAACCTGTTTTGGATTTTTAAATAATATTGTTTTTATACCTAATTGTTCTGGTAAAATAAGATTTTCTTTTTTGTCGTCTATAAATATGCATTCCTCTGGCTTAACTCTCGCTCTATCTATGGCCATTCTATATATTTCAGCCTCCGGCTTCCTGAACCCTACTTCATAAGACAAGATTGTCGGATCGAACTCATCATAGCCACCGTTACCCCTGATTACATCTGCTTCAAATTTAAAAATATTTGATAGAATGCCCGTTTTAATGCCCTGATTTCTTAGCTTTTTCGCTAAATTTAAAATGTCAGTTTTAAAAATAAAATTTGCTCTATATTCACCAATAGCCAAATCTAAGTAATTATCTGGCAGTTTTTTATCTAAAATTATAGAACATTCTTTCCAGAATTCTTCGTCACTTATTAGGCCCTTGCTGGCTTTATTGCCGAATGTCTTTATTGATAAACTTGTTTTTTCAGCTTCCTCTAATGAAACATCACAAATTTTATGGAAATATTTTTTTAACGGATATCCGTCTTTAATGACTCCTCCATAATCAAAATAAACTAATTTTATCATACTAAAATTTATCAAATAATTTATATATATCTCCTGCACCCATTATTATTAACACATCATTATTGCCTATATTATTTATAATTTCTTTTTCAAGATTCTTTGTCGCACAATAAAATACGTCTTTTTTATTTATTTTTTTAACTAATTTTTCAGAACTAACTTCAGAGTTTATGGTTTTTGTTTCTCTGCCTGCAACATCGTATATATCTGTAATAACAATTCCATTTATTGGCATTTTTCTAAAAATTTTAACAAAATCATTAAATAGATAATGAGTTCTTTGGTGCTGGTGTGGTTGAAAAATGCACCAAATTTTTTTATCTGGATATTTTTCTCTAGTAGCCTGCAAAGTTGCCGAAACTTCATTAGGGTGATGGGCATAATCAGAAATTATTATTATCTTTCTTTGCCTCGCCGAAGTCTTTGACGAAGGCGGGTTGCCGACAACTGCTTGTTTTGATTCAAACCTTCTCCACGTTCCTTTAAATTGGCCCAGTGCTTTGAAATATACTGTGCTAGGAATACCTAAAATTTTTGCCACAGCTATAGTGGCAAGTGCATTGTAAATATTATGCTTACCAGGAACATTTAAAATTTTACTTAATTGAAAAACCTCTTTTTGCTTTATAGAAAATGGCAAAACTTTAAATTTAGGATTTTTAATTTTAGGAATATATTTATTATCTAAATTAAAAACAAAATAACCGTCTTTGTCGGTTTTTAATATAAAACTTTTAAATGCTTTTTTGACATTGGCAAGTGTTTTAAAAAAATCCAAATGCTCTTTATCTACATTTGTTACTACTGCTATATTAGGAAAATATTGTAAAAACGAAGAATCATATTCACAGGCCTCAATTACTAAAAATTTTGACTTACCAGCTCTAAAATTAGAACCACCAAACTCTTTTAATTTTGTGCCAACAATAACAGTTGGGTCTAGCTTGGCTTTAATCATTGTTAAAGCAATCATTGATGCAGTTGTGCTTTTACCATGTGCTCCGGCCACCGCAATTGTATAATATTCTTTAGTTAATTCACCCAAAGCTTTAGGATAGCTCATAGCTTTTATATTATAATTTTTAGCTTTCAATAATTCTGGGCTATTTTTCTTAACTGCTGGACTATAAACAACTAAATCTATATCCTTTTTTATGTTTTTTTCTGAATTACCAATGATAATTTTTATGCCTTTTTTCTTTAAAAAATCTGTAATTTCTGACTTAACTAAATCAGAACCGCTAACTTGATAGCCTTTTGATAAATAATATTGTGCTATTGCACTAACCCCTATTCCCCCAATTCCAATTAAATGTATCTTCATAACTTTGTAACCGGTAAACAGTAACGAGTAACCGGTAATTATTTTTGATTTTCTATAGATCTTATTAGACCATTAATTAATCTCCGTACAATATTACACTTCTCCATTATTTCATCTAAAATTTGGCCATCAATAAATTTTAAATCACAAGACAACATCATAAAATTTTGGACTTCACCAACAGATCCGCGAGACTGATAATAAAATCTTATTTTATCATTAAAATGATATCTATCAAATCCTTCCGCTATATTAGCGGTAATAGAACTTGACGCTCGTCTCAGTTGACTTATTACTCCAAATCTTTCATCTAATGGAAATCCTGCTGTAATTTTGTAAATATCTAAAACTAGCTTGTGCCCCTCTTGCCAGGCTTCGAGTTCATAAAAATTTTTAATTTTATTTTCCATATATTACCCGTTACCTATTACTAATTACCCATTACCAAGCTCGTGCGATTCTAAAACTGTATAAATAGGACCGCCTTTTCTCATTTCAGACTCCATAACCTCAATTGATTCAACTGTAAAACTTAAATCAATATTTTCGTTTATTTCTGGCCTTTCTTCTGGCTCAATATATTTAAACTCCATAGCGCTAATGCGAGCCAATGTTATATGCGGAGCAAATGCCCTATTTTCTGGTACAAAAGCAACTTTTTCGCCTAAAGAATTTTCTAAATCTTGCCTAAGTTCTGCTAATTCTTTAGATTTTTCGCCCTCTGCCCAAACCATTTTCGGTGGCATTTTGTTAGGTGGTCCATATAAAACTTTATTCAAATTTACAGAAAAACTTTCGTGCCTTTCTGCAACTTCTTTAACAACAACACAAATTTCTCCTATTTCTTGATCTGTTAAAGCACCCAAAAATTCTAAAGTAATATGCAAATTATCTTTAGGCGTCCATTTGGCGGGCAAATCTAACCATTTTTCTGAATATAGAAACAACTGTTTTTTAATATCACTGGGTAAATTTATAGCAATAAAAATTCTATGTCTTTTTTCCATATTTTATTTCATTTATATTACCATAATTTCATAATTTATAAACTACTAACAACCACATCACCTTACCAGTTCATAAAATACGCGATAGCGTAATATATGAACTTACACCTAGTCCAATGAATATTTAATCTAATTTAAATATTTTTTTAAAATACCTACCGTTATCAATTGTTTCTAAAATTCCGAAGCGGACATACTTATCTAATTTAAAATAATTAACCAAAAAATTTATTTCTTTCATGCAATTATATGGAGTTATAAAGACGCTCTTCTGTAATTCGCAAAATCCTATAATCTTCAACCTGTGTCGCAAGGCATCTCTTCCCCCTTTATATTTTTCGGGTATATCAAAGGCTACCATCCGCCATTTCCCGTCCCACTTTTCTTTTTTGTTTTTAATATTGTTGAGCTGAAAATTTAACGCTTTTAATTTACCCTTTTTTGTCAGCGATAAAAATATGGAACCATTACCTTTGGTATCTTTATCAATAAGCCCCACTTTATATAAATATTTTATTCCTTCATTTAGCTCTCTCTTGTTTATTTTATTCCATTCTCTAGAAATTTCCCTAAGCACCATACGTTGCTTGCCAGGAGTAATGCTGTAGCCAAAAGCAATGCCACCAAGCAAAAGTAATAATATTTTTTCCTTAATCTCGTTCATATTTTAACAATATCACAAGCTTCAACCAAGTTCAATAAACACGCGATAGCGTATATTATGAACTGAATATAAATATAAATACATATAAAAAAAGAAGCCCGAAAGGTATAGGAACCTAAGGGCATAAAACACGTGAATGAAAATCAGTGAGTGATGGACAGCGAGGAAAGCACCACCCCCAAAAGCACGGCTGAAAGTAGGTACGTGACGACAACCACATACTTGGCCGCCTCGCTTTTGAAGCGAGATGCCACAAAGCCGAGCAGCGCTACTGCAATCATCACCACTGCTAACCACGGGGGGCTGTCGAAACGGACAACGAGTGTATAGGCCAAAATTGAGTTCATGATTTGTTGATTTTCAAGTTGCGGGTTACGTTTGCCCATTGGGCGACGAAAGGACGAAGTTCCTTTTGCATACTCTTTATATCATGTTATGCCAATTAGTCAAGAGTTCCCCCCAACCTGTGCCTGTGGTAAAATACGATAATGATAAACAAAGAAATTACGGAAATTTTTGGGGAGATTATAAAGCTTTTAGAACTTAAGGGAGACAAAGCTTTAAATTTTAAGATAAAAGCTTATAAAAAAGCTATCGGCATTTTAGATGCACTACAAGTTGATGTTGCGGATATTTATAAAGGAAATGGCTTGAAAGCTATTATGGCTTTAGGCATTGGTGAAAAAAATGCTAAGAAAATTGAAGAGTATATAAAACGCCAAAAAATTAAAGATTTTGAAGAATTAAAAGAAGAAACAGCTATACAAAACATTATTGCCCACTACTTTCAAACCAAGGGCATTGGGTTGCAAGAATTGAAAAATAATGCTAAAAAGAAAAAGATAATCTATTCTAGATTCACTAAACCAGCAAAACAATTGTTGGAATTGGCTGGTTCAACCGAAAAAGCCAAGGAGGCTATAACTACGGTTTCAAAATGGGCAAATACAAGAAAATTAGACTATGCCATTGAAACTGTATTTAAAAAATGGCTTGAATTAGACCGCTTAAAACCAAAAGAAATAGTTAAAAAACCATTTTATAAAGGTGACCCAATGATTTGGTCTGAAACAAAAAAGAAATGGTTTGTTATCAAAAATGGTGAATGGCTAGAATATGTTGGTAAAAAAGAAGACGTAGAATGGAGAATAACTGAATAGTTTTTAAAGTTATAAAGTTCTTAAAGTTATAAAAATACTTTCTACTTTTGACTTTATAAACCTGATAAACTTAGATGCTTACACATACAGATTTAAAACCAGGAGTACAATTTATTGATGAGGGTCAACCATGGGAAGTTTTAGAAGCTTCTATGATGAAAATGGCTCAAAGAAGGCCTGTTATCCAAAGTAAAATAAAAAACTTAATCGATGGCCGAGTTCAAGAAAGAAACTTTCAACAGGGAGATGTTTTTCATGAAGCTGATTTAGAAAAAAAAGATATTAAATTTTTATATCAAAGCAAAGGGCAATACTTTTTTTGTGAAATAAATGATCCATCAAAAAGATTTTTTTTCACAGAAGACCACATTGGGCCTCAAGCAAAATATTTAAGACCAAATGAAACTGTAACTGGAATTCTTTTTGATGAAAAAATTATTACTTTTAAGCTACCAATAAAAGTTCAACTAAAAGTTAAAGAATCTGCCCCAGGAGTTAAAGGAGATAGGGCTCAGGGCGGAACCAAAGAGGCCATATTAGAATCTGGGGCTATAATACAAGTTCCGTTATTTGTAGAGGAAGGAGATATTATAGAAGTTAACACCGAAACCGGAACATACGTAAAAAGAGTTTAATTTAAAAATAAAAACCCGCTGAAAGGCGGTTTTTTTATACAAAAAAAGAACCCCGCAAATTAAACGGAGCAAGCCATTAATTTCTACGGGGTTTTGGGTGGGGGCGCTACAAACGCATCAGTAGCTACCCCCACCCTTACACACACATCACACGCGAAAAATGGAGAGCCGACTATTCCTCGGTCTCGACAAAATCCCAGGGGTTCATCCCCTGATCAAGATTCATCCGGCTAAAGGGCATCGTGGTAAACTCCACGGAATTGTTGCCGGAGATGACGCCTAGACGAACAAGCTTGGATCCCAACGCATCCGGGTAGGCCGACATGAAATCCGCGAGGTTAATCTGGCGAGTCGCCAGGCGACCAGTGGATCCATGCCGGACATAAATGGTGTATGCCCAGCGCGTACTTTCGTGAATACCATCCCAGTGACACTGGGGCGTACCGACGAACTCCATATAGTCGGGGATAACCACCGTCGGGTTGTAACCGACGATGACTAAGTGGTCCTTGGTTGAGGACTCATCGAGAATTGGCCGAAGCACGGTAACGGCGATGTCCTCATTCTGCACGTGAAACATCGCCTCGGTCGGCCGAAACAACTCCTTGGCCTTGATATCTACGGATTGCGGTGTCTGAGCAGCAAGTGCCGTCGTAGGCCAGTGCACGCCACAAATCATGATGATCATCACGGCGAACACGGCAATGACCAAAAGGCTTCCCAGGCAGCTTTGTCCGAGGATCTTCTGACGGAGTTTTTGGAACGTTTTCATGGTGGTATTCGGTGGGGACATTTTCAATTATGTGTGATCGCACACGGGGTGGCCGTGTTCTAAACGATCTGTATTGTCAATGTCCAGCATTTAGATTTTATAACATTTATTATATTATGTCAATAGTTAAGCCCAAACAAAAAATAGGGGCTATCCCCTATTTTTATTTTTAATTTATCGCACTGGAGGCATTGGTGGAGGGAGTGGCATTGGAGGCAAAGTTACAAATGAACGCTGAGAAATTTCTTCTTCAACTATTGCTCTTGCTCTTGAGTATTTTAATTTTGATATTTTTTTAATTGGCTCTACAATTTCTGGCCTACCTTTTTCGTGTGAAACAGTATTCATTTTAAATGGAGTAGAAACCTTTTCATTAATTAGCATTTTCAAAATCATTGTTCTGTTATCTAAGTTTACCAAATCAAATCTTGAAAATCCTGGTTGAAATTGTTTTTCTAGTTTTTCTGCGTCTTCAGCTCCAATTCTAAATGCACCTATTGCGCCCGCATTACCCAAAACCGCATCTCTAATTTGATCTGTAAGTTGAGGCATATATTGGTGAGCCATAATTAAATTAAGCTTATATTTTCTAGCTTCAGATAAAATTGTAGAAATAGAATCGGTAGTAAAATTTTGGAACTCATCTATATATAAATAAAAATCTGTTCTTTTGTCTTCTGTAACTCTAGCTCGTTTCATTGCTGCCATTTGCATTTTTGAAACTAAAATCATACCAAGCAAAGAGCTATTTACTTCGCCCGTTAAACCTTTAGATAAATTAGCTAAAAATATTTTTTTGCCATCCATTACTTGCGCTAAATCAAAACCAGAATGAGATTGTCCTATTATATTTCTCATCATTTCGTTTTCAATAAACCGGCCGAGTTTTGAAACTACATATCCTAACATATCAGACCTTGTAGAACCTGTTGTTTGCGCCCATTCTTTTGTCCAAAAAGATCTAACCACAGGATCTGTAACTTTTGCTAAACGTTGTTGTAAAAAAGCTGGATCAGTAAACATTTTAGGAATTTCAACTAAAGTTCCTGGGTTATCTTTGTCGGCCATTAAGGCTAACATTGCGTTTCTCATATAGTGCTCAAACATTGGACCAATAATTTCGGGAGGAAAAAGCTTCATAAAAATTGCTATCATTTCCTGAACTGCAAAATCTTTTTGTTCTGGACTATCATATTCTAACATATTTAAACCACATGGCCTTTCTAAATCAAAAGGTTCAAAAATTACAACATCATCTATGCGTTCTTTTGGAATATATTCTAAAATATGTTCAACTACATCTCCGTGAGGGTCAATTACTGCTACACCTTCTCCATTTTTTATATCTTGCATAACCAAACCCTCTAAAAAATACGACTTTCCAGTACCAGTTTGCCCAATATAATAAAAATGTCTTCTTCTATCAGCCTTGCTTCCAAAATAAACATTTCTTTTTTCATTACGATAATCAACCGCTCCAACTAATATATCTCCTGTTGCTGGCAAATTATCTGGTGGTGCTGCATTTGCAGATTTTGCAGCCTTAATATATGGAGTTTCAATATATTGAGTTGGAAAATGATAAATACTAGCTAGCTCTTCTAAATTTAAAATGTTTGCTTCTCTTTTTACAAAACTTCTAAAGCTATAATTATAAACTAATTTTTGCAATTCTTTACCATATACTTCTTTAACTTCTAAACCATTTATGGCAGACAACGAAAACTGACTAAATGATGAAGTTAAATGGCGCAAAATATCTTCTGCCCTACTTTGTGATTGAGCATAAGAAATAACTCTTATATCAACTTCAAATGGTTGTTTTTGAATTTTATTTTGAATAGCATCATAGCCTTTTTGATCAAAAGTTTGTTCTCTATCTTTTATTCCAGCCTCTTCTTCTTGTTTGCGCAAACTTTTTCCATGCAAAGTATCGAGCATGTCTTGCAAACCCTCCATGACATGACCTTGAGAGGCCTGAATAACAGCCATATTAACTGCCTTTCCTTCTCTAATTTTTTTTAGCGCCTTCTCCCCTCTTTTTCTTAAATTAGATTTAGATGCTGGTCTTATTAAAACCTGCACAGCTGCGCCCTCATTTGTTGCAATTTTGCTTAAATTATTTGTTACTAAGGCTAATGGATCGGTTTCTAAATTTTGGTAAGTACTTATTGGAAAAAGAGAACTTTCTGTAAGTTTTAAGTAAGCTCCAGCTGTTGCCCCCTGTGGCTCAAAAATTGTATAATCTTGAGGCACTTTATCAACTACTGCGTTAGGATAAACTCCTTGAACATATTTTTCAAAAACAGACTCTAAATATTTAGGAACAGCCACATAAAAAGATATATCTGAACCACCTATCTGTGAAGCAATCTCAAACGCACAAGAAGGTGGCGTTTGAAACATTTTTGTTTTTTTCAAATACAAAAAATTCGCAAAAACTTGCTCCATTTGAGCTATTAATAGTTTTTCTTCTTTTTTAACTTCTCCTTCTTTTTGCGGAGTATGCTTTGGCATCATAACTAAAAAAAGAACCATATCTAGTCCACCAAAGACAGAATTTTTTTCGCTTGTTTCAGCATTTAAAACTATTATAAAAGCTAAAACAATTAATAAAAAAACTAAAATAAGCCCAAAAATAATTATCGCCATTTTATTTTTCTAATTTTTGATATAAGCCCTCACTCACTAGAACATCATGCAAAAGATCTAATAAATATGGTTCGTTCATTGTTTTTGCAGTTTGTACGGCAAAAACAAGTCCTTCTCTTCCACCCTTTGCCTTAGCCAATTCTAGAAGGTGTTGAATTTTTCCTTGCTCGCCCAAATATTCTAATTTTTCTTTTTGCACTTCTACCTCTTTAGCCAAATCAGGGTTTAATTCCATTTTTTCAATTTCTCTTCTTAATTCGGCTGCTATAATTTTATCCTCTTCTGAAACTTTTCCTTTTTCTGGAGCTTTTACTACTTCCTGCTCAGAAGGAACTACTTGCTCCTGTTGTTCAGAAATTTTTTCAGGAGATTTTATTTGGTCGCTTGGGTCTTGTATTGCCATAATTTTTATTATTTAACTATTAAATCAATTAAAAACGTATCATTTTTATCTATATTGTTATTAGCTGTAGAGTTGTTTTTTCCAGTCATTACTCTTACTTTTAATCCAGTTGATTCTTTAGAAACTTCATATATTTTTGTGCAAGGAGTTGGATCAAATGCAGGTTTTAATAAATTTCCGCATAAATTAGGATTTGGAATCCATGCACTAACCACATATCCATCAAGCGGAACAAAATTTCTTCCTCGCGAATCAATAATATTTTCTATTTTCCATGCATTTTTATCTGTGTTTATAGTACCAACATTCTGCGCTCCCATTGTAACTGTTATAAATTTTGCTCCTGGATTACCAATAACAAGGTCTTTGGCGTTAGAGAATTGAGCATTAACCGCTTCAGAACCCTTTAATACATTTCCCTTATCAATTGCTGTTAAAAAGACAAATCTAATATTTCCCAATGTTTTTTCGTAAACCGGCAAAGGAACCTCTACTTCTGGAGTTACTGGTGGTGCGGGCGGCTTTTCTGTCATTTTTAAAATTAAAAATGTAATAATAACAGCCACTAATATAACTACTGCTAAAACTAAAAGTAGTTTAGAAGCTTGCCCATGCTCTTTATTAAATTTAAACATATATTTTTTACTTAGTTTAATTTATATTATTTAATTATATCAGTCCACTATTCGTAACGCAATGCCTCAATAGGATCAAGCCTTGCTGCAGACCTGGCGGGCAATACACCAAAAGATATTCCTATTACAGCTGAAACCCCTACTGCAATAATTATTGCGTAAAGTGGAACAGTAAATACCCATACTAATCCGTTAGCAGTTGCAATAAATGAAACCAACCAACTTAATATTGCTCCTAAAATAATTCCCATTATTCCACCTAAAACAGTAACTAAAATAGATTCTGTTAAAAATTCTTTTAAAATTTCTGAATTAGTGGCCCCAACCGCTTTCTTTAAACCAATTTCTGCGGTTCTTTCGGTTACAACAACATACATTATATTCATAATTCCCACACCACCAACAATTAAGGAAATAGATGCTATTGCAATTAATAAAATTGTTATTCCGTCAAAAATTGTATTAAAAGTGTTCATTGCATCTGCTTGAGTGGTAACCATAAAATCATCTTTATCGGGGTTGCTAACATTATGTAAATCTCTCATGGTTTGCCTAATTAACTCAGCAGTAATATCGCTTAAATTAACATCTGCCAACTGCACAACACCAATTGTTATATAATTTACTCCAAGCATTTTTTTCTGGGCCGTAATCAAGGGCATATATAAACCATCATCTGCTCCACCAGCAGACAGCGACCCTTGTGGATTATAAACTCCAATTACTTGAAAATTTAAACTGCCAACTCTAATTAATTTTCCAATAGAATCGTCTTGTCCAAACAAATCATCTGCTAAATTGCTACCCAAAATTACCACTTGAATTGCTCCACTATCTTCTGCTTCTGTAAAAAATCTTCCTGATTTTAATGTGTGCTTATCTATAGAAAACATATCTGCCCCAACACCAAAATAAATGGCGCTTTTAGCATTATCTCTATAACTTGCTACCGAAAGTCCAGTTGTCATGCCATAAGCACCTGAAACATTATTTATTTTTTTTATTGCATCTAAATCAGTTGTTTTAAAAGTTGTAATTTGTACTGTTGAAGTAGCCCTACTTAAATCAGCTGAAGCAGCATTATTATTTGCTAAACTTTTTGTTGTGGGCGGAACTCTAGTTTCTATAAAAAGAGTATCTGTACCCCAAGCAGCCAATTCTGCATCTATTAAACTTCTAAATCCTGCTCCAGCTGATAAAACTGTAATTACTGTTGCGATTCCAATAACAATACCCAATGTAGTTAAAATTGTTCTTACAGGATTTGCAGATAAAGCTTTTATAGATTGTTGAAATATTTTATTATTCATAACTTTAAAAACTTTTTACTCGTAACGCAATGCATCTATTGGATTTAATTTTGAAGCTTTTAGCGCAGGGTACAATCCAAATATTACCCCTGTTAAAACTGAGACTCCTATGGCAACAAGAACCGACCACAAAGAAATAACAAAGGCCCAATCATAACCCAAATACTGCATAATCAAAGATGCTATATATGAGATAATCACTCCTATAATTATTCCTATAATTCCTCCCAGAAACGTTAACACCCCTGCCTCAATTAAAAATTGTCTCATTACTGCTTTATTAGTAGCACCTACTGCCTTTCTTAAACCAATTTCTCTTGTTCTTTCGGCTACAGTGGCCAACATAATATTTAAAATACCTATTCCTCCTACAATTAAAGCAATTGCAGCCATAGCTGTTAAAAATAATCTTAAAGCATCTGTTATAGTGCTTAAAATATCTATAGCATCGGCCATATTTCTTACTGTATAATCAGCATCAGAGTCTTTTATTATACGATGCCTTTGATTAATTACATTTTCTATATCAATAATTGTTTGGTCTATATTTTCAGGTGAATCTACTTTTACATCAATAACTCTTAAATAACGAACGCCTAATATTTGTTGTTGTCCAATTGTAAGAGGCAAATAAACTTGATCATCAAAATCCAAAAATATAGCACTGCCTTTTTCAGCCATAACTCCTACAACTCTTAAAGGTATTCCGCCCGCTTTTTCTTGAGTTGAACTTCTAACTTTAATAACTTGCCCCACTGGCTCTATACCAGTGTTATCAAAAAGTTGTGATGCTACCGAATATCCCAAAACAACAACATTAGCTCCGCCTTCTCCTTGGCTTTGATCAAAAAATTGCCCAGATTGTATAGAAGTATTTAAAACATTTGGAAAATTATAATCTGTTCCAATAAAATTGGTATCTATTGTTTTATTTTGCCAAGTTACAGATACAGATCCCATTACCATGCCCACAACAGCCTCTGCATGAGGAACTTGTGATTTATTTCTTAAAGCATCTGCATCTTCATTGATTAAAGTTGTTATGGTAATACCAAAAACTTGCGCTGGTGGACCGTTTTCATTACTTTTTCCGGGTTGAACAGATAAAAGATTAGAACCTAATTTTGTTATTTGTCCTAAAATTAAACTTTGTGCTCCAGCGCCCAAAGAAATAATAATTATAACTCCGGCAACCCCAATAACAATTCCCAATATAGTCAAAAAGGACCTGCCTTTTCTGGCAAGTAAAGTTTTGAATACTAATTTTATGGTTCCCAAAAAATCCATTTTATTTAACTAAATCTTTTTCTGCACTAGCAATTGTTCTATTTGCTACTTTTTCATCTGAAATAATTGTGCCGTCTTTAATTCTAATAATTCTTTTGGCATGGTTGGCTGTATCAGTTTCGTGTGTAACTAAAATAATAGTGTGTCCTGCATTATTTAATTTTTGCAAAAGAAACATCACCGTGTTGCCAGATTTTGAATCTAAATTTCCTGTGGGCTCATCAGCAAAAATTACTGCGGGATTATTTACCAAGGCTCTGGCAATAGCCACACGTTGTTTTTCTCCGCCAGAAATTTGATTAGTTAAATAATTTAACCTATGAGACAAACCAACCGATTCTAAAGCTTTCTCTGCTAATTTATCAAGGTCTTTTTTCTTGCTATAAACTAACGGTAATTTTACATTATCTAAAACAGTTGTACGTGCTAGCAAATTAAAAGATTGAAAAACAAACCCAACTCTTTCATTTCTTAATTTTGCTAAATAATCGTCGTTAAAATCTTTTGTATTTTCTCCTTCAAACTTATAAATACCACCGGTTTCTCTATCTAAAAAACTTAGAATATGCATTAATGTTGATTTTCCAGAACCAGAGGGCCCCATAATTGCCACAAATTCTCCTTCTTGTATCTTAAAACTTACATCATGCAAAACACGTGTAATAACTTCTTCGTTTATATAATCTTTTTTTAAATTATCAACTTCGATAAGAGCCATATTATTATTTTTTCATATAAATAATAACTTCTTGGCCTTCGCTTAATCCAGAGATAATTTCTATCAAACCGCCATCTGCTCGTAAACCTGTTTCTACTTCTACTTCGTGATAAGTTTTTTTCTTTGAGTCATCAATAACTCTTACGTATTGCTTATTATTTTTATTAATTACTGCTGTTGATGGAACAGCTAAAACATCGTTTTTTTCTGCAACTAAAATTGTGATATTAACTGTCATCCCCGGCTTTATATTTGGAATATTGTCTAAACTACCTTTTATCAAATAATTGACTACCCCAGAAATAACCGTAGATGAAGGATTAATTGTTAAAACATTTCCGCTAAAATGCTGGTCTGGCCCCAATGCATCTAAAGTATAATCTATTGTTTGACCAATTTGTAAACTTGCAATATTGGCTTCGCTAATATCAGCCTCTGCATAAAGATTGCCTATGTCCTGCAAAATTATAGCTGTTTTTAGTGGGGTGGCTTGTTCACCTACCTTGACGTCTATTTGCGTGATTGTTCCGTTAGCTGGAGCTACAATAATTAAATTATTCAAAACAGCCTGAGCTGCATCAACCTGACCCTGCGCCGACAATATTTGCCCCTTTGCTAAATCAATTTCTGGACGACTTTGTAATAATGATATTTTTGCATTTGATACTGCCTGCTGATAATTTGTAACACTTGTTAGGGCAGTATTAATGTTTGTTCTTTGCGTATCAATTGCGGTTTTTTCCGATTCAGGCACTCTGCCATAATAATAAGTTTCGTCTAACATATCACGAACAACTTTTAAAGCACTTGAAATTGTGTTTAAAGAATAAACTGTAGTAGATACGGCGCTATCAATTTCTACCGAAGATTTGCTACTTTTTGCTTTGTTTGAAGATAATTCTAAAGAAGAAAGTGCAGCTTGAATTTGTGCTTTTCCATCTTTGGCAGCCTGGTCAAATCCAGTAAAATAAGTATTTTGCAAATTAGTTACCGCTGTTAAAGCATTATAAGATTTTAACAGGGCGTCGCTAATAGCATTTAAAGCATCGTTATATGCTCCATCTAAAACAATCCTTCTAGATTCTATAACAACCACGCCAGAATTAATATCATTAAATGTTGCACCCGCTATTAGTTTATCATAGTTTGCTTTTGCTTGTGCCAAAGCCCCTCTTGCGGAAGTTAAAGAAGCAAGAGCTGAGCCTGCATTTAAAGAAGCTAAGACTTTTCCTTTTTTAACTTTATCTCCCTCTTTTACTGAAACACGCGTAACAACTCCACCACTTTGAAAACTTAATGCAAGGTCTGTAGAGCTAACAACTTGACCAGTAGATAAAACCGTTTCTTTCAAATTTTGTTTTGTAACAAAACCTGCTTGAATAGATTCATTATCGCCCTTAGGGGCAAAAACAAAAAATGATAATACAGCTATAACTAAAATAGCAACAATCCATCTATTTCTTTTTTTGTGCTTGTCAGTGAATATATTTTTTAAAAAATTAGGAATTTTCATTTTCATTTATATTATTTATTATATTATACACTAAATTACTATTAATTAAAATTTTTTGCCCCATCTAAAAACTTTTTAAAAACACAATCTAAACTATGTTTTGGAGGTTGGGGTTCTCTTAAAATCTTAACTGCATCTTTAAAAATTTCATAAACATCCAATGGATTTGTTTCTATTTCTACAATTTCTTTTCTAAATGGCAATCTATCAATAAATCCCCTACTTTTATCTACAATATAAAAAGCTAAATAACCTTTTCTTGGAGTTTTGTATCCGTTTTTTTCCATTAAAAATGTATATGTATCTAACTGAAGCTGAAATCTATCATAAACTTTTCCTGCTGTGCTTCCAGTTGATTTATAATCTAAAGGGGCTAGTTCACCATTATCAAATTCTAAAACATCATCAACAGCACCAAATAAAGTGGCTTTTAAGTCTTCATCAAAATATCTTATTCCAGCCAAATTGTTCCTCCATTGATTTAACAGTTTTTGGTTGCCAAATAAGTGGGCTTTTATATGGTTCTCCTTAAAAATTGGATGTGGCAAATTTTTTGCTCTATATGTATCAAACTCTTCTTTTAATAATGCGTCAACTGCAGAATTTAATGCATAGGGATATGGCGGAGGTCTTTTAATGCCCAAATTTTTATCTAACCAAAAGCAATGTGGACAATCTAAATAAAGGTTTAACGAATTTGGTGATAATTTTATCTGTTTCTCTAGCATATTAATATATATTACCATAAAAAAAGAGCCCGGCAAACGCAAAGCGTAGCGGGCAAAAATAAAAAAATGGAGTTACACCGATTACGGAAGCAGAATCGCATTAGTCGTGCGCTCTTCCTGCTTCAGGCGCAAAAGAGCCCATAATAAAGGATTTCTGCCGGCAAGAATCTTGAGCGCGGCCTGAACGGCGAGTTTAGGATCGGTAACCACCATCAGCGGAACATCGCTGGGCATGCGCAACGATGAGTTGACATCCACCGGGTCGGGAACTGTACTGATAACCGGCACCATGCTATTCGCCGCACACATAGGTCCCAAACCATTACTCCTTCCAACGTTAGTGACGATAACCGGATCGGGCAATGGGGTGGAATCACCAAGGCCTTTACAACCAAATTCCATGTCCTGTAACATAAACGCCGACTGAATCGTTTCTTTGTGAGCAGATCTGACGAAGCAATGAATGTTCAATCCGGGAATTCCTGAGTCGGTGAATAGCTTGAAAGCCGTCATGAAGGGGTTCGTATCATCGTTTGGCGAACCACTCCATACCACCAAAGACTGCTCGGGAATCCGAAAACAACCGGTGAGTGTTGCCGTCCTGCGTAGGACTTTTTCCATCACAGTAAGCCCTTCATTATCACGGTAAGCCTGCTTGGACAATTTCTGCCCATCCTTCATCACACGCCACGAATCAGCGTCGATCACGTCTCCGATACAAAGCGTGTCGTTGTACCAGCCAAATTCGATTTTCCAATCCAACATGTCATAGCCGAGGATTTTCCAGGCCTTCTCAATGATCAGGAAAGCAAGCGTATTCAACGCAGCCATGCGTGCCATCACTTCTTCCCCGTTGTTTTTCGGGAAAATCTCGATAAGCGGAAGCTTGAGGAATGGCTCCTGCGTAGCCAACGGGATGTGCGCATTATAGAGCCAGACTTCTTCGCCGACGATTTTCATGTACGGATCGTCGTAGGATTTCCCTGGCGTACTTTTCGGGAACTTGTGTCCGTTGAACTCGCAGCCGTGCGTCTTCAAGTAGAACTCGGTCACGAGGCGTGGAAACACTGTACCATTGGGAACGTGCGGGTTGCGCTGGAGGTAAGAGCCCGTTGCAACACGACGCCCCACAACTTCCAATTGAATCATATCCAGCGCCGGAGCTAAGAATTCCTTGGGGTTTAGTTGGTCCTCAAAGGCAACCGGCAAGCCGCAATGCCTGAGCAACGAAAACACATTACATGTTGTTGCGGTGGACAGCTCAGCTTTGTTTTTGATGACGTCATGTTTTTCCCCGTCGCCGGCAGTAATATCGTCTTTCGACTCAACAATAACCAAGCCTGGTCGACCAAGAACTTTGTGAATTCTCTTGGTCTTACCTTCGGCGATTATAGCGCCTTTTCTGTTGTGTTCCATGTCTTGCGTCTTCATTTTACTTCCTCTATTTTGGTTGACAACGAACTGCTTGTGTTTGCATCTCAGTCGCGAGATGATAACTTATCTAAACATTAACAGATTAGACAATTTCCGTCAAATTATTGTATTTCGACCCAGCGCCAACGGTTATATTGATCTTTTTTAAATTCCCATTTAGAATATTTATATTTTTTTATTAATTTTTCTATTTCTTTTTTCTGCGATGGGGCATGTGACGAGCCTGCCAAACCATCAAATTCCATAAAAATTATTCCACCGGCATTTAAATATTTTTTGGCATCTTTTAAAAATTTATTTATAAAAAATAGTCCATTTTTGCCGGCAAATAAAGCTTTGTGCGGTTCAAATTTTAAAACAGATTTTCCAACCCTACTTCTGCGTGTTGTTGGAATATATGGCGGATTAGCGAAAATGTAATCGGCCTTCTCTTTTATATTACTAAATATATCTGATTGTCGCACAATAAAACCCTTTTTGACATGGTTTATTTTAAGATTAATTTTTATTTGCTTAACACAATCTTGGCTTTTATCTGCAAAAATAACTTTCACATTTTTCACGTGGCGCAAAATAGCAATTCCAATGCACCCCGACCCCGCAAACATGTCTAAGGCAAAAAAGTCGCGTTTTTGGCGTTCGCCAAAAACGCGACTAATTCTCTTAATCTCTTCACATACCCAATATTCTGTTTCTGGTCGTGGTATTAAAGGTTTTTTAGATAAATCAATTTTACAACCCAAAAACTCAGTAAATCCTATTACATAATCAACCGGCTCACCAGCTTCGAGCCTTTTAACATCTTTATAAAAACTTTCTGTTTTTTTGCCGTTATACTTCTCATCTAGAAGCCATTTTACTTCTTTTGTCATAATATAAAACCCCGCAATGCGGGGTTTTTAAAATTTTATTTAATTCCTGTAATTTCCACTTCTGTATATGGCTGTCTGTGACCAATTTTTCTACTTTCTCTTTTCTTTGGTTTGTATTTATAAACTATTATTTTATCTCCCTTTCCATGTTTTAAAACCTTTGCATGAACCTGAGCTGTAACAAAAGGTGTTCCAATTTCTACTTTCTTAGATTTTTCCACTAATAAAACATCAGAGAAAACAACTTCTTCTCCTACTTCTTTTAATAACTTTTCTACTTTTATTTTGTCTCCTGGCTGAACCAAATATTGCTTTCCGCCAGTTTTTATTATTGCTATCATATGAGTGTTTTTATATAGATATATCTTAGCAAAAAATGTGCTATTCGTCAACCCCGCTACTCACCATCTTCTAAATCTGGCTTATCTAATGCGGGAGGCTCATAACCCAAAGCTTCCTCAGCACCAGTTATTCTTATAATGTCTTTATCAATTTTTTTAAATTCTTTTCCTCCATCATTGTATTGATTAATTACTGTAGAAAGTGATTTTCCTAATTTATCGTACTTTTCTGCATATTTTTTAAGATGCGTCATCAAATCTCCAACCCTTTTTACAATATCTTTGGCTTGTTCCTCAATTTGCATAGCTTTTAACCCTTGTAGCACTGTTTGCAAATATGCCAAAAATGATGTTGGCGAAACAATAATTACTTTATATTTAGAGGCTGCGCGTTGAATTAAACTTTCTGTTTCCTCTTTTAATGCTCCAATTTTATTTATAAGCAAATCATAATAAATGGCTTCGTGGGGTATAAACATAAATGCAAAATCCATTGTTCCTTTTGATGGCTGAATATATTTTGATGTTTCTACAATTCTATTTTTTAAATCATTTACAAATACTTTTTCTAGTTTTTCTTTTTCTAAAGGATCTTTTTGCTCAATAATTCTATTATAATTTTCTAAAGAAAATTTTGAATCTATGGGAATAATTTTTTCTTTAACAAACACAACTGCATCGGGAATTAATTCATCGCCTTCTTCATTTTTTCCTAGCCTATATTGCATTTCATAACTTCCTGGTGGTAAAACATTTTTTAAAACAGTTTCTAAATAATATTCTCCTAAAATTCCTCGCTGTTTAGGATTTTTTAAAATATCTTGCAATGAATTCAATTGGTCTGCAAAGTTAACCACCTGTCTATTTGTTTCATCTAACTTGGTTAATTTTTCTGTTACATTTTTTATTATGTCAGCAGAATATTTAAACTGCTCTTGCGCGTTTTTATTAGATTCCGAAAGTTTTAAATCAACTGCTTGCGCAATTTGGTTTATTTGTTGTTGAAGCATAAGCATAGACCCATCATCTTTTTTGGTAGGTTCTTCCTTTTTGCGAAGCAACAAAAAAACCGCTGTTATTACCCCAACTGCAATTATTATTAAAAGTATTATTGATATATCCATATTTAATATATTACCTTAAAAATTTAACGGGGTAAAAATATTTCTGTGATTAAAAATAGTATATAAATTAACGTAAAAATTGAACCCTCTATTTTGGTAATTTTTTTACCTGTTCTTATAAACACTAAAAATACTAAAGAAGCTACTATAGTAAATATTCTAGCAACTAAAAATGGAGAAAAATCCTTAATTTCAAAAGGAAAAATTAATGCAATTATACCAAGAACCAAAGTAGCAGAAATTATTACAGACCCCATTAAGTCACCCAAAATAAGCCAATTTTCCCCTCTCCTGGCAGAAATAATAGAAAAATATATTTCTGGAAAGCAGTTTCCCAACCCCACAATTAATATACCAACAAGCGATAAAGATATACCCAACTGACTAGAGAAAAATTGTGCAGAACTTATAATAAAATAAGAAATCGCTAAAAGTAAAATTATAAAAAATACTATTTTTATTGTGTTTATTAAAAAACCAAAATATGCCACCCCTTCGTTCTTTGGTTTTCCCCTATAAACTTTTTTAAACCTATCTTTTTTTGAAAACATCCACCATGTATAAATACAAAAAGCCAACAAAAGTATTACACCATCTATTCTATCTAATTTTTGATCCCAAATTAAAAATAAAGGAAGAAGGGTTATTATAGATGTAAAAACCGCTGACTTCTGTACCATTTCGCTTTCTGCGGGCAAAGATTTTGCGCTAAAAAATACAGCTAACGCCAAAACTAAAGTTAAATCAATTAAATTTCCTCCTAATATATCACCAAAAGCTAATTCTGGCATACCTCGCATTGCAGCTCCAATGTCTACAAAAAGGTTTGGCAAAGATGCTGCTACTGCCATTACAAAAAAAGCAATAATAAACTCTCTCCAACGCAAATATTTAGCTATGTTAATTAATGCCGACACCATTTTAGAGCTCAACCAAGATAAAATAAATATTGATGCTATAAATCCTAAAATTTGTAAAACCATATAATTTACGTTTATTTTATAACCTGCCTGCCGGTAGGCAGGAATACATTAATTCATATATTACTCCCAATAGAAACAATAAAGACAACGAATAAATTATTATATTTTTTCCTCCAATTTTTTTATACATTAACAAAATCAAAATTCCATCAATTCCAATTAATACTGCTCCAATAAAAGACAATAATGGTATAAAAGATGTAAATCCAATTAAAAAAAGTACTAATGGAGGGCAACACGTTATAATAAATGCTTGCCAATGTTTAATTTTTAAATCAAATACTAAAGTCTTTTTAAGAATTATTCCTTGAGTGATAAAAGCAACAATAGCTGCTAAAGCACCCATTAACAGGGCAATTGAAACTAAATTACTATTTAAAAAATTTTTAAGACCAATTAAAGCAATTTGATCTGTTTGATTTCCTGTTATGCCTAATATTAAAATAACAAATAAAAAATAAAAAACTGAAATTATTATCGTAGAGGCTGTAATTATAGATTTTAACCTTTTTTTGTTGCCCCTAATCATTTCTTCTACCTCTGGTATTAATCCAACGCCCCAAAGAGCAAACAATAACGGCCCATAGGGTAAAAATAAATTATCAATTCCAATATTTTGATTATTACTAAAAATATTGCTTAATTTTATGTTTGAAAAACCCTCTATAAAAACAACTAGCAAAGATAAAAAAAGTAAAACTAAAACCCAAAATTCTACTTTAGAAACTACTTTTATATCAAAATATACAATTATGCTAACTATAAAAAAATAAATTAACACATATAAAAAAGTACTCCCGCCTAACACTGGTTTAAAAACTGATTCTAAAAACTGGGAGCCAACCAATAAATATGCTAAAAGAACTCCTATTGCCCCCACAATAATTAAAATCATGGTAAAAATCTCTGCTTTTTTTCCAAAATAATGGCCAACAAAACCGGGGAATCTTTTAAAATCAGGAGTTTTTAAGCTAATGTCACAAAAAATTAAATTAATTAAAACAATTAAAGCTGTTAAAATTATAAAATATCCTAAGGTTATCCATATGCCCGATTGCATTGCAACATATGGCAAAGATAAAAACCCCACTCCAATTACCCCACCAGAAAAAACAGAGATTGGATAAATGTAATTTTTAAATAAATTCTTAATCATAAACAGATAATTATATATTTATTTATTTTACCCTAAAAATAACTCAATGGCTATGGGGATAACTTATTGTTGGTTAAACACGGCTAAATAGACAAAACCTTAAATTTATGATAAAAATAATATAAATTTACATAAATAATCATGGCCCTATCGTCTAGCCTGGTCTAGGACGCGTGCTTCTCAAGCACTAAACCCGGGTTCAAATCCCGGTAGGGCCACATCTAAAACACCTCGAACTTCTCGAGGTGTTTTTTATTGAGCAGGTTGCGTATTGGCTTCTACATCATAGTCTGGCGGAATCTGCCAATAATTAATAATATATTGAGCTAATTGTTTAAAAACTGGGCCTGCAGAAAGAGAAGATTGAGATGATTTAGGATTATCTAACTTAATAAATATTAAAAATTCGGGATTTAGGGCTGGGCCATAACCAACAAAGCTTTGAATAGTCTGATTATTTGGTCTATACCCCTTTCCATTTTCTAAAGGAATTTGAGCTGTTCCACTTTTAGCAGCTAAATAATATCCGGGAATTTGAGCTACTTTATTAAAACCATTATCAATAACACTAATCAACATTCTCGTTAATTGAGTGGTTGTTTTTTGTGAAATAATAGAATTAGATATTTCGGGCTTAGTATAAATTTCATTATTTCCATCAACAATTTTTTCAACTATATATGGTTTTACCAATTTGCCACCGTTTGCTATTGCACAAAATCCTCTAGTAATTTGAATAGGAGTTAATTCAATTCCTTGGCCAAAAGAAGCTGTTGCATATTCAATATCATGACCATTTTTTAATAAACTATTATGCGAATAAACTTCTCCTTGCAAATCAATGCCTGTTTTTTGAGTAAATCCAAATTTATCAATATAATTAAAAAATGATTGATGCGATATTTTTTGCTCTGCAAAAACAACACCTGTATTAATAGATTTTTCTAAAACTTGTGTCATTGTTTGCAGCCCAGATTTTTCTCTATTAAAGTTATAAATAGAATAATTGCCAAATGTTACTACTCCGGTGTCTGTGTAGGTTGTATCTGGTGTTATTTTTCCTTCGTTTAGGGCGGCAGCCATAGTAAATGGCTTCATAATAGATCCTGGCTCAAAAAGTTTTTGAAGAATTGGGTTTTGGAAAATATCTAAATCTGACTCTTTAGAATATTGATTAGGATTAAAATTAGGAAAACCAGCCAAAGCTAAAATTTTTCCGGTATCAGGTTTTATAACCATTATTTGACCAGATTCTATATCATTTTTTATTTTTTCTTGTTTTAATAAATTTTCTGCTTGAAATTGTATATTATAATCAATTGTTAAATAAATATCTGAGCCATTTAAAGAAATTCTATCATCATTTAAAAATACTGAGTCTAGACCAATATTTTTTTGTTGAATGCCTTCTTTGCCTTTTAATATGTCTTCGTAATACCCCTCTATGCCATATTGCCCAACTCCCGAACCACCTAAAAATCCAAGCGTTTTTGAAGCCATCTGCCCCTGAGGATAATATCTTTCCGGATTATTTTCCCAAAATAAACCTCTAATATTTAAAGCCTTAATTTTATCTGCTTCTGCTGAAGATAAGTTTTTTCTTATTACCACATAAGAATTTTGAGCACTTATCTTAGATAATATCTCTTCTTGTGCAAGGCCAATATTTTTGCTTAAAATTTCAGCAAAAGTTTGTTTGTTTGTAATATCTTTAGGATTTACAGAAATAGTCCAGTTATCTTTATTAATTGCTAAACTTTTTACATCTCCAGAAGCTTTTCCGCCTTTTGTTTCTTGGCTATTTTCACAAAAAATTTGCCCTCTTGGGCCAATAACTGGGTTAAAATCTACTTGTTGGCCAAGTGCTTGAGCTTCGTAAAGTTTATGTTTTAAAATTTGTAAATAAAATAGACGAGCAGCAACACCCGTCCCCAATAAGATAATGGCTATTAAAATAAAACTTATTCGCCAGCTAACATTTTTCTTCATTTGTTTGCTAATGCTGTTTGAGTTTCAGAATCTAATACGTGCACATATTTTATTAATGTAGCTTTTTGAAAATTTAATTCTTGCATTCTTACCATAGCTTGCTCCATAAAACTATTTTCTGCAAAAGAAATTTGTAAATTTTTATTTTCATCAGAAAGTTTACTAATTTGTCTTTCATATCCAGATACCAAATAATAGCTCTTAGTTAAGTTGCCTATTTGCCAAACATAAAAAACCAACAGCATTAAACTCATAAAGAATCCGGCAATACATAATAATTTCCAATTTATAGTAGGAATTTCTATAGAATCAATTTGTGTTTGTATTCTACTTTGTATTCTTTTTTGTGCTTTGCCTAAGCTTAATATAGCTGTTGTCATATTTTTATAGCCACTCTCAACTTTGCAGATCTTGAGCGGGGGTTTTTCCCAAGCTCGTCTCTGGAAGCTGTTAGTGGTTTTTTGTTTAATATTTTTATTGTTCCCTTTTTTGATTCTTCTATTAAAAACTGTTTAACTATTCTGTCTTCTAATGAATGAAAAGATATTATCACTAACCTGCCTTCTGGCTCTAAAATTGAAACTGCTTGTGGCAATACTTTTTTAATATTTTCCAGTTCGTCGTTAACTGCAATTCTTAATGCTTGAAATGTTCTAGTTGCATAATGAATTTTTCCTCCCCAATATGCGCTAGGCGTAGAATCTTTTATAATTTCTATAAGTTGAAATGTTGTTTTAATTCTTCCTAGCTTTCTTTGCTCTACAATACTTTTAGCAATTTTTCTGGCAAATTTTTCTTCTCCATATTCTTCTAACATTTCTTCAATTTTTTCTTCAGGCCATTCATTTACAATTTTTTCTGCTGTAAGATATCCCGTTTCGTCGTTGTATCTCATATCTATCCCTTGATCTACTTTGAAAGAAAAACCTTTATGAGCCTTGTCTAATTGCACAGAAGACATTCCCAAATCCAATAAAATGCCATTAACTGGTTTAAAATCTTTTCTTTCAACAATTTCTGTAATGTGCGTATAAGAATCGTTAACCAATGCAACTCTATCTTTATAAATTGCTTCTAACCAATGGCTAGATACAATTTGCTGTGGGTCTAAATCTATACCTAACACTTTTCCTATTGGTCCATTTTTTTTAAGAATATCTTCTGCATGGCCCCCCTCACCTACTGTGCAATCAATAAAGTTTTCATTTTGTTTTGGAGAAAGACCTTCTAAAACTTCTTTTTTAAGAACAGCTGTATGTATCATATTTTTTATATTCCTAACCCTCCTAATTTAGAAACCATATCACTAACTCCTTTTTCTGTTTCTTTTGTCCAAGCATTCCAGTTTTCCAAATCCCATATTTCTAACCTATTAGACAATCCGCAAATAACAACATTTTTATTTAACCCTGCATATTTTTTTAAATAGTCTGGAACTAATATTCTTCCTAATTTATCTAAATTTATTTCCATAGCTGAAGCTAAAAATGTTCTTGCAAATCCCCTAGCTTCTGGTTGACTAATAGTTAAATTACTTAATTTTTCAGAAATTACTAAAAATTCTTTTTCTGTATAAACAATCAAGCAGTTCTCTACTCCCTTTGTAACAATCACCTTTTCGCCCAACTCTCCTCTAAATTTAGATGGAAGGGCTAATCGCTTTTTTATATCAATTGTATGTTCGTATTGACCAATTAACATGAAAATATATTTATTTTAGTTATACTCTTATTTTACCAGTTTTCCCACATTTATCCACATCTCCCCACTTCTCCTTATTTATAGTCCACTTCATGGCACCTAGTCAACACCCCTGCCCCACTGTCAAAAATAGTCTTAAATAGAGCTATTTTAATATAGTTATCCACAGGTCAGTAAAAGCATTTTTATATAAAAACAGACTTGTGCACAGGCATAAAAAAAGGGCCCGATTTTCATCAAGCCAAAATAGTATCACTATTTTATATAAACTTTTACGCAGCAGGTATCGCTGATTCATCCACCTGTGCTAAATTATCAATAGCCTCCCGCAGGGTACTTTCGAATTTATGAACTTCTCCAGAAGAAGTGTCTATCTTCACTTTTATGTCGATTTCTCCTGTCTCCTCATTGTAAGATGCTCCTTCGCTAACTATCGTGATGTTCAGTTTTTCAGCTATTTCATTGATAGCATCTGCTGCTGAGGCAACGTCTAAATTGCCTCTTACTGCATGCGAAAATTTAATTGTTCTCATGGCTATATGTGTAGTTTGATTTTGAAAGTGCGACTATTCTCGCTAGGCTAAAACTGTTTAAAGCTTTAGCCTAACGAGAATAATAAAGAAAAAATCCTCTGTTAGGAGGATTTTTTGATATTTTTTTGTTTTATTGTTTACACATTATCAAAAACCTCCTGGCGCAAGTCCAATAACAACAAGTTCAATAAAATTGTGAGGTTTTTAATATTCATCTATTTATATTTATATGCTACTCTTTTATATATTTATGTCAATAGCTAATTATTCAATCGGATTAATAATAACTTCAAAGCTTTCTGAATCAATTTCTATTCTATCTCCTTTTTTTATTTTATCAGACAACAAAGCTTCGGCAACCACTGCCTCTACTTTATCTTGAACAACTCTTCTCATTTCTCTAGCTCCAAATTCTGGCTTATAAGATAATTCCACAATTTTTGATTTTAGCTCTTCTGTAATTTCAAAATTAATATCTTTTTCTTTTAGGTTTTTTTGCAACCCGCCCAAAGATAACTGGGCTATTTTCATTAAATTATCTTTTGTTAAAGGATGAAAAATTACAGCTGCGTCAAAACGGTTAACAAATTCGGGCCTGAATATATTCTTCTCAAAAAGCATAGCTAATAATTTATCTTTTTCTAGCGCTTGACCAGATTCTACTTGTTTAAAAATAATATCAGCTCCCGCATTTGAAGTGCAAATAATAATTGTGCTAGCAAAAACAACTTTGCGACCCTGTCCGTCTGTTATATGACCTTCGTCTAAAATTTGTAAAAATAAATTTAATATATTGGGATGCGCTTTTTCTATTTCATCTAACAAAACTAAAGAAAATGGAGATTCTCTAACTGGCGTGGTCAAAAGACCCTGCATTTC
Source organism: Candidatus Staskawiczbacteria bacterium (assembly GCA_041661545.1). Taxonomy (GTDB): domain Bacteria; phylum Patescibacteriota; class Minisyncoccia; order Minisyncoccales; family Staskawiczbacteraceae; genus XYD1-FULL-39-28. Next base: position 150,642 of record JBAZUH010000001.1, on the reverse strand, counting down.
TATTGGTGAAGTAGCTCCAATTAATCGTGGAATATCCAAAACACTTTGAAACTCCGACATATCAAGTCTTATCATTTTTTGCTCAGACCCAAAATATATTTGTGATAATGCCTTTGCGGTTTCTGTTTTACCAACTCCAGTGGGCCCTAAGAACAAAAATGTACCCATAGGTCTTTTTTTAGAGGCAAGGCCCATTCTAGCCCGCCTCATGGCGGTTGAAATGCCCTTTACAGCTTCTTCTTGGTTAACAATTCTTTCATGAATAAGATTTTCTAAATTAAGTAGAACCTCTTTTTCTTTAACTTCCATTTTTCCAACTGGTATTTCTGTTTTTTTAGAAATAATTTCTGCAACATGGTGAGGCAAAACAATTTTTTCTTTTAATCTATGAACATAAACAGCAGTTTCCTCTAAAACATCTAATGCTTTTTTAGGAAATGGCAAGCTGGGCATATATCTAGCAGTTAAATTTACTGTTTCTCTTATGCTTGGATATAAAATAACAACTTTATGGTGATATTCTAATTCTAAAGCCGAAGATTGCAATATATTAATAGTTTCAGCTTCTGTAACCTCAGAAACTTCAACTTTTGTAAAAAAATTAGAAAAAGATGAGTTACCCTCTAAACTTTTATGAAGACCATCATAAGAAGTTATCCCTATAAACTGAAAATTTGGAAGTGGCAAATATTTTGAAAGCACTCCCGTAATATCAACTGCTCCAGCTTTTTGTATTTTTTGACCAACAAAATTTTCTAAATTGTCTATAACTAAAATTACGTTTCCAGAGGAAATAACTTCTGAAAATATCTGTTCTAAAGCAGATTCCATTTTTTCAAAATCAGGTATTTGAGCCGCCAACATAATAACATCTAGCTCAACCACCCTTTTACTATTCAATTCTTCTAAAGAAGTTCCCAAATAACATTTTTGAGCTAAAGCCTCAATTATACTTTTTCTACCAGTGCCAGCTTCCCCCACTATTAAAACATTAGATGAACTTTTTTTAGCCAATACTATTTCTGTTGCCTCTAATTCTTTTTTATGACCTATAATTTCTCTATATTTCCAATTAGAAACTACCTTTCTCCAGTCTGTAGAGTATTTATCTAAGGTTATTGTATAGCCAGTTGCAAAATCTTTTCCCAAAGACCCTTGTCTTAATAAATTTTCATACGTCCAAAACTTTTTATTTTTATTTCTTAATAATTCTGCAGATTCTAACCATAAAGTTAAATTTTCAACATCTTCTGCCTTCAAATCAAATTCTACTAAAATTTTCTGAAACAGCTCATCTTCTTTGGCCAGAGCTACTAATATGTCTTTATCATCAATTGCTTGATGACCTCTATCAAAAGAAACTTTAAGAGCTGTTTTTATAGTTTTTTCAAAATTATCAGAAAAAATATCCGCGTCCTCAGATAATCCAATTCTTTCTGCTTTTTCTAAATAATTTTTTATATCAATTAATAACTTTTTAGGAGTTAGCCCCAATCGTAAACAAATTAAATCTACATCTTTGCTAAACCTCACAAGAGAATAAAATAAAGAAGTTGAATTGATTTTAATTTTTTTCTTTTTACAAAACTTAATAGAATCTACAATAATATTAGTAGCGCTAAAGCTCAAAAGTTCGGCCAAGTTATAATTACTATGCTTAGCAACTGCATCAGAAATTTTAAAATCATTTTCTGGTTTTTTAATTTTAAATTCCTTAAATAAACTAATATTCCAAAAAACAAGATAAGCAGAAAAAAATAAAACTAACATTTTTTCTGCAAAATAACCAGAACCAAAATTAAACAAAGAAAAACCTATAAGCAACAAAGAAATTATAAACAACAGCAAAGAAATATCTTTTAAAATTTTTGCAAATCTAAAAAGCAAAGACTTGGTTCTCTTTACTGCCAAAAATATTTCTGTATTTTTAATGTCAAAAATAAACGCCATTTGATATTTAACTTATTAATAAAATAAAACAAACCAAAACCCCACCAATATAATAATTGGCACTAATATCCAAAACAAAAATATTACTGCCCCCAAGAATATAACAAAAACTTGCAATAAAATTCCCAACACTATTAAAACAATTCTCATTAAAAAACCCAAAAATCTAGAAAACACATTAGAAAGAAACGTTCCTGCAATTTCACCAATTTGAAAACCTTTAGGATAATTCCACCTATATCTACGCCAAGGAGAAAATAGTGATTTTAACAGAGTTGGCAAAGAAAAATAATTTAAAACAAACAAAACATAATTTTGCCAAACTTCAAGCAAAAACTTTGGCACTTCTAAAAAATGCCACTTAAGCCATATAATAAAAATATTCTTCTTTTGACTAAAGGCCATATTATTTGATTAATTTTACACCAATGTCGGCTATCTTTCCACCACCATAGATTAATATGTATAATAACAACATCCAATTTGTAAGATTTAAAGTATTATTTATAAAGTCTATTGGTAAAACTTTTAGCATGGCATTTTGAACTTGGCCCTGTATATCTAGTGGACCTGCAACTTGGGCTGATTTACTAGGTTCGGGTTGCACAAATACCTGAGCTGGCAAAGCTTTGCCTGTAAAAATATTATAAGTTTGCCATAACGGCAAAACTATTAGTAGTAATCCAACAATTAATAATGTATAACCAATAATTTTATTCGTCTCCATTTTCTAAGAGCTCTTGCCTAATATCATCGGGTACTGGAATTTCTTCACCGGGTTTAGAGATTCCAGGATATCGCCAAGCGCTAATTATTTTTCTAATTGATTCTTTGGCTCCTGTCAAAGAGTTTTTTTGGTTAATATCTTTATACATCAACCAAATTTCTCCAGGGGCTTTGCGTGGCTTTTGCCATGCCCCTTCTAAAGTTATCTGTTTTTGTTTAAACAAAACCTTGTTAGTGCGCATTACTGCTGTTGTTCCTGGCACAATGCCCTGCTCTTTACGTTCTGGTTTTAAAAGTATATTTGAAAGTTTTGACTTTGAAAGCCCATACTGTTTCATTTTTATTTCAGAGTGTTGCGTCCAAACAAGTTTTCTAAAAATTTTAGACTTTATCACCATAATTATTCGAGTGGACGATGCAGGACTCGAACCTGCGACCTTTGCAATGTGAATGCAACGCTCTAACCAGCTGAGCTAATCGTCCAACTGCCCTATTTATTTATTCATTTTATATTTTTCCGCAAAAATAAGCAACAAAAAAGCCCCAATAGTAAAGAGTTTTACTAAGGGGCGGGCGCTGAGGAGGACTTCTCCCCAGCGCATGAACCGGCTTATTCAACCAGCACGACGGGCATCTTCGCCTCCGCGAGGAGTCGGTCGAGTTCTGCTTTAGCAGGGAGAAATTCAGCCGACTGAAGCCGACAAAGCTCCTCCAGGGTGCACCTCTTGGCCGGCTTGTCACCGTCCAAAACGATCCCCTTGAACTCATCCACCTGCCAGCAGGTGGACATGAGCCGAACCTTCCACTGGGCACTCCAGAGCTCCTCAATCTCAGTGTCGCTGAACCCGGCGTGTCGCAGTTGCGCCACGACGTCGGCGGCGACATCCTCATAGCTGTCACCGACACGGAGAATTTCAGCATCCACCCGATCAAATATCGGGCGGTTCTCCAGCTCGCGGAGCCTAATGGAGTACACGTAGTAATCCACGTCCATCATGTACGGCTTGGCTTTCTTCACGAGGATGTTGGCGGTCTCTCGGAGCGAGGCCTGAGTATAGGCCCTCACTTCCGTATCTTGGAGGTTTTTGTGAATCCAGCCGCTGCCTATAACGGCAACTAAACCGGCCGACAAACTGATCAATATCCATCTTGATACGTTATTCATGGTAACTTGGTGGTGTGTGTGATTTCTGACCAATCAATAAAATCGCCTGCAGTTACCTGCGCCAAAAACGATTTGTATCTCAAGGTCCATAAATATATCATAGCATAGTTATAATGCTATGTCAAGCCTTTTAACTAAACAAAAACAGGGGCTAATCCCCTGTTTTTCTAATAACTATATGTTATTTTATTACAACTTTTGCTCCAGCGGCTGTAAATTTCTTTTCAATTTCAACTGCTTCTTCTTTCTTAACTCCCTCTTTTACCATTTGAGCTGTACCAGCTGCTGCTGCATCAACCAAATCTTTAGATTCTTTTAATCCTTTAGCTGTAACATCTCTAACAACTTTGATAACTTCAATTTTTTGAGCTCCAACTTCTTTTAATTCAACATCAAAAGATGTTTTTTCTTCAACTGGTCCTTCTGCTGCAGCTGCGGCTGCAACTGGAGCTGCTGCTGAAACTCCAAACTTAGCTTCTAAAACTTTTACTAATTCTGCCAATTCTACAACTGACAATTTTTCTACTTCTGATACCAACTTTTCAAATTTAGCTGGTACTTCTACTTTTTGTTCGTCTGACATTATATTTGAATTTAGAATTTAGTATCTTGTAGCTTGAATTCTATTCTAACTTCTAGCTTCCAAATACGAGATTCTAAAAAAATTATTCTAATTTTTTTTACTTATTTTGTCTAGTACTCTTACAAAGCTAGACATTGGGCTAGCAATAGAACCCACTAATCTGCCCAATAATTCATTTCTTGAAGGCAAAGTAGCTAATTCCATTACTTTAGTTTGATCAATAAATCTTTTTTCAAAAATTCCTCCTAAAATTTTAAAATTTTCGTTGGTTTTTTTGAATTGATTTGCAATTCTTGCTGGTGCAATTTCATCTTCTATTCCAAAAATTAATGCTAACTGTCCTGGAACAGCTGGTTTAATTTTATTCCAAAAAGCAATACCAGATTGACCAAAAGCAATTCTTATTAATGTTTTTTTAGCAATTTTTAATCTACATCCAGCTTCTTTTAAGTTCTTTCTTAAGCTAAACATTTCCTTTGAACCCACTTTTGCAAAATCAACAAAAATTACTGATTTTTGCTCTGCAACCCTTTCTTTAATACTTTCTATTTGTTTTGTTTTTTGTACTTTTGTTAGTGCCATAAATTTTATATTTTTATAAAATAAAATCCGTGTTTTACCACAGAATTAGGACGACCTCAACAAAAAATATCTTAAAGATATTTATGTTGCCTCGGTAGGATTTTTACTTTCTTCATGATGAAGAATCCCTACTGTCTGTGGCTCCCCGTAAAACGGAGTAAATTTATATTGTAGATATATATTAATCTATAATTTGCTATATGTCAACCCTTCACCTTTCTTTCAATACTACTTACTAGCTTTATAGTTAGCAATTGCTGCTTTATGCTGAGCAAAGGTTTCGCTAAAAATTGTAACCCCATCTGTCATATAATACCAATAACTTGTTTTTTTAGGATAAATAGCGGCCATTATTGAGTTAATACCAGGACTAGAAATTGGCCCCTTAGGCAAACCAGCATATTTATAAGTATTGTATGGCGAATCTATTTTAGTATCTTTTATTTTTGCCCCCGGATCATTTTTACCTGTAATATAATTTACCGTTGCATCTAACTGCAAAGGCATGCCAACTGATAATCTTTTCCACAAAATTCCAGAAACAATTTTTTTGTCTTCTGTTGTTCTTACTTCTTTTTCTATCATAGAAGCCATTATAATAATATCAAAAATAGTTTTCTTTTGTTTTATAATTTCTACCCTTAATTCTGGAGTTAATTTTTTATCAAAGTTTTTTAAAGTAATGTCTATTATATCTTCACAACTTTCTCCTTTTGCAATTTGATAAGTATCTGGAAAAATATAACCCTCAATACCTGCTTTTTTAGGAGCGTCTTTCAAAAAATTGAATTGAGCAGAATAATCTATTTTAGTTAGAGAAGTAAAATATTCTTTTTTGCAAATTTCTTTTAATTCTAAATATTCTGCTATATCTTTTATGTTCCAGCCCTCTAAAATTACTACTTTATCTTTTATAACATCTCCTTTGGCCATTTTATTAACAATTGTGTATGTAGACATTTTAGGAGATATATTATACTCTCCTGCTTGCAAACTAGAATGTTTTAAAGACACTATTGCATAAAATTGAAAAAACAAACTACTTCTAATTATTTTTAACTCTTCTAATTTACTAGCAATTTGATCATCTGACCACCCTTTTTCTACAGTAAAAACAATATTTTCGTGCGAAGTTGGATTTATAGGAAGATATATTTGAAGAATTATAAAAATAACTATTAACACTAAAATAGTTATAACTGTTGATGAAATTTTCTCAAAAAATTTTATAGATATTTTAGATAAATCTCTTTTTTTCATTGTATTAAAGTAATTTTCCTTGGCGTAAACTCTTAGCAACTTCTGCTGCTTTTTGTTCACCCAATTCCGTTAAAATAAAATATGTTTTAGGGTCTCCTATAATCATTTTTTCGTTACGAAGAGCTCTTAATGGCCTGTCTAGTTTACGCGAATCAGGCCAAATAGGATATCTAGTAAATTTTAACATGTCAGGGAATAAAGCAAAAGCTTCTTTAATTAACCTTTCAAAGCTACATTGCTCTGAGTTAGATACCACAGAATGTATACAAAAAAGAATTAAGTCATTTACTGACACCTTTGAAAAATCTAAACTTTTTGGTGCCTTCTTTCCCATACATTTTTATTATACTACCTTGCAGGGGCGCTGGGAATCGAACCCAGACCAACGGTTTTGGAGACCGATATGATACCATTTCACCACGCCCCTGTAACCGCCAAACGGCGGAATTTTCAATTTCTAATTTTCAATTTTCAATAAAATCACTTTTTATAAATATAACATCAAAAACATTTTTTTTCAATCTAAAAACCCCGCAATGCGGGGTTTTTAGATTTTATTTCTTAGATTCTTTGTGCGGTGTAGATTTTCTGCATTTTGAACAAAACTTTTTAAGCTCGAGTTTTTTCTCGGCCATTGCTTTTGTTTTTTTTGTAAAATAATTAGTTGTTTTACAAACAGTACATTGAATTTTTAAAAATGGTTTTTTAACTGCCATAATTTTGAAAATTTATAAGTTCTAATTTTTAATTTCTATTAAATCTATATTGAAAATTAATCCTTAAACATTTAATGAAAATTAGAAATTGAAAATTGTAAATTAATTTAATAATCTGAGCCGATGCGCAGATTTGCACTGCGGACCTCATTCTTACCAAGAATGTGCTCTGCTACCTGAGCTACATCGGCTTACTGCCCGCCCTGAGCGAGCGAAGCAAGTCGAAGGGTGGGCGCGGCAGGACTTGCACCTGCGAAGGGTAGAACCCGACAGATTTACAGTCTGTTGCCTTTGCTGCTCAGCCACACGCCCCTATCTCATATCATAATTTATACCACAAAAATTATTGTTATTCAATAACCTTGCCGTGTAATTTTTTCCATTCGTCTATTTTTTTATGATCTCCCGACAATAAAACCTCCGGCACTCGCCAACTTTCAACTTTATTAACTTTACGAACTTTATAAACTTCTGGGCGCGTATATTGAGCATATTCTAAAAATCCACCTGTTTTTGATACCCTTTCTTTGAGCAACTGTTCTTTGCCAATTACTCCAGAAACTAATCTTGAAATAGTTTCTATTGCTACCATTGCGGGCAATTCACCACCCATTAAATCATAGTCACCAATAGAAATTTGCATATCAGCAATTTTTTCTGCCACTCTTTCATCTACGCCCTCGTATCTTCCACAAATAAAAATTATTTGATCTAATTTTGATAACTTATAAGCTAATTTTTGATTAAACTTTTCTCCCCTTGGCGTAAAAAGTATAATTTTAGTTTTTTGACTTTTAGCTTTTGACTTTATAAACTTTACAGACTTATATATTGGCTCTACTTTTAATACCATTCCCAATCCCCCGCCAAAGGGCCTACCATCAACTGTTTTATGATTGTCGGTTGTCCATTTTCTTAAATTATGTAAATTAACTTTTATAAACTTTTTTTTCTGTGCACGCGAAATCAAACTCTCTTTTAAATAAGAGCCAAACATTTCTGGAAAAATTGTAATTACATCGAACTTTATCATATTAGATTTTAAGCGAGATAAAAAATTTATAGCGAGGCAATAAACTAAGCGAGGCAGTTAATTTTCAGCGTATTTCAGGACACGAAGTGCCTGACCAAGCCATTTAGACGCGAAGCGTATCAATGGCGTTAGCAGAAAATTGACTGCCGAGCGATAAAGATGCCCGAGCAAAGATCTAAACAAAAACTGTGTTAAGAATAACACAGTTTTTGACTTTTGTAAATTGAATTACAAAGAAATATTATCGATGTCGTCTGTTAATACTTCTTGTTTTTGTTCTGGTTTTGGAGCACGTCCGCCTTCTGGTTCCTCAATTTTGAGGTTCACTCTGGCGTGATTCTTTAGTCCTACAATTCGGACTAAGTTTCTGATTGCCTTGGCTGTTGATCCTTCTCGGCCAATTATTTGACCCATGTCTGCTGGATTTACTTTCAATGAAAGTAATACTCCCATTTCATCAACCTTTCGGTCAACTTTGACATCTTTAGGATTATCAACTAATGCTTTGACAATGTACTCAAGAAATTCTAAATCTAATTCTTTTGCCATTGCTTTATCATTTAAACTTATTATCATTCTGCGACCTTTAATTAGCTTAATTCTATTCTTTTTTTACAATATGTCAACCCTTCGCTTTGCGGAGTAATCGTATGTCAGTGAGAAAATTCAATTTCATCAATATCTTAACATGTCCGCAAAGTAAAGGGTCAAAATTTAAAAGGGCGCTTGGGAGATCTCTCTTGTCCGAGACTTGCGAAAAATTATAAAAATTTTCCATTTGCCGAACTTTATATCTCGAGTCTCCTAGCCGGAGCCGGGAGGTCGCTCAATAAAGAGAAATCACCTAAACGCCCTTAATTTATAGCTTATCTCAATATACTTAATTATAGCATATCTTAACTGCCTTGTCAATAGACAGCTTCTACTTACCCATATACCTAAAAATCCGCCCTTCAGCGAATTTTTGTTTTAAAAATTATTATTCCGCTGGTGTTTCTGGTGCAGTTTCTGATGCTACTTCTTCGGGCTTTGCTTCCTCAACTGGTGTTTCTGCTACTGGTTCTGCTGACTTCTCGGCTTCAGCTTTTTCGGCTGCTATCTTATCTTCGGCTTCTTTTTGTGCTTTAGCCTTTGTAGCTTCTGCTTCTGCAACTTTTGCTTCGGCTGCTACTTTAATTTTTTCTTTTGCTTTTTTACTTAAATTAGAAACATGAATTTTTTCTCCTTCAATAATTTTTTCAGAAACTAAAAGATTATGCATGGTAGCCGATGCTTGTGCTCCTTTAGATAACCAATATTTAATTCTTTCTGCATTAAAACTTCTTCTCTTTTTTAAAGGGTCAACATAACCTAAATCTTCAACAGATCTTCCACCTCTTGTTGAACTTCTTTTATCTATTACAACCACTCTAAAAAATGGCTGATTCTTTTTTCCTTTTCTTGTTAATCTAATTGTAAGCATATTTTTATTTTATTATTTATTTAAGCGAGGTAATATTATTTTCCCCATTTTTTTACTTCTAGGGCCAACTCTGCTGCCGCAGATTCTGCTTCACGCTTTGAAGACCCCATGCCTTCGGCAACCAATTCTTCTTCTAAATATACTCCCACTACAAAACTTTTTTCGTGATCGGGGCCAGACTCTTTTATAACTTTATAATTTGGTGTTATAGAAACTCTTTCTTGAGCTTCTTCCTGAAACTTTGATTTAGCATCTTTATAAGAACCATCTCTTATAATTTCTGCTAAATTTTTTAATAAATTCTTTCTTATAAATTCATCACACGGTTTAAATCCAGAATCTAAATAATATGCTCCTAAAAATGCTTCAAAGGTGTTGGCTAATATATAATCTCTGGCTTTGCCCATTTCTTTAGATTCACCCTTAGAAAGCAAAAGAAAGTCATTAAATTCTAATTCTTTTGCAACACTAGTTAACATTTTTGCATTAACCAAGGCTGCTCTCCAATTAGTTAAATCTCCTTCTGCTTTTTCTGGAAATTCTTTATAAAGATGCTCTGTTACAATTAATTCCATAACAGCATCTCCTAAAAATTCTAACCTTTCATTATGCTCTAATTTTAAATCAGGATTTTCATTTAAATAAGACCTATGCGTAAAAGCATGCTTTAAAAGATTCTTATCATTAAATTTTACTCCTAATTTTTTTTCTAAAATTTCAAAATCCATTATTGAACGGGTAACCGGTAACGGGTAACCGGTAACGGATAATTAATAATTTATTTTTCCCGTTTTTTACTGATTACTCGTTACTTGTTACTAATTACTTCTCCTCTATTTGCTTATACACTGTTCCTAATACTCCATTTACAAATTTTCCTGATGTTTGACCAGAAAATGTTTTGGCCAATTCTATGGCTTCATTTATAGCAACTTTTGGTGGAACTTCTTCTTTATCAGAATATAAAAGTTCTAATAATCCAATTCTTAAAACATTTCTATCAATCATTGCTATTTGAGCAATTGGCCATTCTGGGGCTGCTTTTTCTATGATTTTATCAAGCTCTAATATATGTTTTTCAATTCCGTCTATTAAACTCCAAATAAAATTTAATTCTTCTAAGCCAGGACCAAAATCTTTAATGTTTCTTTCTACAATATCTTTTAAAACTAGTTTTTTGTCATAAAAATCCCACTCGTAAAGTGACTGCAAAACGATTGAACGTGATAAATGCCGGCTGGCCATAATTTTTACCCAGTTAAATAATTTTGTTTTTACAAAATTAAATTTTAAAAAAATTTATTTAACCGGGTGAAATTTTAATTTATGTTTACTTTTTTGAAAGACCCTCCATTGTCAAAGATTCTTCTTGCTTTGTTTCTTTTTCTACGGCTTTAATTTCTTTTTCTCTAGTCTTTTTATCTTTTTTGGTAAGTTTTCCTAAAACATTAATAACTTCTGAACCTTTGTAATATCCGCAATTCAAACAAGCCGTATGAGATAAAATCGGTTTTTTACATTTTGGACAAACATTTAATTGCACATTTTTTATATATTTGTGCATTCGACTTCTGCCCACTTTTCCTCTTGTATGACTATGTCTTGGTACTGCCATTTTTCTAAATTTTTAATTTTTACTTTTAATTTTCAAATTACTTTGTATTGTATAACAAATATTAAAAAGTTGCAAGAGCTATAATCAAAGCGGCGGTTTTCCGCGGAAAACCGCCGCCCAAAAATTAATTTCTAAAACGGCGATATCTCTCTCCACTGTGGCACGTTTGAAGTATTCTTCACATTAAAGCTAGCTGTGGCCGAGCAACAATGGGGGTTTGTATGACTGTCGCATACCATTAATTCTTCTGTGCGCTGCCCAATAGTTTGATAGGCGTAGCATATTCTTGGTTCTTTTACTTTGCTAGGCGTAAGATTTTTAAGATTATAATCTAATGTCCACGTGTAATCACAATCTGCACCATCGTAACAAGCTGACTTTACGGCACTAATGCAGATTTGTTTTTTAACTATATGAGGTTCGGGGCTAACATCAATAACTGCATATGGCCAAGCATGAGCTGAAGTTGTAAAAGATTGAGTAGCGGACCAATCAGAATCATCCCTGCTATTAGAAACCATCACTCGCCAATAATATGAACCACTTGATTTAAATGGTATGTCTCCTGCACCTCCAACATATATTGTCTTAGCAGTAGCATTAAAACTAGGGGGGCTTTGATAAACTAAATTACTTGGCACGAGATTACTATTGTTATATATCTCTAATATAGATGATTCTTGAGGAATAGTATTTCCTGCATCGTTGTCATTATAAGTCCAACTAAAATATATTCCACCAGTTCCAGCGGGCGGATTAGTAGGATCAGAATAACAATTGTCTAATCTTGCGCTTGGATTACTAACAGAAGGCCCGGTTGCTTTTTTTGCTAAACAAGTGCCACTATCTTCGCCCGTGTTTGCCCCTGGACAAACCCATGTAGCTCTTGAACCAGTTAATAAAAGAGGATTTGGGCTTGGATTTATATAATTACTGGAGGTTTCACAATATGCACCCTTTGGAAATACATCTGTTTCTGAATAGGCAGTACCACCATCTACTTCTAATTCGCCGGCTGGCCCGCAAAGACCATTAATTTTAAGATTGGCAATACATCTGTCAGAATAACTTTGCGTGCTGGCGGTATAACATTTCCAAGTTGTAGAAGTACTAGTGACAATTGGGAAACCCGGACCTCCGGGTATTTCAGTTGTATAGCCATCATCGATAACAGGATACGATCCCACTGAACAAAAAGTACCTACTGGCCATGCGGTAGTACCATCTTCATAAAATCTGCCATCACCTGTTGCGCCTAACGTTCCACAACCTATATTTCTTGTAGCAGTGCAAATTGGAGTTACCCCACAAAGTCCTGCGCACCTCCAAGTTGCAGTTGCGCCGTCTACATTATCAAGAGTTAACCCTGAAGTTATATTATCTGAATATGTTGTATTAGTGTTTCCAGTATTAGCAACTAATTCAGTCCAATTAATTCCATCTGTGCTCCTTTCAATTTTATAACCTGTAATTGCGCTCCCTCCGTCGCTTGAAGGCGCTGTCCAAAATATATTCATTGCAGAATTAAAAAAACTTCCGTCCAACCCAGTTGGTGCACCCGGCGCTCCAAGAGAATAAACGTTCACATTATTAGAACAAGAAGTAGCAGGACTACTATTGCCACCAGAAGTTGCTATAACGCTAGCTGTTTTTGTGCCAACGCTTTGATAAGATTTACTAACAGACACCGTTGATCCAGAAAGACTATCTGTTCCAGACCAAGAATATGTATATGAGCCAGAGCCTCCAGAAGCTACTGCTGTCCAAACAACTGGCGTGTTTAACAACGCTGATGTTTTATCTGCCGAGCATGTCACCGTAATTGGGACATTGCACAAAACAGTTCCTCCACTACTACTAGTGCTACAGGTTTTTAATACTCCATTATAGTTGTATGCTGTATTACAAGTTTTGCCTATAGCAGTACAAGCTGCATTACCAGTAGAAGTGTTGGTCCAAGTAGTACCCACACCAACTACAGAACTTTCACACAAGGCAGTGCCACCAATAGTACTAGAAGTACAATTAGTTTGTAATACTCCACTATAGTTGTATGCTTTAATACAATTTCTGCCTATGGCGGCACAAGCTGCGTTACCAGTATTAGTACGACTATTACCAAAAGAATCAAGAATCCAAGTAGTACCCACACCAACTACAGAACTTGCACACGTTGCATGACCACCCGTGTACCAATTGCGATCACAAGGAATTACTGTGTTAGTTAATGTATAGGCCGTGGTACAATTTCTACCTATAGCAGCACAAGCCGCATTACCAGTGCTAGTACCACCCCATGTAACAGATTCATCAGCATAAACATCTCCAAAAATAAAAAAACTAAAAACTATCGTAAAAATTATTACTTCGGCGGTTATAATTGTTTTTTTAATATTAATCATAATAATTATGGCGTGGATATTGATTTTACCGCAGAAGCAGGTCCGGGGTTAACAGAGTTAATAGCGCTAACTCTGTAATAATATGTTTGACTATCTGTCAACATTGTTCCAGAGCTACAATAATCTCCGTCTGGGAATGATAAATCATCAAGGGGATAAGCTTTTGCGGCAGGGCCACAAACTCCATCTACAGTTAAAACTGCAGTACAAGTGGGGCTATTATTTCCACTTCCATTTGAACACGTCCAGGTTTTTATAGGATCACTAGCAGTTGGAAAAGACGGCGTAGGGCTAGCGATTCCTATTGTACAAAGATTACCAGAAAAAGAAGTCACCCCAGGATTATAAGTTGTAGCTGCTGGACCACAAACACCATCTACTGAAGTTCCAGAAGCATTTGCTGTGCATGTTAGAGATTGAGCTCCCCCATCAGGGCTGTTGCATTTCCATGTCCAAGGGTTTCCAACCGCTCCAGTTCCTGTTACAGCTGTAGCTGTTCCATAATCACAAAGATTGTTGTTGCCACTTGGAGCTGAGAGAAAAGATCCGCCATTAGTAAATGTTCCGCATTTTCCATCTTTTTTAATAGTTGCCGAACAAGCTGTGATGCTGGTGCTAGTTCCCCCATTAATGCCAAGACATCCCCACTGCCATGGTCTTTGCAAAGACCCGTCGCCCGCAACCATTGTTGGAGCACCTTTACTGCAAAGTTCGTCACCGCTGGGCTGTATGCTTAATTGATGGCCATTAGTTGACGAGTTACAAACACCATCAACTTTTATTTTCATAGCACAGCCTTGATCTGCTCCACCTAAAGTTCCTTCACAAGTCCAAGTAGTTGTTGGATTATCCACTGTAGCAAACTCAACAGTTGTCACATAAGGCCAACTCAAACAAGCTATGCCCTGATTAGGCCTAGTAGATTCAGTAAAAGTTCCATTTAAATCTCCGCATACTCCATTATGAGCTATAGGAGTATAATAAACATTAAAAGGAATATAACTATTTGGGTAGAACCCGTCATAGCTCTGAACATTCCAACCAAAACTCCAAGTCATTCTTAAGGAAACCGTTTGATCTGAATATCCTGTGCCTGTTAACAAAACTGGCACATTGGCATTTTTAACATAACCATAATAAGAGCTATTAAAACTATCCCAATGCCTATAATCATAAAAATACACATTCCCATAATTATTATAAGCGCCTAGTGCACTATCATAAGTTTCTTCTGGATATTCTATTCTAAACATATAATAACCTGGGCCATAATAATTATAGTTAGTAGAACCGCGGACAGTAATATTATAATTTTTCCAAAGTTTCTCATCCCAAGGAATACTCCCCCCACTAGTCAGCCATTCATCTATGGCACTACCATTAAAGGCTTCGTACCAATCTTTGCAAGCACTATTAGAACAACTTCCATACATATGAGGATACATTCCGTCTGGCAAACTATCAAAACTCCAACTAGAGTATTCATAATTGTGCGAAGTGGGATAAGCATATGCATCAATATCATTGTTTGGATCATTATCATAATAATCTCCCTGATTAACATATGATGCCGAAATTTTATCAATACATAAAAACAAACCTAAAAACAATAGGGGTAACAATATTAATAAAATATTCTTTTGTTTCATTAAATTTAACCGTTAGAGATATTTAACTTTTTTAAATTATAAACAACTACCACCAGAAATAACCGCCCTACATTCTACACTTGGAGAGCCTGGGCAAATCCAAGTTGTTGTTGGATTAACAGATGTTGGAAAAGGAGGATTAGATGGGTTTGAGATTACACCATTAGTACAAAAATCTCCCTTAAAACTTGTATCGGTAGCTAGATATGTTTTGGCATTTGCTCCGCATTCAACTGTAACAGCCACTTTAGGAGCCGAACACTCAGCATCCGGCCCTGCACATTGATCGCTTGTATCGCAAGTCCATCTCCAGTTATTTTCTATGCTCGCAACATTAGATGCCCTGCCGTCAGCGCATAAATTAGAAGTTGGTGCGGTGGTGCTAATCACTCCATTGGCAGAACCACAAACGCCCGCCCTTCCAACAATAACGGTTATATCTTTATCTCCTACATCTGTTTGGATTGGAGTGCTAGAACCTTTTTCATAAACTGGCATTTCCCAGTGTGTATTTAAATTATATACTCCACACGGTATGTTAACGGGCATTTGTAATTGATGATGAAACTCAAGTGTCGTGTTACCCTTAACATCCACCTCCACAATCGGCCAAGAATATATATCGTTTGAATCATGCGAACCACCTGAAATAGAATTATTAAATGTTACACACTCAGGGCCTGCTTTTGGAGTTAAAGTATGTTGCATATCTACTGGATTAACTGAGTTAACACATAAATCAGAAACCATATCTCCATTAATTGGCAAAACTCCATTGGGCTGAACTTGAGTCACGTAATTGTCAGGGGAAACACAAACCTCAAAAAGATTCATAGACCCCCAAAAAGCATCCGCAACGTCCTTTAAATGTTGCCTAAAATTTTCTTGAACCTGATTTGACCAAATTTCAAATTCAGTAAAAGCAGCATTTGATAAAATAGGCACAAAAAAGGATAAAGAAATTACTAAAATTAATAAAAACTTTTTGGTTTGAATAGAGCCCTTATATTTTCTTTTATAAAATATCCAAATAGTTATAATTATTAATAAAAGTATAACTGCGACCACGGCAACAATAACGATAATTTGTGTTTGTTTTATTTTTTTAGCTTCTTTTGAAAAAACTGGCAAATTTATATTCTGTTCATCCAAAATTTGGCCGTCTTTCATTAATTTAACGTTAATAACTGGCGCAACAACATCCAACTTAACCGGAATTGATATATCTGCTGAAAACACTCCTTGCCCCAACGGCACTTCTTGCGAAACTTTAGCAATATTTCCTCCAATTTTTCTATTAACAGATACTTCTAATTGGCCCATGCCTGGGTTTGAAGTGTCAGCAGGACCGGCTATTTGAATTTTTAAATTGATGCTATCGCCCGCATTATAATAATCTTTGTCAGCCTTAACATATAAAATTTTTCCACCTAACCCCCTAACCACCCATCTAAAATATTGAATCCCAGAAACTTGTTCGTTATTTTTATAAAATTTTACTTCGGCTAAATATGATTCTGGTTTTTCTAATTTTGGAAGAGTCAAACTAATTTCTTTGGTCTCTCCTTTAGCAAAAGTTATTTCTGCATCGTCATATTCTTTTGCTATAGACATATTAGTCTGTCTATTAAAAATCTTTATGTGTGGTTTAACCGTAATTGCCTCTCCCGGATTATTAACTTTTAAATACGCATAGATATCATCTCCGGCAGATACTAAAATTCCTTCTAAAGGTGTAGCCACCTGGCGACCACCTCCTTCGCCTACAACTAAAGGAGCATCTCCTTCAATAATCAACCCTTCAGGGTTGGGCTTATATTCAGTGCGCCCTTTTATTGGTTGCAAAATCACCACGTCAGAAGACGGTGTTACTTTTTGAGTTGATGGCTTCGTTACCAGCGGAGGTGTTAAAACATTCTCGGGCAAATCAATATCTGGTTCACCAACGCTGGGAGCTGCCTCACTACTACTGCTACTTGTTCTAGAATTATTACTTTCTTGTTCTGATTCATTAATTGGCGCGGGCGCTGATTGATTGGTTGTGCTTGCATTATTTTCAAATTTCTGTGGCTTTATAGGAACATCAACTATAACCTTAGAATATTCTGAAAGAATATCTAAAAATTTATTTTCACCAGATAGTTGAATTATTAAATCGTCCCATGGCAATTCTCTGCCCCTAGAAGTCATAACTTGTGCCCTTAAAATATAATCTCCTGCAGTAATATTTTTAGGATATGTATATTTAAAAGTTTTTGTAATTGTGTCTCTAGGAGCTACAAAAAATATTTCTTTATTAACCAACACATCCATCAACTTAAAATCAGAATACGAGTTACCTTTAAATAATTTGATTTCGTAGTTTAAATCACTTAGATAATAATCTTCTCTATTAGTAATAGTAAATTCTCCTGTTAGCTCATTGCCATTGGTCTCTTTTACTTCCAAATTGAATGTCGATATGTCTGGTGACTCGTTAGACCAAACAACTAAAGCCGCCGATGCAAATTGTAAACCAAAAACAGCGACTAAAATAATAGCTACAAATAAAATTAAATTAAATTTTATATTTTTCATTAAATAAAAATATTGATATTATATTATTTTAAACTTATCAAATTTTTAAAGCAATAGGTCAAGTGTGAATAACTATTCACCCGGTTAAAATTTAGAAACAGGGTAAAATGATTTTCTATGAATTTTACAAGGGCCATGTTTTTCTATCATCTCTATATGAAAAGCTGTGCCATAACCTTTGTTTTTATCAAAACCATATTTAGGATATTTTTTATGAAATTTTTGCATCATTCTATCTCGTGTCACCTTTGCAATTATGCTGGCCATTGCAATTGATATAACTTTCTCGTCCCCTTTTATTATTGGTTTTTGCTTCGGTCCGCCGAAGCCTTTGGCGGAGGCGACTTCATTAAAATCTACACCAAAATTTCCATCTAAAAGTAAAAAAACATTCTTCCCCAAAAATTGACGGTCGTCAATTTTTGGGGAAAGTGCAAAAACAGCTTTCTTCATTGCCAATTTTGTTGCTTCTAAAATATTAATTTTATCAATAACTTTTTCTGAAACAACGCCAATTCCCCACTTTATGTCGGTGTTTTTTATTAGTGCATTATAAACTTCTTCTCTGTCTTTCTCCGTCATTTTTTTTGAGTCGTTAATTTTCTTGAAAATTGGATTTTTAGAAATTGATTGAAAATTAGAAATTGAAAATTGAAAATTCCGTAACATTACTGCTACGGCTACAACTGGCCCAGCTAACGGACCCCTGCCCACTTCATCTAGGCCAACCACATATTTAAAACCTTTCTTCCATAACTTTTTCTCTTCATTAAGATTAGGAATTTTCATTGTTTATTTTACAATTTAAATTTAGGTATTTCATGTCCTCCCCAACATCACATTTTCAGCGATAGCGTAAATTATGATGTAAATCTTTTAGCTCTTTTAACTAATTTTATATAAACTTTTCAAATAATTTTCGTTATCAATAAATTCCAAAACTCCAAAACGAACATATTTTCCCAATTTGAACAATTCAACCAAAAGCACTATTTCCTCTTTGCAGTTGTAAGGTACAATAAAAACGCTCTTCTGCAATTCACGGAACCCAATACTTTTCAATTTATTGCGCAAGGCATCTCTTCCTTGTTTATATTTTTCTGGAATATCAAAAGCAACCATTCTCCATTTCCCATCCCATTTCTCTTTTTGATTTTTTAAATTATTAAGTCGAAAGTCTAAAGATTTTAATCTGCCCTTTTGTGTTAGTGTTAAATCGCCTATATCATTTCCACCGCCTTTTTTATCAATATATTTCAATCTATATAAATAATCGATGCCTCTCTTAAGATCTTTACGATTTATTTTTCTCCATTCTTTATAGGCCATTTTTAACACCCTACCTTGCATTTGGGGCGTATAACTACACCCAAGGGCCAAACCGCCCATTAGAAGTA
Source organism: Candidatus Staskawiczbacteria bacterium (assembly GCA_041661545.1). Taxonomy (GTDB): domain Bacteria; phylum Patescibacteriota; class Minisyncoccia; order Minisyncoccales; family Staskawiczbacteraceae; genus XYD1-FULL-39-28. Next base: position 131,525 of record JBAZUH010000001.1, on the reverse strand, counting down.
ACAATATATTTTCTCTAATTTTATTCATACAAATAAATTATAATTTTAGTATTGTTTAATTATATCACAAGCATTAAAAAAATATCAACATCACATTTTCAGCGATAGCGTAAATTATGATGCTATGGATACAACAAACATAAGTGAATACAATATAATAAAAATATCATGTCAATGCTTGCATATCGACGCCTAAATAAGTAAAATGAAGAATAAAATCAATGAACAAATTTACTCACCTACACGTACACAGCCACTATAGTCTTTTAGACGGTTTGCCAAAAATCGACGAGCTTTTAGATTATGTAAAAGAGCTTGGCATGGACTCGGTGGCCTTAACAGATCATGGCGTTATGTATGGGGCTGTTGAATTTTTTAAAAAAGCAAAAGCTAAAAAAATAAAACCAATAATTGGATGCGAAGTTTATGTAGCTTTTGAAAAACTTACCGACAAACGCTCTAATATAGACTCAAAAAGAAATCACTTAATTTTATTGGCAAAAAATGAACAAGGTTATAAAAATTTAATAAAACTTGTAACAATAGCTCACCTTGATGGGTTTTATTATAAACCAAGAATAGATGAAGAAATTTTAGAAAAATACGCAGAGGGCCTTATTGGGCTTTCTGCTTGCATTCAAGGAAAAATTCCTAGATTACTATTATCAAACAAATTAGAAGAAGCCGAAGAAACTGCTTTAAAATATGAGAAGTTTTTTGGTAAAGGAAATTTTTATTTAGAATTGCAACATCACGCAAATATACCAGAACAAATAACTGCAAACAAAAAATTAATAGAACTTTCAAAAAAAACAGGCATACCATTGGTTGCCACAAATGATATTCACTATTTAAGAAAAGAAGACGCAGAAGCTCAAGATGTTTTAATGTTAATAAATACAGGAGCTGATATAAACGACCCCGAAAGATTATCTATGACTCAAGATAATTTTTCTATGATTTCTCCAGAAGATATGCAAGAGTTTTTTAAAGATACTCCCGAAGCTATTGAAAATACTCAAAAAATAGCCGACAAATGTAATTTACAAATAGAACTAGGAAAAACAAAACTGCCTACTTTCCCACTGCCCGAAGGAAAAACTGCCGAACAATTTTTAGAAGAACTGTGTTGGCAAGGAGTAAAATCACGCTACGGAGAAAAGCCAGACGAAAAAGTATTAGAAAGATTAAAATATGAAATTTCGGTTATAGAAAAAACTGGATTTTCAGGATATTTTTTAATTGTTCAAGATTTTGTTAATTGGGCAAAACAAAACAGAATTATTGTTGGCCCAGGCAGAGGTTCTGCTGGTGGTTCTATTGTTGCCTATTTAACTGGCATTACAAATGTTGACCCTTTAAAACATGATTTACTTTTTGAAAGATTTTTAAATCCAGAAAGAATATCTATGCCCGACATTGATTTAGATTTTGCTGACAGAAGAAGAGACGAGGTTATAAAATATGTTGGAGATAAATATGGACATGACCATGTTGCTCAAATTATAACTTTTGGAACAATGGCTGCCCGCGCCGTGCTTCGCGATGTTGGTAGAGCTTTGCAATACACTTATTCTTATTGCGACCAAATGGCTAAAATGGTTCCAGTTGGCATGGACTTAACAGAAACTTTAGAAAAAGTTGACGAGTTTAAAGAAAAATATGAAACCGACCCACTGGCTACAAGACTTATTGATTTGGGCAAAAAACTTGAAGGCGTAGCTCGCCATGCTTCAACTCATGCTTGCGGAGTTGTTATTTCGGCTGAGCCACTCACAGATACTGTTCCCTTGCAAAGGCCACCAAAAGAAGGCGACGAAGGAATTATTACTCAATACGAAATGCATGGTATTGAAGATTTGGGTCTTTTGAAAATGGATTTTTTGGGCTTAAAAAACCTTACTATAATAGAAGACACCTTAGCACGTATTTATGTTTTGCATGATAAATTATCAATTAATTTAGATAAAATTCCATATGACGACGATAAAACTTTTCAACTTTTAAGAGACGCTTTAACAACATCTGTTTTTCAACTAGAATCCGATGGAATGAAAAGATATTTAAAAGAATTAAAGCCAAACAAATTTGAAGACATTACTGCTATGGTGGCTTTATACCGCCCTGGTCCTATGCAATTTATTCCAGATTATATTGAAAGAAAATTTGGAAAACAGAAAATTGAATATTTACACCCCAAACTAGAACCCATATTAAAAGATACTTATGGAATTTGTATTTACCAAGAACAATTAATGAAAATTGCTCAAGAAATTTCTGGGTTTACTTTGGGCGAAGCTGATGTTTTGCGTAAAGCTGTTGGTAAAAAAATTAAAGACTTGCTTGATGCTCAAGAAGCAAAATTTATTAATGGAGCAGTAAAAAATGGCGTTTCAAATAAAATTGCCAAACAATTATGGCAATGGGTTTTACCTTTTGCTTCTTATGGTTTTAATAAATCTCATTCAGCAGCTTATGCCACAATTGCCTATCAAACTGCTTATTTAAAAGCTCACTACCCAGTTGAATTTATGGCTTCTGTATTAACATCAGAAAGAAATGATGTTGAAAGAATTTCTTTCTTAATTGATGAATGCAAAAAAATGAACGTAGAAGTTTTGCCACCAAACATAAATGAAAGTTTAAAAAACTTTACAGTTGTTGATGGCAAAAACCAAATTCGCTTTGGCATGCTTGCTATTAAAAATGTTGGAGTAAATATTATTGATGCCGTTGTTGAAGAAAGAAAAAATGCCGGACCATTTAAGTCTATTGGTGACTTTATACATAGGGTAAAATCAAAAGATTTAAATAAGAAATCTATGGAAGCTCTAATTAAGTCTGGAGCTTTTGATGAGTTTGCAGAAAGAAACCAGCTTTTAGGCAACCTAGAAAGAATGCTTGAAATTGCCAGAGAAAAGACTAAAAATAAAAATACTAATCAGATGGGGCTTTTCGCTAGCGTAAAAATAAGCAATAATGATATAAAGCTTGATTCTGCAACCCCAGCCACTAATTTTGAAAAACTAAGCTGGGAAAAAGAGCTTTTGGGGCTATATGTAAGTAGCCATCCTTTAAATGGATTTAAAAAACTTTTTGATGCCCGCACAACAGCTATTTCAAAAATAGACGAGACTTTTGTAGAAAAGAAAATAATTATTGGTGGGCTAATTTCTAATATTAAGAAAATTATAACAAAAAAAGGTCAACCAATGCTGTTTATGAAAGTAGAAGATTTAACTGGCAAAACAGAAGTTGTAATATTCCCCAACCTGCTAGAAAGAAACCCCACAGCTTTGCAGGAAAATAAAATTGTTTTTGTTGCTGGAAGAGTTGATGACAGAAATGGAGAAATAAAAATAGTAGCTGACGATGTTCAAGAAATATTAGTAAACCGCGAATCATAAAATTTCTCAAACCGCCAATTGGCGGTTTTTTAAGTAAAAAAAGAGGCAGGATATCAATCCCACCAAAAAACTATCCGCAAATAATTTTGCTGTCCAGGAGAACAGCTTTTATTTTTGCACTGCTGATTAGCATAATTCCATGTAGCATACAAAACTCCACCGATAATGAATACGCATATGATACCGATGATAATTTCTACTGCACGAATAAGGTAATCTAAGCCCGACATCCCATCGTCATCATCCCCAGGGCATCTATTATCGCTCATATTCTCTATTCTGCGCGGTATTCAACCTTGTCACCTTCTGGTGATGTTTCATGAAATAAAATAGAACCAAGAACTACAAATATGGCCACCAGAACAGCTGAAATTAAAACTATGTCGAACATTGAAGCAGCTCGGCTATCAATATCTTCGGGTCTGTTGTCTTCTCTCATGGACGCTTTTTACCGATATGTGACTGTAACAATTGGCCATGGCGTTGAGAATGGCGCTTCTTTACCATAAACCTTCTTCCACCCGCGCATTGCGACCAATATCTGATTGGCATGACGACGGTCAATTCCACTATGAGTAAATCCTTCGATTTTTGGTCGTGCAACCACCTTAATCTCCGTCCAACCACTCCAATTAGCAGTAGTACAAATGACATCCGCCCCATATGTAATGATAGTCGGGATTAAAGCACTAAGAATCTCATTCGGAATTGTTGCTTTAATATCGTGAATTTTCGCTCCTGAGTAGCGAGCTCCTTTATTGATTATCCCAGTCCTGGGATTATTCTTTGACGGCCTACTCCTGTTTCTCTTGCTCATATATTTTTCTACCTTTATATAGCTTAATCGGCAAAAATGGACTTGAATTGTCAAAAACACGAAATTTATCCGTGTTTACTAATATAAATTTATAATATTATATAAAATATGTCAATTAAAATTTTTCCTTTACCTACATTAATAAAGGTGGTAGAATTATCTAAATAAGTTTATAAATTTACATACATTAATACTATGGAAAATATAGATAAAATTAGACATTCGTTAGCACACATTATGGCTTCGGCTGTTTTAGAGCTTTGGCCAAAAACAAAACTAGGCATGGGGCCAGCAATTGAAAACGGTTTTTACTATGACTTTCAGTTACCAAAACCACTAGAAGAAACAGATTTAGAAAAAATTGAGAAAAAAATGAAAGAATTAATTTCTCAAAAAATTAAATTTGAGAAAAAAAATATTGCTAAGCGTCAAGCTAAAAAATTATTTGCTATTCAGCCTTATAAATTAGAACTTATAAAAGACTTGCCCGGAGATAATGTTTCCATTTATACAAGTGGTGAGTTTGTTGATTTGTGCAAGGGGCCTCACATAAAAAATACAAAAGAAATTGTACCTGGATCTTTTAAATTAAATAAAATTGCTGGAGCATATTGGAAAGGTTCTGAAAAAAATAAAATGCTAACTCGTATTTACGGTTTGGCCTTTGAAACTGAAAAAGAACTTTCTGATTATTTAAAAATGATGGAGGAAGCTGAAAAAAGAGACCACAGAAAACTGGGAAAAGATTTAAAGCTATTTACTTTTTCAGAAATGACTGGCCCAGGGCTCCCCTTATGGCTACCAAATGGGGCTATAATAATTGACGAATTAGAAAAATTAGCCAAAGACATGGAGAGAAAGGGTGGATACTTTATGGTTAAAACCCCACATATTGCTAAAGAAATAATGTATAAAACATCTGGTCATTTGCCCTATTATGCAGATTCAATGTTCCCTCCAATGATTTTAAGTGAAGATGGGCAAAAAACTAAATATTATTTAAAAGCAATGAATTGTCCTCATCATCATGAGATTTTTGGATGCGAACAACGAAGCTATAAAGACTTACCTTTAAGATTGGCAGAGTACGGCACCTGCTATCGCTATGAAAAATCCGGAGAATTATTTGGATTAATGAGAGTAAGATCTATGCAGATGAATGATGCTCATATTTACTGCACAGAAGAACAATTTGCAGAAGAATTTTTAGCTGTTATAAAATTATATTTAGAATATTTTAAAATATTTGGCATAGAAAAATACGTAATGCGTTTTAGCACTCATTCTAAGGCTGGCCTAGGCGAAAAATATATTGACAATGAAAAACTTTGGAAAAAAACAGAAACTATGGTGCGCAATGTTATGTTAAAAGAAAAAATTCCGTTTGTTGAAGTAAAAAATGAAGCTGCTTTTTACGGACCTAAAATTGATGTTCAAGTTTGGTCTGCTATTGGGCGTGAATTTACTTTAGCAACAAACCAAGTTGATTTTGCAGTTCCAGAAAGATTTGGCTTGGGCTATGCAGACAATGATGGTAAACAAAAAACCCCCATTTGCATACACAGAGCCCCTCTTGGCACACATGAAAGAACTATTGGATTTTTAATAGAACATTACGCCGGGGCATTTCCATTGTGGCTCTCGCCAGTTCAAGTTGCTGTTATTTCTATTTCAGAAAAACATTTAGATTATTCAAAGAATATACAAAAACAATTGCAAAATGAAGGCATTAGGGTAGAGTTAAAAGATGAAAATGAAACCTTGGGTAAAAAAATAAGAACAGCAGAAATGCAAAAAATTCCCTATTTGTTAATTATTGGCGACAAAGAAATTGAAGCAAATGCAATTAGTGTTCGCGTTCGTGGCGAAGGCGACAAGGGACAACTTCCTATAAATAAATTTATTGAAGAAATAAAAGAAAAAATTATTAACAAAAAGTAATTTTTATGGCCAATGAACTTTCTGAGGCAACAAAAAAACTAATAAACCAATACAGAATTTCGCAACAAAAAAATCTTCACAAAGATGGTGTTACTACCATACACGTTGACGAGGTTGCTAAAAAGGTTGCTGAATTTTACGAACATATAAGAACCATCGTAGACTGGAAAGAAGAACACTTAATGCGTAGAGCATCTATAATCAGAAAACTTAAAAGAAAGTTTTTTGATTTTGAGTTAAACGATTTTACCGAAACACAAAACGTAGCAGAATCTTTGGTTTTAGAACTAATAAGAGGCGGACTTTTTCCAAACGACCAAATTGAAGAATCAAAAATCCAAGAGGTTCAAAAAGTAATTGATAAGTATATCTTTATACTAAAAAACAACCCAGAGAATAAAGCCGGCAAAGCTGGTATTCAGTTTTACAATTGGTTAATAGAAGTTTCTGCTTGCGAAATAGAAGAAACGCTGTCTCCATCTATTAAAGAAATGGCACTAATTGATTATATGTTCTTCTCAATGAAAGACAAAATTAACGTTTCTGACAAAATTTTTGAATCAAACCTTTTAAGAAAAGACGAGGCTGATGTTCAAATTTATATTGCCACGTGTTTATCACTATTTAAATTAGATAAACCCATGATAGTTTATAATTTATTAAGATATAAATATCCTGGTTGGGAAAAAGCTGATGAGCAAATAGTTTTAACTATATCTAAAAATGCTTTTAAAATATGGAGAAACATAGAACGCAATTTAATAAATCCATTAGCAAATAAATTTTATGCTGTATGTGAAAGATATGATACACCATATTTATTAATGGGAGATATTTTATCTGGACAAGATGGATCTAGCGATGCAGTTAGTATTGGAAAAGAAATTACAGATCCTTCAACTTTAGAAAGCAAAATAAGAGATTCTTATTTAAAAAGATTACGCACACTAAAATCTAGAATTTCTAGGGCCGCTATTTATTCTACTATTTCAATATTTGTGACTAAAGTATTATCTTTAGTTTTAATAGAAATATTAATAGAAAAGGCTCTCGGAGATAAAATTAATGCAGCGGTTTTAGCTGCTGATGTGATTATACCAACTGTTTTAATGTTTTTAATTGTAATTAGCATAAAACGTCCATCAAAAAAGAACTTAAATATTGTTACTATGGAAGTTATGAAAATTGCATATAAAAAAGATATTCTTGATACTTATGAAATAAAAGCCAGCAGAAAAAAGACCTATGCTATGAAAATTATTTTATCTCTAGCATATGTTTTGTCTGCTTTTATAACTTTTGGAGCAATATCTTGGGTTTTATATCGTTTTGACTTCCCTATCACCTCCATAATTATAGATATTATATTTATAGCTTTAATTTTATTTGCTGGGACCGCTATTGCCAAAAGAGCTCAAGAACTTACTATGGAACCAGAAAAAGAAGGTTTTTTCAGCTTTTTATCAGATATTTTCTTTCTACCGGTTCAAGGTTTAGGACGATGGCTTTCTAACAAATGGAAAAGATACAATTTTATTACTTCTTTTTTCAATGCCTTAATCGATATGCCGTTTTCTGTTCTTGTAGAATTTATAGAAAAATGGAGATATTTTATTAAAGAAAGAAAAGACGAAATTAGATAAAACAAAAAGCCCGCCTCATCGGCGGGCTTTTAAATTACTTTTATTCTACTGTTACCGACTTGGCAAGATTTTTTGGTTTATCAACATCTATGCCCTTTAAATTAGCTATATGATAAGCCAAAAGTTGCAAAACAACTGTATTTATTATTGGCATTAGTTCTTCTTTGCATTTTGGAACAATTATTATATTTTTAGTCAAATTTAAAATATCATTATCAGCTTCATTTACTACGGCTATTATTTGACCACCTCTAGCCTTAACTTCTTCCATGTTGCTTAAAATTTTGCTATAAGTGGCATCTTTTGTTGCTAAAAATACAACTGGCATTTCTTCATCAACCAAAGCAATTGGCCCATGTTTCATTTCTGCTGCAGGATAACCTTCTGCATAAATATAAGAAATTTCTTTTAATTTCAACGCACCTTCTAACGCAACTGGAAAATTTAAACCTCTACCTAAATATATAAAACTCTTACTATTCTTAAATTTTTCAGCTAAAGATAATATATTATCTGCTTGATGTAAGGCCTCATCAATCTTGCTGGGCAATAGTTTTATACTTTCAAAAAGTTCTTTTTCCCCATCTGTGCCAGCAGAAATTGGCAATTTTTTATGTTGAGCCATAAATACAGCAAACAAAAGCAACGCCATTACCTGAGATGAAAAAGCTTTTGTACTGGCCACCCCAATTTCTGGGCCTGCATGTAAATAAATTCCCGAATCCACCTCTCTGCCAATGGTAGAGCCAACAACATTTATAATACCTAAAGTTTTAGCACCTTTATTTTTGGCTTCTCTTAAAGCAGCCAAAGTATCGGCTGTTTCTCCCGATTGAGAAATAGCAATAACCAAATCTCCCTCTTCAATAATAGGGTTTCTATATCTAAATTCAGAAGCATAATCAACCTTAACTGGAATTTTAGCAATTTTCTCAATAAAATGTTCTCCTATTAATGCCGAATGCCAAGATGTTCCACAGGCCACAATAAGCACTCTTTTTATTGAATTTAAATCTATATCAACGGTAAGCCTTACATTTAATTGTTCGTCTATTCTTCCTCGCAAAGTGTTTTCAATTGAAACGGGCTGTTCAAAAATTTCTTTTAACATGAAATGCTTAAACCCCTTTTTCTCAATTTCAGCAGCAGTCCATTTTATTTCGTCAATTTCTTTTTCAACAACTTGTCCGTCAAAATTTTTAATTTCGTATTTATTTTCAGTTAATATAGCCATTTCATTATCATTTAAATAAATGACCTTTTTGGTAAATGGCAAAACTGCCACAGTATCTGAAGCAATAATATTTTCTCCTTCACCAACCCCTAAAACAATTGGCGAGCCACATCTAGCTACTACAATTTTATTTTCTTTTTTGTGCAAAACAGCTATGCCATAAGTTCCCACCACAAGTTTTAGCGCCTTAACTACCGCTTCTTCTAGGTTGCCTTGCCCGCCTAAATTTTGTTCAGACAAAATTTTGGTGGGTGAATAAAATTTTTCTATTAAGTGGCTTAAAACTTCTGTATCAGTTTTTGAAACAAACTTATGGCCCTCTTTTTCTAAAATTTCTTTTAAAGTTGTATAATTTTCAATAATTCCATTATGTACAACTGCTATTTCATTTTTACAATCAAAATGAGGGTGAGCATTAATTTCACTTGGCTCACCATGAGTTGCCCACCTTGTGTGAGCAATTCCAATATTTGAAGACTTTAAACTCAAAGCAATTTTTTCCAAATCTGCAACCCTGCCTTTAACTTTTGCTGAGTAAAGGTTGCCATCGCTAAGCAAACAAACTCCAGCAGAGTCATACCCTCTGTATTCTAATTTTTTTAGCCCATCTATTAAAATGGGTGCTACATCTTTTTTACCAAAATAAGCAATTATTCCACACATAAGATTAAATATAATTAAGTATATAAAGCTATTTTAAACCCACTACGATAAATAAGCAATGCTTTTCAAAGCTTTGAAAATGTTGTAAAATAATGGTCATGAAATACTACTTAGCTGTATATGGGTGCCAAATGAATATAAGCGACTCTGAAAGAGCTGCTGCTGTTTTAGAGCAACTAAATTATAAAAAAACCCTTAATATAAACGAGGCAGATTTAATTTTAGTTACAATGTGTTCTATAAGGCAATCGGCTGTAGACAGAATACATAGTCTTGTTGAAAAAATAGATAAGCTAAAAGCTGAAAGAACTAAAACCCTGCCTACCGGCAGGCAGGTAAAAGCTATTTTAACTGGATGCATTTTAAAAAAAGACAAAAAAATATTTATAGAAGGTTTTGATTATGTTTTAGATATAAAAGACATAAAAAGAATTCCCGAGCTTTTAGGAGTCAAAAATAAAATACGAAATAAAACAGACTATTTAGATATTACCCCAAAATATGAAAGTAACTTTTCGGCCAATGTGCCCATAATGACGGGGTGCAATAATTTTTGCTCTTATTGCGTAGTGCCCTATGTTAGAGAAAGGGAAATTTCTAGGCCAGCAAAGAGTATCATACAAGAAATAACAGCGTTAACAAACCCCACTTCGCCAAGGCTTCGCGGGGCGAGGGAAATTTGGCTTTTGGGGCAAAATGTTAACAGCTACAAAGATGGTCAAACTACCTTCCCAGAATTATTAAAATTAATAAACGATATTCCGGGCAATTTTTGGATAAGATTTACTTCTAGCCACCCCAAAGATTTTTCTGATGAATTAATTAATGCCATGGCAACGTGCAAAAAAATAAAACCATATCTTAATTTACCTATACAGTCTGGCGATGATAAAATTTTAAAATTAATGAAAAGATATTACACTGTTGAAAGTTATAAAAATAAAATTAAAAAATTAAAAGAAAAAATTCCCGACATTGCCCTTTCTACAGATATAATTGTGGGATTCCCAGGAGAAACAAAAACACAATTTGATAATACTGTTAAACTTTTTCGTGAAATAAAATACGATTTAGGGTATATAAGCAAATACTCTTCAAGGGCAGGAACTACTGCGGCAAAATTAAAGGATAATGTTTCTGTAGAAGAAAAAAAGAGGCGAGAAAAAGTTTTAACAGATGTTTTAAAGCAAACTGCACTAGAAAAAAATAAAACATTAATAGGCACTACAACAATTGTTTTAATAAATGAATCAAAAAATGATTTTTGGCTTGGCAAAGATGAACATTATAGAACAATAAAAGTTTACCCGATTAAATACCGCGAAGCGGTAATTTCGGGAAACCCGAAATTATTTAATCGGGTGAACCCAAAGAACACAAAAAATAAAATAAAAATTGGGCAATTTATAACGGCAAAAATAACCGCAGTTACCCCCTTTACCCTAAGCGCCGAAGCAATAGAATAAGCGAAGCAATGAACTTTTAAGCGAGCCAAATAAAGTTTTTCGAAGCGAGATAATGAATTCGAAGCGTACCCTGCAGGTAATTTTGCTTGGTCCCGCGAAGCGGGAAAATTACCGAAGCCTGAGTGAGCCCGCGCTGGCGAGCGAACGCTAGCAAAGAATCATTATTGAGCGAAGAAAAAATAATCAAAACTAGTGACACATAATAAACTTATCGTAATTTTAGGACCTACAGCTTCAGGAAAAACTGATTTGTCTATTAAATTGGCAAAAAAATTTGACGGCGAAATTGTTTCGGCTGACTCACGACAGGTTTATAAGGGCATGAATATTGGCTCTGGCAAAGTAACTAAAAAAGAAACGGCAGGCATTCCCCATCATTTACTTAGCATAGCTAACCCTAAAAATAGATTTTCTGTTGTGCAATATCAAAAGTTAGCGCTAAAAGCAATAAAAAGTATTCAAAAAAAGAATAAAATTCCTATTTTGGTTGGTGGTACTGGTTTTTATATTCAATCTATTGTTGATGGAATTATTATTCCTGAAATAAAGCCAGACTGGGCTCTTCGTAAAAAATTAGAGAAAATAGCCCTTTCTGAGCTATTTAAACGGCTCCAAAAGCTAGATCCTGTAAGAGCCAGTAATATAGACCAAAACAATCCTCGGCGCGTTGTAAGAGCTCTAGAGGTGGTCCTTAAGCTTGGCAAACCCGTACCAACCCTTAATTCAAAAAAACCAAGCTTTAACACCTTACAGCTTGGCATTACAAAATCGTCGGAGAAATTAAAAACTTTAATTCGCAAACGCCTCATAAAACGACTCAAAAATAACGCCATGATTAATGAAGTAAAAAAACTTCACAAAAATGGTGTTTCTTGGAAAAGATTAGAAGAATTTGGATTAGAATATCGTTTTGTAGCACAATATCTTCAAAACAAAATTAATTATCAAGAGATGATAAATAATATACAAATAGAATCGGAGCACTATGCAAAACGACAAATAACTTGGTTTAAAAGAAGTAAAAAAATAAATTGGATAAAAGACTACAAAGAAGCCGAACAGTTAATCAAAAAATTTATCTAACAAAAAATCCCGCTGCGCGGGATTTTTATATTATAGCGAAACAATAAAGTAGAGCGAGGCAGTAAATTTTCAGCGTATTTCAGGACACGAAGTGCCTGACTAAGCCATTTAGACGCGAAGCGTATCAATGGCGGTAGCAGAAAATTGACTGCCGAGCGAAGTTCTACATCAATTTTTTTAGCAACTCTTGCACCATATCTGGCTTGGCGGTTCCTCTGGTTTCTTTCATTACTTGGCCAGCCATAAATTGCAAGGCATTTTGTTTGCCAGCTTTATAATCTTCTACTGCTTTTGGATTTTTGACAATAACTTCTTTTACAATTTTTTTAATTTCTTGGTCATCTGACATTTGCTTCCAATTATTTGCCTCAACAATATTAGATGGATCTTCTCCTGTATTAAACATTTCTGCAAGAACCATTTTAGCAACTTTACTAGAAATTTCGCCGTCATGAATCATTTTAACAAACTCGGCAAAATTTTCTGGTGTAATTTTAAAATCTTTTTCAACAAATTCTTTACCAGATAATAATCCTTGCAAATCTGATATTAAATAATTTGCAATTAACCTTGAAATATTTTTATGAGCCTCTCCTTTTTCTTCTTCTTTAGTCCATTCTTCAAATTCAGAAACAACTTTTTCATAATATTCACTTAAGTTTTTATTTATAACAAAAAATTCAATAGAGTCGGCATCTAGGCCGTACTCTTCTTTGAACCTTTCTCTTTTTTGCTCTGGTAATTCTGGCATAGTTTTTTTTATATTAATAATATAATTTTCGTCAAAATGCATTAAAGGCAAATCTGGCTCAGGAAAATACCTGTAGTCATGTGCCTCTTCTTTTTCTCTTTGTGAAAAAGTAATTTCTTTTTTATCGTGCCAACCCCTTGTTTCTTGCACAACTTTTTCGCCCGCCTCTAAAACCTCTTCTTGCCTTTCAATTTCAAAATCAGCGGCTTTTTCAACAACTTTAAAAGAGTTTAAATTTTTAATTTCAACTTTTGTACCAAATTTATTATTTTTTGAAATACTTATATTAAGCTCCACGCGCATTTGCCCTTTTTCCATGTCAGCATCAGAAACTCCTAAATATCTAAAAATTCTCTGTAACTCTTCGGCAAACTCTCTTGCTTGCTTGCCCGAAGTTATATCGGGCTCTGTTACAAGTTCCATTAAAGGTACTCCTGCCCTATTTAAGTTAACTAAAGAATAATCTGCACCTTCGGGGTGCACCAGGCTTCCTGTATCTTCTTCTAAATGTATTCTGGTTATTCGAATCTTCTTGCCACCAATATCTAAATAACCACCCTCGCATAATGGCTGATCGTATTGAGAAATTTGATAACCTTTTGGCAAGTCTGGGTAAAAATAATTTTTTCTATCAAATTTAGAATTTTCTGCAATTTTACAATTTAAAGCTAAACCAGTTTTTATAACTTTTTTAATAGCTTCTTCGTTTGCAACTGGTAAAGTTCCTGGCTGAGCAGTACAAACAGGACAAATATTATAGTTTGGTCTTTTTTCATTGGGGTCATTTTTACACCCGCAAAACATCTTGCTATTTGTTTTTAGCTCGGCATGTATTTCTAACCCAATTGTTGGCTTGTATTTCATATATTTATATATAACCTAATCTTTCAAATAATTCCACTGAAGGTGGCGTTAATTTATAATTTTTAAGTTCACCCATATCGTGCCAAGCATATTCTACCAAATCGTCATTTAAATCAATTTTAATATCTTCTGCATTTTTATCACTAATTATAACTTTAAAAACATTAAATTGCATTTTACATAAAACCTTTTCTCCATCAATAATTTTTTCAGATTCACCACTGCCTTTGTCATCAATTAATTCAATTTTGTAATTAGAAATATCTATGTCCGTTTCTTCTTTTATTTCTCTTATTAAGGCTTCCTCGTTTGTCTCGTTATCATCTACTCCTCCACCTGGTATATGCCAATAATCAGCATAAACACCTCCTTTATCTGGATGTTTTTTGCCTTGAAAAATTTTCCCGTCTTTTGAAAAAATTAGCGCGCTAACAATTTTTCTATTTATTATTTTCATTTTTTATCTTTAGAGAACCATTCATAAATTCCAAAACTCCAAGTAAAAATATAAACTATCGTGAGTATAAAAACTCCCCACTGTTCATTTATATACGACGTAATAAGCCAAAATGGCTGTGATGACAACCCTATCACCCAACCCCACTTATTTTTTTTAGCAACTAAAATAATAGCTGTAATTCCTAAAATAGCAACCCCTATATTGGCTATAATGTCTAATGACCACATTTATTTTTTTTCTAATATTACAAATGAATAATCAAAAATGTTCTTTTCATCGGCCTTATGATCTTCTCTGCTCGTCTCCTTCCATTCTGACATATTTATTTCAGGAAAAAAAGTGTCGCCCTCGGGGCTGGCTTTAACATAAGTTAAATACAACTTATTAGCCATTGGTAAAAATTGCTTATAAACAGAAGCCCCTCCACAAATAAAAACCTCTCCCTCCTCTTTCTCTATCATTTCTAATGTTTCTTCAATAGAGTGAGCCACAACGCAATCTTTTGGTGCCACATAGCTTAAATCGTTACACAAAATAATATGTTTTCTATTAGGCAATGGTTTGCCACCAATAGAATTAAAAGTATTTAAACCCATTACAATTGTTTTACCAAGTGTTGTTTCTTTAAAATACTTAAAATCTGCAGGCAAATGCCATGGAATTGTATTTTTATTTCCTATTACTCTATTTTCCGCTAACGCGGCTATCATTGAAATCATCATTTTAAAATTTTATTTTTTATATTACTTCTTGTTGGTAACATCGCTCGCAATAAACTATCTCGGGCCTATCTGGCGCATAATTTGTTTTAATATCTTTGCCACATTTAGTGCACTTTCTGTCATAAATTTCCATTGGGCCTCGCCTTTTTATTCTATCATTATGCCTGCAAAAAAAACATTTTCTAGGCAGTGGCAAATTAATTTTTTTATAGAACTGGAATTCTGCTTGTATTATTTTATAATTTCTCTCACAATCTTTACAGGCAAAAATCTCTTTTAAAATAGATTCTTCAACATCTTTAATGTGGTCTGGAATATCTGATGTTTTTATAGTTTCTTTTCCTTTGGTAATCTGCATGTTATCCTCCCATCTAAAACCTAATTTTAAAGCCTCTTCTTTGGTGAGAGGATAATTATCTTGACCAATAGTTTCATTATAGGCAAATAGGCTGATTGAAGGTGGAAAATATAAACCAAAAAGATTTTTTTCTTTTAATTCTGCAATTATATTTTCTTTGATTTTTTTGTAATCTTCCTCACTATATTGCTTATTCAAAATACAATAACGAGCATTCCTTAAGCTATCACACCCAAAACAATCTTCACAAGAGCGCAAACCAAAACTATAAAATATATCATGAGAAGTTATTGTCCACCAAGACCCAATGACTCTTTGAGAGGTGCCCACTGCAACGTTATCAAGTAACAGTTCGCTCTGGCGCCCATGACCAAGCAGGTCATAGCAATCTTTAACATATTTGTTAGAAAAAAGATAACGCGAATCTTCGCTAAAAGAGACTTCGAAAGAATCCCGACAATTTTTTGATTCAAAAATATATTCTCCAAAAGATTTTGGACTTTTCAAATTATTGTTCTCGCGGTGCGGTGACACCAAGAGCAGATCATTAAAATCTTTCTTAAAGGCCTCCATTTTTACATAGCTTCCTTTTATTTCTTTTATTTTTTTCTCGTAATCTTCCTTAGAGAGAGGCTGGTTTAAAAAGTAATATGATTTATGACGCAAATTCACGCAACCAAAACAATTCTGACATCCGGAACAACTATGCACATACCAACAATTAATACAATCATTCACATTTTGAGCGTGAATGATGCCAGCAGAATTATGCGCATTAAGGGCTTCATACCCATTCTCAACTTTATCTTGAGAGTAACCATCGAAGACGTCTTTGCAATGGGTTAAACCCCTTGAATAGCAACAATTTTCTACGTCCGGGCTCGAGTTAAAAACTAGATAGCAATCCTTCAAACCACCGGCAAAATTTGCATATTCAGTATTTATATTTATTCCGACATCGCTGGAAATAAAAGTTCCGGCTTTGGGAACTTTTTTCAACAACGCCCCTACCTGATCAAAAAATGGCCTGCTCTCGTCATAGTCCATTGCATAATCAGCGGGGTTCCATCTATCAGACAACCAACAATCTTGGCAATATACGGTGTAAGGAGAGTTTTGATTATACATTGCCACAATTGATTTGCCACAAAGCTCACACTTTCTGCTATAAAGATTCATTTCATTGCGCCAAAGTGTTCTCCACTGAAAACGACATCTCGGGCAATTAACGGGTGCAGGTACTTTCATTTTTTCATAAAACGCAAAATCATCAAGCTCTATGGTAAAATCTTTTTCGCAGTTTTGACATTTTTTATTTTCTAATTGATGCTCCATATATTTATATTACTTCTTGTTGGTAACATTGCTCGCAATAAACTATCTCGGGCCTATCTGGCGAGTAAGGAGTTTCAAATTCATTCTGGCAACCTTGTTTCATACATCTTCTGTGCCAAAGCTTACACGGCAAACGAAGAGCAACACGATCTAAATAACGACAATCTGGACATTTTCGTGGAACAGGAATGTTCTCGTGTTTATAAAAATCTAACTCAGCCCTTACAATATTATAATTCTTTTTACACTTTATACAACGTAATGCTTCTTTAAGAATGCCTTCATCCACGTCTTTAATACTATCTTTAATCTCTTCTGGTTTTAATGTTTCTTTACCAAACGTTCCGGGCAGATTACCCGACCATTTAAACCCCCACTCCAATGTTTTCTCTTTTGTAAGAGGTGCATGAACTTGCCCCTGTGTTTCGTCATAACCAAATGGCGATAACTTAGGTGGAAAAAATTCTCCGTATTCGCCTGTGTTTCTCATATGTTCAATAATTTTTTCGCGCAACACAGAATACTCTTTTTCAGAATACTGTTTATTTAAAATTGCGTATCTCCCCTGTTTCATACATACACATCCAAAAAGATTTTCGCTGTTATGACAAGTATCACAATACTGTAAATGAGAATTATCATAACTTAAATGGCTAAACATTACGTTATAATCATGAATTAAAGCATGACATTCGTAAATAAGCTCACTACGAAATCCCATTTTATAGCCATCCATCGAATCTTTTACGTCTGTAGCAACTCTTGAATATTTAGTATCTTCCATGTTGCTCACTTCAAAAGATTGATATGCTCTTTTAGAATTAATAATAAGGTTACCCGTAACATCATTAGATCTATCAATAATTGCAAAACGATGAATAGACTTATTTTTAATAAGATTTATATAATCATTATATAATTTGGCTCGAACAACATAAGAGCTAAAATCAAAATTTTTGATTTTTTCTTCATATTCTTCTTTTGTATATTTTTTATTTAAAAAATAATATTGCTTATTGCGTAAATTTGAAGAAAGAAAACAATTTTGACATCCGCGACAATCATAACAATACATACAGCCCATACAATCTTTAAGAAAAATACCGTATTGGCATTGGTAACATTTATCAGAATGGATACACTCATAAAGCAAGCTACCTCCGTGCTCTATCCTATAACAATCGCATAGGCTCTTAGCTTGATCAAATATCTCGCTAGAATAAAGAATATCTTCACAATCAAATACAGCAAAAGAAAGATAACAATTTTTATTGTTATTTGCGTGATTAGTATATTCAGAATTAATACTATTTTTAGTTAAAAGGGCAATTCTGGGAACTTGGAGTTGCAACTCTTGTAATTGCGGGAAAAACGGTTTAGAAAAATCAAAATCTTGACCATAATCTAGTGCAGACCATTTATCACTCCACCAACACGTTGGACAGTAAACTTTATATGGTTTATCAGACGAATATATAGTTATCATGCTTTTCTTACAAAGATCACAGTCTCTACGATATAAATTCCGCTCATTTCTCCACACAAAACGCCGATATTGTCTACACTCAGGACACCAAGTTGGTGCGGGTACTTTCATTTTTTCGTAAAATGCAAAATCATCAAGCTCTATTACAAAGTCTTGTTTACAATTCTGACAATTTTTAGTCTCTGATTGGTGGTCCATATATTTATATTACTTCTTGTTGGTAACATCGCTCGCAATAAACTATCTCGGGCCTATCTGGCGCATACGATGTTTTAAATTTATTTGTGCACGGGCTTTTATCATGCGAGTGAGCTACAAAATTTTTATATATTTTATTTTCCGATTCCTTCCCTTTACACTGACATATGCGGTCATAAAATACCGCCCTATTCCTTTGACTTATACGGTCATTATGCCTGCAATCAACACACCAATGCGGGACAGAAATTCCTATTTGTTTTAAAAACTGTAGTTCTGGTTCTATAATTCGATAAGCTTTACCACATTTTTCACATTTTAAAATTTCTTTTAATACTTCAAAGCCAACGCCTTCAACATTGTCTGGGAGCTCTTTAGCATCTTTAGTAGTTTGATATTCTGTAGGATTTGGATCTTCCCAATGGAACCCTTGCAAAAGCGCTTCTTCTTTTGTTAAAGGAAAATGATCTGGAGAGATACTACTTGTATAAGCGTGAGGCGAAGCTTCTACAGGAAAAAATTCGCCATATTTATAAACCCTTCCCAATTTGTCCATGTAAGGCATATTGTCCATGTGCTTTTTTATTTTTAAAACCATTGCCTCATATTCTTCTTTTGTGTATTGTTTATTCAAAATGCAATATTGCTTTTTTTGTACTCCTGAACATCCAAAAAGATTAGACGAACCATGGCAATACATGCAATACTCCATGTTAAAAGCTTCATGCCAGCATTCCCAACAAAATTTAATATTAGAAGCTCCCCAACCGCAAACAGAGGATTCATAAATTTGTTCGGCGTTGCACCCGCCAAGTGATAAATCATAGCAATCTTTTGAACTGGGCACTTGAGAATATTGCACATAACGTAAATTTTCGCTTTCTCTTATAAGATAGCTATCTAAAACATTTTTAGAGTGCGTAATAAATTCGCCCGACACATTCTGGTTTTTTATTCCTTGCATAAACTTATTAGGAAACTTGAGCCAAAATTCTTTAGCATTTTTATTCATTTGAACAACGTTTTTCCAGGAATAAAAATTAAATTCTTTAAGTTTGGTAAGGTACTCTTCTTTTGAATATTGCTCATTAAAAATGCAATAATTTTTTGTACGTAAATTTACACAACCAATACAATTATTGCAACTTCGACAATCTTTTGAAAACCAAATATTTGTACAGTCCTCACATCTAGAAGAAAAATGAGCTTGATAACAATTTGTTAACCAAAAAGAATGGTAACATCGTTCACAGTTTTGAATATGGGAATTGTCAAAACAGAGTTGGCAATGGTCTATGCCGTTTCCATATGCGCTGTCCTCGGTAAAGTTAGAATTAAAAAGTAAGTAACAATTTTTAAGGTCAGAAGCGTTATCAGAATACTCACTGTTAGCCATTCTTATTCTACTTCCAGATGGTTTGGGAACTTTTTTGTTTAATTCAAAAAGTTGAGTTAGAAATGGTCGCGTAAAATCTACCTCTTGTCCATAAACAAGCGGATCATATCCTCCCCACCATTCCTCATTATGGTAAATTGTATATCCTGATTCCGGAGAAAAAAGCGTGAAAAGATTTTTTCCACTTAAGGCGCTCTTGCCACGGAATAATTTACGTTCATTTCTCCATATAATTCTGCGCCTGAATCTACACTCTGGGCACCAGGTTGGTGCAGGTACTTTCATTTTTTCATAAAACGCAAAATCATCAGGCTCTATGACAAAGTCTTGCTTACAATTTTGACAATTTTTTGTTTCCGACTGATATTCCATAAATTATACGGCCATGGGGGCTTTAATTGTTTGATGATATTTATAATCAACCAATTTTATGTCTTCCATTTTAAAATCAAATATATTTTTTATTTCTGGGTTTAACCAAATCTTTGGCAAAGCATATGGCTCGCGGGCAATTTGTTCTTTTACTTGCTCAAAATGATTTAAATAAATATGCGTGTCTCCTAAAATGTGCACAAACTCCCATGGCTCTAAATTTGTTACCTGAGCCACCATATGCAACAGCAAAGAATATGAAGCAATATTAAATGGCACACCTAAAAATGTATCGCAACTGCGCTGATACATTAATAAGGATAATTTACCTTCTACTGAAAAAAAGTGAAAAAACATATGGCATGGAGGCAAAGCCATCATATCTAATTCTGCTGGGTTCCAAGCTGTTACAATAATTCTTCTGTCTTGTGGATTTTTCTTTAGTTGCTCTATAGCATTTGTTATTTGATCAATGGGCACATCTGTATATAGTGATTTCCAGCTTCTCCACTGCACCCCATAAACTCTACCCAAATCACCTTCAAATTTTGCTTTTGGTTTCCAATAATCAGCATTGGCATTTCCGTCCCAAATATGACAACCCATTTCTTGTAAAATTTTATTATCTGAACTTCCCGATAAAAACCATAATAATTCTGCCTTCATTGTTTCAAAAGCTAACTTTTTTGTTGTCATTGCCGGAAACCCGTCTGCCATATTAAACCTTAATTGTTGGCCAAAAATTGCCCGCGAACCAACACCGGTTCTATCTGGCCTGTCTATGCCCTCGTCCATTATTTTCTTAAGTAAGTCTAAATATTGCTTCATTTTTTTATATTTTTTTAGAAACCTCTTTAATTATTTTTTGATTTATTATTTCTGGCGGTAACAATTCATTTTTATCTAAACATTCTATTACTTTAAAATCTCTTGGAAATTCTTTTGCAGCCATTAAATATGAGTTTAAAGCATTTCTTAAATGATTTCTATCTTTTTCGTGGATGTCTTGTTTTTTAGAGCTACCTAAATATGACTTCCTCCTGGCTTGCTTTGTTTTATCTGTTATTTTATTGGCCATTTTTAAAGAAAATTCCGGCGAGGTTTTTAAAATAAAGGTATAATCTGGTTTTGGAATTTTAAATAATTTATATTCTAACTCATACAACCAATTAATATATTTTTTCCAAGCTTTTTTATTATTAATTTTTCCACCCTGGTGACCAATATTAGAAACTAAATATCTGTCTGATATTACAATTTTACCCTCATCTAACCATTTTCTTATTTTAAAACTGGCGTCGTATCTGTCACAGGCATAAAAAATTGAAGCTATATATGGGCCAACATCTTTGGCTTCTCCATATTTTCCGGTTAAATATTCGTCAACTAAACCAGAAGCTTTTTCTCCATGCTGAGGAAAATCAATTTTTTCTACTTTATACCCCTTTTTTATAAAAAAATCTGCAAGCAATTTTGTTTGCGTTGATTTTCCACAACCATCTATGCCTTCAAATACAAAAAATTTTCCTTTTTTCATAATAAAATTTCTTCTAATTCTTTAATATTATGGACTAAATAATCAGGATTAGCTAATTT
This sequence comes from Candidatus Staskawiczbacteria bacterium, assembly GCA_041661545.1. Taxonomy (GTDB): domain Bacteria; phylum Patescibacteriota; class Minisyncoccia; order Minisyncoccales; family Staskawiczbacteraceae; genus XYD1-FULL-39-28. The sequence goes on along the minus strand of JBAZUH010000001.1, from coordinate 109,733 downwards.
TAATTTTTCTTCATTAAAAATACCCCAAGTTACTGCAATTGTTATTATGCCTGCCTCTTTTCCGGCCTTCATCTCATTGTTTGAATCTCCTATAAAAGCCGTTTCTTCCTGCTTAAAATTATTTCTTTTTATTATATCGTGAATTACCCCGGATTTATCGTGAACAAAAGTAATAACTTCATCAAAAATTTCTTCTAAGTTAAACTTCTTCATTTCGGGCAAAACAGTTTCTTTAAAATCCGAGCTTAACACAACAAGTTTTATATCTTGGCTTTTTAATTTTTTGATAAGACCAACTATATCATCATAAGCAATTGGCTCCGGGCAATCTGGCCTATGAATAGTTTTTCTATATAACTCTTGCTCGCTTTCTATGCTTAAGCTAGGAAAAGCCTTTGCCCAAAATTTCATATAAGGCTCTTCATAAAGCTTTTTTATTTCTTCTATTGTAGTTTTGCTATCTCCTAATTCTTCAAACATTTTCTTAACTATCCAATATTGGCTATAAGAAACATCTTTTATGGGGCCAGACCAATCAAAAATTATATTCTTAAATTTCATTTTTGTTTAAGTATTCTTCGTAAATTATTGGGGCCCAGCCTTCTGTTCCTACCACTTTTTCACCCAATTCTTTTAAGGTAAACATTTCTCCTTTCATTTTATCTATTTCTTTTACAGAAATATCTGGGCTATCACCTTTAAATAAATATACTAACCCCAAATGCACTGCTTCCACTGGCCGCCTGTCATCATTTAAAATGCCAATTAATTTTTTATCTAAATTTCCGCTATAATTTACTTCTTCGGCCCACTCTCTATCACGCCCCGCTTCTAAAACATCAACACTGTCCTTAACATCATCTTTGTTAATATGACCGCCAACTCCGATAATATAATCGTTTCTAAGTCTTTGCTCCCCAGCTTGTTTTAAATAGTTATAAAGGAAAAATTTGCCTTCAGCGGAGAAAATAATATATGGAATAATTTGTTGCCACGAAGGGTCGTTTTCCATATCTCCCCTTCTCTTAAATTCAGCATTTTTCTTTATCAAATCAACATAATAATCTAAATTATCAGTTTTCAACCCTTGCCATTTGCCCTGCGCAAAAAGTATATCTGCTTTTACCACTAAAATTTGCTCGTCGTTTTTATTGCTTGGCATAACACTCCTTTGTATTAATTTATTATTAAAATTTTGGAATATCTTTACCCCATATTTCTTCTAAATAACTCTTGCCATTTATATTATGACATTCTACATCGGGCATAGATAACAAAATTCTAGTTACGGCTTCATTAGTAAGTGAATTAGTCATTGATTTTTCAATATTATTCACCTTGCTTTCTACAACAGGATATTTATAAATGATTTTTCTAATTCCAGCTTGAATTATATATTTCAAACAATATTCACACGGCGCATAAAGATTATATAGAACACAACTTTCTAAATCAGCATTGGCAAACAAAATAGCATTCATTTCAGAATGAATAACTAAAAGATATTTCATTGGCCTTTCCTGCGTCATCTTTGATTCATCACAGCCACCAATAAAACCATTGTAGCCAAAAGATATTGGCCTTTTTTTCTTGTCGACAATGACACAACCAGTTTTCGTTGATGGGTCTTTAGATCTTTTTGCCACTTGCTCGGCTATATCTAAAAAATACTCATCCCAAGATGGGCGAACATGCTTTTCTCCTGCTTGCGCAGGCAGGTCTTTAATATCGGTATTTTTTATATCTTGTGGCGTTTGATTTACTTCTTCCATAAACTTTTATAGATTAATTATTTAATGTTTTATAATTCTATCATTTATGTAAAACAAAAATCAAGCAATAAAAAAAGAAGGGCTATGATGTGCCCTGTAAGGTTGAAATAATCAACCTTTTTCTATTTCAAATAGTCCAGTTGAACCAAACCCACCCGCGCCACGCTTGGTTCCGGGTAGTTCATCAGCCAATTCCATTTCCGGAATTTGAGCTTTTATAAACACGAGTTGGGCTATTCTCATTCCCCGTTCAATTGTGAAGCTTTTGTCACCCCTATTCCTGAGTAAAACGCCCGCTTCACCACGAAAGTCTGGGTCAATTGTTCCGGGAGAATTGGAAAGCTCAATGTCGTGCTTGTTGGCAAGACCAGATCTTGGCCTTACATCACACATCCACGGCCAAGGAACGGCGAAGGCTACGCCTATACCTATAAGCACACTTTTGCCGGGCTCCAACGTAAACGGCAATTCTTGCAAAACTTTCTTTGTTTCCTTAGATAAAACAGCAGAAGCCCAAACATCGTAGCCTATTGCTCCAGCAGAAGCTCGTTCGGGAACTTGCGCTCCATCTCTCAAAATTTTGATTGGAATTTTCATGTTCTCTCTCCTTTTCAATGTTCAGTTAGTGGTTAAAATTATTCTACCATTTCGCCAAAACAAAAATCAACCCCGATTAAAGGGTTGTTTCTAAATTTGTAATTTAGTTTGTTACGTCTACTCCCATCTTTTTATCGCGCGCCTATTCTGGCTCGCTCTTTCAAAACCCTCTGTTTTGAATAATTTCCTACACGGGGAAATACCCAATTTCCCCGACCCCCTTTTGCAAAAACATAGGCGTATGTAAGTAAAAAACTAGCTTTCGCTAGTTTATTACATCTACGCCCATGTTTTTGGCGGTACCGGCAATTATTTTGATTGCCTGCTCTATATCTGTGGTATTTAGGTCTGGCATTTTTTTCAATGCTATTTCTTTTAATTGGGCTTTGGTAATTTTTCCAACTTTTGTTTTATTAGGAGTGCCAGAGCCTTTTTCAATTCCAATTGCTTTTCTAATTAATTCTGCGGCCAAAGGCGTTTTTAAAATAAAAGAAAAACTTCTATCTTTAAAAATTGTTACTTCAGCTGGAATTGTATATCCTGACATTGCTTGAGTAGCTGCATTAAATTTTTGACAGAACTCTGCAATATTTAATCCATGAGGAGCCAATGCTGGCCCAATTGGAGGTGCTGGGGTTGCTTTTCCGGCGGGTATTTGTACTTTTACTACCGCCTTAATTTCTTTTGCCATATTTGCGAATGTAATGAGCACCCCGCCCTCTAAGCTCTTCGAACTTACTCGGACGAATACGCTACATTATCATTTATTTAATTTATTTATTTTCCCACTTCCTGCATAGAGGGCGGGGTCTTCGTAGTATTCTCTACTCTGATTTTTTTATTTGTAATGAATCTAATTCTACCGATGTATCTCTTCCAAACATATTAACTAACACTTTAATTTTTCCTCTTTCTCTATCAATTTCTGAAACTTTTGCCTCAAAACCTTTAAAGGGTCCGTCTACTATTTTAACCATACCGCCCACTTCAAAATCAATTGTAAATTCTGGCTCACCCATTTCCATTCTTTTCATTAAATCATCCATTTCTATTTTAGAAACTGGTATTGGTGTAGTTCCAGCTCCCAAAAATCCTGTTACTCTTGGTGTGTTTCTAACAACATACCAAGATTCATCGGTAACCATCATTTGAACTAAAACATATCCTGGATAAATTTTTTCTTCAATTGTTTTTCTTTTTCCGTTTTTTATTTTTATCTTTTTTTCTTTAGGAACTATAACATTAAAAATTGTATCTTCCATGCCCAAACTCTCTATCCTTTGTTTAAGGTTTTTTGCAACTGCGTCTTCATAACCTGAATAAGTATGAATAACGTACCAATTCTTTTCTTGTTCAATAACTTGTTTTGGCATGTTGTTTTTTTACTTTAAAATAAACATTTTAATTAATAACATAAATATGTAATCTAGACCACCTAAAAATATAGCAGAAATTACAACTACCCCCAATACAACGCCCGTATATCTTAAAACATCTTTCTGGGAAAGCCAGCTTACTCTTTTCATCTCTACCCATACTTCTTTAAAAAATGAGTTTATTTTTTGCTTTATATTCATAGTTTTGTCATGCCTGCCTGCGCAGGCAGGGTTTTTAAAACCCCGCTCAGCGGGGCTATTTATACTTATACTAATATAATAGCCGACACAAACCAAAAAGTCAAGCTTTTTGGAATTTTCAATAAATTTGTTAATTTTCAAAGCGAGATAATGAATTCGTAGCGAGCCAAATAAATTTTAGCGAGGCAATAAACTAAGCGAGGGATTTCTGCTAAGAGAATGACTTCACGCAGGTGCCCCGTTGTGGGCACCGAGTGAGAAGCGCGGATAAAATTGTATAGATTTAAAATACAATTTTAGACGACGCTGTGCTTCTCGTGCAGAAATTCCGAGCGTAGAAAAATTTGTTGCCGAGCCATACTAAAAACTAATTCCAGAGTTCATCATAACCTTGGCCAAACGCTTTTGAATTGTTTCTCTAACCTCGTTTAAACATCTTTTTAATACTTCTTGTTGCCTATCTATGCTTAATTCTGGGTTTAGTTTAATGTTCTCTACTTCAAAATTTCCATTTATTTCAACAGAAATTCCGTCTCTTTCTACAATTTCTTTCTCTTTTTTAAAACTGTCTTGGAGTTTTTTTAACTCCGCCATTTTTTTTATTTGTTCTAACATATTATATTTTTAACCCTGTTAAATAAGACTTGAGCCTGTTTCTTAAAAATAATTTTCCGTGAAAAGTCTTTAAATACTTTTCTCTATGAGTGGCGTCATGTTGATTAAGACAACATTCAAAATATACTAACTTTAGCCCACCTCTATGTTTTGTTGAGACAACTTTCTTTTTTTGGTGTTGCTCAAGTCTTAATTTTAAATTTTTAGTGTATCCTGTATAAAATTTATTATCCTTTTTAGATTGTAATACATATACATAATAAACCATATATTAAATTTAAAATTATTTAACAGGGTAAAATTGATCAAATACCATAAATTTATTTTTGTATTGTATGAGTTAATAATTCTAACGAATATTTTTTACCAGAAAGATAATCTGCAATTTCCGTTTTTATATCTAAATCCCTCAAAATATCTAATCCCATATTTTCAATCTCTTCCGGCGTGAACCATCTGGCTTCTGATATATCATCTTCTAGCTTCCTTACTTTGTTTTCAGAAATATCACCTATAAAAATTATTTTTACAGCATGATGGATATTTTCGCCTTCTTTTTTTACTAATATATAAATACCTAAAATATTTTTGGGGACAAAATCATATCCAGTTTCTTCTGAAACTTCTCTTTTAACGGCAGAAATAATATCCTCTTCTAAATCAATCCAACCAGCCGGCTGATTCCACTTTCCATAAGCTGCTTTATTGTGGTCGCCCTCTTTTACAAGTAAAAATTTACCATCTTTTTCAATAATAGCTCCAACCACTCCAAATGTTTGAGTAAAAACTCTTTCTGTCATAATTTTAGATGTCTATATTGTCGCTCGCCTTATCGCCCTCATTTCATTTGGGCTAGCTCTTCGGTTCTGGCTCGCTCCTTCAAAACCCACGGTTTTGAATAATTTCCTACACGGGGAAATACCCAATTTCCCCGACCCCCTTTGTGAATATCGATCTCTTTTAGATATCGATATTCTTGGCGGCCTTAGCGTGAGTTTGAATAAATTTCTTTCTTGGTTCTACTTCTTCACCCATCAAAATATCTAAAGTTCTGTCGGCTTCACGCGGAGTTTCAACAGCAACCTGTAGCAAAGTTCTATTTTCCGGGTTCATTGTTGTTTCCCAAAGCTGTTCTGGATTCATTTCTCCTAAACCCTTATATCTCTGAATAGTGGCCGTTGTTTTGCCCATATCTTTTAAAATCTTATCTCTTTGCTCGTCTGAATATGCATAATGTGAGGTTTTTCCAAAAGAAACTTTATATAGTGGTGGTTGAGCAATATAAACGTGCCCAGCCTCAACAACTGGTTTAAAATGCCTGTAAAAAAATGTTAAAAGCAATGTTCTAATATGAGCTCCGTCAACATCGGCATCGGTCATAATTACAATTCTGTGATATCTTAGTTTTTCAATATCAAAATCTTCGCCAATGCCAGTTCCCATGGCAATAATTAAAGCCTTAATTTCTTTAGAGGCCAACATTTTATCTAACCTGGCTCTTTCTACATTTAAAATTTTACCGCGCAAAGGCAAAATGGCTTGGAACCTTCTATCTCTAGCTTGTTTAGAAGAACCACCAGCAGAATCTCCCTCAACAATATAAATTTCCGATTCTTCGGGTTTGCGCGACAAACAATCTGCTAGTTTGCCAGGCAAAGCTAAACCCTCCAAAGCTCCTTTTCTTAAAACAGTTTGTCTGGCAGCTTTTGCAGCTAATCTTGCTTTTGTTGCTAATAAACAATTTTCTATAATTGCCTTAGCATCTGATGGATTTCTTTCTAAATAATCAGATAATCCTTCGCTTGTTGCTGCCTCAACCGCAGGCTTTGCTTCGGGGTTGCCTAATTTTGCTTTTGTTTGCCCCTCAAACTGAGGTGTTCTAATTTTTACCGAAACAACTGCTGTTAAACCCTCTCTTACATCATCACCAGAAAAATTTTCGTCTTTTTCTTTTAAAAATCCTTCTCTTCTTGCATAATCGTTTAAAGATCTTGTTAAAGCTGTTCTAAAACCAGAAATATGAGTTCCCCCCTCTACTGTATAAATGTTATTAGCAAAAGATTCTTCTGTGCATTCCATTTCTTGAGTATATTGAAAAGCAACTTCAACCGAAATTCCATCTTTCTCTCCTGCTACAGAAAAAATATTAGAATGACGGGCAGTATTTCCTTGTAATAAATATTTTACATAAGAAGCCACTCCTCCTTCAAAATAAAAAGCATAACTAGATTCTTCGCCCTTTTTTCTTTCGTCACGAAATGAAATTCTAACTCCTTTGGTTAAATAGGCTTGCTGTCTTAAATGATTTAAAATTACTTTTGGATTATATTCTATTTTAGAAAAAATTGTATCATCAGCCTCAAAGGTTTGAGTTGTTCCTGTTTTTTTAGACTCGCCAACTTTTTTAACTGCACCCTTTGGCACGCCCCTATAATATTCTTGCTGATAAACTCCCCCATCTCTGTGAACTTCTGCTTGCATATAATTAGAAAGCGCACAAACAACCGAAATACCAACTCCGTGCAAACCTCCAGAAACTTTATAAGCTTCTCCGCCAAATTTTCCTCCGGCGTGCAAGGTTGTTAAAACGGTTTCTAGTGTTGATTTTCCGGTGTCTGGATGTTTTTCAACTGGAATTCCTCTACCGTCATCAGAAATTCTTACCTTGTTTTCGGGCAACAGTATTACTTCAATATTTTTGGCATAACCGGCCATTGCTTCATCTAAACAATTATCTACCACCTCCCAAATTAAGTGGTGCAAACCATCAACGCCAGTAGAACCAATATACATTCCTGGTCTTAATCTAACGGGCTCTAAACCTTTTAAAACATAAATGTCTTTTGCAGTATATTCCCCGTCTTTCCTAGTTTTTTTAGCTTCTATTTTAGGCTCCTCCTTAGACAAAACTGATGAAACCTTTTCATCCTTCGCCTCGCCCATAACTTTAGCGGTGGCGGGCTTAACAACTTCCGTTTTCCTATCATCTTTTTTATCCAAAACCTTCTCGGGCTTCTTCTCCTTTTTGACAGGCTTTGCAACCGGTTTTTTATCCTTCTTTGCTATTGTTTTCTTTTCGACCTCTTCTTCGTGAGATTTTATATTTAGTTTCATTATTTTTAATATAAATTACTTTTTAAAATTATTCTTTTTCAATTCCCCAAATTTTTCTGACTCTTCTTTCCCACAATTCTTTTCTTTTTTCTATAATTTCGTCATGTTCATGTATCCACATTCTCCTCATTTTTGACGAACGTTTAAGCCCACTTGCCGAATCTATGAAGTGTAAAGCATAAACTAAATCTGCAATAACTTCTTCTTGTTGGTCTTTTGTTAACTTATGTAATTCTTCTGCAATTATCCTTCGATAGTCATCAACTTTGTTTCCTATTGCTAATCTCGACAATGAGATCAATGCTCTCCTTGGGAATATATTCATTTTATCTCCAGAAAAACTGCGCTTTATGTCAGACAAAACTGCTTCTAAATCAATGCCAACAAGATCGGGTGATATTTCAATATTATTCGCCTTGCCTATCATCTCGCATATTTGCTTTAATCCATACTCAATTTTAGGAATCTTTCCTCTAGATTCTTGCGAATTATCATATAAAATTATTAAATCTAAGTCAGAATTATCTGTGTTATATCCTGCTACAACTGAACCATATGGAGCTATACCGATAAAATCTTCCCTGCTCGATAATTCTTGTTCAAGCTGTCTTATAGCCTGCAACTCTTCGCTATTTGGTTCACCATCAATATCGCGAGCCAAATATAATTTAGTTTCCATTCTTTCTTTTCTCTTTATCTCATCTGGTGTTAAATCGTCAAATTTTGGCTCTCCGGGCTCTTTCATATTTTTATCTTAATTGAGCGTTTAATTTCCCGATGGCCATTCTGGCATCGGGATCCCGCTAGCTTCGCTCATCGGGACTTTTTAATTATCTAAGTACGGCCTTTAACTCTCTTACGGTCTCCAACCTTATTTCTTCTTGAATTTTATTTACTTCTTCGTTGGTTAAAGTTCTTTCTGGCGAACAATAAACAATTCTAAATGTATAGCTTTTTTTATCTGCCCCAAATTTTGCATCATCTTCAAACTCATCAACCAATTTTACTTCTTCAATTAAATTTTCAGCAAAATCTCTTACAATTTCATAATAGTTATTTAAATTAACACTTTTATCAATTATAAAAGAAATATCTCGCGAGGTCGAGGGGTATTTGCTAACTGGGTTATATTTACTATTTATATCTTTAAATTGGCTAGTAATTCGTGAGTCTTCTGACCAAAAAACGCGAATATCGGGTATTCCAAATTTTACCATTGCCAGTCTTTCAATTCCAAATCCAAATGCCCAACCATTATAAATTTCTGGATCAATATCTAAATTTTTTAAAACTTGCGGATGAACTAAACCAGAACCAACAACTTCTAACCAATCGCCATTATGCATAATTTCAATTTGCACAGAAGGGTCCGTGAATGGGAAAGAATCAACCAAAAATCTATATTCAATGTCTTTACCAAAAATACTTTCTGTCATGTCTATCTCGACTTCTTTTAAATCATCTAGAGTAATTATTTTTTTGTCCTTTCTGCAAATTAAAAGACCGTCGATTTGGTGAAAAGCAGGAAAATGCTTTCTGTCAATTTCATCTTTTCTAAAAACAATTCCAGTAGATAATGCCCGCACTTCTCCTTCTTTTTCCAATTTTTCTAGAACCTCAGAATTTTTTAAATAATATGGCCACATTACGGTCATTTGCGTGCGTAAATGATTTGTATTGTCTATAAAGAAGGTATCTGTTTCCCTGCGCGTTGGATGATCCTTTGGAGAATTCAAAATATTAAATTCATTTTCAACTGTAGTTATTTTAGGTATTTTTATTAAATCAAAATCTGAAAATCTTGGTAATTCTAAAATTCTGTCAACTAAAATTTTAACCGGAGAGTTTTCCTTTTTTGTTAAATCAGGAAGCTTTAATAATCTTTTAATTCTTTCGGCCTTAATATCTGTTCGGACTTCTAATTCTTTAATTAAAACACCCTCATTAGGGTCATTTATTACGATATTCTTGCTCATATATCTATATTATATTAATTAATTATACTCCTAATTTGCAAGCGAATCAATAGTGAAATATAGCATTAAAACAGGTTGACAATTACCTAAAAATGATATATTGTTAACCTTGCTCCCCCTTGAACATTCACAACCAACCCCGACAATTATGGCCAACACAACAAGGTTTCATAGATGGTTTATCGAACCAACCGGCAAAGATGTAGCGCACGCCAACGAAGTTATTGCAAAGAATCTCCCCAATGTCATCGATGGCTTCTGGCAGAGATGCTCCGATGGCAAACGCCACTACCTGTGGGAGTGCTCATTCAAAGAAGCGCAGAATTTCTGGAACAGCCGGCACACTTTGAAAATTGACGTCTGCATTTGGAGCCAAGAAGGCAAGGGACAAATCCATCCACACACCTTTCTTCTCCAGCGCGAAAGGCCCGCAGTCACCGCCATCAAAAGGCAAGTGGCAAAAATGAAAGCCAGGCGCAAAGCCTGCCTGCAGACTCCCTGGGGCAACGGCGTCCACTGATTTATGCGCTTTTGCGTTTACCCCATAGTAATCTCTACTACTGGGGCTCTTTTTTTGAGCGCGGAATTATAATTACCTTACCCGCGCGAAACCCCTCACTAATTTTACCAATAATTTTTCTACTACCACGATGACAAACGGAGCGGAGCGGAGTTGCTTCGTCTTTTTTATTACTGCACTGTGCAAATAAACTTGGCTGAAATTAGTGACGGGGTTGACACAATATTGACGTCTCTCTTGCTTTACAAGGGAAGATGTGCAATCATTATAGTATAAGTAGGTTAGAATCATTTAATAAATAAACATTTATCTTGAACTATCAAGATAATTAATTGAAGCACCCACCTTAAAATCTGACACATTAGTTTCAAATTTCAAGTTTAGTGTTTCATAAATATAATGCCAGGAAAAGCAAATTCGGCTTTCATGAAGCCGTTAAAGTTATCTGCCGACTTAGAGGCAGTTGTAGGAAAAGGTCCTATGCCAAGAAGTGAAGTTGTAAAAAAACTTTGGGCTTACATAAAAAAGAACGACCTACAAAACCCAAAGAACAAAAGAAATATTTTTGCTGACGATAAACTAAAACCAGTTTTTGGAAAAGCAGAAGTAAATATGTTTGAAATGACAAAATTAGTTTCAAAACATTTATCTTAATAGATAGAAAACAAAAAATCCGCCTTATCGGCGGATTTTTTGCTACTTATAATTTATATTGCTAAAATAATTAGCCCAGCAATAATAATTATTATTGCAAATAATTTTTTAATAACTATATTCTTTGATAAATTCTCTTTAAATATTTTAGGCCAAAAAATTGATAGAACCAATGCTATCAAAAATAAAAAAGCATACTGCACCCCCTTAAGCGAGCTAATAATCGCAAAAAATGCCGCTGGAGCCAACGAGATTGCCAGATTATAAAGAATACTAGCTAATCCCCCACAAGATTGCGTACCCAAAAATAAAATTTGCTCACTTTTGTTTGAAACAACTGATTTAGAGAAAATTTCTTTTCTTGGCCCTTTAAACAGAAGCAATGACATTGCAAAAAAGAAAATAAATATGAAAATCCAGATAAAGCCGTTTAAGAATGATGTACTAGAATAAATTATTTTAGCAAAAGTAAAATCTAAAGATATTAAAAGCGCTACTAAAAAAGTAAGCCCTATATATTTTAGATTAAATTTTATTTTTTTCTCTAAAGAAATTAAAACTCCTCCCAAAAGAAGAAGTAAAAAAGCTAAAATATTTTTAGATGATATTATATACTCTCCAAAAAACGCCCAAGCCAAGAAAAACATTAAAATTGGCTGAATAGCTCCGATGGACGGAACAACTCTTGATACTTCAAATTTCTCTATTGCAACATAGGCAAAATATACTGCCATAAATCGCGTTAGAGCTGTTAATATAATCCATCCCAATAAAACTAATCCCGGAATACTAAAATTAGCGAAGGGGATTAAAACAATTACCAATAAACCAAAAACCGAAACATAAAAAACATAGGAAGCTGGCGTAGGCTTTCCCTTTAAAAATAATTTGTCGCCTATTGAAGATAAAGCAAACAAAAAATATGATAGAATAGTAACTATTAACCAAGAGGCCATAACTAAATATTTTTATATTATATTTTTCTATTTTACCACCTTGCCTACATTGTTGCAAAAAAAGAGCGCAGTTTCCAAGCTGGAAAAAACGCTATACGAACCTACTAAATCAAGAGCAATGAATGGTTTCGCTGGCTTCGGGCCCAACAGAAAGAATTCTGGGATTGATTCCAGTTTTCAACACTAAAAAATCCAAGATTTTTTTCAGTGCAACTGGCAAATCAACAAATGAAGTGATATGTCTAATGGGACATTGCCACCCTGTAAATGTTTCATAGACTGGCTGGCAGTGCTGTAGAACCTCAGCCGAAGGTATGGCTTCAAACAAAGGATCTCCATTATTTATTGTTAAGTGACCAAGGCGATAAGCCGACCCTTGGTAAATGTAATGTGTGCAAATTTCTATTGTTTCGCATTTATCAAGAACGTCCAATTTTGTCAGAACAACATCTGAACTTCCCCAACGCAATGCATAACGTAAAAGTGGCAAGTCTAACCTTCCAGTGCGTCGGGCACGTCCTGTGGTTGCACCATATTCTTGGCCACACATTCTGATTGCAACCCCTCTATCAAATTCTTCTGGGTCGTTAACAGTCAAGTAGGCACACTGATCCTCTTCATCCGCTTCTCTGGCCATTCGACAATGCTCGGCGGAAATTTCTCCCCCAAACTCAGTTGGAAAAGGCCCTTCGCCCACGCGGGTCATGTAAAACCCCTTAAAAATGCCTAGCGACATATCAACGTGCCCACGATGCAATCCTGCACCCTTGGCTAACCCGTCAACTGTGCAATTGGATGAGGTAACATATGGATATGTTCCCCTGTCTATGTCTAAAAGTGATCCCTGAGCACCCTCAAGAAGCACATTTTCCTTACCCACGATTCGCTGAACAAAGGCGTCAGCATCGTCAATCATGGGGCTTAAAATTGTCCCATATTGAAGATATTTCTGCACAATTGCATCAACATCAAATATCCTTATTGGGTGCCAAAAAATTCCACGCCCCAAATGTTCCTGATGCAAAACATCTTTCACCGCCACGGGGTCATAGCTTTTCAAAATCCTAGCACTATAAGTAACATTAGCACGAACCTTTTGAGCAAGAATGTCTGTATTGAGTAGATCATTCAATGTTAGGCCAATGCGTATAACGTGATCACCGTAGGTAGGGCCAATTCCTCTTCCTGTGGTGCCAATTTTACTTAAACCGGCCGAACCTTCGCCCACCCTATCACGCACCACGTGCGTTGGAAGGGTAAGCTTGGCGTTGAGCGCCAAAATTAGGTTATCAAATGGTTGACCTTGCTCCGTGAGCAAATCTAGTTCTTCGCAAAGCAGTTTTGGATCAATGGCTACTCCGCCCCCAATGATATTGACCTTGCCCGCACTATCATGCAGTATCCCAGACGGGATAAGGTGAAAGATAAATGGCTTGCCGTTTAAGTAAACCGAATGTCCTGCGTTGGCACCACCAGTGCCACGAACAATCACATCGGCCCAATCAGAAAATAAATCTACTATCTTACCCTTACCAGAGTCACCAAGCTGTAAACACGTGATTGCAATAGTTTTGGCATTTTTGTATGCTTTTTTCATGGCGTTATCCTTTCATTCAAATTCATCTTCTGCATCTTGTGGTTGGTTGTCAAAGATCATATTTGCTAACACAGCAAACACCAAAATTACATTAACTAAAAAAAACAAATAAGTCAATTATAAACAAAAAAATATTAATACTAATTTTTAACTATAAAGATTGAAAAAAATAAAAAACAATGTTATTATTTTAATATCGTATTGCGGGATCGTCTAATGGTAGGACACGGCCCTTTGAAGGCTGGTATCTAGGTTCGAGTCCTAGTCCCGCAGCATTACAACAAAAAACTCGGCTTTTAGTCGAGTTTTTTGTTTTTAAAATTATTTACAAACTGTAGAGGCTGAAATACATTTTGTTGCTCCAATGCCATTAACACCCACACAAATATAATTGCCATTTGCTAGTTGGGTTGATACGCAGTAATTTTGATCATTTGCAAAACATGCTGGTTTTTGTGCACCCTGAGCCACTATGTTGGTATGAATTTTTACTAAATCTTCTCCGTAATTAGCAAGATACCCATTTAACAACCTCTTGGCACACAAAGAAGAATATGTACTGCTATCATTGTATGATAATAATGCCAGCGCACCTATTTGCCTCATGCCCAATTCTATTTTTTGAATTTTCAATACTGGCCCAACAACTTCTTCTATTTTTTGCGCACCTTCTGGCGCCTGAACTGTTATTGATTTATTAAAATTAGAATTTTTACTCTCTATTTTTAAATTTAGGCTAGTTGGCATTCCAATCATTGGGTTTAAGTCAAAAGTTTTACTAATTTTGTACTGATATAGCATATAATCATCTACTCCAATCCACATATCTATATTTATATCTCCCAAATTTAAAATAAAATTATTTATAATGGGTTGAATTGTTTCTTCTGAAACAGATGAGCTTATTTTATTTATTAAGCCTTTTAATTTCTCATTATTTATTTTAGCTGAATAATGATACACCTTATTATCACCAATATTTTCATTTTTCAATTTCTTAACGCTAGAAAGCATGCCTTCTGAAGTCAAAAAATCTTTCATTTGCTTGGCTAAATCTAAATTATCAATCTGTGAATTTTCATCTGCAACTGCATTGGATGATGAAATTTGAGACAAAGTTTTTATAGAATCTTTGTCTGTTAAAAACCACTTTCCATTGATTTGAGTCATATCTAATCCGCGAAGAGATAATTCATTTGGAATTATAATATTATTTATTTTTAGATAAGAGCTACTACCAATAGCAACCGTATTAACGTCAAATGAAATAACCGGGGAATCAGATCCTTGAGCTGTAAAATTCGCTTTAACATCTCCAGTTGCTTTTATGTTATTGCTATCAGTTGAATCTATTTCACTATTTACATTTAATAAAAATTTTCCTTGAGGGGTTTTGCTAGCATTATCTATAACATCAGCTTCTATAATTGACGCTGAACTATAAAATTTTGCATTTCCCATATTTTCTATCATTTTGCTCATAACCATTTCTGAACTTGGTCCAAAAGGATTCCATGGAAGACTGATATATTGTCCAGCCACAAAATAACCTGCTCCACCCAAAACAACCAAAATAACTAAAACAATTAATGTTTTTAAAAGTGCATTAGATTGATGTTTCATATGAGGCATGGATTCTGGCATTGCAGTTGTTACTGGTTGTGGTTGTGTTTGAATCCGCCTAATTTGAGGCTGTTGGATTTGTGGCTCTGTTTTGGGCTCTGGTTGAGGTTTTGTATCTAGCGGGCTGGTAGGCTGTTGTGTTTGAGTAGCTGGTTCAGGCTGGCTTTTTATTTCTGGCTCAGGCTGAATTTTGCTTACTGGTTGAGGTTGAGATATTGCAGAAAATGCTTCTCCTACTTCTGTCTCAGTCCAGCCATTTTTATATAATAAACTACGTGTTTGCTCATCTGATTGACCAGCTGCTTTTGCTTTTGTTATATAATCTATTAATTGTTGTTCTAACATAAATTTAAAAAGGTAAATATTATTATATTATTATAACCTTTTTAGAACACACAAGTATGTGGATAACTTTTTTCTGTTAAATAAACTTTTTACTTAAAATTATTTAGCCAAGTGAGCCAACCAAAAAACCGCCTCAACGGCGGTTTTTTTAATTTACCCAATATGAAATAAAAACAAATTGTTATTAGCTCAATAATGGGGAGAACTTTATCGTGTTCTCCATTAATGGCGTATTGCCACACGCGGGGTTAGGACCCGAGGTATTCGAGATACGATCTCAATACCCATGCCGGCTTTTCATAAAGCCGGAAAAAGACGAACTCAGGCGGGCATCTTCTCGGGCTCAGGAGCCTCAAGCTCCAGATACCGGCAACCCATGCCGTCGTTGACACGGGCTTGCTCGTAGTCCTCCAACGATGAGAATTCGCCGAGAGTGGACTTCACCTTCTCGATTTCCCAATGCCCTTCGGTCTTCTCGAGGGACCAGCCAGTTCCTTCGAGGTAGGCGTTGTACGCCCCCTCGTAGGTTTCCGGCCGAAATCCGCGGATAACCACGTCACCAATGGCATCAATGGAAATATCCTCGGCTGACGAAGTCGACCCGACGAGCTTCCCACAGCTCGTGGAAATCTCCACTCGCCGGCCCCATTGACTCTGGCAGAGACCCCACCTGCTGGCGAGCAGGTCTACCAATCCCGCACGGGCGTCCCACACCGTGGTTTCGTCCCCCTCGCAGATTTCGAGGGAGGCGAAGTCCGCCTCCGCAATCTGCGGGATAACGAGGCCACTGATTTTCAACATCGTGCTCGAATCCGCCCCATTGCGAAGCGCAAAACGAACGATATTGCTACGGGTTTGCTCGTATTTAAACGATATTTTCATGATTCGGTTGTTCTGTATTTCCGCTTTAACCAACGTCGGAAAAGTTTTCCAATGCCTTTCGGCTATTCGACGTTAAATTAATCAGAGCTTACGGTAGCTCCCTGAATTCGTAGTGAATACAGGTTGCTATGCACTGCACTGGGCAATACGCAAAAACCTGCATTCACTTAGTATATTTTCAAATTGCTGTCAATTTATCCTATATATTCATTATAGCATATTTAAGTAGGCTTGTCAAGTCATAGCCGCCCGTTTCAGCCTAAGGGCCCATTGTTTGTTTTGTGCAACAAAAAACCGCCTCAACAGCGGTTTTTTGGTTTAATTTTTATTTATTGCATTTATAATTGCAAGCTCTAAAGGAAGTTGCGGAATTGCTGAATATTTAAGTTTGTTTTCGGCATCTATAAAAAACTCTAGCATTTCTTGTAAATCTTTTTGAGTTAAGTTTGCAATTTGTGTTTTCATTTTTTCTAATTCTTGATTAGAAAGCCCAGAGTTTTGTAAATTTAAAAAATTAGGATCTATTTTTAAAAGCAATTCTTGCCTTAAATAAAAAACTAAAGTTTTAGCAAATTCTTGTAAATCAACGCCATTTTCAATTATCAAATTTAAAAATTCTATTGCTCCTTTTGTATTTTTAGAAATAATAAAATCAACAAATTTAGAAATTTCTGCAACTTCAACAATGCCTAATAATTCTTTTATATCGTCTGTTTTTATATTACCCTTGTCACCCGCAAAACTTAAACACTCGTCTAATAAAGATTCTGCATCGCGAAATGACCCCCTAGAATTTAAAGCAATTAAAGATAACGCCGAATCTTCAAACTTTACATTTTCTTTTTTAGAAATAAATTCTAATTTTTTTATAATTTCTAAAACATGCAATCTTTTAAAATCAAACTTTTGGCATCTTGATAAAATTGTGGGAATCATTTTATGAGATTCGGTTGTAGCTAAAATAAATACTGCATGAGCTGGTGGCTCTTCTAATGTTTTTAATAAAGCGTTGGCAGCTGATTTTGATAATTGATGACATTCATCAATTATAAATATTTTATATTTAGATTTTACTGGTGCAAATTTAATGCCTTCTATCAACTGCCTTACATCATCAACACCAGTATGCGAAGCAGCATCAATTTCAACTAAATCCATAGACCTTGAGGCCATAATTTCTAAACATGAGGCGCATTTGTCACATGGCTCAAATTGACCGTCTTTTCTGTTTTCACAGTTAATTGCTTTGGCAAATAATCTTGCAATAGTTGTTTTTCCGCTTCCTCTTGGCCCCGAAAGTAAATAAGCATGAGAAATGTTATTTCCTTTTATAGAATTGGTTAAAGTTTGAACAACGTGCTCTTGCCCAATCACTTCTTCAAACCTCTGCGGCCGGTATTTACGATAAAGTACTAAATTATTTGCCATATTTTTTATTTTAAACTATTTTAAGATACTTCTTGCTGATAGCACTGCTCACAATAAACTATCTCTGGTCTACCTGGAGCATAAGATGTTTCAAATTCACTTGAGCATTTTTCTTCGCCGTGGGCATGATTTTTTAGTTCACACATACATGATCTATGCCATAACTTACGCGGATTACGCTTTTTCATTCTATCTTGGTGCCGACACTCAAAATCTTTATGTGGCAATGGAAGATTCATTCTTTTATAAAAATCAAATTCAGCTTTTGTGATTCTAAAATTCTTTTTACAATCTTTACAAACCAAAACCTGATTTACAATATCTCCTGTAACTTCTGCTATAGTTTGTGGCATGTCTTCTTCTTTGATGGTTTCCTTACCATATGTGCCTGTGGTTTGATTCTGCCAATTAAAACCTTTTTCTTTAGCTTCTTTTTCAGTAATTGGGAAATATTCTTGCGCTAATGTTTCATTATGGCCAAATGGTGAATGCTTCGCAGGAAAAAATTCTCCGTATATGCCATCGTTTTTCATTTGAGCTACAACTTCTTCTTTAATTTCAAGATATCTTTCTTTAGAATATTCTTTATTTAAAATATAATATTTTTTTTTATTTAATCCGCAACAACCAAAACAACTCTGGCAATTATAACAACTATCAAAATATTGTGATTCACTACAATACATATCATAAATTCCAACAATGCAATTAGAACTCTGCAAAGCTGCCATAACGTTATATAGTCGCTCTGGCTTAAAATAAAGATTATTACAGTCGTGACAATCAATTGCATCTTCCCCATCAGCAATATAAGATGAATTTTTTGAGTTACCAAAATCAAATACGTTCACACCTTCATGACAGTTCCACATGTAGTCTCCAGTAACATCGTTACATTTTATCGATGAAGCATATTTTACAACAGCTTTTGCCCGTAATTCGCTATATCTTTCCTTGGCTTTTTCAATAGAATCGTGACTAACAAAAATTTCTGCTTTTTTTGCTTCAAATTCTTCTTTAGTGCATTGTTTATTTTCAATACAATAATTCAAATTGCGACCATTGGTGCAAAGAATACAATTTTGGCAATTGTGCATATCAAAAGAGAAAAGGACCTCTATGCTATCTTGCAGTCTCTCAGAGAACATACACCTAAAACATTTTTTGCAGTCAGTACACCCATAACAAAGTTCAGAGTCATATAGAAAAGTGCAATCAACTGATGTTTTGCAACGCTGAATAAGCCTGCCATAGATGCAATCTTCATCATTTTCTGACGCAAAAAGCAAATAACAATTTTTATTTTCAGCGCTGTTATTTGTGTAATCGCTATTAATGCTGTCTATAACAAGTAAAGCAATTCGCGGTACTTTATTTTTCAATTCTAAAAACTGATCAAAAAATGGCCTGGATTTATCCCAATCCATAGCAAAAGAAACAGGATCCCATCCATCACTCCACCAGCATTTATGGCAATAAACTGGAAAAGGGGTTCCGTTTGGGTACAAAGAAACGCCCTCTTTTTTACACAAATCACAAGTTCTACGGTAAAGGGTTCTTTCATTTCTAAAAGCCAAACGTCTTTCCATGCGACAAGGTGGACAGAGCTTTGGTGAAGGAACTTTTATCTGCTCATAAAAAGTTAAATCCGCAGGCCTTGTTTCAAAATCTTTTTTACATGTTTGGCACTGACGTGTTTCTTGTTCCATAATTTTTTATAAAATTATTTTTTGGTTAAGAATTTGCGGAAGATGAAAATAAAAATTAATACTAATAATAATCCTACAAGGGCTTGCCAGCCTAGGTATTTTTCAATTCTTATGCCTGTTACAACAGCTGTTGTAACTATTAAGCCTGCACCAATTACTCCTGCTAATATAGCCAACAAAGACTTTTTTAAAGGCAAATTCATTATAGTTGCCAACAAAGCCCCTGTCCATGCACCAGTAAAAGGCACGGGTATGCCAACAAAAAGAGCTAAACCAACTACTCCATATTTTTGAACTTTTTCATAATGCTTACTTTTTGTTTTTTCAGACCACCAAGTTAATATTTTATGAATAGTAGCAGATTTTTGAGACAAATAATTAGAAATTCTTTCCAAAAATAACAATAAAAATGTTGCTGGTATTAAATTTCCTATAACCGATACCAAAAATACTGAAAAAACATTTAAATTGAAAAGCGCTATTCCTATGGGAATAGATAATCTTAGTTCGCCAAACGGCGTCATCGATAATAAAAAAACCTGTAATAAATCTGTCATGTTATTTTTAGTTTATCATAACCTGAACCCTCTTAACAAGTCATAAATAATTTGCTATGATACAGAATACATATTATATATATTATGGTACAAAAATTTTTAGCAAAATTTGGAACTTTTTTAGAAAAATTAGACCAATATCGCGACCAAGTGCTTTTTATTCTTATAAAACCTTTGTGGCCCAAAAAGATCTCCCCTAACCAGCTATCATATATGAGAATAATCATCGGCTTGGCATTGTTTATATTGCTTTTCTTTTTTAATATAGAAAATAAATTATTAATAGTTTCTCTATTTTGTATAGGAGCTATAAGCGACTTGTTTGATGGCTCTGTGGCCAGAGGCTTAAACAAAGTAACAGAATTTGGAGCTATGCTAGACCCAGTTGCTGACAGAATTTTAATTCTTCCAATTGCAATTTATAGCTTAATAGAACACCACAAGTGGCTGCTTTTATCACTTCTTTTAGCAGAACTTTTAGGAGCTTTAGTATCTATATTTCATAAATCAAAAGAATCAGATGTTAAGGCAAATATTTTTGGGAAAACTAAAATGTTTTTATTGTCACTTGTGTTTGTTGCCATTTTAATAGCTTGGCCCAATGAGCCCCATATATTTTTTGTTAACATTGTTTGGACTTCCCTACTTTTTGCTGTTTTAAGTGTTTTTGTTAGAATATTAGAATTAAATACTAAAGGATTTATAAAAAATAAATATGAAAATATATAATACATTAAGTGGCAAAAAAGAAATAGTAAAACCTATTAAAAGTAAAAAAATTAATCTATTTGTTTGTGGGCCAACTGTTTATGACTATTCGCACATAGGGCACGCAAGAACATACGTTATTTTTGATGCTTTTGTAAAATATTTAAGAGCTCAGGGTTTTACAGTTTTTTATTTACAAAACATAACCGACACAGATGACAAAATAATTGCCCGTGCCAGAGAAAAAGGTGTTACACCAAAAGATTTAGCCGAGGCTTTTGAAAAAGAATATTTAAAAGATATGAAAGCTCTGAGTGTTAATAGTGTTTCAAAATATGCCAGAGCCACAAACCATATAAAAGAAATAATTAGCCAGGTGCAAAGGTTGCAAGTTAAAGATTATGCTTATGAAATTGCGGGCGATGGAATTTATTTTGATATAAGCAAGTTTAAAAATTATGGCAAATTGGCAGGAAGAACTGCTTTGCAGGCCGAAGATTCTGTTTCTAGAATTGATTATAGTAAAGATAAAAAAAATAGAGGTGACTTTTGCTTGTGGAAATTTTCTGGAACACATACTGTTGATAATGCAGAACCAGTTTGGCCTGCTCCATTTGGTGCCGGCCGACCAGGTTGGCACATAGAAGACACTGCTATTACAGAAAAGTTTTTTGGAGCACAATATGATATTCACGGCGGAGCAAGAGATATAATTTTTCCTCACCACGAAGCAGAAATAGCTCAAATGGAAGCAGTTTCTGGCAAATCTCCATTAGTTAAATATTGGATGCATACAGGCTTTTTAACAGTTAATAATCAAAAAATGGGCAAATCTTTAGGAAACTTTATTACAATTAATGACCTGTTAAAAAGATGCCCTGTTAATTATTTAAGATTTTTTATTGTTAAAAATTTATGGAGTTCACCAGTTGATTATTCAGAATCTACAATGATAGAGGTAAAATCTGCAGTTGATAAAGTTGAAGAAATGTTACGAAAAGTTAAAAGTAGCAAGTTGCAAGTTAAAAGTTCGACGCAAAATATAAAATTAATTAAAAAATTTAAAGAAGATTTTTATAAAGAATTAGAAGATGATTTTAATACACCAAAAGCCTTTGCAGTAATGTTTGATTTTGTTAGCAAAACAAACATATTATTAGAAAAAGGCGCTATCTCTAAAAAAGAATCTTCTGATATTTATAAGTTATTTCAAGAAATTAATAAAATTTTTGGATTTATTAATTTTGAAAAAGTAAATAAAGCTATTCCCCCAGAAGTAAAAAAGCTAGCCAAATTAAGAGACCTTCATAGAAAAAACAAAGACTGGCAAAAGGCTGATGAGGTAAGGCTTCAAATTGAGAAAAAGGGCTTTGTAGTGCAAGACTCAGAAGCCGGTCCCATAATAAAAAGTTTATAAACAGATTATCCTCTTGCTTTTAATTTTGAGCATGTATAAGATATATTATTATGTCTAAAGAGCCTACAAATAAATTGCCCCCACAAAATAATGACGCAGAACAATCGCTGTTGGGCTGTTTGATGTTAGACAAAGATGCCATTGTAAAAGTGGTTGATTTTATTAGAGCAGAAGATTTTTATAGGAGCATTCACCAAGATATTTATCAAGCAATGGCTGATTTATATGAAAAAACCGAGCCAATTGATATATTATCTGTTTCATCTAGATTAAAAGAAAGAAACAAATTAGAAGATATTGGAGGTTCTTCATATTTAACATCTTTAATAAATACTGTTCCAACTGCTACCCACGTATATAACTATGCAAAAATTGTAAGACAAAAAAAGATTTTACGTGATTTGATTTCAGCTTCCGAAGAAATTGGGCTTTCTGCCTTTGATGAATCAGAAGAAGTTGATATTTTGCTAGATAAAGCTGAAAAAACAGTTTTTAATATTGGGCAACGATCTTTAACTCAAACATTTTTACCAATTAAAGATATACTTTCTGACACCTTTGAAAGACTAGATGAATTATCAAAAAATGCCGGGTCTATGCGCGGAGTTCCAACTGGATTTGTTGATTTAGATAAATTTTTGGGTGGTTTGCAAAAATCTGACTTAGTAATTTTAGCCGCTAGACCAAGTATGGGAAAAACATCGCTAGCTCTTGATATTGCTAGAAACGTAGCTGTTTTAGAAAATAAACCAGTTGGACTTTTTAGCCTTGAAATGTCTAAAGATCAATTAGCAGATAGACTTTTAGCTAGCTTAGCTAATATTAATTTGTGGAATTTAAGAAACGGCCGGCTAACCTCAGATGATTATTCTAGATTACAGCACGCCATGGGTAGTTTATCAGACTCACCTTTATATATAGATGACGCCGGCTCTGTAAATATTTTACAAATAAGGGCTATGGCCAGAAGGTTGCAAGCAACCAAAGGATTGTCTTTAATAGTTATAGACTATTTGCAGTTAATGGAACCAATGAATAGATTTGCCTCACCTGTTCAACAAGTAACAGAAAATTCTAGGGCTTTAAAAATGTTGGCTAAAGAATTAAATATTCCTGTTTTAGTTCTTTCACAGTTGTCTCGTGCAGTTGAGCAACGCACCCCATCTATACCAAAATTGTCCGACTTAAGAGAATCAGGAGCCATTGAACAAGACGCTGATGTTGTTCTTATGATTTATAGAGAAGATAAATATAATGAAAACAGCCTAAATCCTAATTTAGCCAAAGTTATGATAGAAAAACACAGAAATGGACCAGTAGGCCACGTTGATTTATATTTTGATGACCACAGAGTAAGCTTTAGAAATTTAGATAAAAATCAATACACGCCAGAAACCGGCGAAGCCGGATAAATTTACAATTTTTATGGATTCTGTAGATAAACTAATTCACCCTATCAAATAATTTTTATTAAAAATAAAAATTAAATTTCAAAGAAATTTATTTGACTGGGTAAATATTTTTAAAAAGACACATGCCTCAAATTCCATCAGTAGAAAAATTAATAGAAATCTTTCGACGATTTCCAACGGTTGGATCACGAACAGCCGGCCGTTTTGTTTACTATTTAATGAAATTACCAAAAGAAAGAACCGATGAAATTATTAACGCAATTTTAGAATTAAAAAATAAAATTAAATTATGCCAGCAATGTTTTCAACCCTTCGAAAATAGTCCTGTAGACCGGACCACAGGACTGTGTGCAATTTGTTTAGATTCGCGAAGAAACAAAAACCTATTATGCATTGTAGAAAAAGAAACAGATTTATTGTCGCTTGAAAATACAAAAAAATATAATGGATTATATTTTATTTTAGGTGGGACAGTTTCAACCATGCGACCAGAAGAAACTAGTCAATTAAGAATTAACGAACTCAAGAAAAAATTATCACAAAATAATTTTTTAGAAATTATTATTGCCTTAAACCCAACTCCAGAAGGCAGAACAACATCGGTATTGGTTGAACAAGCTATTAAAGAAATCGTCCCCTCGCCCACCTTTAAAATCACCCATTTAGCGCGTGGAATTCCCGTTGGCGGAGAGTTAGAATACGCCGACGAAGAAACCCTACAATCCGCCCTAGAAGGCCGAAAATAAACAACTGTCGCACAACAAAAAATCCCCTTTCGGGGGTTTTTTAATCTTTCAACCTATGAACCCTCAAATAAATTTAAGAGCTCAAGTGATTGGAGGAGCGGCAGAGATGGAACTCTACTCGCTCCTCATGAAAGGACCACGACCTATTTAAAGGAAGGGTCAACGACCAGGTAATAACGCTCCTGGCAAGGGATGTCTTCAAGAGACACGCGCCAATTTTTTTCCGCGGAAATTAGAAACCGCCTGGTTTAGAACTTTTTTCGATGGGTGTTTATTTAACCCATGAGGATTTCCAAGGCTAATCCCCAACTTGTGCGGTGAACCCAACAACAAGTTCCTCTCCTTCTTCTTCGGTGACGAAGAATTGAGCGACAAGTCGACCACGACGTGGCACTACCTGCACGGTGGCGCAACGAACGCCCCCCGGACCCCAGATTTTCACATCGATAGGCTCGAGGGAAACCCGAATATCGTCCCACTTCATTTGAGAAGAGTTTTGTTCGTCCCATCCCGCTGCGGAGCAAAGCGCCATCAATGGGTTGTTCTCGGGGCAGCCCGAGGTTACGTTCCACGGGTTGACCGCCAGCCCACTCCAGCGGAGTGGATTATTAATTGGTAGACTCATCAGAGCCACCCCGGCGGCCTTAAGGTGGCCGATCAGTTGCATCATTTTTTCTTTTGTGAACATGGTGAAATACACCGCAAGGGAATACTTATCTTGATATTTCTATGGCGCGTTTGTGCCAAGAGCTCCATTTTGGAACCCTTTCGAAATTAAAACAAGTTGTCTTGCGGTGTATTTTAGAAACAATTTTTATTTCCAAAATACACCACAAGATTTTATTCTAAATTTTTGAAATGTGCTACAACCTATGAACCCTCAAATAAATTTAAGAGCTCAATTGGTCGGAGGTTACTTTGAAGCCTCCAAGTCATCTTGCATTCTGGTTGCAAGAAACCCTCTTTCTAAGTTTACTGCTTAGCCAGCCGGATTTTCAAAAAGCCGGAAAATTTGAATTCAGGCGACAATCTGAACCGAAACGTCGTATCCGTCCTCGGCTGTGATGCCCAGAGCTTTCCGGTGCTCCACCTGCAGGATTCCGTTTCCACCCAAGTATTGGGCACGGACAACATCACCTTCCCGGATCGTCGCGAAGTCGGTGACAATACGTCCCGTCACCGTAAATTGCCAGCCGTAGGCACGCCGGCGATTCTGTTTTACCGGAACTGGTCCGGCGGCGATCACGGTTTCCAATTTTGCTGTTTTCACGATATTTAATGGTTTGGTCTTTCTGTTTAACCAACGTCGATAAAAACTTTATTGCCTTTCGGCGAGTCGACGTTAAGCTAATCAAAGCCTACAGATGGCTTACTGAATTCGTAGTGAATACAGTTTTCTATGCCCCGCAAGGCGAGGCGCAAGAAACTGTACTCACTAGCTATGTTTTCAAGTTGCTGTCAATTTATCCTATATATTTATTATAGCATAATATAAGCCTATTGTCAATCCTTTTGAAGTAACCGGCCAAACAACCAAAAAAGCGGTGGGACGTCGAACGTCCCACCGCTTTTTAAATTTAATTTTGCCTGTCTCGCTCGGCTTCTGGGTTCGAGAAAGGATTAAGAATAAATTATAGAATCCAAAAAATGAGATGAGTTCAAGATGCGACGAGGAGGTTGTGCAAGACTTTGCACGCCGACGAAGTCGCACCGCAGAAATCAGCCATTTTTTGAATTCCCTTCGGGCGGGCGAATTAAAGCAATCTTCTTCGTTAATCGTCGCTCGCAATGCGCTGCGGCATTAGGCTCGCTCCTCGCGCCTCTAATCTTGCATTAATTCGCTACCGCTAGAATTATTCCTAATCCTTTCTCGAGCCCTGACTTGTTCTTCATTCATGCCAAAATGATGGGCTATTTCGTGCCAAACTGTGTCTCTAACCATTTTCTTAATACACTCTCTGTTGAGAATAGACCCTTCGGCAGGCTCAGGGCAGGCTTTTTCAATAGAGTTTTTAAATATAGTTATTTTATCTGGCAAAACTTGCCCATAAGATTGCCTGTGTATTAGCGGAACACCTTCATATAAACCAAAAAGTATTGAATCGTGTAATTTTAATTTTTCTATTTGAGCTGGCGTGGGGTCATCTTCTATAACCACATCTACATTTTTTAATCTAGCTAAAAACTTCTCTCCAATAGAGCTTATGCCCTCACCAACTAATTTTTCAAATTCTTCGTGTGTCATATATTAATTCTACATGCAAAAAGTCGTTGTTTCAACGACTTTTTGATTTAAATTTATTGCCAAATTGATTCTTCTGATTCTTTATTATTTTGAACTCCAGAAATTTTAGCAATTCTATTTGATAATTCTTTTTCTGCTTTATAACCCCTTCTATTTTTTCTTCTGCTATCAAGCCATTTTTCGATTCTAATAAACATTCCAGCTCTCCACATCCAAAGACCAATTAAAGTTAGCAATAAAGGCAATAGAAATGAGTCTACCCAAAAGTTATTAGTTAAACCAGTTGCAACAGTTGAAGCTCCTGCTACGCCAGATCTTGTAACAATAACCGAGGCGCTGGCTGTAGGAATATAACTTGTATTAGAACTTGTTGTATTAACTAAATTATTTAAGGTTGTAGTTCCATAAACAAAGTTTGCAGCTCCTGCTACTTGAACCTGATATGTTACAGTTACAGTTTGACCAGCAAGAATTGTGTTTAAGTTTAAGCTAGACATAATATCTCCAGAATAACTATTAGAGGCATTATTTGATCTAGCAATAACTAATTGATTGCTATAAATAAGATTTGATGGAAGGCTGTCTCTAACAACTACATTTTGAGAATCTTGATTTCCATTGTTTTGCAAAGTTATCATAAACATCAACACATCCGATGGATTAGCATATACAGAATTTACAAATGATGTATTAGTTGTAAGATTTTTAACTGTTTTAGTTACAGTTAAGGTGCTGTTTGTTTGCCCACAAGTTCCAATATAACTGCCTTGAACTCCGCAAGAATCAAACCAGTACATGCTTGTTCCTACACATCTTTGCTGATAGTTTGGAGTACAGTTATTTCCGCAAGTTCCAATATAACTGCCTTGAACTCCGCAAGAATCAAACCAGTACATGCTTGTTCCTACACATCTTTGCTGATAGTTTGGAGTACAGTTATTTCCGCAAGTTCCAATATAACTTCCTTGAACTCCGCATGAATTAAACCAATATAAACTGGTGCCTACACATCTTTGTTCATAATTTGCAGTACAATTGCTTGTACAGCTTCCGTTAGTACATGTTTGGTTTGCTAAACAAGTACTTTGTAATTGAGCTACAGTTGAATTTGTACATGAGCTTGAAGATGTTCCTGGGTTGTTACAGGTATATGTTTTGTAATTTCTGTAAACTGAGTTGCCTTGGCAGAATGGATCACCAACAAAACCGTTGGTTCCACACTCTGAGTTTGTATAACAATTTATATTTACATTTGTACAGCTTCCACCAGTACATGTTTGATTAGTTGTGCATGTATTTTGCAACTGAGCTGTTGTGGCATTAGTACAATAACTAGATGTTGTGCCAGCATTATTACAAGTATATGTTTTATAGTTTTTATAAACTGCATTACCTTGGCAGAATGGGTTTCCAACAATTCCATCGGTTCCACATTCTTCATTATCATAACAATCTATATCTACAAGAACGCATTGTCCATTGCTACAAACTTCATCTGAGTAACATTGTTCAACAAATTCTACCTTTAGGTTACATTCGTCAAACCAATAGACGCTGTCATTATAACATCCCAAATAATATTGAGAGTTACAAGCTAAAACCATTGTAGGTGCTGAGTACAATGCTACAAAAGTCATTGATAAAAAGACTGTTCCAATAACTAATTTATTTATTATGTTCATAATTTTTCTATTTATATTATTATTGAATAAATGGGCTTTAAATAGGTAAAAGCCTAATAATGAATAACCCTACCATATTAGATAAAAGATGTCAATAGTCTGGCCCAAATAACCAGCTCAACCATTAAATTGGCCATATAAGCACTTTTTACAACTTATAATACAAAAGTCAAGACTGCCCAGATTAGTCATATAATAAAACCGCCGTAAAAGCGGTCTTTTTATTACAAAAAAAATCCCATAATTTAGTGTGCTCCCGCCGCGACTCGAACGCGGAACCAATAGCTTAAAAGGCTACTGCTCTACCATTGAGCTACGGGAGCATGCTAAATTATGGGATTTACAAAAAACTATAATCCTTGCTTTTTCAACTCATCTAAAAGCTTTTTCTGTTCTCTTGATAATTTTTTTGGCGTTTTAATCTTAAATTCAACATATAAATTACCCCTGCCATAACCTCCAAAATGCGGAACGCCTTTTCCGGAAATTCTTAAAATTTTTCCTGTTTCAGTTCCCTGAGGCACTTCTAATAAAATATTTGTTCCTTCTAAAGATTTAATTTCTATTTTATCACCCAAAGCTGCTTGGGAAAAATTAATATCTACAAAAGCAAACAAATCATCTCCCCTTCTTTCAAATACTGAATGTTTTTTTATAAATATTCTTATAAATAAATTGCCTGCTTTTGCTCCTTTTCTTCCGGCCTCTCCTTT
Source organism: Candidatus Staskawiczbacteria bacterium (assembly GCA_041661545.1). Classification (GTDB taxonomy): domain Bacteria; phylum Patescibacteriota; class Minisyncoccia; order Minisyncoccales; family Staskawiczbacteraceae; genus XYD1-FULL-39-28. The sequence continues at coordinate 80,888 of JBAZUH010000001.1, read as the reverse complement.
TCCATCAACCCTTATAGCTTGATTTGTATCAATGCCTGCTGGAATATTTACATCAATTGTTTCTTGGCCTTTTGTTCTTCCCTCGCCTTTGCAAACATTACATGGCTTTTCAGGAATTGTTCCTTCGCCTTTGCATTCTGGACAAACACCTAAAGAAGTAAAAGATCCAAACATTGTTTTTCTAACTTGTTGCACTTGACCTACGCCCCTACAAGAAAAACATTCTTTTACTTTTGTATCTGGCTCAGCCCCTACTCCTTGGCATCTGTTACAAACAACTTGTTTTGCTAAATTTATTTTTTCAATAGAATCTTTTAATGTTCTTTCTAAATTTATCTCTATATCAATTTGAATATCTTTTCCTTTTCTAGCATCTTTTTTTGTGGCCCTTCTTCCACCACCAAATGCTCCTGCGCCAAAAAATTCTTCAAAAACATCTCCAATATCTCCCATATCAAATTCGGCACCCTCTCCTTGAGCTCCATTTCCCCAAGCCCAGTTAAATCCTTGTCCTGCATCTCCGCCTCCTTCAAAAACTCTGCCATATTGGTCATATTGAGCTCTTTTTTGTTTATCAGAAAGCACTTGATAAGCTTCGTTTATCTCTTTAAATTTTTTTTCATCTCCGCCTTTATCTGGGTGGTATTTGTGGGCTAATTTGTGAAATGCTTTTTTTATTTCATCCTCAGATGCAGTTTTCTGCACCCCAAGGAGCTCGTAATAATCCATATTTTTATATAAGCGAACAATAAATTTATAGCGAGGTAGTGAATTCGTAGCGTACCCTGCAAGCAATTTTGCACGGTTCGCCGAAGGCGAAAAATTGCTGAAGCCTGAGTGAGCCGTGCGCTGGCACGGCGAACGCTAGCGAAGAATCACTACCGAGCGATGAAAAAAATTATTGCCGAGCAAATTTTATTTTTCTTCTGTAAAATTTCCTTCTTCGGCTTTTGGTTCATCATCTTTCGGTAAATCTTTTTCTTCTGGGTGCGTTTGAGCTTGCTCTTGTTTATACAACTCTCCGCCAACTTTTTGAATTAATTCAGACAAATCTTTTGTCTTTGTTTTAATTTCTTCTATATTATCACCTTTTTGTGCTTCTTTCAAGACATTAATCTTATCCTCTACTTCTTTTTTATCTTCTGGCTTTATTTTATCTCCAGCATCTTTTATAGTTTTTTCAGAAGTATAAATTAAAGCATCAGCTGTATTTTTAGCTTCAATATCTTCTTGTTTCTTTTTATCATCAGAAGCATGCATCTCGGCATCTTTTTTCATTCTTTCTACTTCTTCTTTAGAAATTCCAGAAGAACCTTCAATTTTGATTGATTGCGATTTGCCTGTGGCCTTATCTTTTGCCGAAACATTTAAAATTCCATTAGCATCAATATCAAAAGAAACTTCAATTTGAGGCACTCCTCTTGGTGCTGGTGGAATTCCATCTAACATAAATCTGCCTAATGTTTTATTATCTTGTGCCATTGGCCTTTCTCCTTGCAAAACATGGATTTCTACACTTGGCTGACTGTCGGCAGCTGTTGAAAATGTTTGATTTTTAGAAGTTGGCACTGTTGTATTTTTTGCAATTAAAATAGTATCTACTCCACCAAATGTTTCAATACCCAAAGATAAAGGTGTTACATCAAGCAACAAAACATCTTTTCCTGCTGTGCCTTGCATAATTCCACCTTGAGTTGCAGCTCCAATTGCAACAACTTCATCTGGGTTAACTTCTTTGTTTGGTTCTTTGCCAAAAAGTTTTTTAATTTCTTCTTGAATTTTTGGCATTCTTGTTTGCCCTCCAACCAAAACAATTTCATTTATATCACCAACTGCCCAACCCGATTCTTTTAATGTTTGTTTTAATAAACTAATAGATCTATCTATGTCGTCTTGAACCATTTTTTCAAATTCAGCGCGTTTTAATTTTAAATCTAAGTGTTTAGGCCCTTCTTGGTCTGAAGTAATAAATGGCAAATTAATTTGAGTTTCTATACTGCTAGACAATTCAATTTTTGCTTTTTCTGCAGATTCTTTAATACGCTGTAAAGCTAAATTATCTTTAGATAAATCAACTCCACTTTCTTTTTTAAATTCTGCAACAATCCAATGCATAATTTTTTGGTCAAAATCATCTCCACCCAAATGAGTGTCTCCACCAGTGGCTTTTACTTCAATACTTCCTTGCTGTTCTTTGTCTTCACCTTCAGAAGCCACAATTTCCATTGCAGTTACGTCAAAAGTTCCTCCACCAAAGTCATACACTACAATTTTTTCATCTTTTTTCTTATTTAACCCATAAGCTAGGGCTGCGGCAGTTGGTTCATTTATAACTCTTTTTACATTGAAGCCTGCAATTTCTCCGGCAATTTTTGTGGCTTTTCTTTGTGAATCATCAAAATATGCTGGACAGGTTATAATTGCATCGGTAATTGTTTCTCCAATTTTTGCTTCAGCATCGGCTTTTAATTTTTGCAAAATCATTGCTGAAATTTCTGCTGGATTAAGCCATTTGTCCCCCATTTTAACATCTACTCCGCCGTCAGCTGATTCTTTAATTTCATAGGGCAATGTTTTTTTGTCTTTTTGAACTTCTGGGTCAGAAAATTTTCTTCCAATTAATCTTTTAACTGAAAAAATTGTATTTTGGGGATTTGTAACAGCTTGTCTTTTTGCTAAAACTCCAACGGTTCTTTCTCCATTTTTTGATATTGCAACAATAGATGGGGTTGTTCTTGCACCCTCTTTGTTTTCAATAATTTTAGCCTCGCCACCTTCCACAATGGCCATAGCTGAATTTGTTGTTCCTAAATCAATTCCAAGTATTTTTGACATAATTTTTCTTATTTAATTATTTTTTTATTAATTATTATTTTTTTATTTTTAATTACCATAACCGACCAATTTAGTCCGTTATGCGGTTCTTTTATTTATTTTTTAACGTCATTTTTATTCTTGGTTCGCCGTCCCCAAAATAATTTTCCAATCGCTCGCCCGTTTCTTTAAAACCCAGGGATGTATATAAACTAATCGATTTCTTATTTTCTGGATGTGTGAAAAGCTCAATCATCCTAACATTTTTCAATTCTTCTAAAATAACACTAATCACCTCTCTCGCAATCCCCTGTCCCTGGAATTCTGGCATTATCACTAATCCGCTTAAATAAGCACTACCTTTCTCTTTTAATTCATAAGACACATCACCGACAATTTCATTATTTTTTTCAATTAAGTAGAAGACGTCATCTGTTATACATTTCATAACGTCGTTTCTATCTGTAAGCGCAGAATAGATTTTTGTTCCATCAACGCTCTTTTCAATTTTCAATATTTCGTCTATATCTTTTCCCCCCGCTCGCCTTAATTTTATCTCTCCCATAATTTTATTTACTATTTTTAAATTTTGATACTTCTGCTATTCCATAATTCCACAGAATATTGGAATAGTTTATTTGCTAATTTTTATTTTTCTGGTGTTAATGTTTTTATAATTTCAAGTCCATGGTCATCCGCTTTTTTTATTCTTTCAAGCGTTTCGGCATCTACAAAATATACTTTGACTCCATTCTCTATCATGGCCTGAAGCCCAGTTTTATAATCTGATTTATCAATAGGCCTTACAGGCTCTTTACTAACCCATTCACGCTGTTGCATGCTTTGCCCTAAATCCGTATTGAATGTATCACTTGATAAAGAATAAATTGATCCGCCCTTATCTGCTTCTTCAAAGCGCTTTTTATCACCAACTACCATAGTGCATATACCATTTTCAAATACGCTTATATCTGTCCATCTATCATCTGTGGGCACAATAAAACATGAAGCAAATGCTTTATCCGGTGTGGCAAACACAACGGGGCCCTCGCTCGGGTCGCGCGCAGTTTCGGCTCGTGGCTCAAATTCTGTCACGCCTTTATTTGGCGATGCGTGATACAAAATTGACGGCTTTTCTATTTCTGTTTTTTTCTCTATTAATTCTGACATATTTTTAAATTATTATTTACCAACTTTCCTTCTCTTTTATTAGGTTAACATAGGTTAACCTGAGTTTTTTTATTTTACGGGGCGCATCATTATGTATTCGCCAACAAGCTTGCCCTTCCACTGCATTTGTTTTGGAATTTTGGCTACAATTTTGAAACCCATTTTTTTGTACAGAGCTATTGCTGGTTTATTATTTTCATAAACCTCAAGCTGAAGAAATTTTGGGGTAGGTTTTAATTCTCTTTTTGCCAGTTTTATTATTTCTGTTACAAGATACTTACCCAACCCTGCTCCCCTATGTTCTTTAGCAATTGCAATGCCCATTCTGGCAATATGGTTTTTTCTAAAAGTAAGCATTTCAAAGCTGACATTGCCGGCAATTTTCTTGCCGTCATGAGCTATCAAAAAAACTTTCTGCTTATTCTTTACTTGTTTTACAACCTTTTCAACCCACCCTTGTTCATCTTTTATGCTTTGCTTAACATTCATTAAGAGTTTTGCATCTTCTACAATAAGCTCATTAATAAAATCCATGTACTCTTTGGCGCATTTTAAATCTTTTACAGACATTGGCGAGATTGTTAATTTTTTATCTCCAAATATTTTTGTTTCCATGCTATTTTGATATTTTTATACTTCGGCTATTCCGTTATTCCGCGGAATATTGGAATAGTTATTTGCCTACTTTGCGACTTTGACTTTGGCGACGCGGATTAGGGTTCCGCCCATTGTATAACCGCGTTGAACTTCTTCTACAATTGCACCCGACACGGGGCAACCCTCTGATCGCTCAACTTCCTCAACTGCCTCCATTAAATTTGGATCAAACTTGCCATCAGTACTAATGGGTTCAATTCCCTCTTTCTTTAAAAAATCGCAAAGCTGATTTTTAATTGCGTTAAATCCCTTAATCCAGTCGTTATCTTTTAAATCATCAGGCACATGACTCTCTGCTAAATAAATATTATCTAAAATAGGAATTATTTTTAAAATTAATTCTTCATTAGAATATTTAACCAACTGCCCTATACGTTCCATTTCATCTTTTTTGTAGTTCAAAAAATCAGCCCGCTCTCTTTTCCAACCATTTAAATATTCTTCGCACTTATCCTTAGCTTCTTCCAATTGATTTTTTACTTCTTCTATTTCAATTAAATTTTCTTCTTGTGCCATATTTCTATTGTTGTTAATATTTCAAAAAAATTATCTTGTTCTAGTGCCTGCATTAACTCTTCCATGTGTCGCATTTCGCGAGCCATTTCTTCGTGCGCAAATCTCACTTGTTGCACTATAAAATTATCAAACTGTTCTGCCCTTTTTTTCTCTAATTGTTCAGAAAAATGTTTATAGGCTTTTCTTGTTGGAACTCTGCCGGCCGAAGTGTGCGGTTGTTCAATATATCCTTCTTTTGTTAAAGCTTGCAAATCATTTCTTATAGTAGCACCACAAACTTCTAAATCACAAATTTTCTTTAACACTAAAGAACCCACCGGCTCGGCCGTGCTTATATATTCTCGTATTAAAAAATCTAAAAGTTTTTCTTGCCTCTCGGTAATCATATATACCTATATTACAAAATTAGCAATCTGCTGTCAAGAGTGACAACCTGCTATTTTTTTATTACCATCAAAACAGCGCCTGCTGTTATTAACAAAGCACCAATAGCAGTGAACAAACTTAATTTTTCTCCTAAAAATAAAATTGCAAAAATAACTACAAAAACCACGCTCAACCTATCTACTGCCGCTACTCCCGAGGCTACTCCAATTTTTAATGCAAAAAAATAAAACAACCAAGATAAAGCCCCAGATATTCCAGATAAAATTATAAAAAATAAAACTTTATTTTTTATTGTATATAAAAGATTATATTTACCTAGCGATAAAGAAATAAAAAATAAAAATAAAGCCATCACAATAGCTCTTATTGTGGTGGCCAAAGTTGAGTCTATATTTTGTAGCCCTATTTTACCAAATATTGCAACTAAAGCTGCAAAAACAGCAGATAAAATTGCATAAATAATCCAAAGCTCCATTTTATGTTACTTTTTTTTATTTCTAGGTTTTTCTTCGTGCTCGTGCTCGCAACCACAACATTCCTCATTCATTTTATCTGTAATTCTTCCTTTCCACCAAGCACCAGAGCACATTGGGCAACATCCTTTACTTCTAATCATTTTTATTCCAATAGCTAAAAATATTATTCCCCAAAAAACTCCCCAAAAACCTCCACTAAATAAACCCATTGCATTAAGTAATAATGCCACTCCTATTGCTATAAATATTATTGCAAAAAACATATTGAGATAACCTCCTGTTAAATAATGTTTTTCCACGGGAAAAATATTACCATTTAGCAGGATGTATTTTTAATTATATTAAATTAATTATACTGTAAACAATTTTATATTTCAATATATATATCCCTCAAAAAAAGAACCCCGCAGTATCTACCGCAGGGCATAACGAAAATTTACCAACTTAGCTTAGTGGCCAAAGAAACCACGAGCTTTTGAATCGGGAAGCTGAACGAGCACAACGCCTTGATCGACGCAAAGGTCTTGAACAGCCTTGTCATTCCGGCTTCCGCTGGTGCTGAAGATGACCTTGATGCCCGCATCAATAAGCACCTGAACGCCATCGGGGAATGGAAAGAACGAGTCACTATAGGCAACTGCACCTTCAAGCGAGTTTCTGGTGTAGTTAGACCCCAAGCGACGAAGCAACTTGCCCCACCACGTAAACGAGCCATGGCCGGCATCAATTGCGCGCTTAACTGCAAGCTCAGCAGATCCAACGCGGTCTTGTTGACCAACGCCGTTGCCAATGAGCATGCCGTTTCGCACAATAGTAATGGTGTTGCTGTTAGATGTGCTACCAATAGCCGAGGCCAAGAGCAAATCCGCTTTCATTATGCTCGGCCTGAAAGATCCATAGACCTTCAGTTCTGGATCGTTAAAATTTAACAAGAAATCATAATTGGGCTGAGCCAAGAATCCCCCGCGAACATAGCGAAATCGCGGAGACACATCTAACAAAGTCGCCGCATGCGCAAGCGCAGGGTTAACTATCATTCGACATTGCCCCTTGGATCGCTTGAGCTTATCAATGGCCTGATTAGTAAAGCCGGGCGCAACAACGCCGTCGAATAAAGGTTTCCCTTGTAACATTGCTTGAACCATCACCTCAGCCTGTTCTTCGGTAATCTTGAAATTAGTCATCACAAAACCTCCAAAAATGGCCCTGCGGTCACCGAAAACCATTTGCCGAAGAATTAGATATGGACTATCGCCCACAAGCGCTGCTCCGCACGGGTTGCCATGCTTACAGCCAACGGCAATGTATGGCACCTTGCCATAATTCAACTCATAAGCCGCTGCCATGCGCGTCATTGTTTCCAAAAGCCGGTGCACGTCGCACCAATTATTGTAGCCTAGCGAAGAACCTGCGATCAGTTCAAATTTGTCCAAGCTCAAGGGGTCATCGCTGCCAGTGCTATATAAAGCCGCCGGGCTTTGTGGCCCATTTTCTCCCTTAAATGTCTCTCCCACGCGTTCACCGGTAATAACCTTGAACCGGCCGTTACCATGAAATTCGGCTGACATGCCGACATATTTGGCAACTTCAAATTCCGCATTAGCACGAAGCCATTGACGAGTGGCACTAGAAATTGCCCCAGTCTCTTTTAGCTCGTCAAGCACTGTTTCCATATCTTGGACACGGCAGACCACTGCACGAAAACCCTTGGACGCCGAACGCGCCAAGGTTGGACCACCGATGTCTGTTTCTTCAATAACTTTCTTAATGGCTTCTTCGCGATTGGGAGTAGATAGAGTCACCTCCTCAATCATTTTCTTCAAGGGATAAAAATCAACTCGCACGAAGTCGATAAAAGGAATACTGTCTTTCAGAAGCTCTGCAAGATCTTCTGGCTTTAAGGCGTCGGCCAACAAGGCCGCGTGCAACTGCCGAGACAAAGTCTTAACTCGGCCGTGAAGAATCTCTCCTCCGCCGACTAAATCAGCAACGTCGATAACAGGAGTACCCGCGGTCTTAATAACCTTCGCTGTTCCACCCGAAGCATAAATGGTGTAACCCAGTTCTGACAATATACGAGCGTGCTCAGCTAGGTCGGTTTTATCTGAAACCGAAAACAATGCGTTCTTCTCTGTGACTCCTATGGGGATGCTCATGGTTTTTCTCCTTGGTTGGTTGGTGTTGGTTGGTTGAAAGTTTTCAAATAACAATAACCCAAGAACTGTCTTGGGCTAATATAATTAGATTACAACAAAAAATAAAAAATGCAAGCAAAAACCGAGTTCTAATGCCCGGTTTATTGTTTAATTATTTTTATTTAGCTAAATCTCCAACATAATATTTAACTAATAAATTACGCGCTGTTTGTGAGTGTGAGCCTTGCCCGCCCTGCGTAGCAAAGGCGGATGTTCCATCTTTTCCGCATAAAGGAATTATTGTTGAAGCTCCACCTGGATGAGCTGTCATATAATTAGCCAAGCTATATACTTTGCCACTAATAATCATCCAACAATCGTTGCGACTATTATGTTGAGCAACCTGATTAATAGTTATTGTGGCAATACTTGATTGCGGTAAAGTTGCAACTGGTAACTTGTTGTTTTCTGCATCATCTTGCTTTACAAAAATACTAGCACCCAAAATACCAACAGACACTAATAAAAATACTATTAAAGAAACTGTGACTAAATTTTTTATCATAAAAATAAATTAATTTTAATATAATTTAAATTCTTCCATGTGAATTTGTTTTTTATTAATACCTCCATTTAAAAACTGTTTTTTTAATATAGACATCATTGAACTTGGTCCACAAATTAAAATATCTCTTTGTTCTACATTTGGCGTATTAGTTTTTATAGAATCAAAATTTAAAAATCCTTTTTCTGCAGAAACCCATAAAATAATTTTTAAATTTTTATAAGTTTCTGATATTTTTTTAAGTTCCTCTACAAAAGCAAGGCAATTATTATCTTTTACAGAATAATATAAATCAATTTTATAATCTAAATCTTTTTCTGACAAGCTTCTAGCCATACTTAAAAATGGTGTAACGCCAATGCCCCCGGCAATCCAAATCTGTTTTTTATTTCTAAAATTTTTAAAGCTAAAAGATCCAAAAGGAGCCTCTATTTTTGCTAAGTCACCCACTTTTAAATTGCCCACTCTATCAGTCCAATCCCCCAATTCTTTTATGGCTATTTTTAATGAATCCCCTTCTGCCGAACTAAAAGAAAAAGGATGTAGCTCTTTTGTTAGTGCCCTACTATATAACTTTATAAAAGCAAATTGTCCGGGCACAAAGCTTAATATTCTATTTTTAGGCTCAAATTCTATTTCCCAAATTTTGTCTGGATAAGATGTTATATTTTTAACTTTATAATCAAAAACTCTTACTAAATAATCTGCAAATAAAGTTCTATAAAAGTATGTAGCAATAGCTAACACTCCCAACACCAAAAGATATATTTTTAAGGGCTGATTAGTAGCTAAGTCTCCGCCAATTAAAAGCATATGCACAAAAGCAAAAATAAAAGCTATACCCATAAATTTATGAGTAAATTTCCAAATTTGATATTTTAATCTCATATAAAAAGTAATGCACAGCGTAATAATCATTATAAAAAGACCTACGGAACCAAAATTCTTTGCCCAATTATCTAAAGATGGAAGAAAAAATAAAGCAGCCGATTGAAACGATACTAATAAATAATTATAAGATAAAAATAATGGGTGAAATAATAATAAACAAAATGATAGTCCACCAAAAAAATGATGAGCTGTATAAGATTCATTTATACCATTAAAAAATTTCTCAAAAAATTTTAATCTAGCAGACAAAATCATAACCAAAGAAAACATTGCCATTCCACAAAGTCCCGTTAAGTCGCCCATTGTTTTTGAAAAAGACGACAGGTCGCCAAACGCCAAATCTGTGGACGAACCAAAAAACCATATTATTGCTGGCATCAAAGATAGTGCTGTCAAAATATACCAACCCGCCTTGAAGCGAGGCAGGCCCGAATTTTGTCCCGCCTTCTGCGGGATCCCGCTGTGGCGGGATAATATTTTTTTATTCTCCATATTTCTATATATCTAAATTTTTATATATAAATCTTTTCACAGATGGCCATAAAAAAACTAGTGGATGCGCTGGCGCAAAAATAATTTTATTTTTTCCATATTTAGATTTTGCATTCCATCCAGGAAAAACCATTAAATCAAACGGGGTATAAATAGAATAAACATTTATTTTATTTTCCTGAATAAAATTTTCTAGCTCTTTTAACAAATTACTATTGGGTTGCAAATCTATTAAACCAGGCAAATTTATTATTCTAGCCAACTTGCTTCCCCTGTGAGGGCTACATAATGTAAATAATTTATCAACTTTTATATTACTTGCTTGCTCTGGCAAATAATATTTTAAATATGCTAAAGCAATAATTCCTCCTTGACTTATTGCTACTATATTAATAGTATCTTCTTTTATGTTTTTGCCAATAAATTCAGACAACTCTTTTGCTATTACTTTAATTGGAGCTAATCCAAATTTGTTGTCATAGTTAAATTCATAGAAATTATTAATTCCTTTTCTCTTAAAATATTGGATTAAAGATTTATACTGTTTTCTATCTCCCCCAAAGCCATGTATAAATAAAATTGGTTTCATTGTAAATAAACTACTTAATAATGCTTCCTAGTGCAACTTCTTTATCGGGGTGCAATAGTACAGGCCCTCCGGTAGCATCCGAGGGACACAAAATCATACCCTGTGATTCTAGGCCCTTCATGGTACGAGGGGCTAAATTATAGGCAAATGGGCATTCCTTGCCCACAAGGGCATCTGGAGCGTAAAATTGGGCTATTCCAGCTAATATCTGACGTTTATCAACCCCAAAATCAACCTCTAGCTTTAAGAGCTTGTCAGAGCCCTCAATTCTTTCAGCTGATATTATTTTTCCAATTCTAATATCTAATTTTTTAAAATCTTCAAACGTTATAATATCCATATTTTTTATTTAATTACACTATATATATTTCTTGATTGTACTCTCCAACGCCCACAAACTCTGCCTTACCTTCTAAAATTTTCTCGAATGGCCTACAAGCAAAACAACCTTGCCTGCCTCGCGGACAATTAAATACTTTTCTTTCTCGTGCTTCTTTAATTTTTCTTGAAATAAATAATAATTTTTCAGCCGAAGATTGTATATCTGGCAACTCCACCGATATAGGGGCATCATCTTTATCAACATACCAATAACTTGCTCCGCTAACCTTGCGTCTTTGAAGCGCTTTTAACAATAAAGCATATATGGGTAATTGCAAAGAATCCTTTTTTTCGGCATTTTTGCCTGTTTTAAAATCTAGCACTTTTATACTATCATCTGCATCTACATATTCTAACCAATCAATTCTACCGCACAAAATTATCCCATCCTTCTTAGATAAATAAAAGTTCAAAAGACTCCCCATATCCTTGTCCATTAATTTAATTGTTTTATTAAGCAAAGGACCAGGGTTATTGCTAACTCTTTCTATCATATTCTTACCACGCTCTTTAGCCTCAGCTTCTTCGGCCTCGGCTTTAAACCCTCCATATTTACCAGAAACCTTTTTCCAATGTTCCTCAAAAGTATCTGCCAAAGATTTTGAAAACCTTTCCTCTGCTTTATATTGAGATAGTCCTTCTAATGTATCGTGCACAGCCTTGCCCAAAGAAAGTGGCGGGCTAGCTATGCTTATTTTTCTTCCACGTTCATTTTTATAAATATTACGCAAAAAATAAAGCCTTGGACACTTTAAAAAGTCTCCTATAGAGGAATGAGAAACCCAAACTGAATTGTAATCATCTCTTATCATCTTTTTTAAATTTTAATTATATTAACATTATACATCATGTTTTAAATTTATCATCTTCTTTAAAGCACAAAATTCGCACTTTTTGTTTTCGCAAGTTTTATCCCAAAAACTTAAATCTAAAATTTCTTTTGCAACAAATTTTATTGTTTCTGCTAATTCACTTGCCATTTCGGGCGTAATTGTAAAAAATTCTTTTTTATAATTTCCTTTTTCATCGGGCTGTATAAAATCAATCTCTCCAGATGCCATTTTGTATTTACCATTTTGGTAATTGTCTAAAAGTAATTTATAAAAAGTAAGTTGTCGTAAGTATTCTCCGTCGCTATTTTTATTTTCACCCAACAATTCTTTTCTAGATTTTAATTTACCAGTTTTATAGTCTACTACATTTACATTATTTTTATCATCTAAAATTTCTATTTTATCTATTTTTCCATTTATGCTTACATCTTTTGCTAATTCTATTCTTCTAATATTAACTTCGTTTAACACATGCGACTTCCATGATTGATTATAAAATTTATAATACCCCAAAAGAAAAGCTTCTCCCCTTTCAAGCATTTCGTTATATTCTTTTGTTTGTATTGATTTGGCAGATAAAGACTCTTTAAAACGCTTAATTAGATACTCTTTAGTTGGATTTTTATTATCAGCTAATGCGTCAAAATAATTGCTTAATGCTTCGTGAACTGCTGAACCAAACAAAGAATATTTATTTTGTGCTCCTGGTATTCTAATTAAATTTGAGAAAAAATATTTCCATGGGCAAGACAAGTAATTGTTTAATGCTGTAACAGAAAGTCCATTTTTTATAAATAATTCATTTAAGAAACTCTTTTCTTTTATTGTGGGTTTTTCGTCAATATCTTCTGCGTATTCAATACTATTGCTATCTTCTAATTTAATTTCTGTTTTGTCTAATTCAAAAACTTTTGTAAGTTCGGGCTTTATTTCGCCAACAAACAAACTAACTAATTTTTCTCTGCCTTCGCTATTTTTTTCTGCATACGTAATAGTTATTTGTTTCTTAGCTCTTGTTAAGGCTACATAAAACAAATTTCGCTCGTCTTGGTCGTCGTCATCAACAAAATCTTCTTCTATTTTATTTAATAAAGAATAAATTTGATTTGGTAATTTAATATTTTCATGACTTCTGCGCGAGCCCCAATGCCCTTCTTGCGCATTTACTATATACACATGATCAAATTCAAGCCCCTTAGATTTATGAGCTGTCATAAGCCTTACCCTGCCTGCAGTATAGCCCAAACCCTTACTTTTAATTGAAATGTTATGTTCTTTTAAAACATCTAAATAATCAAAAAAATTGTCTAATGTGTAGTCTTTGTGGCTTGTAATTAAAGCCTTTACTTGATCAAAAAATACTCCAATTTTCTGTATTTTTTCTGGAGCTAAAGGATCTGACAAAATTTTAGCAAGTAATCCCGAATCACGTATAATATTTTCAAAAACTGCCACTGCATTTTTGTTATGACTTTGTTTTTTCCATTTTGAAAGCTTTTCATAAATTGCTTGCAACTTTTCAATATTCTCAATTCCCGCCTCCTGCATTAATTTTTCTGATTTCATTAAATCATAAATTCCCAACCCACCCTTATTGAAACTAGATAATTTATAAACATCTAATGGCTCTATTTCAAAAACATCTACATATAAAAGTTCTACCAATTCCCTATCAGATCCAAACTTTTGAACTGCCTTTAAAATTATAAGTAATTTTTTAATGTCTTGGTCATCTAAAATATCCTGGTCCGATTCAATTGTAAAGGGTATGTCAAACTTCCTAAATATTCTAGCAATTGGAAAAACATCTCTGTTTTCTCTATATAAAACTGCTATTTGCTCTGGCTTTTGATTATTATCTATAAGGCCTTTTATCTCGTTAGCTATAAAATAATTTTCAGCATCTAAATTTAAAAATGGTCTAATATTTATATTGTTTTCCGCGTGACCTGAATTTGATAAAAGCTCTATAGAATTAGGCTTTAAATTATGTGCTGCATTTAAAATAGTTTGCGTAGACCTATAATTATGCTTTAAAGAAATTTCTTTTACTTTAGAATATAAATTTTTAAAATATAAAAAATTCTCTAAAGATGCACCCTGAAATCTAAAAATAGCTTGCTTTTCATCTCCTACAATAAATAAATTTGGATTTTCATAATAACTTGCCAAAAGCTCTAAAATTTTATTTTGAGCATTGTTAGTATCTTGGTGCTCATCAACCAACATATATTGATATTGTTCTTGCAATATTAAAAGCAAATTATTATTATTTTCTAAAACTTTTTTAACTTCTATAATCATATCGCTAAAATCATAAGAATGATTTTCTCGCATTTTTTCTTGGTATTTTTTATACACAACTACTAGTTCTTTGTTTCTTTCTATGTTTTTTTGTAAGGCAATATACTTTCCTTTCATTTTTCCTTTATGAGCGCCCTTGCTGTGATATAGGTCATCTATTGTTTCAAAACTGTTTGCTTGTTTTTCAATTACCTTTTCAAATTCTTCGGGCACGAGGCCTTGTTGCTTTAAATCACTAATTGCATGGATAATGGCGGGAACATAATAATAATTATTACCCCACGGCTTTAGTGTTGCAAAATTTGAATTATCTAAAATTTCTCTAATTATTTTTATTTGGTCAACCCCCGAAATGTTTGTAGACCCTATAATATTAGGAAATTCGTCTGGATAATCTTTTATAATATTATTTGTAAATCCATGAAAGGTTGTAATTGTAACCCTATAAGCCATTGTTCCAATTATTTCGGACAAATTCTTTCGCATAGAAGCTACTGCTGATTCTGTAAAAGTTAATGCTAAAATAGCTTCTGGCGGAGTGTCAGTTTTATCTAAAATATTAGCAATTCTCATTGTAAGCAAATGGGTTTTTCCAGTTCCAGGACCTGCAATAACCATAATTGGCCCCTCTATTTCATCAACAGCCGTTCTTTGTTCGGGGTTTAATTGCTTATAAAGTGTATTAAATTTTTCCTTTATTTCATTATTCATATAAATTAAGCATGTAATATATATTATCAAAAATTCATATAATAAAAAAGTTAATTATAAAAATTTTTTTAATTTTTCTATGGTTTGGTCGTAGGTTTCTTTATCCACCGGATATGGCGTGGCATCTTTGCCCCCATGAGCAAAAGAATATCGAGCTGGGTCTTGGTAAGATGGTTTTGCTCCATAAATTACTTCTGCCACCAAGGCCAAAGCTCTTATTGTTTTTGGCCCCACTCCCGGTGTAGCCAAAAGTTTTTCATAATTTTGGGGTTGTTGGTCGCACAGCCTGTATAAAATTTTTTCTAAATATTTTGATTTAGAAAAATCTTCATAAATTACTGGATGAGTTGTAAATTCTTTGTTCTCTAAATTTAATAAAGTCAGCTGTTCTTTACCATTTGCCACAGAAATAGCTTGAGACAACGGTGTAAAATATTTTCTTAACAAGGTTATATCTTTCATTAAGGTATTAAAGCTCTGACCAACTAATTCTGTGCTTAACCCCCTATTCTTTTCGCTTTTATTTGCGGTCATATCCAAAACCTCTTTTATTTTTAAATCTGAAGTAATTCCAGAATGTGGCTCTTGTATTAAATCTTTTATATCTTTAGAATACCAATGATATCTACGTGCTGATTGTTCTTTTATATTCATTCCCTGCTGAACAACTGTCCAAGCTCCATTTTTTGAGAAAAAAAATGCATGATGATAAATTTGAAAACTATCTTGAATTAAAGAGCTATCAACTTTTGCAGCCATTTTAGAATTATAAACTAAAGAATTAGCCATATCTTCAGGCAAAGCAATGCGTTCTGCCCAGCTTATTATTTGCTCTGGAGTTTTTAAGCTTGTTTTGCCCTTTCCTCCACAAATAAAAATTCCTAAATCTTTTTCACTTCCGCGAATTGCCTCTTTTAAAGCTGCTGTTAATATTGTTGTTAAGCCCGAAGCATTCCAATCAAAGGCTAAAACTGTTCCTAAGCTCTGAAACCAAACAGGATCTGAAATTCTTTTTATAAATTCATCTGGCCCCTCTTCTTTTATAATTGCATAAACCATTCTTTTAGATAACAAAACCATTCGGTCAAAGAGCCATTTAGGACACTTTCCGTAATCTAAAGTAAAAGTAGCAATTCCTTTATTAATCATATGCGTGACATTATATTTTAACATTGCTATAAATAAAAAAACAGCCCCGCCTTAGGGGCTATTTCTAATTGTTTATTTTAATAATTCTGGCAATAAATTTCCACGAATTATAATTCGCGAAGCTTTTAAATTGTTTAATTGTTCTGTATAAATTTTTTGGCACTCAGTAATTGGTAAATCTTTTTGACTAATTATTGACTTACAAAAGCCATTTTGGAATATTCCGCTCTCATCTGCTTGATATGATACATCTTTTGTAAGAATAGCATCAATTCCTCCAGAAATAAGCTTAAAATGAGTTTCTATTGGATTTTTTGTGTTTAGCAAGTCTTGCCCAAAAATTGATTTTGGTGCAACCACTCCCAAAAGATTTGCCACTGTAGGATAAACATCTAAATGGCTAGCTGGTTCGTTTACAGTTCTACTCTCAACATTAGAATTTAAAATTATCATTGGCACGTGGTCGTTGCTTAATTCTGGCAAGATTTTATTACTTGTCCTGAGCGAAGTCGAAGGATTGCCAATAAATTCTACGTCTAAATTTTTATATAGCTGATACTCTTCTGTGCCCTTAATAATGTTTTCGGGATAAAGAGCTGAAGACATATTCATAAAGCTTCCGTGGTCGCCCCAAATTAATATCAATGAATTGTCATATAAACCATTTTGCTTTAATCCATTTATAAATTGTCCAATGGCTTGGTCAACATAATGAATGCTTTGCAAATATTCCCATTGAATCCAAGTTAAATTGGTTCTTTCGGCAATTTTTAATGTTTGCAAATCTGCTGGCAAAATAAAGGGCGTATGAGAGCTCATTGTTATTAACATCGCCATAAAGGGTTGCGGAAATTCTTCTAATTTAATTATCGATTGATAAAAAAAATCTTCATCTCCTAAATCAGATGGTCCTTCTCCAACGGATTTAGTTATCTCATAATCAGATAAATTATAAGTTTTTTGATATCCTAATCCAGGATAAACATTTGACCTGTTCCAAAATGTTGGCACATCCCCATGTAAAGAATATGTTTTATAGCCATTATCTACTAAAAGTTTTGGCAAAGCTTTATATATATTTTTAGGATAACTAGTAAAAACAACGTCGTTTGCTAAAGGGTACAAAGAGTTCATTGTAGAAAATTCAGCATCAGCAGTGTTTCCCGGCCCAACTTGAGAATAATAATTATCAAAATATAAACCCTCTTTTGCTAATTTATTTAAATTGGGGGTTATTTCTTGACCATTAACCTTTTGATTAATAACCGAATTTTCAAGCGATTCTACCTCAATAATTATTAAATTTTTACCTTTATCAATTCCAAAATGCTCTCCCAAGGGAGGCTGAACTCTATTTTTTAAAAAATATTCTAAAAATTGCTTGTCTTTTTTACTAACCAAATTGCTTCTTAAAGTATATTTAAGCCCATCTTCAAGAAAAAAATTAACAATGCCCATTTTACTAGCCAATACTTTCAAGTCATATACTTTAGTATAAAGTCTACTAATATCTCCCCACTCTTTTTTTTCTTTAGATAAAAGATAATTATATCCCAAAAAAACTATTGCCAACATTGTTAAAATAATAACTGTCTTTTCCCAGTTTGATAGAAAAAAGTCAGTAATTTTTTGCTTAATATATAAAATATATGCAATTAAAACTATTGCTATATTAATAATAAATATATATAATTCCGGAGTAATTAGAGTTTTTACAGTGCCCATAACACTATCGGCCTGATGAGAATACCTTAATGCTGAAAATTGTAAAAAACTTTGCGAATATCTAAAATATAAAAATTGTGCAATAAAAATTAACGATATCAAAAAAGATACTAATAAAAGATACCAATATTTATATTTTTTTCTAAAAAAAAGAGACGGCCCGTAGAAAAATACGCCCAGAACAAATGTCACAAATAATAATCTAATAAAATAATCTTTCGAATAAAAACCAAGCCAATAATTAAACGCCTGGTTTTGTATTACAAATAAAACCACTAACAAAAGTGGTAAAAAAATAATTTTTACATATTTAAATATTTTGTTGCTATTTTTTAGATCCATTTTGTTTAACATAAAGCGAACGGGTTTCGCCTGGCTTTAAATCACCTATTTTAATGTCTCCAATTCGTACGCGCTTTAAAGAAGAAATCGTATAATTTAATTCGTTAAACATAACTCTAATTTGGTGACGCTTGCCTTCATTTAAAATTACCTGCATTTTGGAACTGTTTATAATTCTAGCCTTAGCAGGAAGAAGTTTTCCTAAAGCTTTTGTGTCCATTCCATCTTTAAAAATTCTTACTACGCCAACACGTAATGGTTCTTTAACTGTGACAACATATTCTTTCTCGTATTTAGAGCTTTTATCTAAAACATCTCTCGCAAAACGGCCGTCATTTGTTAACAACAATAAACCTTCTGAACTTTTGTCTAACCTACCAACAGGATAAAGCCCCTTGGGCTTCCATTCGGTGATTACGCTTTTTCTACCGGGCAAATCTTGTGTGGGTAAATTTCTAGGCTTGTAATAAGCTAAATACACATATTGTTTTTTGTCTTTACCTTTTTGTTCTTTTACAACCACCTTGTCATTTTCGTTTACCATTGCTCCATTATCAACACGTTTTCCATTAATAAAAACAAGCCCAGCTTCTACTAGTGCATCTGCCTCACGCCTAGAAGCTAAGCCCTTGTCTCTTAAATATTTATTAATTCTTATAGGATAATCCATTGTTATATGTTGTCTTGCGATATAATGTCCATTATAGCTGGTTTATTTATATCCCAATCGCTTTGAGACAATGTGGTTAATTCTACAGTAATTGATGGTTTTTTATTATTTTCAGTAAACCATCTTGTAGCTGTTCCCGGAAAATCCCAATTAAGATTGTCTGCTATAGAAGCTGCTGTATCATAATACGTATAACCAGTTTTTTGGGCATACCATCTTGCCAAAGCTTTAGATGACGTTTCTTCTTCTGGAGTAACCAATGCACCAGCACCATGAAATGAAATTAACATTTGAGGATTATATTCTTGTACTATCTGTTTTATAATCCTACTTTCAACTTCAGAAAATGGTTCTGGCCCAGCATAAGTTCCCAAAGGCCCATAATTTTTCCAACCAGGTGTATCAAAATTTAAATTTAAATTAACTCCATTAGCATTAAACTTCTGTAAAAATTCACTACCGTCTGGATTAGTATCTGGTATAATTATTATTTTTTTATTTTTAGAAACAACATTAGGATTGTTCTTTATTTCAGAAATTAATTTATTGAGTAAAATTACAGAACTGTGCTCATTGCCGTGTATTCCTCCTATTAATAAAACTGCATTTGCTCCACTTCCTATTTCATAACCACTAATTGGCCTGTTTTTAACAGAATAACCAAATATCTTTTCTTCTACTTTTATATTATCTTCTAGGAGTTTGTCGCTAGGCGAAAGTTCTAATTTTGCTTCGTTTTTATCAAAAAATGAAGCAAACTGAAAATAAGACTGCACAAACAACAGTATCGTAATTATTATTAACCAGCATATTAGCAATAAATATTTTTTATCTATTTTGTTAAAATCAATCATATCTTAATTGTTTATTTTATCATAAAATTCCCTTTTATTATAGAGATCCTAAATCTAATGTAAAATCAACTTTTATTGTGTCTACAAATTCTTTAGCATGACTTACTAATATCATAGCTCCGTCAAAATTATTTATTGCTTTGGCAATAACTGGAATATGTCTAAAATTAATATGGTTTGTAGGTTCATCTAAAATAAGTAATCCTGGTTTTTCCAAAGCTATTGTAGCAAAGGCAACTAAGCCTTTTTGACCCTCAGAAAGCGAGCCAATCTTAACCTTTAAAATATCTGCGTCTAAAAGAAACCCAGCTGCATGGGCTCTTAAACCCTGTTCTGTTCCATCGCTGTCTAAAGCCTTAGCAAGAGTTTGGTATACTGTTGCATTAAAGTCTAATGTTGAAAAATCTTGTCTATAATATCCTATTTTAACCCCCTGCTTAACATGTTCACCTTTGGCGTGGCCAGAAGCTAGTTTTTCTAAAAGTGTTGTTTTACCAATTCCATTTGGCCCGGTTAAAAGCAACCTTTCTCTTTTGTTTAAAGTTATATTTACTTTTTTATTTATAAACTTATGATTTTTTGAAACCGCAACAGAGTCTAGTTGCAAGATAACGCCACCAATATCTTTTTGTGATGGAATAGAAAAATTCTTTATTGTTTTGTCTTCTCTTCTTAAAGAAACTATGTCACCCTCTAGCTCTTCAATCTTTTTCTTCATTTTTGAAGACACATCTCTTAAATGTCCCCCTTTTTGGGCAAAAAAATTGGCCTGTTCTTTTCTATGAGAAATATCTTTTTCTAATCTAGCATTTTTCATACGTTCTCGTTCTAGGCGTAATTTTATTTCTTCTACTACTGTAAAATAATCTCCTGTGTATTGTTCAACTTTTTTTGAAAATATATCTAAGTATAAAACACCTTCTGTAAAAGCATTCAAAAAATCTGCGTCGTGAGAAATAACAATACAAGTTTTTGGATATTCAAGAATAAATTTTGTTAAATGCTCAATACCCGCTTTATCTAAATTATTAGTAGGCTCGTCTAATAAAAGCAAATCTGGGTTTTGTATTAAGGCCCCTGCCAATAAAATTCTTGCTTGTTGCCCACCAGAAAGATTTTTGACAGGTCTATCATGGGGGCTTGTAAAATTTACCACTTTCAAAATGTCATCTATCTGTTTATCTATATTGTATGATTTTTTCCAATCAGAAGTTGGTCCGCCTTGGGCGGAAAAGAATTCTTTTACGGTTAAATCCAAATATTCGCGAGGAATTACCTGCTTTGCAGTAGCTATTGTTAAATTTTTATTTATATTAATTGCGCCAGACTCGGGTTTTAGTTCTTCTGTTATTAACTGAAAAATTGTGCTTTTGCCAGCACCATTTTGGCCCATTAACGTAATTTTTGAGCCCCTACGCACAGAGAAGCTAGCCTCATTTAAAATGGGCTTGCCAGCCCCCCACTCAAAAAAAACATTACTAAATTTTAATATTACTTCATCTTCTACCATAAAAAAACTTTAACACGTTTTTTAGAAAAAATCTAGACTAAAAAAGTCGCCCCTATAGTTGTGGCGAGCTTTTTGTTTTATTTATTTCTTTAATAAAAACTTTTTAGCTAACAATACGTCTTCTGCAATTTGTTCTTTTGCCTCTGTGTTGCTTTTAAAAATCTTCTTGTCTCTAATTTTATTCATTATCTTTACTTCTACATTTTTGCCATATAAGTTTTCTGCAAAATCAAAAATAAACGCTTCTATAATTTTATCTCCAGCACAATAAAGCGCACAACCATATTTTTTATTATTAATAATAACTCTGCCTGCATAAATACCGGACTCTAATTTTATATTTACCTTAATATTAGCCGTGGGGAATCCTAATATTCTCCCCTTTTGTGCTCCCCTAATTACTAAGCCCGTAATATTCATTAAATTATATTTTCTCTTAATTGAGTAATTTTATAAATACTAAAAACCAATAAACAAGCTGACAACCATTGAGATGCTCCAAGAAAAGTATTATATAAACTCATATCTATTAAAATTGCAACAAATGGAAACGTAAGCTCTAAAATAGTAGATATATGAACTGGAGTTGTTGCTAAACCTTTATAATAAATAACCAATGCTAACATACCAGTAGAAACAGCTATTATAGCAAAAAGACCCCATTGATATGGCAAAACCTTAAATAAGCTATCGCTATAACCAAGAATAATTATTATCGGGAGAGCCATACACAATGTAAAAAGGAATCTATAAAAAGTGCTTACTTCTGCCCTAACTTTTCCTAAAAGCATTTTTGAAAATGTTGTTGAAGACCCCCAGGCCAAAGCAGCGCCTAAGGCAAACAAGGCTGCTGCAATTGTGTCTTTACCAGTAGATAAATTTATGTATCCATTGGGGAATGTAACAAAATAAGCTGAAACTATAGCTATAATAGCCCAAATAATATAGCGTTTATCTAATTTTTCTTTTAAAAAAATAGATGCTGTAGCAATTGCAAAAATTGGTTGAAGTTTTTGCAATAAAAATACTACTGAAAAAGAAATAAAAGAAACTTTAAGAAGTGCAGTTGTAAACCATAATGTTCCTAAAAGTCCACTTAAAAATGATATTAAAATTATAAGCCCCCATTCTTTTTTACTAATTTTTGTTTTTAAAATGTATTTAAAAACAAAGGGTAATAAAATAATCATCCCAACTAGATGTTCTAGAAAAATTATTGTAATAGGAGGTATTGTGTATAAATTTCTACGAATTACACCATCTACTGCCCAAAGCAACGCAGCTATTATTATTAAAATTGAACCTATTCTTTTTTTCATAACGGTTTTAATTTATCTGATTTTTATTTCTTATTATTTTTAATATTTCAAACCATAATAAACTTAAAAACATAGCTACTCCAATAAAAATTACGTCCGTAAAATCTAATGATGCTAAATGAAAAAGATTCATAAAAAATGGAACATAAAGAACAGCTGACAAACAAATTAAAGCTCCAATAACTACAAAAAATAATATTTTATTAGCAGATAAAATAATTTTGTGAACATTTTTTCTCCAAGATAAATTAATAATAATTAATAAAATATTCGCTATAACTAAAGATAAAAATGCTATTGAGCGGGCTTCTAACTCGCTTCTACCGGTTTTTACGGCAAAAATAAATAATATAAAAATAGCTACTAGAACACCCGCCCCCTGAATTACACTAATCAGCACTGTTTCAGAATTAAACATGGGGTGCCTAATATTTCTAGGAGGTCTTTTCATTATATTTTTATCTTCTTTTTCTGATTCAAAAACTGTTGAACAAGCAGGGTCAATAATAAGCTCCAAAAAAGCAACGTGTGCTGGCAAAAGAACAATGGGCAATCCAAAAAATAAAGGCAAAACAGACATCCCTGCAATGGGCACATGAACTGCCAAAAGATAGCCCATAGACCTTTTTAAATTGTTATATATTCTTCTGCCCAAACGAACTGCGTCAACAATAGAAGAAAAATCATCATTTAATAAAACCAACGCCGAAGCTTCTCGGGCAACATCGGTTCCCCTTTCACCCATGGCAATACCAATATGAGCAGCTTTTAATGCTGGCGCATCATTTACTCCGTCACCAGTCATAGCCACTATTTCGTTATTTGCTTTTAGGGCATTTACTATCAGTAATTTTTGTTCTGGAATAATTCTAGCAAAAATATTAACTGTTTTTATTTTTTCTCTCAATTCAAGATGACTAATATTATCTAAATCTTCTCCTGTTAAATATTCTTCTGAATTTTTTATTCCAATTTTTCTAGCAACATATTGAGCGGTGCCAGGATAATCTCCTGTAATCATAATAACTCTCATGCCCGCCTCATAAACTTCTTTAACCGCATCAGGAGCGGAAGCTCTTATAGGATCAATAAAACCTAAAAGACCTAAAAATTCAAACTTAAAATCGTGTTGATCTGTTGGTAAATTGTTTCCTAAAAATCTTGCACGAGCTACACCCAAAACTCTCATGCCCTTTTTAGACATTCCTTCTACTACACTTAATAATTCTTTCTTTTTGTTGTTTTCTATATGGCATAAATCTAAAACAGATTCTGGCGCTCCTTTACATGCAACAATTAAATTATTATTATTTTTAGATTGCCACACATGAGACAACGCCAACATCTTTTTTGACAAAGGATATTCTTTTACTAATTTAAAATTATGATATTCTCTGTCAAAATGCCTAAGATATAAGCTTCCCATTTTGTTTAATTCTTTTTCTATTGGGTCAAATGGATCTTTTTGACTAGCTAAAACTCCATATCCTAAAAGTTCTTTAAATTTTATAGACAACTCTGTAGAAGCTAAATTACTTAATTCATAAAAATCTCCTTGTGAATACAAGCTACTTAATTCCATTTTATTTAATGTTAATGTGCCTGTTTTATCTGCACAAAGCACAGTTGCAGCTCCCAGTGTTTCTATTGCTGCGGCTCTTCTGGTAAGCACTCTTTTTTTAGAAATCCTCCACGCTCCCAAAGTTAAAAATATTAAAAGCACAATAGGAAACTCTTCTGGCAATATTGCCATACTCAAAGTAATTCCTGCTAAAAACCCATCAACTAATTGCCCTTTTGCCAATATATAGAAAGCAATCACTAACACGCATAAAATAGCCCCTATTATAGCTATTGTTCTAACTATTTTTGCAGTTTCTTTATGCAACAATGTGTCTTCATATTTAATTTTTTCTAAACTTTTACCAATTTTCCCAATTTCTGTATTTAATCCAGTAGAAGTTATTTTTGCAATACATCTACCACTTGTTACCAAAGAACCAGAATAAATAAAAGGCAAATTATCTCCACCGGGCCTTTGTTGTTTTAATTCTTTGTCCCATTCAGTTTTCCTTACAGAAATTGATTCTCCAGTTAACAAAGATTCGTCTACATAAAGATTTTCAGATGACAAAATAACTCCATCAGCAGGGACCCTATCTCCTTCACGTATCACAACAATATCTCCTTTAACCACTTCTCTGCCAGCAATTCTTTTATGTTCGCCGTCTCTAATAACTAAAGCTCTGGGGCTTGATAAATCCCTTAAAGCTTCTAAAGTTTTTTCTGTTTTTCTTTCTTGATAAAATGTAATCGCAATAACTACTAACACTGAAAACCCCAATAAGAGCGCGTCTTTTATGTCTCCAATGAAAAAATAGACCAACCCGGCTCCTATTAAAAGAATAAACATAGGCTCTGACATAATTTTAAACAAAATCACAAAACCATTTTGTCTTTTTTGAGAAGGCAATTCATTAAACCCTTCTTTGCTTAAAATTATATCTGCGTCTTTTTGACTAAGACCATAAAAATTATTATCTTGTTGCATATTTTATAATTTTACCAAAAAGTCGCTTAAAAAGCGACCCTGGTTTATAATCTAATTTTTAAAAAGTTTATTCACTATCTGTAACAGTAACTTTTTCCATTATTACCTTAGATATTGGCTTATCATTGTCATCAGTTTTTAAATTAGAAATTGCCTCTGCTATTTCTTGTCCAAAAATTACTTTACCAAAAATAGAGTAACTGTTTGGTAATGGATAATCAGCAACCATTATAAAAAATTGACTGCCATTAGTATTTGGCCCAGCATTAGCCATAGCAACTACACCCTTTACATATCCTGCTTTATAAGATTCTGTTTCTGGATTTAACTCATCAGCAAATTGATAGCCAGGTCCTCCAGTTCCTGTTCCTGTTGGATCTCCTCCTTGAATCATAAATCCAGGAATAACTCTATGAAAAATCACTCCATCATAAAACCCTTTTTCAGCTAAAGTTATAAAATTTTTAACTGTGTTTGGAGCATCGGCATCATAAGTTGCAAATTTAATTTCTCCTACGTTTGTTTTTATTGTAACAATATGTTTCATATTTTTTATATTTGAATTATTATTTAAAAATTGACTACTCCCTCCATTTTGCTGAGATTGCATAATATATATGACCCCAACAACTATTAAAATAATAACTATAATAATTATTGATATTAAAATTACTTTTTTCATATATTATTTAATTATTTTTAAATTTTATTCTGCAGGACAAGATCCTCCACCTACAGATTCTTTAAGATTATTACAATTGCCACCATTATATACATCGCCAAATCCATTAGCTTCTAATATTTGCTTAGCAACACCACTTCTACTTCCCGATTCACAACAAACAATTATTGGTTTATTTTTATTCAATTCTAATAAATGATCTTCAAGTTGATCTAGCGGAATATTTAATGAATCTTTCATATGGCCCTGCTCATATTCGGCAGATGTGCGCACATCAACAACAACTGCTCCATTGGCAATTAATAAATCTAAATCTGTTGCCGAACCAAGTCCTAATATTTTCTTAAATAATCCTGGTTGAAAACCTACTATAAACTGACCGTCAATATCAATAACAGGCACTCCCATTTGTCCACTTTTTTCTATCATTTTAGCAATTGCATCAGGATTTTGACTTACATCAATATTTTCAAATTCTACATTATTGTCATTAAAATATTTTTTAGTTTTAGCACAATTAGGGCAAGTTGGCGTTGAATAAATTATAATATTATGTTTTTCCATGCTTCTATATTATCAAATAATCAAAAATAAAAAAAGAGCCCTGTGGTTGTTGCCTCAGGGTATGTGCGAAAAAAGATTACTGGCTAGATCCATTAGAAATCAGCGCCTCAACTCCGTCTTCCCAATAAATATCATCTGAATTTTGAGACGACGCAATAACAAGCACCTTGCAGGGGTCGGGATAATGTTGTGGACAGTATCTCACACAGTGAGGACACACTGTTGGGATAAAAAGCACGTCTCCGCGCATTAGTTCCACTGTGCGAATTTCATGGCGACCTTTTTCATTTGTCGCCATTGTCACTTGCAAGTTATTGCCATCCAAAAGAAGATAGAATTTCTCCTTATTCGCATGAGCATGGAAAGGAATCACAGTCCCCTTTTGCAAAGTCATCAGCTTGGCTGACAAAAACAAGCATTGCGGAAAAAAATTATGGCCTATGCCATCAACGGCCTCTAGCTCTTTTCCGAGCGTTGGCCTAACAAAAATCGCCCGGTCTCTTTCGGCCTTAGTCAAAAAATCTAAAACATTTGGAATTTTCATGGTTGCTTTCTGTGTTTTGTCAACGTGCTGTTGTGTGCCCGCAACACTCATTGCAGGCATATATAAATTACAACTAAATAGTATTAAAGTCAACCATTAAATTATAAACAAAAACCGCTTTACTTAAAAAGCGGTTTTTATAAATTAATTATTTTTGATTAGATCCACCCAATCCATGACGACCAAATCCAAATCCTCCTCCTGCACCCTTTAACCCTCCAAACATCATTAAATATTGTTCTGGAATATTATTATCTTTTGCCCATTGCAAAAGAGTATCTCTATGAGCTTTCATTGCTGTTTGTATCTCTGTTTTTGTTTTACCTTCTAAACTTGCTCTAAAAGCAACTCTTTGTGCTTCTAGCTCAGCTCTTTTAGCTAAAATTTTATTAGCTTGATCCTGAGTTATTTTACCATTAGCAACCGCTTCATTTACCTTGTCTGTATTTTTTTGCACCATTTGACTATGCATTTGTATTTGCTGATCATCAAATACCTTTTGAACATCCGAAGAATTTAAATTAAACCTTTGAGCAATTGCGCTTACTAAATTAGACATCGGGCTGTTTTGTGTAGTAGTGGCTGCAGAAACAGTGCCAACAGCAATTATTCCTAAAGTTGCTAAAGTTACTGCTCCAATGGTTGCGTATCTAAAATATTTATTTTTTATCATATTTATATTTTTTAATTATTATAGGCCCGACCTTTGAAAGGCTTCTTATTGCCTTCACTCTTTACTACAATAAAAAACAGCTTTTATTACAAATTTTATTTCAGAAAAGGGGGCCTCATCATTTTTCCTGGTCGATGCTTAGGAAAAAAATTAGCATCTTCATTTACCTTCCTCATTTGTTTAAATTTTATTATATCTCCATCTCTTTGGCCAATTAATAAAATAGAATCTCCTTCTTTAAGTTCCTGGTCTATTTGATCTTCTGTAATAACCCTTAATATTTCTCCGCGAGGGTTAATAACAGTAAATTCTTTATCACCCACCGATGAAACACTAACATTATGAAAATTATTAAATCTAGGGGCTCCTTGTCTTTCGTAAAAAGATCCTATTAAGGGAAGTTCCCCATTTCTGGCCGACTGAAATAAGCTAGTATGAAACGGACTTAACCCCACCATAAAACCTGCCAATAAAACTATTCCAATAATGCCAAACAAAGAATAAACCGTTGCTTTTTTATATATAAAAGAAAAATGTTCTGCAAAAATTTCTAAGAAAATAATTAAAATTATTGATAAAGATATTAACAGCCATGGCAAAGATCTTAAAAGAATGCCTATTCCTGAAAATCCAAATTGTGGCAAAAACCAACCTCCACTAATTCTTGATGAAAAAATAATAAAGCTAACAATATATATTAAGAATAAAGATAAAACAGTAATTCCCAATACAAATAAAACCATTCTAGCTATAAAATAAGCCTTGGGCTTCATTTTTATCTCTCCTTCTTTAATCTTGTCTATTATTCGTTCTGCTATATTGTTTTGTTTTTCATTATTTTCCATATTCATATCCTTGTTCTTTAAAAATATTTTTTAACATTTCTTTTGCTCTTTTAATTCTTACTCCAACTGTTACTACAGGTATTTGCATAACTTCAGAAATTTCTTTATAACTAAGATCTTCTAAATAATATAAAGCTATTGGTTCTTTATATTTTTCTCCAAGTTTTTCAAAATAAACAGATATCATTTTTTGCATTTCTTTGCGTTCTAAATCTTTATTTATTTCCTCATAGTTTTTCTTAGCATGCTGAGGAAAAAATATATCTACATCAAAAATAGGTAAAAAGTTTTTCTTGTTTTTTTTAAATACGTTTACAATTTCATTGTGAGCAATGCGATACAGCCATGAAGAAAACTTTCTATTAACATCAAAACTTTTTATATTTACATAAGTTTTTGTAAATATATCTTGAACAACATCTTGAATATCATCTCTATTGCTTAACAATCTACCCGCATATCGCGCCATTTTCTTTTCATATCTATTTATTAGTATGTTAAAAGGTTCAACCTGCCCAGATTGAACTAACAAGACTATTTCTTCATCTTTTTTATCCAAATACGAATCGTTCATATTCTATAATATATCACACAATTGGCCTTATTGCTCGATCTTAGGCTTAATTTTATCTGTATTATATTACTACAAAAAATATGTAAATTTATTACAAAATCTGTTAAAGTCTTGACACTATATTTGTTTTTTTATAAACTAATATAATGTTAGTAATAGCTCTTTAACAATTATCTCTTTTGTAGCCACAACCATAAGGTTCTAAATTTTTTAGGAATTTATGGTTGTGGCTACGAGTGTAGGCCCAACTCGCCCCGAAAAGGCGACCCTCGAAAGAAACCAACCCCAACCCCAATAACGGCATGAAACACCGACATCGAGCCACCGTGCTCAACGCCAACAACATCGCCACGATCCCGGCGATGCTCACCACCGCTCGCGCGAAGAAGGCCGCCGTGAACCAGGGCCCGCTCGTCTTGCCCACGTCGCCGGCGATCCTCAACAACGCGTAGCCCTGAAGTTTGCGGTTGCGCGCTCATGAGGGCGCCAAAACGGACGTAGCTCCCGCCTACGGGGAGCAAAAAATGCGGTCAAGTGACCGCAGACCATCTGCTAAGGATTATTGGCTGAAATCGGCCGAAAAACTTGCGCAAAGCAGATAACACACTCCGCCTCACGAATGGAGCCCGGTGTAACCACCACCGGGCTCCCACAAATTTTCTGCTATAACAAGCAGTTTTTTATTACTTTATTTTTTTAGGCTGTTTAAATATTGCAACTGGCCACTAAGCTCAAGTTTAATTTTTTCATAAATAAAATTATTCTGTTCTTCTAACGCCTGTTTTTTATACCAAAATTCTGTGTTTCTAGCGCTTAACACATTAGATATTTCAATATTACAATAAGTATTAATTGGGTCGCTTGAAGCTACTTTATTCAAATTATCTACTTCTTTTTTATACTCAGCAAGCCAGCAATCTAAGTTATTAAAATTATTAGCTTTATTTGCTAAAGCCGACTTTGCAACACTCATTCTTAAGCACTCTTTTTTAATTATTAAAAGCTGGTCATTAAAAGCTTTGGTCATGCTAGATGAATTATCAGCAGTTAAATAAGTGCCCCCACCATTAGTTGCAATATTTTTTAAAAAATCTTGCGTAGTTGTATCTGCAGTAAAGCCAATAACATTTAATTTAATATCTTTTACTCCTAATTTAAGATTAGTAGCCGATGTTAGCGGGTCACCATCACAAGACTCTATACCATCAGAAACTAAAACCAAATAATTTTTCTTTTTTACTCCTTTTTCAACAAAAATATTTTTAGCAAAATCAAAAGATTTAGATATTGGTGTCCAACCTTTGGGTTGAAAAGAATTTACCGCACTAATAATATTACTACTATTATTAGTGCCCAACTTAACTACTTCTTCAATACCCAAGCAAGATATATCTTTACCAGAATATCCACCAGAGCCCATGTGTCCATACACTATAAGCCCGGTATTTACTCCTCTTGGCATGTTAATTAAAAAATTAGACACAGCTTTTTTAGCAATATTCATTTTACTTTGCCCCCCAACTGTTTCGGCCATAGATCCTGAAGCATCTAAAATAATAACAACGTTTATATCAGCCAATCCTTCTTCTTCTAAATTAAAACCACTGCAAAGCCCTTGATCAAAATTAAAATCAACTAAACATTTTGAATAATCTGAACTATAATTTTTAACAAAATCTTCAAATTTATCAAAACACACATTTCTCATTGTTACTCCATAAATAGTTGTTGTGTCATTATTATTTTTAATTGGTGTTAGTTCTTGAGTATTTTCTATTTGTATATTTTTTGAATCAATAAAAAATTTTGACAAAAAAATCCACCCCGCAATTGAAGCAACCAAAATTACAAATAATATTACCAGCGCAATTATTAAATATTTTTTTATCTTTTTCATTAATTAATTATACCAACCTACCAGCAGGCAAGCAACCAAAAAACCGTCTCAATAAAGAGAAGGCTTTTATTTTTTAGCGATCTAAAAATTTTACAACAAACATTAATATAATTCCCAATAAAAATACACTAAAAGATATAACCGACTTTTTAAAATTACTTTCTTTTTTTATTTCTGGCATTAAATCAGAGGCTGCAATATAAATAAATCCGCCTGCGGCTATAGGCAAAAGATATACTATTGCACCATCCATATAAAAAGACGCAAAATATCCCACAATGCCCCCTAAAATAACCGTTGATGCAACCATATAATTTAATACCAATGCTCTTGTTTTATTAAATCCCGCGTGTATTAAAACTCCAAAATCGCCTATTTCCTGCGGAATTTCATGCAAAGCTATGGCAAGAGCTGTAACTACTCCTAGCTTAAAATCAACCAAAAAGGCGCTTGCAATTACTAATCCATCAATAAAATTATGCAAAGAATCTCCAACTAAATTCATATAACCAAAAGAGTGAATCTCGCAATTTTCTTTATGGCAATGTCTCCAATGAAACATTTTTTCAATTAGGAAAAAAATAACAAAAGCTAATAGTACAATAAAAAATAACTTTTCGGGCTCTAGTCTTTCAGCCGATTCTGGTAATAAATGCAAAAAAGCACCACCTATTAATGCTCCTGCAGAAAGAGAAACTAAAAACATTGTTATTTTAGATAGTGTTTCATGCTTAAAAAATAAAAACATAACAGCTATCCAAACACACAAACTTATTAAAAAACAAGCAATTAATATGTTTAATAAAACCATATTTATCTTAACTATTTCACTGCCTGGCATTTATGACCTGCCCGCCAACAGGCATGACATAATCCATAAAACTCAAGCGAGTGATTAATTATTTTAAATTTATTATTTTTTTCTATTTCTTTTTCTTGGCTTTCAAGGTCTTTGCTAAACTCTATGCACTTAATTTCTCTACATTTTATACAAACTGTGTGATGATGATGACTAGATAAAATTTCATACCTTTTAATTTTATCATCAAGCTGAAACTCTTCTATAATATTTTGGTTTTTTAAAAAATCTAATTCTCTGTAAACTGTTGTCTTGTTGGCCTTTATGTTTTTTTGCTTAAGATATTTTTGTATATCTTGACTAGAAAGGGGTTTTTTAAATTTATAAAATAAATCTAAAATAGACTTACGTATTGTAGTAGAGCGAAAACCTTCTTTTTTTAGCCTTAATAATATTTCTTTTATATTTATCATATTTATATATCTTAATGCAACAGGGTTGCGTTTGTCAATAGTTCAGAACACCCCCATCCAACTCAAAACCCGCCTTTAAAGGCGGGTTTTTATTTAATTGATTTTTTGTTTTATCTATGGAACTAAAGTTGGCTCTGGGGTTGTATCTTGGGGAATTGTTGGCGTAGGCATTTCAACATTTACATTTATTCCATCACCACTTTTTAAATTTTGGAAATCTTTAATCATTGGTAAACCATATATAAAAAATAAAACAATTACTCCAATAACTAGAATGGCTAAAAAAAGTGTTGCCACTAAATTTAATCCTCCAATTCCCGTATTGCCTGAATTATTATTTTCTGTTGACATATTATTGATATTTAATTTATTTTTTTAATCGGCCTTTATACTAACATGCTAATTCTATCCAACTCTGCGGATCAATACAGTTTTAGAACCACCCTTTCCTTTCAAGTAGGTAGCAAAGTGCTTCCAAGACTGTTTAGCCTTCACAGCAAGCTGTTTTGCCATATCTTCTGATATTTTTTTTGTTTTAATATATTGCTCAACTGCATTTTCCATAAAAAGAGCGTATTCCTTTTCTCCCATTTTTTTCATTTTTTTTAACTTAGGAGAAATATTTTTATAAAAATCAGCTGTTATATCCTCTATATTATCCATCATCTTTTTACCTTTTTTTGATGATAAAAACATGCTAGCTGCAACGCCGAGCGCAATGCCAGCAACCGCTCCTTCTAAAAATTTGAATTTGTTTTCTTTTGTCATAATATTATTTTTAATTATTTTTTATTTTTTTCATTTACATTATCTTTTCTAAAAAATCTGCTAATAAAGGAAAAATTGAAAATGTTCTCTAAAAATTTATTTACTCTCTCATAAATTTCCGATGTTCCTTTATCAACAGCAATCATAAGTTTCTTAATTGCATTAATAAACCTAATTAAATTGTAAGCAACAAAAATAATCCATATCGTAATAATTATTGCCGCAAACGATATTATAAAATTAAATATTATTTGTGATATCTCTAATATTGACATATTATTCTTCCTCCTCTTTATTAAGTTTTTCTGCTGCTTCGGGAGTTGAAACAGTTTTACTTATTGAAAGCAACTTGACCATTGCCCAAGCCACAAACCAATAAACAAGCATAGCAATTAAAGTGGTCCATTCAAAGGTGATTCCTTCAATCTGAGTTTTGCCCAATATATTTAGGAACGGCGCAATAAAAAATTGCGTTGTTAAGTATACAAGATTAACAAAATCAGAAAAAGCATTTGCATTAAGTGCTTTTAGAAGAAAACGAAGAGCCAAAAATGCCTCAATTAAAACCAACAAATACCAGATAATTTGAATACCTTTATATATTGGCTTTGTAGTTGGAGAGTTATAAGAAGATTCCATTTTATTTATATTATATTTATTTTATTATTCGTAATTTAAGAGCTATACACTATATGCCGTATTGCAAGGCAATTAATTACAACAAAAAAACGCCGGCTATTTATTAACCTTAATTTTATAACTTTGGTTTGTTCTCGCCAGCTGGCCTTATTTGTATGCTTTGAGCCGTTATGCTCCCATCAGAGTTAGTTGTGCCAGTTACACTAACTAGCGTTCCAACCCCTAAATCTTCTGCATTTCCTATAGCCTGTTTATTTATTTGTGTGGATTCAGAATAAAAAATTATTTTTGAACCTGCGTTATTTAATAACTTTAAGATAATATTATCACCCTCTTTAGATAAGATTTCTCCTAAAATAAAATTTGAGCCATTATCTCCTGGCCTATTAATCCTTGTTTGAAAATTGCTTCCGTTGGGGCCTAAATTAGAATTTTTATTTTTTCCATACATCATTCCTCCATAGAAAGACCCACCTGCTATTATAATTATTATAATAATTATAAGTGTTATAACTTGTATTTTTTTCATATATTTATTTTTTTATTAATTATTATTCATAACGCAATGCCTCTATAGGATTTAATTTAGCAGCCCTTTTGGCAGGATAATATCCAAAAATAATTCCTATGGCGCCAGAAACTACAACTGCTAAAACTATTGATAACAACGAAACCTCTGTTTGATATAAATTAAAATATTTTATACCCCAAGAAATTATCCAACCAATAAAAACTCCGACTATTCCGCCAGAAAAAGTTAAAACAACTGCTTCTGTTAAAAACTGTGATGTGATATCTTTTGCTTTTGCTCCGATAGCTTTACGAAGGCCTATTTCTCTTGTTCTTTCTGTGACTGTGGTAAGCATCATATTCATAATACCAATTCCACCTACTAACAAAGAAATTCC
Source organism: Candidatus Staskawiczbacteria bacterium (assembly GCA_041661545.1). Taxonomy (GTDB): domain Bacteria; phylum Patescibacteriota; class Minisyncoccia; order Minisyncoccales; family Staskawiczbacteraceae; genus XYD1-FULL-39-28. Next base: position 46,481 of record JBAZUH010000001.1, on the reverse strand, counting down.
GGCAATTGCTCCAAGTAAAATTGTTAATGTTTGACTCACGCTTGAAATACTTGATAAAATATCTGCCTGATTCTGAACTGTAAAATCAGCTGATGCGGAATCTATAATATTATGACGTTCTAATAATAAACTTGTAATGTCATCCTGAGCCAATGTCATCAAATCAGAACTAGCAATTTGTAAATCTATTTCTGATAAATACTTATTGCCCGTAAAATATCTTTGCGAAACAGTATATGGAATATAAATCCTATCATCTTGATTCTGAAATCCAGTTCCCCCTTTCGCGCTAGTTACTCCTACAATCTGAAACTGCATTTTATTAATTTTTATTGTTTGACCAATAGCATCACTAGCTACCGCATCTACTCCAAACAAATCCGTCACAACTGTAGGCCCCAAAACTGCCACCCTAGAGGCACTATCAACATCTTGGGTAGTTATAAATACCCCTTCAGCAACGCTTAAATTTCTTACTTGAGTATAAATATCGTCGGTTCCTATTATTGAAGTATTTGTATTGTTACCTCTATACACCACCTGGTATCTTCCAGTAATTTGTGGGGCCATATATTGAACCGCAGAAACTTGGCTTGCTATTGCATTGGCATCTTCAAGGGTAAGCGTTTGTGCTGTTCCTCCAGCTGAACGTGCCGAGTATCCTATGTTTCTTGTAGCTCCTGGCGTTATCATTAAAAGATTAGAACCGGTTGATTCAATACTGGTTTGAATTGATTTTGTAGCACCTTGCCCTACAGACACCATAACAATTACAGAACTAATTCCAATAACAATACCCAAAATTGTTAAACCTGTTCTGGCTTTATTTGATGAAAGCGCTAAAAATGTTTCTTCTAATATATCTTTTAATTTCATACACGTTTTTTATGAACATTAGAATCGCTTACTATAAGCCCATCTTTAAGGGAAATGATTCTATCTGCATGCTCTGCTACGTCATGCTCATGAGTTATAAGAATAATTGTTCTACCATGTTCTTTATTTAATTTTCTGAATGTTTCCAAAACAATTTCTCCAGTTTTTGAATCAAGATTTCCCGTTGGCTCGTCGGCCAATATTAGCGCTGGGTCGTTAACTAATGCTCTAGCAATTGCAACTCTTTGAATTTGCCCTCCAGACAATTGATTAGATAAATGATCAAAAAATTCTTCATCTAATCCTGATGCTTTTAACGATTCTTTTGCTTTTTTTTCTCTCTTTTCATGATCCATTTCTGCATAGACTAAAGGTAGGGCCACATTTCTTAAAGCTGTTGTTCTTGGTAAAAGATTAAATGCTTGAAACACAAAACCTATTTTATTTTTTCTTATATCCGCCAATTCATCTTCGTTTAACATTGATATATCTTTTCCATCTAAAAAGTATTTTCCTTTTGTTGGCGTGTCTAGGCATCCTAAAATATGCATGAGCGTTGATTTTCCTGAACCAGATGGCCCCATTATAGCCACAAACTCTCCATCTTTTATTGAAAAACTCACACCTGAAAGAGCAGGATATCCAACATTTCCTGATTGATAAATTTTCTCTATATTTTTTATTTCAATCATTCTATTTTCATAATTAAAATCCTCCCGGAGGACCACCGCCAGTTAAGCCTGGCGTTGCCTGCCTTGTTGTTCCGGTTGTGCTAGGAGTAGTTGTTTTAACGCTGGATATTGTTTTAGAAACAACTTGATCTCCTTCTGATAATCCACTAATTATTTCTGTGTTATTATCATCTGCCAAACCTATTTCAACTGTTTTTTGAATTGGAGCAATATCAGAAACAAATCCTTGGCTAGCGGTTAAGCTAGTTAAGTCTTGCTTTTGATTTAAAACTAAAACATAGTAAACACCACTTTTTGACTTAACCGCACTATTTGGAACAGTTAAAACATTTTGCTTTGTCTCGGTTATAATATTAACACTTCCGCTCATACCCGATTTTATATCATTATCTATAATATCTAAAGCAATTTTTACACCATAACTAACTACCCCCTGATTAACACTTCCAACCACATCAACATCTATAATTGAACCTGTCATAGTTAAGTCGGGCAAAGCATCTAACGCTATGGTTGCTTTCTGTCCTATTTTTATCTTTACCGCATCTACTTCATTTAAAGAAACGTCTATAATTTTTTTCTGAGTAATAATAGACCCTAGCGCTGTGCCAGAAGAAATATTTCTACCAACCTTGATACTAGAATCAAACGCAGAAATAATACCATCTATTGGTGCATAAATATAATACTTTGATAAATTATCTTTTGCATTAGCAAGCGCATTTTTATATTGCTGTATATTAAGATTTTGTGATTGAGTGTTTACGTCAATTTTCAAAAAAACTTCTTTTTTAGCTACTATATCTGATTTAGCACTAGAAAGTTCACTTACGTCTTTAATAAGTAAAGTAAGCGCATCATTTAACTGAGTTGCTTGGGTTGTAGTTGTTGATGCTTGTATCTGCGTAGTAAAATTTTCTACATCACCTATTTTTTGATATCTCTGTATAATATTAGTAGCTTGTCTAATTAAATCCTGAAAATCTTTCGCATTGTTGTAGGTTGCATTAATTGCATTTTCTATTTGAGATGGCTCCGAACTTTTATTAAGAGCCCATGATATTTCTTCAATATCATCTAATTTTTTTTGCATGTCAGTATATTTTTTCTCAGCACTATCTGTCCAAAAACTTAAGCTGTATGTATTGTCATTATAAAAGCGTGCAAGATAAAGATAAAAATCTATATCACTGTCTTCATTATTGCCACTGCTTTCAAGAAACATGCTGTCTAAATTGGCTCTCATAGACGTTAAATCACTAAAAGTAGTTCCTAGAGCATCTAATCCGTTGCTATAAGACAAATCAAGGTCTTCTTTGGCGGTGCCACCAATATCTTGAGATGATAATTGAGCGATTTTTAAGTCATTCTCGGCACTTTGAACTGTTGTTAGAGCATCCCTAGATTCAATTTGCGCTAAAAGCGTTCCCGCCTTAACTTCTTTGCCTTTAGGAATATTAAGATACACAAGTTTTCCAGAAACTTCTGGTTTAATGTCTATTTGCTCAGAAGCTGAAACTTGTCCAGTTCCAGCCACAGAAGAAATAATTGTTCCCCTAGAAACCTCCGACAAGATATAGCGACTAAACCCTTTGACATTGGTCAAAGATGTATATCCTAAATATCCTGCACTCAGCAAAACCATTAAAATAATGATGCTTATTATTTTATGTTTAAAAATAAAGGATCTAATCATAATCCATAATTTTTTTATCATATTTATCATTTATAAAGATTACTTATGAATATTTACCCTCAAATATTAGCTAACTTATTATATTACTACAAAAAATATGTAAATTTATTACAAATTTCTTTATTACAAAAAACCTCTTCGATTAGAAGAGGTTTTAAGTTTACATTAAAAAAAGTGAAACGTGCGATATAATTATGGCTGAAATAGCCCTTCTGGAGCAAATTTTACCGATGAAACTCCTGCAAACTGTTTAGCAGTGGCCTCAATTTGAAACCAAAGAATTCCAACCCTGCACGAACCTCCCCCAGTTTTATTATTAGGGTCATTAAAAGTAAGCGTTAAAACACTACCGTTTAATGATGCAGCCGTTAGCTTAAACCCCTGCAACGGATACTCTGTAGTAATGCCTTGTGCCTTTTCTGCACTAGTAAGATTTCCGGATATAAGAAGGTTTATTGTATCTTGAATAGGAGTGTTTGTTATTGGAATTTGACGATTCACCGCTACCAAACCATTTCTGCTACAAAGAATATTGCCCGTGCCATCTCTATCTAAATTAGAATTATAATAATAAAGCTTTACTGCTTTCATTTGCTGTTTGTCTGCAATTAAGTTAACTGGAATTCTAATTTCTTTTGCATTTTCAGCAAGCCCCGAAGGATTATCTTTTTCTAAAACAAGCGTTCCTTTTTGATTTTTATTAACAGAAAAAGTTAATACACTCTCAAATGGAACAAAATTTTCTGTCATCCAATCTCCTTGTGCCTGAGCATAAGTTTGCACAAGAACGTTTCCATTTTCATCAAGCAATTTTATAGGAAATGTTGCTTCAAAAAACCAATATCCTCTTGCTTGACCTCTTACCACAATGGGGCTTTGTATTTCTTGGTTGGGCAAAGGGTTGCTAACTTTAATAAGCACATTATCTACAGGGGGCGTAGATGTAGGCGTAATATTCTTATTTGAATAATAGTAATTCAAACCATAAGCAATAATGCCCACAATAACCAAAAAAACTAAAACAAAAATTATTATTAAATAAATTGATCTTTTTGTAAAATTTGTTGTCATACTTATAAAGCCGTTTTACTATGTTATTTATTACACTTAATTATAACAAAAAAACCACCTCAATTAAAAGATGATTTTTAATTATTTAGTTAACTCCACCATTATACTTTCTAATGGCATTCCATTATATTGCTTTTTACTTATTCCTGTATTCTCATACAACACTTTTACGTTAAATCCCGCCTCTTTTATCTTATTTAAATAGTCATCTCTTAATAAAGCACCCGCAACACAGCCAGAAATTAAATCTTTGTCATTCCGTTGTTCTTGGGTTAATTCCTTTAATAAAACAATATCTGAAAGGTATATGCTTCCACCCTGTTTTAAAACTCTGTATGCTTCACTAAAAGTTTTGGCTTTATCTGGAGTTAAATTAATAACGCAATTTGTAATTATTGTATCTACTGAATTATCTTTTAATGGTAAATTTTCTATTTCTCCCATTAAAAATTCTACATTTTCTATATTTTGTTTCTTTGCATTATCTTTTGCTTTTTCTACCATTTCCTCGGTCATATCCACGCCAATAACTTTACCATTTGGTCCAACCTTTTTAGCAGCTAAAATTGCGTCTATACCTGCTCCAGACCCCAAATCTAAAACTGTATCCCCTTCTTTTATCTTTCCAAAAGCCAAGGGATTCCCACATCCTAAACCAAGATTAGCTTCGCCAACAATTTTTAATTCTTCATCTGTATATCCTATACTTTTTGAGATATTTTTTGCACCGCTACAACTACAACCACAACCAGAGCCTTTAATGGCTATTTGACTATAAGCATCTTTTACGATTTTTTTAACTGTATCTTTTTCCATATTTTTATTTATTTAATTTTTATGTCCATATTCTTTTAAGGATTTCTTTGCTTTTTTTATAAATTTTCCAAAATCTTTATCTTTTTCTTTTTTCTCTAATTCAGACATTTTATAATATTCTGATTCTTTTTTTAAATTAATATAATTTTGATATTGTTGCCTATCTATTTTCCCAAGCTCTACAGCTTCTAAAACTGCGCATCCATTTTCGTGTATATGCGTACAATCACCATACCTACAACCTTCAGACAATGCGGTTATTTTATCAAAAAACATATCTACGCCATCGCCAGCATCAGCCATACCGATCTCTCTCATTCCAGGATTGTCTATAACAATTCCTCCATTGTCCCCGCCAGCCGGCGTGGCGGGCAAAAAATACATTTGCCTAGTTGTAGTTATGTGCTTTCCCCTATTTGAATATAGGCTTATATCTTCTGTTTTCACTATATTTTTTCCAAGCAATTTATTTATTAAAGAAGATTTACCTACTCCAGAAGAACCAAGAAAGCAATATGTTTTATCTTTTTCTATGTAACTTTTCAACTTACTAAACCCTTTTTCCTCCATAATACTTGTAGCAATAATATCAATGCCCGGAAATCTATTTTCAATTTGAGATAATTTTACTAATAATTCTTCTTTTGAAATTAAGTCTATTTTATTTAATATAATTGCAGGCTTTATGCCCCCATCATGCATTATAGCAAAATATCTTTCAAATCTGTTTAAATTATAATCTCTGCCAATTGACTCTACAACAAAACCTACATCAATATTTGTTGCTATAATTTGGCTGTCGTTTTTATTACTATATTTTCTTTTAATTATAGTTTTTCTAGGTAAAATTTCTTTTATAACTGCCTGCCCTTCTCCAAGCTCGTTGATAATTACCCAATCTCCAATGGCAGGATAATCTTCTCTAGAAGAAGCAACAAACATTTGCTTGCCAGTCACTTTAGCTAAAAACTCTCCCTTATTATTTTTGACTTTATAAGCTCCTTTGTATTCGGCAATAACACGCGCTTTGTTATCCATGAATTTACGTAGCGTTCGATTTTTTATTTTTCATACTAGAAGAAACAGCTTTAACCACTTTGGAGTCAAAAATAGACGGGATAATTTTATCAGGCGTCGGATTTTTTATAATTCCAGCTAGTTTTTTTGCAGCATTTATTTCTATTTCATTTGTTATTTTCTTTATATTATAGTCTAAAGCCCCCCTAAATATTCCCGGAAAAACTAGCGCATTATTAACTTGATTTTTAAAGTCAGATCGTCCTGTAGCAATAATAAATGCTCCTGCCTTTTTAGCCATATCGGGCATTATTTCTGGATATGGATTAGCCAGGGCAAAAACAATTGGCTTTTCATTCATTGTTTTTATAAATTCTGGTTTTATAATATTTGGCGCAGAAAGTCCTACAACTGCATCAACTCCCACTAGTGCATCTTTTAGAGTTCCCTCCTTACAATTTTTGTTTGTTATATCAGCTAAATTTTTTTGATGCACCAACATATTTCCACGACATCGCGATAAAATACCTTTTATATCTACAACAATAATATTCTTAATACCATAGGCATACAAAAGTTTTGTTACAGCAGTACCAGCTGACCCAGCGCCTATTACAACAATTGAACTAGCTTTTAAATCTTTTTTTACAACTTTAAAAGCATTTATTAAACCTGCTAAAACAACAATCGCTGTTGCATGCTGGTCATCATGCATTACAAAAATATCTAACATGCCTTGAAGTCTTTTTTCTATTTCAAAACATCTGGGCGCTGAAATATCTTCTAAGTTTATAGCACCAAAAACTGGAGCAATATGTTTAATAGTTTTTACAATTTCATCTACGTTTTGAGTATCTAACACAATAGGAAAAGCATCTATATTTGCAAATTCCTTGAAAATTACCGCTTTGCCTTCCATAACTGGCAAAGCTCCTTCCACGCCAATATTTCCAAGGCCCAATACTGCTGACCCGTCAGATACTACGGCAACAGCATTTTTTTTAATTGTATATTTTTTTGCTTGGTCTTTATGCAACGCCAAATATGAACTAACTGCACCAACGCCAGGAGTATAAGATAACTTTAAATCCTCCATAGATTTTAATGGTGCCTTAGAAAAAACTCCAATCTTGCCATTGAGTTTTTTATGATAAGCCAATGATTTTTTTGCTAAAGAAATATTTTTTTTCATAATCAAATTATTTATACCTAAATATACCAAAAAACCACCTCTTTTGGAAGTGGTTTTTAAAAATGCGCCTATTGGGTAACTATTATTTTTTCTGATTATCTATTAAATAACTTTACAAACCAACCCAATAAACTAAATTTGCTTTCGTTGGTTTTTATAAAATCTTCTAATTTCTTTTGTTCTTGCTCTAATATCTGAATTTGATTCTGAAGCTCTGTTTTATCCCCTTCATTCTGAATATTTTCCATTAATTTGTTTAATTGCTCCAGCCTGTTACTGGTTTGAACTACCTCGCTTCTCAATGTACCCAAATTTTTGTAGTCTGAGCCAAAAAAGAATGTTTTTATCTTGCTTCTTATTTGAACCTTTTCCACCGCCTGAACCGTTGCATCTACAGCCTGATTTTGTTGCTGAGCAATTGCTTTTACCTGCTCTCCAATTCCCCCTTCCCTGTCAGCAACCTGCAAAAGACTTTGAACAAAATTTGCCACCGAACTACGGTGTTGTTCGGCATTAATCTGCTCCTGTTGGTTTTCAGCTCGCTCCCGATTTTGTTCTTGGTTTTTATTTTCAACTTCATTTTCTGATTCATTTACATCTTCATCTTCTGATTTGTTTGCCTCCTCATTTTCTGATTCATTTACATCTTCATCTTCTTCGTTATTCTGAACTTGAATTTGAATGTCTTCGCCCTGATTAGCTGTTTGCACTTGTTGTTGATTCTGATTACTCTCTCCAGCTTCATTATTTGTATTTTCAGCATAAACACTACCAGTTAACGCAAAAACTAAAACTAAAACGCCAATTATTAAAATTTTATTTTTCATATTTTTTATTTATTTAATATTGTTATATTAATTTTAATACTTCCAATAACAAAGTCAAACAAAAACAGCTTCATTGAGAAGCAGTTTTCGAAAAATGCGCCCCCTACTAGATGCGTTCAGAACTGTTAACTGGGAAGTTATGAAGGTTGAAATGGATAATTTAGCATTCGCGGATTAATAAAAATATTAAATTTTAAATTTATTAATAATATCCATAAAGGCAACGTTACCGGCTTTTAGGATCTTTTTCTGCTGTTTTACATCGTCAACAGAAAAAAGGTTTTCTATAATAACTTTTACTCCTAAATTTAAAGGAGAGCTATTTAATGCTTCATTAAGTTCGGAGATAATTTTATTCCTAATAACAGCCTCCAACTCTTTTTCTCGTAAAAAGCGTAACATAGAATAATACTCCGTAATATAATCATCTGAACGCTGCCGTTGATTCCAACCAAAGTCTTTTGTGAGTTTCGCAATTTCGAGATATTTAGCCTTACTAAATTCTTTCAAATCAAAACCTATATTACGATTCTCCCCCATCGCATCCATTTGAAACTTCGGAATAAGCTCCTTGCTTAACTGCCACAAACGTTTTAATACATTGTTTATTTTTTTCTTACCTCCAAACTGTTTTGGGAAATCTATGCGTAGTATTTTTTCCGCTGGGATTTTTATTATTTGAACTTTGATTCGAGACTCTTTCGCCTCCCACCACGGCACATACTGATAATAGTTTCTAAAAAATTTGAACAGATAAAAAGGCTGAAGTAACTCAAGGTTAAAACTTTCAGTCACACCAGACTCATTCTTTTTATAAACAATCTCATAAAACACTACTCCGCTCTGGAAAAGAGTGAGAGTGGTCATTCTTACAAAATCACATAAAGCGTCTCCCAAAAATCTGCGATAACCCCTGCCAGAGATGCCCTCCGCAATCAACCGCTCCTTTTCTGGAGAGATGGGTTCAACTTTGGCTGGATATTTTTCACGTTCACCCCTATAAATCATAAATGGCATTATTCCTGTGTGCATATCTTCAACAAACATAAATGAGTCGCCATTATACTGGTATGCTCGCTCCCTCCTGCGCCCACTAATTCTAACGGAAAGCTGGTTATCTTCCCTCGGGCGTGAATAATACTCTTCTTCCCAGTACTTCAAAAAGAGGGGGTCTTCCAAGAAAGATTTTAGGGACTCCTTAGCTTTTTTGATAAAATTATTCATCTTCATTTTCTTCATTATTAGGTTCTTCTTGCTCTCTCTCGATACGCTCTTTGAATTCGTGCCTATTTGGAAATTCAATTTCTTCCGCCGAGGTATGATTGGATAAATAAGTCGCAAAAAATACTTCTTGTGCTGTATCGAGACCCATAAAACCACCTGCTCTCGCCATAACTCTAATTAGCGGACTGGAATGATTCGGTCGTTCGTGTCGATTCATAAATTCTCTGTCCTCAGGGAAAACAGGTAACCCCTTCTCGCGCATCTTATGACTAAAATTTATTTGCCAATTAGACCTTAACATAGCTTGGGGCATTATCATAAATAATGTATTCCTATAGCCAACAATGGCAGCGATAAACCCAATAACTTGTTTTGCGTCAACAACTTCTAGATACGCGTCCCAAAGCTGCTTAGCTGTATTCCAGAGTTCGGGGCTCTCGTAAAGCTCTGAATATAGTTTTGCGTATCCACTTAATTCAAATAGATTTACTAAAGGTTCTGTCGAAAAAATAACTTTACTTTCTTCCTGACTCCAGTCTTGAACTTTTTGCCGAGTAAGGTCGAATGCAGCTAAAGAAGCATCGAAGATTGTTGGGAAAAGCTTTTTAAATCTTTCGTGGTCGTTGTCTTCACACGCTTCATAACAAGCTTGAACGCCCATCGTAAGAGCTTGACCAAAATAATCGGGTAAATCATCCCCCACAACGAGGGACTTTAGTTTTGGTAATAATTTAATCATTTCATCCGTAACCTGCTTTTGTCTGTCGAGGCAATTTTTTTCCTCTTCGGCATAATTAAAAACAACCCACGGTAGGTCTTCAACTTGGTGAAATTGGTCGCACTCCTCAACGTGTTTTTTTAATAAACTAACTAACCGACAATACTTATTAGAAAACTCTAACCATCGTTGAATTAACTGAACCGCAAATGAAAGTTGCCCATCGGCAATCAATTTTTCGTATTTGACCTTAAAATAATCGGAGTGAAGAGATTTTATGTATTCAAAGTAACCTTTGAGAGAAAACAAATACTTTTGCACGCACAATGTTGTTACATACCAGTCTGGGGAAACGGTCTGTCCCTCAACGCTTTTTTCATTCTTTAAATCGTTTACCGTGGACTCAAGTCGTGAAAGCATAGCCGACGGCAACCCTGCAAGATAAATACTTTTATTGTCTGACGTCCAGTTAATTTTTGAAATCATTCCAGACAACTTGTCTCCAGAAGCTTCGTCGAGATATTTCGCAAGACCTAATAAAGCCCCTGTAGCTAATCTTCCTTGTGAATCTATAAAAGCTAACTTTTCCTTATGCTCTTGTTGAGCTGGGTCAGTTTTTATAGAGCAAACGGTGGCTGTAGCCTTTTCCAATTTTTGGAAAAGTAACTTAATACCCTGCTCATCAAAATCTTTGCCATAGGTTTCTGCAACACCAACAAAAACTTCGAAGCCCTCAAAAACAGAGCCTATGCGTTTTTCTTCAACCATAAACTTTAGTATTTTGACAGCGACATCTAAAACCTGCCCTTCAAACCAAACAAAATCTTTTATGTTTTTAGGCTGTATCGTTGTCCCCGTATTTAAAGCTAAAGAAATTTTAGTAGAATCTGCCAATGCCCAGCTCTCATACTGGTTTTTAGTTTCAAACCAGAAACTGTCAGTAGGAATTTTACCTTTTTCGTCTGAATAAAAAAACAAAAGACCACTAAGATATTTTAGGGCAATGACCAATTGCTCATCGGATAATTTAATTTCCTTAATACCAAAGTTGATGAGATTACCTATGAGCTCTAAATTGTAAGAAGCTAAACGTCTCTGATGATTTTGCAGGGCAGGTTTTGTCCACTGAAACCCTGGTGGCACCACACCTTTGATAGCATCTGCAATATCTCTTGTAACCCAGGGCAGAGAATCCGTCGGCTCTAATGAATTAAAAACATCTGACCCAACAGTCCAAAATCTAATAACCACATAAGCAGCGAGCAATGAAAGAAAAATAAGACTAACTGGATGAATGGTGTGTCCGAATGATTTAGTAGTTATGTAAAAAACGGTAATAATGCCAGTTAGAGCGACGGTCTGGACATATTGTTGTCCTTTAGGTGCAGATAGAAAAAAACGACGAATGTCTTGAGTTGCTCTGACAAGAAAATTACTTGCAATACTCGAAATTGCGGTGAAATAAAGACCAAGGAATACACCTGTAATACTTGCGATAGCAGCTAAAAGCGTATCAACCGCATTTTTGTCGAATATAATTTTGGTTGGATAAAAATAATTAAATGACTCAAAAATAACTATTATGATAGCCGAATAAACAACGGTTTTCACAAAAGCTGGCAGCGTTGGTAATAAAAGGCGGAAGGAATTTTTAGTATTTTTAAGCCCAATGTTTCCTCGAAATATAGTTTTCCAAAACGAAAAAACAGGTTTGTCTCCAAGCCATTTCCTTGTGATCCAGAAACTCTTTTCTCTATATAGTTGATTCTTGATTTTCAATAAAATACCCATTTTGTTCTAGTTAACATATCTTACTACCCTACAAATCTGGGTCAAGTACCAACAAATCCTATAAACAAAAAACCCCTTTCTACGGGTTTCTATATTCGAGGTATATTTTATGTGATTTGGGGGCAAAAAACCGAGCACGACCCCTTCTCATTGGTTGTACATATGGTTGTGTAAAGGTGTTACTGATTAATATATGTCACTTCTTGCTCAGAAACTGGTATAAATTTATTATCTTTAAAAGTAAATTTTGTTTTCATATACCCTGTTGGACAACAATAACCATTTTCATAATATTTAATAGTATGCCATTCAATATAAAATCCGCTACCGCTTTCTGGTAAAGAGACATTAACCCCTGTGTCAGAATAAGAAAAAACTTGTTTATTATTTTTAATTATAACAACCTCATGAGGACAATGATTACCCCATAATCCACAAATTCCAATTATAGTTTCTTTTTGACCATCTCCATCCACATCAAACTCTTTTAGAAAAGTTATAGAATTAGAATCTGCCCAAAAACGAACTGCTAAATCTCCATATTGCTTTTTTTGTTCTTCATATAAATCTTGGCCCACTTCCCACTTAGTCGGCGTTGCTGGTGGCAATGCTTTTATTTCATTAGAAAAACCCTTAATAGTTGTATTTGTAGTTGGAAGTGATTCAGAAATCTCCTTTTTCTTAATTGGCTCGTCTAAACTAACAGGGCTATCTACTACGCTTTTTATATTATCTAGTTTTTGTTGTTGAGGATTATTATTCCAAGACATCAAAACAATCGCACCTAACGCAACAAAAAGCACAATTTCTATAATCTCAAATTTTTGTATTTTAAACATTTATTTATGTGATAAATTCAATTAGAATATATATCAGCGACACAATTGAAACAAATAAAATGAACTTAATATATCTTTCTTTATAATTAAGCCAATCAAAAAAAGCAATCAAGTATCCTAATAATTCATCTATTATTGAAGCTAATATTTTAGGATTTTTTTTCATAAGATATTTACCTGTGTGGCTTATTATAAATTCCTTTTTAAAAAATTAAAACCTATCTTACTAAATCCTCTAAGTCTTTATAAAAAGACTTGCCCCATAAATATCTGTCAGCGTCACGCAAGCTGAGATTATGTTGTTTAGCAAAGTCTTTGACCTTTGGCAAAAAATCAGAAAAATAATTTTTAGCGCTATAAATTTCCTTTAATCCAAAATAATTTCTAACTCTAACATCATAAATAGTAAAATCTTTTGGATATAAAACTGTTAAAATTGCTGTAGCCATTGGAAGCAAAAACCCTCTATCTTTTAAAACTTGCAATTTACTTTCTAGCCCATCTGCATTATAAATATCGCTTGTTAATTCCTTAACCGCCTTTTTTATATCTCCCCCTTCAAGTAACCTTTTTTTAATTTTTGTCTTCGCCCTATTGGCTTTCCAAATCACTATACAAAAAAATTCTTCGGGTGTTAAATAGCCCCTTTCAAAATTGCTTCTGACTTCTTCCAAATAGTTATCTAAAAAATAATACTTTTTATAATCCATGCCATTTGTTGCTGGCGTGGAAACACATAGAGCTCCAGCCCAGCACCTATTAGTTTCCCAATAAGACCCATCAAAGAGTACGCTGAGCGTGGAGCTCAATATCTTTGATGGGTATTTTGTGCCATGCCTCAAATTTTAATTTGAAGTTTAGGCAATCATTATTAAATTGTTACTTTTACTATACTACTTATTTTTAGCACTTTCCACCCCAAAACTTGAAAAAATCCTAATTTAGGAGCAACATTAAACAATATTAGTTTATGCTAAATATAAAAAGATTATCACAAAAGAACCTAGATAAAGTTGGGAAATTAATCCAATTGCTTTTTGAACAGGCAGAAATTCAGGGCTTTAATGAGGATACGTATGGACATAAGATATCAAAAGAACAACTCAAAGACAACGGTATATATCAAAGTGAAGTCGAAAGCATTATCAAGGGCATAGAATGTGTTGAAATTATGAATGAATTGATAGAAACGGAGTGGAGCAGAAGATTACGATTTACAGATGATGACCCAGAAGAAAGGCTTATTCGAATGAACCCAAACTTAATACCACCAAAAATTTTTACTAAACATGTGTTTATTAAAGTTAAAAATGTTAAAGAGTTTAAAAAATTGAAAGACGCTATTTATGCAATAACAAATAAAACAAACGTCTGGCCGGTAGCGGAATTTACAAATAATGTTCTATATTATCAAAACAAAAAAATAGATTTCAGTAATGCACAAAATCAAAAAGACTTGCTAATAACCTTATTTAAGAGTCCGAAAAAAAACTGGCTTTATGAAGAAGTGCAAGAAGATTGGGATGAACTCGGCATAGATAAAGTAAAATACCCTTCGGATTATTGGAGAAAGTTTTATACCGCTGGCGACGGAATCAATACGGCTATAGCGATAGAAACTGGAATTAAGAATTTTATAATTAAGGATGCAACTCGAAAAGGAAACATAAAAATTAATCCAAAATATATTTAGCCAAATTTAGCCAATAGCTAATTTTATATAAAGAACCTGAAATACAAATCAGGTTTTTTAAATGTCTAAAAATTCTAGAGATAACAACATAAATGGAATATGGGATACAGAGTCTGAGCAAAACTGGGTCCGCTTTTGGAATTTGCTTTTACACGAGGATATGAAACAAAATCCCGATTCATACAAGAGAAATCATAATAAAGGAGTAAATGGTCGACAGTTTTCATTAAAAAATATAATTAAAAAATAATACTATGCGAAGTTTACCAAAAAATTTAAACCAAAAACAAAAAATAATTCTTATTGCCACGAAGGATTACTTTGGCGAAGGAGCACCAACGTGCGACCTTAGAAGAGCTACAACTAACGTTTCTTTATGGCTAATGCAGAAACGCAAAGGAATAGATTTAAACGACGAAGAAAAAGGGGCAGTTTGGTGCATAGCCCAAAACCTGAGCGACAAGACATACTCTGACACCCTAAATTTAAAGTTTAATAACAATTTTACATAGTGTGCCTCAAAATAGCCCACCATAAAGGTACAAATAGACATCTTATAAAACATAGATAAAAAGATATACTGCAAAATTAACAAAAAAAATAATATGAAATTAACAAAATCAAAAATTATAAAATTCTTGAATACCAAAGGAATCGAGTATGGAGTAGAAAAAGATAAAATAGTATTAAAATATTGCTTACTTGATAACCATACAAATAAGTGGTGCACCGTGATTTGGTTTGAAGATACTAAAAATGACTGGTATTTTATGTGCAATGGTTCGCATGAGCATTATAATGAGGCGTTCCCTTTTGCGGAATTTGTCCGTATTTGTAAGAATAATATTGATAAAATTAGAAATATAAACGCAAAAAATAAATAAAATGGAATTAAATATTAATGAGGTGGCAGTTAAGGTTTGGGCGATATCTAATCCAACAGGAGCTGAGCGAGCAATAGCTACAATTAAGTTTGGTTCATTTTCTATCTCCGGTTTTAGAATTTTAGAAAATAACGAAGCTCATAAAAGCGATACCCTTTATTGGGTTGCTCCTCCAGCATACAGAACAAAAAAAGGGAAATTCCAATCAATTTTTTGGCTAGCGGATAAAGATTTGTGGCAAAAAATACAAGAAAAAATAATTGAAGAATATCTTATCCTTTTAGATAAAAAACCAGAATTAAGAAATGGACTTGATGGAATTCCAATTATTGAAGAAAGTGATTCAGGCTACGAAATGCACTATTAAATCTATATTATATATAATACTTATATAATAATATTAAATTTTATAACATTTTATTCTTATAAAGTATCAATATTATTTATATATTTATATTTAATAATATTATATGTGTTATTTAATTTTTACGCACTATAAAAAGACATCTTGCCTGCTAAACAGGGCGATAACACGGTAAAATCCAATTTTACTTGGCTGAGAGCAGGGGAAAAAGCAGGCATAACATGATACTGCATATCACTTTAAATAACAGTTATAAGACTTTAATATTTTATCTGTTAAAACACATGAATATCAGCGTACCCGGTTGACTTAGTTTTATGCGGTTCCTAATATAAAATTATATAATATTATATATAAAAATTATGAAAGCAATAATTCTGGCGAGAGTTTCAGACGAGAAACAAGATTCTAATGAAGCTCAAGTTATGAGGGTTACGGACTATATCAAAAATAAAAATTTAGAAGTTTGGAAAACTTATGAGATAAAAGAATCTTCAACGCAAGGTAACAGAAAACAGTTTAAAGAAATAATAAAGGAAATAGAAAACTCAAAAGAACCTATTGCTTTAGTAGCAGATACCGTAGATAGAATCCAGAGAAGTTTTAGAGATTCAATTACTTTAGATGATTTAAGAAAAACTGGAAAACTTGTAATTCACTTTTATAGGGAAAACCTTGTATTACACAAAGAGTCAAATAGTTCTGAATTAATCCGCTGGGATATGGCAGTTATGTTTGCTAGAAGTTATGTGCTTCAACTAAGCGATAATGTTAAGAGAAAATTGGAATCAATGAAAAGGAATGGCGAATGGATAACGCGCCCGCCAATAGGTTATAAAAGTGTATATCCTACTGAAGCAGATAAGGAAAGAAGAAAAAGAAGCGATATCGTCCTAGACCCAGACACATCACAGCTAGTTAAAAAAATGTTTGAACTATATGCCAGCGGAACGTCTGTAAATTTGCTAGCAGAAAAATTGGGAAAGATGGGGCTTAACGGTACTGATAATAAAAAACCAATAAGACCGAATGTGGTCTATAAGTGCTTAACAAATCCTTTTTACTACGGTGTTATGCGAAGCAATGGCGTTCTAACTCCACATAAATACCAACCCCTAATTTCCAAGCAACTATTTTTAAAATGCCGTCAAAAAATGGACGACTACCACAAAAAACCTTTTGCATATGGCTCTAAGCCCTTTGCCCTAAAGGGCATTGTAAGGTGTGCAAATCCTGCCTGCGGTTGCACCATATCAGGAGAAAGACATGAAAATAAATTTGTTTACTATTCCTGCACAAATTACAAGAATATACATCCAAAAAAGGTATATATAAACGAAAATGAATTATTAAAACCTATTAAAAAAGTCATCGCTGGTTTGCAAATGCCAGAAAATAAAATTAAACAAACAATTACTGCATTAAGAGAATTAAATGAATCTAAAAATAAATTTTACGAAGATTCAATTATCGCTCTAAGAAAAGAACATGACGAAATCGAAGTAAAAATAAATAGACTATTTGATTTACTAACCGACGGTGCAATTAATAAGGAGATGTTTACAAAAAAGATAAAAGAATTAAAAGATAAGCAATATGAACTCGAGGAAAGGATGAAGCAATTTACAATTGCTGACGAGGACTTTTACTTAAGTGCTAATATGCTTCTCCATATTGTTAAAAAAGCTTCCGTTCTCTTTGAAAATTCTGAACCAGAGACAAAACGCCAAATTCTTAATTTTTTACTTCAGAACTGCGAATTAGACGAAAAAAAGCTTATTTTTACATTGAAAAAGCCCTTTGATGGGCTTCTTCAATCGCAAAGATGTATTTCTTGGCGCGGGCAGGGGGATTTGAACCCCCGATCTCCTCCGTGACAGGGAGGCGTCTTAAACCAGGCTGGACCATGCCCGCATTATTATAAACTATAAATTATTAATAAAAAATTTTCAATTATGTGCCGAGGGTGGGAGTCGAACCCACGACCTCAACGTTATGAGTGTTGCGCTCTTACCAACTGAGCTACCCCGGCATATTTTTATTCTCCAAAAATATTAACTTTTCTTTATGGGTCAATTTTTTAATTTCTCTTTCTCTTCTTAGTGCAACAATTTTTTTATAATGCTTTTCAGAATAAACAATTTTCTCCGGAGCATGTGACCTAATATATTTGCTTCCCTTGCCCGATTTATGCTTTTCAAACCTTTTTTCCAAGTCATTTGTATAACCGGTATATAAAGAACCATCAACACATTTTATTATATAAACAAACCACATATTAATTACTCTCTCTAATTTTCAATAATCCCTCCACCCAGCCATTTATTTTTCGCCTTAACTGAGTTCCCTGTCTAATTTTTAATCTAATCGTTCCGTAATAAACATTATCTTTGGGGTAAATCTTTTTACTTTTACTTTTTATCAAAACTGTTTTACTAAACTGAGATAAAGAAACATTAATAATTTTTGACCAATAACTTTCCACTTTAGCTACTCTATTTTTATGCGCTTTATTTATTCTAATTTGAATAATAAATCTGTCATTTTTAACCTCACAAATTTCATTAAACCATCTTACCATAAAAAGAACTGTTCTATAATCGGAATTCGTAAAACTTACTTCTTCATTACTATCTGACGTTGCACCCTCGCTCAAATACATTCCTATTCCTGCAACGAATAAATCCCTCTTATTAATACTCTTAATATCATCAAGGCCTTCCCGTTTTAATTTTTCAGTTTGAAATATTCTATTTCTCCTCACGTTTTCTAAATATTTCAGCCTACCCTTGTAACTTCCAGACTTTTGCCTTTTTGCCAATCTCTCAATTTGTTTCTTTCCAAGCTTCAAATTTCTACACCAAACACCAACTGTGCTTTTAGGAATATTTAATAATTCTGAAATCTCACCAATGCTTCTTCCCTTCTCCCTTAATGTTAGTGCTTTATTTTTTTCTAATGTTTTTGCCATTGGACTAACGAATATAATAATTATTTCATTATACCGTTAGTCCAAGACAATTACAATGTTGGGCCGCCCCGAATTGCACGGGGGCCTGCAGCTTCTTTTATACCTTGTGTTTCCAAAAGGAATGGACTATACCACTTACCAACTACTGTAAATTGGTAATTCCTATTATAGTCTCTGAACCTCCCCCACTTTATGAGGTTTGGCTGCTGATTGCCAAATTTCTTTTCTTTTTAAGCATTCGCATTTATCCTTTCAGATTGTGCTGTAGCGAAAAGAACTTTATGGGTTTCCAGCAATTTAAGGAATTTTTCCACTAGACGTTACCGCCTAGGGTCACGCATCCAACCCGAATTGTACGGGATTTGAACATGAGACTGCCGAGGTACTACTCCTCCACGGCCCACGAATTACGACCATTTCGTAATAGTATTACTTTAACACAAAATTTTAATCCAATCAAGTTTGCTTGCTTTGTTAGTTGTGGCTTATTATACTATAATAATTAAATGAAATCATAAAAATACAGCAAATGAAAATTAATTTTTTAGGAGCAGATCAAAATGTTACGGGCTCTAAACACTTGATACAATCAAATGGATATAATTTGCTTTTAGATTGCGGATTTTACCAGGGCAGAAGAGCCCAATCAAATAAATTAAATAGCACTCTGCCCTTTGATGCTAAAGAAATAGATGCTGTTATACTTTCGCATGCTCACCTAGACCATTGCGGAACTTTGCCTATTTTAGTAAAACAAGGATTTAAAGGAAAAATTTATTGCACCCCAGCTACCGCCGAAATTGCAAAATATATTTTGCTAGATTCTGCTGAAATACAAAAACAAGATGCAATATATTTTAACAGCCACCTAGAGCCAGGCGAAGAAGAAATTTTTCCAATTTATACAGAACAAGATGTTGAAAATGCTGTTACACACTTTGAACCAGTTGAATATTTTAAACAAAGCAATAGTTGGACAAATTTAAACGAAAATATAAAATTTAAGCTTTATGATGCTGGTCATATTTTAGGATCTGCAGTAATTCTTATAGAAATAAAAGAAGGCGAAGTAGTAAAAACTATTGCTTTTACCGGAGATTTGGGCAGAGACAACTCCCCCATTTTACCACCACCAGAATATATATCAGAAAATGTTGATATTCTTATTGCCGAATGCACCTATGGCGATAGAAATCACCAACCAATATCAGATGCCACGGGCAATTTTAAAGGAGCAATTGCAACAGCAATAAAAAATAAAGGCAAAATAATTGTTCCTGCTTTTTCTTTGGGCAGAACACAAGATATTATTTATATTTTACATAAATTAGTAGATCAAAAATTAATTCCTGCAATACCAATATATATAGATAGCCCACTTGCCCAAAATATCACAAAAATTTTCCCAAGATATATAAAGAATTTTAATAGTAATTTTCAAAAAGATTTTGGTTCACGTGGAGATTCGGCTTTTTTGTTGAATAATTTAACCTATATAAAATCTGTTGAGGAATCTAAGTCGTTAAACAATAAACCTGGCCCAATGATGATTATTTCAGCCTCGGGCATGTGCGAAGGCGGACGAGTTTTGCACCACTTAAAAAATAATATAGGAAATCCTCAAAATATAATTTTAATAACAGGATATCAAGCAGAAAATACTTTGGGTAGAAAAATTCAAGAAAGAACTTCTCCTATTAAAATTTATGGACGACAATATAATATTAGAGCTCAAATAAAAACTCTTTATGAATTTTCAGCACATGCTGACCAAAATAATCTTGCGTCATATATTTTAAATACAAAAAATCTACAAAAATTATTTTTAGTTCATACAGAACTTCCTCAAGCTACAGTTTTCAAAGAATTAATGGAAAAATCTCATCCATTATTGCCCGTAGAAATTCCTACAATGGGTCAATCGTGCACTATATAAGTTACAACCCATCACCAATTTCAGCCTTTTTATATAAAAAAAGGCTGACGACTGCACACAACGCGAATAGTGTGAGCCGCCAGCTGTGCCATGGCTATGGCGAAAACGAATCAGGCCCCCTTACGGTGACCCGGATAGAAATAGACTCCAGTCAGGGTAATCGTCGCGGAGCCCAAGGGGGGCTTTCGCGGTGGCTCCTCGAAGAGATCTTCCTCGACGATAAGCCCTACCAAATTGTCCCTAAATGACCGACGATCGACCTGGTTAAACCAGCGTTTCAAAGGCTTCAAAGTGCCCACAACGACCGTCTCTTCGACACAAGCCTTATGGCCCGTGGATTTTTTGGTCAACTGCCGAGGACGACGCTCGGCGCGATTTCCGTTCATAGTGTGTTAGTGTGTTTGATTTTGTCCCTTTGCCAGACTTCTATCCTAGACAAGATAGATCACGGCTTTAAAAGAACCTGTATAATTCTCTTAAAGCCACAATCTATCTTTTTAAATTGCAAATGAGCTATTTCTAAAATATGCTACAATTATACATCTATTAAAGATTATTGTCAACCTTAATACTACTGAGCAATGCAAGATTGCTGGGTTGCCAACTAGGGTAACACACACTGTGTGCCAGTTAGTTTCTGTGTTGTTTGAACAACACCATTTACCAAAGAAGTCGTTGTGCTATATGTCTCTCTACATGTCCTGTCGGCTGCACATTTTGTAACTGACCCACTACAACTTATAGCATAAGTTATATTATCTTGAGTTAAACATACTGCAGAACAACAAGTTTCACTAAGCGCTTCTCGGCCCGTTGTCACCCCGCACTTACTTGAATCTTCGGCTGTTCTTGTGCGTTTACCATCTATGCATGCACTCCAATTAGTATAAGTCCATCCCGGAATGCAAACTAGGGTTACACATTGTGCCCCTGTTAAAGTTTGGGTAGTTTGCAACACCCCACCGCTATATGATGTGCTAGCACTGTGCGTTAACTGACATATTTTTCCTGAGGTACATTTTGTTAAAGTTCCCGAGCAATTTATTGCCCATATTTCACCTGATTGGTTTAAACATTCCGCTGAACAACAAGACTGACTAGTTGCGGGTTTGTTAGTTGTTGTGCCACAATTATTTTGATCTGCTACCATTCTAGTTTGTTTTCCGTTAACACAAGTAGTCCATGGTCCTGGTGTCAGCCAATTAGGAACACACCCAATACAAGATTGCGTTAAGGCTGGTTTTCCAGCTAAAGATAAACAACCATTTAAATCTACGCATGTTCTAGCTTGCTTGCCACTTGTGCATGCACCCCATGTTGCACATTGCCAATTGGGATTACAATTTGCATTGGCATTATAATAAAGATTTACTGTTATACTATCGCTTACTTTGGCACCAGTTGTAGTTGATACACAAGTCACTTTAAATGTACCAGAAACTTTGTCACTACTAGATGCTCCTGTTATATCTCCAGATAAATTAACCGTATAAGAACCAGATGAGGCTTTATACCCAGAAAATATTTTTGGCGTTAATGTGTCAGATGCAGTGCAGGAAGAAACATTATTTCCTGTCCATTGCAATACAACATTACTAGACAAACCAATTACTGAACCATTTATTAATGCTCCATTACCTATTGTTAAGAAAATATTTACCGGGCCGTCAGAACCATCTACATTAATATCAATTGGCTTAACTTTACATGATTGTTCTGTTTTTGGTTTGTTTGTTGTTTTGCCACAATTATTTAAGTCTGTTACAATTCTAGTTTGCTTGCTATTTGTACAAATACTCCATGCCTCAGATTTCCAATTAGGCTTACAATCTTTATTACACTCATAAAGTTCATTTAATTTATCTCTTGTAGTCGCCCCCACATAACCAGCTGTATTAGCTTTAACTTTATATTTTTTTTGAAATTGTTTAATTGCCTCTACTGTTCCCGTTGAATAAGTATAAAGGTCATCAGAACCATAAGCAATTGCTTCTTTTTGTAAGGCTGTATGCAAAGAGGCTATTTCGCTGGTGCCAGATTGGGCATATCCTAAATTATTATTAAAAGTATAACACCACGAAGCACTAGTAGAAGTATTTCCCTGCTGTTCTTGTTGCATTTGAACTATTTGTTGCTGCAACTGGGCTATTTGTGTCTGAAACTGTGCAATTAATGATTGCCTCTGAGCCTCTGTCATTGTTTGTGCTAACGCAATAGAAGAAAAACAAAAAACAGAAATTAATAATATTGAAATTAAAAATATTTTTATTTTCATTTTTAAATCTTTACTAATATTTATTAATTATACTATATCTAAAATAATAAAGTATATACTTTATGCCCTAAACACTTCGAGAAAGGCTTTAGTAGGAACATTAACTTTTCCTTTTTGTTTCATAAGTTTTTTCCCTTTTTTCTGCTTGTCGCGAAGTTTATTTTTTCTAGTTATATCTCCACCATACAAATATCCTGCAACATCTTTCATATAAGCTTTAATAGTTTCACGAGCAATAACTTTTCCGCCAATTACTGCTTGCAAGGCAACAGAAAATTGCTCGGGAGGTAAAACGTCTTTTAATTTTTCAACCATTCTTTTACCTTCAACATAAGATTCGTCTTCTGCAACAACTCTTGAAAATGCTTCTTCTTTATGACCGGCAACCCAAATTTCCATTTTAACTAATTTGCCAGGCCTATATCCTATAAGATTATAACTCATTGATGCATAACCTTGGCTAGCTGTTTTTATTTTGTCATAAAGATTTGCAATTATTCCTCTCAAAGGAGTTTCAAAAATTATTATTACTCTTTCTGTGCTCAAATAATTTGTAGTAACATAGTTGCCCTTTAAACTTTTTAAAATTTCCATTAATTTACCCATTTGATTAGACGGAGCAATAACCTCTAAAGAAACCCACGGCTCTTCTGTATTTTTTATTGTAGAAGGATTTTCTGGCCAATCAGACGCGGAGTGAATTAAAGTTTCTTTTCCTTTTTGGTCAAAAATTCTATAAACAACCGACGGCACAGAAATTACTAAATCTAAACCAAATTCTCTGGCCAGTCTTTCAGAAATAATTTCTATGTGCAAAGTTCCTAAAAATCCACAGTTAAATCCCCGTCCTAACGCCTCTTTCATTTCTTGTTCAAAAACTAATGCTGGGTCACTTAATTTTAATTTTCCTAAGGCAACTTTTAATACATCAAAGTCATCTGGATTTTCTGGATATAAACTAGCAAACACCATTGGTTTTGGCTCTTGATATCCTGGCAAGGGCTTAACAGTTCCCTTTGTAGCTACCGTTTGTAACTTTATAATTGTGTCACCAGCTGTCACCTTTCCTGGCTCTTTTATTCCTGTTGCAATATATCCAATATCTCCTGCTTTAATTTTATCTTTGGCAGAAAATGTTGGGTTTAAATAGCCAAGCTCTTTTACTTCAGCCAAAGCTTTCGTGGCCATTAATTCTATTTTATCTCCATTATTAATTTCACCATCAACAACTCTTACATAAGCAATAACCCCTTTAAAAGAATCATACTCCGAATCAAAAATTAAAGCTCTAAAATCTTGCTTAACAGATTCTATTGGAGGTGGGACTTCTTTAATAACAGTTTCTAAAACTTGTAAAACATTTGTTCCGTCTTTGGCTGAAATTTTTATTATTTCATCGGGTAAAATATCTAAAAGATTAGAAAGTTCTTCAAGAGTTTCCTCTACTTTAGCAATTGGCGAATCAATTTTGTTTACAACAGGAATAATTTTTAAATTTTGCTTTTTAGCCAATTCTAAATTTGCCAGTGTTTGTGCCTGAATTCCTTGAGTTGCGTCAACTAATAAAACAGCCCCTTCAACAGCTTCCATAGATCTTGAAACTTCATAAGAAAAATCAACATGCCCAGGAGTATCAACCAAGTTTAAAATGTAGTCTTTATCTTCAAAGTTATAATTCATTCTAATGGCTTTTAGTTTTATAGTAATTCCCTTCTCTCTTTCTAAATCCATAGAATCTAAAAACTGAGGCATCATTTTTTTCTTATCTATTGTATTGGTTAACTCTAAAAGCCTATCGGCAAGAGTCGATTTTCCGTGATCAATGTGAGCTATAATACTAAAATTTCTTATATTTTCCTGCATATTGTTTAACCGAATATTTTTTTGGTAATACTTTCCATTATTGCTTTATTTTCTGGTGATTTTAATAAATGAGTAACAACAGCGTAAGTTAAAACCCCAACTGTTCCAGATATTACTAACTGTAAAAATACCCCCCAAAATGTTTGCAAACTTATATTAGATCCCAAAATTTGTCTTGATATAAAAGTAAAAACTACCATTATAAAACTGGCAAGCAATATTTTATTTAAAGAATCATAAATTTCTTGCGTTTTTAATTTGGGGAATTTTTTATAAAACATATATAAAAGCAAAATACATTCTATGACAGCTGTTATTGTGTAGGCCAAGGCCAACGCAATTACTCCAACATTTGCTACCCCATTTAATCTTAAAAGATTTTGTAAAAATAAATTAAAACCCGCTGAAACGCTAACTAGCCAAACCATCACCAAACTTAACATAATGTTAAATGCCACTGTTAATCCACTTATTACTGCAGGAATTTTTGTGTTATGAGCGGCATAAAATGTTTTTGATATAAATAAAATTAATGCTTGAGCAATTAAATTTAATGCCAATATGCCCAAACAAGCTGTTGTTAGTTTTGTATCTGCCCAATCAAATTTTCCTACACCTAAAACAACTCTAACTATTTGTGCTCTTAAAATTAAAAGCAATAAACTAATTGGAATTGTTAAAAAAAGTATTTGCCTAAATATGTTAGAAAACTTCTGCAAAAATTCTGTTTTTTCTTCTTTTAAATAAGCCATCGACATTGCAGGAAAAGACGCCGTAGAAATAGATGCCGCCACAGCATTAACTAACATAGAAGACAAGTTGTTTGCTAAATTAAAAACTGCTATAGACCCCGACATTAAAGTTGAAGCAATGGCAGTTGTAGCAACTTTATTTAGTTGCCCTGCTCCCAAACCAAGAGATCTGGGCGCCATAAGTTTTATAGTTTTTATAACTCCGGGGTTTTTATAATTAAAATCTGGCTTATATCTAAAGCCAGAAAAAAATAACGATGGCAGTTGAATAAATAAATGCAAAAATCCACCCAGCACTACCCCCCAAGCTAATCCCTGCAAGCCCATTTCTGGAACAAAAAATACAATACCAATTATTATTCCAATATTATATAACAATGGAGCTAAAGCTGTTACTAAAAATCTGTGAAAAATTTGTAGCACTCCGCTTATCATATTTGAAGCTCCTAAAATAATAGGACTTAAAAACATAATACGCATTAATAAAATGGCTAAATCTCTTTTTTCTCCAGAAAATCCGGGTGCGGTTAAAGACACAATAAATGGTGCAAAAATTATTAAAACAACCGAGACCAAAATTAAAAATCCAAAAAAAACATTTAAAAGAGCTGAAAAATATTTCCATGCTTCTTTGTCAGACTTTACTAAATAACCACTAAATATAGGAATAACTGCAGCTGAAATGGCGCCAAATATTAAAATTAAAGCAACAAAATCTGGCACGGTAAAAGCAGAATAATAAACGTCAAGTTTATCACCAGCTCCAAAAGTTCCCGCTAAAAGACGGTCTCTTATCAAACCTAAAACCGCTGAACCCAAAGAAGAGATTGCTAAAATAAGAGAAGCTGAACTAATACTTTTTGACTGCGAGTGAAGAAATTTTTGTATCATATTTTTCTTGAAAGAATAAACGGGGTCATTTCATCATCCTGCCCCATTGGATTGTCTAACAAAACCAGCCGTGCAGTTTTTGCATCAACGGGCATGCCTTTGCTCATTGAAATAATTTTTACGTTAATATTATTACCATCTATTATAACTGTGGGTAATTTTAATTTTTGCTCAATTTCATTGCATAATTCTTCTGGGTTTTTAGGTGGTAAAATTGCATAATCTGTATATGGCCACATTGCAGAAGGATTAAATCCATCAATTTCAGAAACTCGCTTTCCTGCTACTATCCAAAAAACTCCTTTAATGCCAAACACTTTAAAAATACTACCCAAAATTATAGCAAAAATCATTCGTAGTCTTCCAGACATCTCTACGGCTACCTGCATTTTTTCGGGTCTTGAATAGCCTATATCTTTTGGATATTTTTTTACAAACTTAACAATTGTTTTGGCTAAAAAACCAGCCCTTACAGTAGATATATGTCTAACATTATTTTGACAAACCGAAACTACTTTTTCAGATATAGCCAACCAATCACCTTCTTGTTTTTGGGGCAAAACATATTCTTTTATAACTTCAAATATGTCGTCACCAAAATTAAGTAAACGAGTTTTTACTGATTTGCGCTCATAATTTGAGCCATTAACCTCTCTAATTTTTCGCATAGATTTTAACTAAATAATATTTTATATTACTATTTTTCACATATTTTTACAATTATTTTTTAACTTGACAAATGACTATAATTTTGTATTATTAAGATGTCTTAGCAAGATGAGTGATTGCTCTAGGCGCAAGTTTGGAGAGGAAAGTCCGAACACCCTCTGCTGAAAAGCAGATAAAAAAATAGCGGCTAACGGCCGTCCACAGTAATGTGCGAGGTGCGAACAGAAACGGCCTAGGCGGAAACGTCTGGCATTCCAGCAATGGAATATTCTCATAGTAATATGGGGCTGAAACGGCTAAATCCTTATTGGGCGCAAGAACAAACCCTTTAGCAAGCATAGGTTTAAAGCCTGTAAAATTCATTCGTGGATTTAAAACTTGTTTTAGGAGAAAAGTAGTTCGCTTGACTCCAGCAGTAATGTTGTGAGCAGACAGATAATCACATAATACAGAATTCGGCTTATAGTCTTGCTAAGACAACAAAAAACTCGACGTGATGTCGAGCTTTTTGTTTATATTTAAAATAAGGTTTTAGCTCCCATTGCTTGATCTAATGCTTCATTTACCAATCTATCGGCTTCTTTATTTTTTTCTCTGGGAATATGTTTAAATTTTATTGATTTAAAATCAAACTTTAAATTCCAAATTTCTATAAAAAATTGTTGGATTTTTGGATCTGTTAATCTATATTCTCCATTTAATTGTTTTACAACCAATTCAGAATCGGCTCTTACTTCTAAATCTGTATCTTCTGCTATTGCTTTACCAAAAACTGATTTAAATTTCTTAAGTGCAAAAATCATTGCTTTATATTCTGCATCATTGTTTGTTAAACCATCTCCCAAATATTCATTAAATTTTTTGATGGGCTGATCTTTTTCATTGCAAAAAACAACCCCAATTCCTGCTTTACCAGGATTTCCCCTGCTCCCCCCATCTGTATAAACTATTATTTTCTTCATTTGCTATTTAAAATAAGGTTTGGATAACCTAGGTTAATTTGATTTTTTTCTACATCTTTTATGCCCAAATCTTCTAAAAATTTAGCACAAGCAATTCTAGCCTCAAGAGCATCTTTAAAGTCCCCCTTGGCTTCAGCTTCTATAAAAAACCCCAAATCTTTTACCTCATCTAAAGCAACTTCTATATCACCACACATCCAGTATTCTCTTTTTTTATCAACTGTAACTGATTTTTTAAAATCTAAAAACTCTAATATTTTTTTAAGATTTTCTGAGTGAGAAACTTCTGTTTCATATTCTTCGGCATACTCTTGAGAACCATCTTCTGCCTGGTTAATTGACCTGTCATATTCAAAAATAACTTTATCAGAGTTATTTCTTATTCTTAACCATTCATTGGTATATGGTTTCCTAGCAAAAAAATCTCTATGTGCAGGAACATAATATTCGTCTATTTGATTTATAGATTTTACCAATTTACCAATTTTAGATAATTTTTGCTTAATCTCGTCTAAATTATCTATTTTTATTTTAATTTCAACTTCTATATTCATTTATCTTAATTTATTTTTTAAAATATTCGTTTAAACGTTTTTCAAACTTTTCTAGGTGCTCGTTACTTACTCTAAAACCAGAGGCCTGAGCATGACCACCATAAGTAATTAAAAAATCATTGCAAGACTTCATGGCATCTACAGAGTTTGTGCCTTTTGGATTTCTAACCGATCCACTTGACTCTTTATCCATTTTTCTAAAAATAAAAGCAGGCTTTTCATATTTGCTAGAAATTATTGAAGCTGCTGAACCTGCCATAGTTAATTTCCACGAAGGATCTCCTTCAAAAATAATTTGCTGATCAGGTTTTTGGGAAATTCTTCTTTCTATTTCTTGAACAATATTTTTTATTTGCAATTGCCTATTAATATTTCTACTTAATAAATCTTCTGCAATTATTTTGCATTGTTTCTTGTCTGAGCAAGTTAAAAGCTTATAAGACTCACTTTCAAAACTTACCGATTCAGTAGCATTTAAAGCAGAAATAATTTTAGGCAAAGAATCAGAAAAAACAGACGCATCACCCAAAATATCCAAAAATACTCTTAGGGCTGGCCTAAAAGTATTTTTTAAAGATCTTAATCCTTCTTCAATAATTTGTTGGTTTTGCTCAACTTGTGGCACCATATCAGCTATAGTGGCCAAAGCAGCTAATTCTAAAAAACTATTATTTAAACTTTGAGAAATTTTATTACCTACTAATTCTAAACAAAGATTATAGGTAATGCCCACATTAGCCAAGCCTTTAAATGGGTAATCATCATCTTTTTGTTTTGGATCAACAATTATTGAGGCTTTTGGCACACCAAAAAGAGTTTCGTGGTGATCAATTATAATAACTTCAAAACCCATTTTATTGGCTATATCTACCTCAGCTATATTACCTATTCCTAAATCTAAAGTTATCAATAAAGCAGGCACTTTATCTTTTAACATATCTAATGCTTTCAAGTTTATGCCATAGCCATCTATTTCTCTGTCTGGAAAAAAACAATATTCAACATGCCCTCCCAAATTTTTAATTGCTTCTTCCAAAATAACAACCGAGCATATTCCGTCCATATCAGAGTCTCCATACAAAATAATACGCTCTTTATTTTGAACAGCTTTTTTAATCCTTTCTGCAGCAAGTTGTATATTTTTTATTTTCATAAATATTTACTAAGCAAGAAAAATGATTTGTAGCGAGGGATTTCTGCTAAGAGAATGACTTCACGCAGGTGCCCCGTTGTGGGCGCCGAGTGAGAAGCGCGGATAAAATTGTATAAATTTAAAATACAATTTTAGACGACGCTGTGCTTCTCGTGCAGAATCCCGAGCGAAAAGCTCATTGCCGAGCAATTAACTCTCAAGCACTTGCAGCCCTGGCAGACTATCTCCGGCCAAATAAGCTAACATGGCACCGCCACCGGTTGATACATGACTAAAGTCATTTATCATACCGTGTTTATTCAAAAATTCAACTGTTTCGCCTCCCCCAACAACCGAAAAAGCTTTGCTGTCTATTATAGCCTTAGCAATGGCCAAAGTTCCTTTTGCATGCCTTTCATCTTCAAATTTTCCAAATGGCCCGTTCCATACAATTGTTTTAGCTGTTTTAATCTTTTCTTGAAATAATTTTATTGATTCTTCTTCAATATCTGGGGCTCCCAAGTCTCCAACTGGAGCTAATATTTTTTCTGGGTGTTTAAATTGAATATTTTTCTCAGCCACTTCTTTGGCAATAAGACCGCTTATTATTACGCAATCTGCAACTTCTGAAATATTATCGATAAACTTTGACTTTGTTTCTACTTTAGCTCCCCCAACTATGGCAATCATTGGCTTCTCCGGGCTTTGCATTACTTTATTTAAAGATTCAATTTCTTTTTGCAACAATAATCCCATACACGGGTTTATAAATTGCGTTATTCCTGTCACAGAAGCATTGTTTCTATGACAAACTCCAAAAGCATCGTTTACATAAACATCTCCCAAATAAGAAAGCTTTTTAGCAAACTCTAAATTATTTTCTGTTTCTTCTTTATGAAATCTTAAATTTTCTAATAATAAAACCCTGCCAGTGTTCAATTTATTACTTTCATCTTCTACTTCTATGCCTATGCAATCGTCTTCTTTGCCAATAGGAAAGTTAAGATATTCTGCCAATTTTTCTGCAACTTTATCTAATTTTAATTTTTCTGTTACCACTCCATTTGGCTCACCCAGATGACTCATTAAAATTACTTTTGCTTTTGTTTCAATTAAATATTTAATTGTTGGTATTGTTTGTTTTATTCTAAAATCATCTAAAATATTGCCTTTTTCATCTAAGGGCACATTAAAATCACACCTTACTAAGACACGCTTGTTTATTACGCTAAGTTCTTTTACACTTTTATACATAATATTATATTATATCACGCTACTTCGTTATTGTAACAATTCTCACAATAAACTATCTCGGGCCTGTCTGGTGCATAAGATGTTTCAAATTCATTGGCACACCCCGGTTTCATGCATTTTCTATGCCAAAGTTTCAAAGGGTTACGCTGATGCAATCTTTCATAATGACGACAATTTGGACACAAAGTTGGCTGAGACAAATCCATTTTATTATAAAAATCTCTCTCTGCCTGAATAATTTTAAATCCTATTGTACAATGATCTTGGCATTTTCCTTTATGATCACAAGCAAAAATATCTCCTCCAATTTTTACATTCTTTTCTTCTTGCTCCTGCCATAACAAACCGTTTTTTAAAACTTCTTCTTTAGTAAGCGGAAAATGGTCATAGGCTACTGTTTCGTTATAAGCAAATTGAGAAAGTTTACTTGGGAAAAATTCTCCATATTCCCCCGTTGATTTCATGTGATCTATAATTTTAGGAACGAGTGCTTCATATTCTTCTTTTGTGTATTGCTTGTTTAAAATACAATATTGCTTTCTTGTAACCGATATACAACCAAAAAGGTTAGATGACGATGCACATCCATCTGAATATGTTATATCACTATTACTATTCCAATTTTGAATACTAAATTTCATATTATATGCTTTTATCCCCGTGTTTATAGCTTCATAGACTAATTCTGCATCTCTGCCAGCAGTAGAAACATCCATGCACTCTTTTGCATTTCGCCAAACATGGTAACCATACTTACAATTTTCAGCATCATAACCATCAAAACACGATATACAATTTTTAACGTTTAGAAGATGGTTTCCTGTGCTATTTATTGCTTTTTGTATATAAGCATATTTATTTATTTGTTTTACGGCAAAATCTTTAAACTCTTTTTTAAAATTTTCAATATTGCCCTCTTTCATTTGAGCCTTTTTTTCTTCTATAATTTTAAAATACTCTTCTTTAGTGTGCGGTTCGTTAAAAATATAATAATGCTTCTGCCTTAGACCAACGCAACCATAACAATTAGAGCATCCAACGCAGTCTTGCAAAAAATAACTTTCTGTACAATCACGACATTCTTTAGAAAAAAATACTTTATAACAATTCCATGCCACAGAAACTTCGTAGCACAATTCGCTACTATTCACAAAAGCACAATCTAAACAGTCCTTACTTTGTTGCATCCAATAAGAGTGGTTGCACCTCTCGTTATTAGAGCTCTCAAAAAGCATGTAGCAATCCTTGTTATCTGCCGCTAAATGGGTATACTCTGAATTTATTGAATTAGCGTTAATTAAACTAACTCTTGGAACTCTCTTTAAAAGTTTTTGATATTGTTCAAAAAATGGCTTAGAAAAATCATAATCTTGCCCATATGCCAAGGGATCCCATTTATCCGACCACCAACATTGCTGGCAATACATTACATTTTTACCGTCTGGATGATAAATGCTAATTACTTCTTTGCCACACAAATCACAAGCTCTTTTATATAAAATTCTTTCATTTCTAAAAGATAGCCTTCTTTGCAACCTACAATCAGGACAAAATGTTGGGGCGGGCACTTTCATTTTTTCGTAAAACGCAAAATCATCGGGCTCTATTATAAAGTCTTGTTTGCAATTCTGACAAACCTTGTTTTCGGATTTATTTTCCATATTTTATATTATATATTTTATTATTTATGCAACTTCGTTATTGTAGCAGGTTTTGCAGTAAACTATCTCTGGCCTATCTGACGAATAAGAAGTCTTGATATCTGCTTTGCACTTTGCGCACTTTCGCTTAAAAATTTTGACAGGTGTGCGCTGAGCCAATCTAGCAAAATGACGACAATTAGGGCACAATCGAGGCACTGGTGCGCCCAACCGCTTATAAAAATCTAAATCCCTCTGTGTAACCTTAAAAGCCTCAGTGCATTGATGATTACATTTGCCACCATGTTCGCATCCAATTATCTCTTTTAAAATATTTTCATCAACTTCTGCAATTGAATTGGGCACATCGCCTGTCTGCAAAGTAATTGTATGTTTTTTGGCTTCGGGTTCGGCCCATCGGTAACCCTGCTTCAACGCCTCTTCTTTCGTAATTGGAAAAAGCTCCTGGGCAATGGTTTCGTTGTAAGCAAACGTATTTATTTCCAATGGAAATGTTGAGCCATAATAGTATTTTCTACCAAAAGAATCCGTATATAGCATATTATTCATATGCTCTATAATCTTGGGCACAAGCACTTCATATTCTTCTTTTGTGTATTGCTTATTAAAAATACAATATTGCTTTTTCTTTAAACCCACACAACCAAACAAATCAGATGAACCGTGGCAATTTACGCAATATTGAGCACGAATTAACTGATCCCAACATTCATTTGAAAAAGCCACCTGCGAACATTCGTATCCAATACTTGAGCACTCATAAATCAACTCTGCTGTTTTACCCCAATAAGTATAATCCATTACATCCTTCGCCTCTAAAATTCCAAAAAGATATTTACCATCTTCAACTTTCTCGCAATTAAAAGCAACGCTGACATTTTTACACTCATTGAGCCAATTGCCAGAAACATTTGTGCTATGATTTTCTACAAGGGCCGGCACAATAAATTTCTTAGAAAATTCTAAAAACTGCATTTGTATTTTTTCTAATTCTTCGCGGTTGCCAAGATTTATTTTCGAAATACGTTCTTTATATTCTTCTTTTGTTAGTTGTTCATTAAACCAGCAATAATTCTTATTACGCAAGTTCACACAACCAAAGCAGTCTGTGCAGTTTTTACAATTTAATAAAAATGCGGAATTTAAACAGTCATTGCATTCTTTTGAATACATCAGCCGACTACAGCCATAACAATCAATACATTCAAAACACAATTCACAAGTATGAATATTATAATTATCTATACTGTCTTTTGAATCCCATATAGAAGTGCCATGCAAACAATTTTCATTCCCGTTGGCTGCGAAAATAAGGTAACAGTCTTTGTTATTACTCGCTCTATTTGTATATTCGCTATTTGTGTTTCGTCCCTGAGAAATAGTTCCCATACGAGGCACCTTAATGAACAGTTCCTTGAACTGCTCAAAAAATGGCTTTTGGAAGTTATAATCTTTTTCATATGATTGAGCGTCCCACTTATCTGAGAACCAACAAGAATAACAATAAACAGTGTATGGACTATCCTGAGGAAAAATTAAAATTTTGTCTTGCCCACAAAGATTACACTTTCTTTTAAAAAGCGCTCTTTCATTTCTCCAAGACAAACGTTTAATAAGCCTACACTCTGGGCACCATGTTGGTGCGGGCACTTTCATTTTTTCGTAGAACGCAAAATCATCTGGCTCTATTACAAAGTCTTTCTTACAATTCTGACATTGTTTATTTTCACTATTCATGCTTTATATTAATTAATATACTTCTTGTTGATAGCACTTCTCGCAATAAATTATCTCTCCGCTTTCTAAGCTATAACCTGTTCTAAACTTTTCACCGCAAGCATTATTACCATGAGAGTGCTTTACATTATTTTTGTATTGTCCTGTTTCATCTTTTTCTCCCGCACACATACAAACCCTATCGTATAATTCAAATTTTAATCTGTCTTCTATCCTTCTTCTAAAACGGCACTCATCACACAAAGTTGGCAATGGAATTTTTTCTTTTTTATAAAAATTAAACTCATCGCTTAAAATCTTATAGGGGTTTTTGCAATTTTCACACTCAACAACTTCTTTAATAATACTTTCATCAACTTCATCAATGGCATCTAGCAATTCAGAATATTTTTTAGTGATATTATATTTGCCACGTGGCACTTCTATCCAAGGGTAACCATTTTCTAGAGCCTCTTCTTTAGTCATTGAAAAATATTGAAACGTGGTTGTATTATTATAACCAAAACATGAAAGTTCTATTGGAAAGAATTCTCCATATTTATATACCCTCCCCTTTTTATCAACATATGGCATCTCGTCCATTTGTTTTTTTATTTTTTCAACCATGGCAAAATAATCTTCTTTGGTATATTGTTTATTTAAAATACAGTATTGTGCCTTCTTCATACCAACGCAAGCGAAACAGTCACTAGAACTAAACATACTAATACAATATTCTAAGTTTTTACAATTGGGCCAGCAATCGGTAGAAAATTTTAAATTAAAAGTGTTGCCACCACTAAGACAAGTTTCATAATGCAATTCCATGTTCTCACCCCAAGCTGAAGCGTCGTAGCAATCCCTGTTTTTGGGCACTTGCAAATATTGGCAATATCTCATATTTTCACTTTCTCTAACAAGAAAACTATCATTAACATTTTTACAGTTGGTCACATACGAACCGGTTGAATTAACATTTTTTAATCCTTGGTGATATTTAGTTGGCTGAGTTTTCCAAAAATCTCGCGCCACTTCTCGTGCCTTTTTAAGACCGGATATTGTATTTAATTTCATTTTTTCTATTTCAACGACATACTCTTCTTTTGAATATTGCTTATTAAATATACAATACGAGGCATTGCGCAAGTTAACGCAACCAAAACAATCACTACAGCTTAAACAATCACGACAAAAATAAAGGTTACGCGAGTCAACAGACATTATAGTAAAACTACATTGATAACAGTTTTGTAACCAAAAACATTCGTAACATTTTTCCGACTTGCTAATGTGCGAGTTATCAATGCAATCTTTACTATTGTCTACACCATTTCCATACATACAATTTTCTGAGTAACTGGAATTAAAAACTAAATACGAGTCTTTAAGCCCAGAGGCATTTGCACAATACGGACTGTTTATCATGTACTCTACTCTTTGAGCAAAAACTGGAACTTCTTTTTCTAATTTTGAAAGTTGCTCAAAAAAATTGACCGAAAAATCATAATCCATTCCATAATCTAAAGGATTCCAGGTATCTTTAAACCACTCTTCTTCTAAGACTGATTTTTTACCACTCTCTGTTGAATAAAGAGAGAAAATATCTTTACCCGTAAAAGCATCTTTGACTCTAAAAAGCTTTCTTTCGTTTCTAAAAACCAAACGTCTCTCAGCACGACACATCGGGCAAAATGTTGGTGCAGGCACTTTCATTTTTTCATAAAACGCAAAATCATCAGGCTCTATTACAAAGTCTTTTTTACAATTCTGACAAACTTTTTTTTCTGAATTCATATTTATTTTTTGACCGCATAACAGACTAAATTAGTCGGTTATGAAGCGCATTAAGCTACTTCAGCGTTGTAGCAACTTTCGCAGTATACTATTTCTGGCCTATCTGGGGCATAGGGTGTTTCAAATTCATTTGTACAACCTTCTTTCATGCACCCACGATGCCAAAGCCGTCTTGGAGGCCTAAGTGCAATTTTATTTAAATACCTACATTGTGGGCAGCGACGAGGAATTGGCATAACAAACTTATAATATAAGTCTAACTCTGCTTTGACAATATTGTAATTTTTATTACATTCTATACATCGTAGTGCTTCTTTTAAAATACTATCTGTAACATCTGCAATGCGATTTGGAATTTTTTCTGGCAACAATGTTTCTTTACCAAAAGTTCCTGGTACCAATTCTTCCCATTTCATACCTAGTGCAATAGCCTCTTCTTTTGAACGTGGCATATAAATTGCTCCTTGTGTTTCATTGTAACCAAATGGCGATAAAGAAAATGGAAAAAATTCTCCATATTCTCCAAATTTTTTCATATGCTCTATTATTTTTTCTTTTAAGATTTCGTAATCTTCTTTGCTATATTGCTTATTAAAAATCATATAATTGCCATGTTTGATGCCAACACATCCAAATAGATTCTCGCTATTGTGACACGAATCGCAATACATAATATGTGAGTCATCATAACTTAAGTGCGAAAACATAACATTATACGCATGTATAACAGCGTGTGATTCATATACAAGCTCTGTGTTAAAGCCAAAATGATAGGTATCCATGGAGTCTTTCACATCGGGGCACACAAGACAATATTTAGAATTTTCAACCTTATCAGCATCAAAAACAAACTTGCAATTTTTTGAATCTGTAATCATATTGCCCGACACATTAACCGATTTATCGGTAACTGCAAATCGATGTATTGTTTGTTTAACAATAAGATCTCTATATTCATTATATAACTTCTCTCTAACCACGAATGCTTCTAAATCGTAACTTGAAACCTTTTTCTCATACTCTTCTTTGGTGTATTGCTGATTTTTGAAAATATATTTTTTGTTCCTTAAATTGGACGACATAAAACAATGCTGGCATCCCCTACAATCAAAACAATATAAACAATCTGTACAATCGCGTAATAAATTTCCAAACTGACACTGATAAATTCGTGCAGAATCTGAACATTCATAACATAATTCCGAGGCATCTGTCATTCTATACAGCTCCATAGAATCATGAGATTTTCCCCATACATTTGTCGCATAAAGAACATTTTCAGAATCAAAAACCGCAAAACATAAATAGCAATTTTTATTATTGTTTGAATGATTTGTATATTCCGAATTTATACTGTTCTTAGTTAAAAGCGCAATACGTGGAATTTTTAATTGTAGTTCTTGAAATTGTTCAAAAAATGGCTTTGTGAAATCAAAATCTACTCCAAAATCTAACGCACTCCATTTGTCACTCCACCAACACGGTGGGCAATAAACTTTATATGGCTTATTTGAAGAATAAATAGTTACTGTGCTTTTGCCACATAAATCGCAATTACGTCTATAAAGCATTCTTTCATTTCTCCATGCGTGACGTCTCAACGACCTACAATCTGGGCACCAAGTTGGTGCGGGAACTTTCATTTTTTCATAAAACGCAAAATCATCCGGCTCTATTACGAACTCATTACGACAACTCTGACATTGGCGATTTTCTGATTCCATTGTTTTTTCTTTAAATTACTCAGGTTGCCCGTGGGCAACCTGAGTAATTTTATAATATTTTTTAATAACTAGATAAGTGGTTCCTCCCGCCCAGAATAGTTTCTGGGCGAGGCTCGCCCTCTCTGGGGCGGCGGGCTTATTGCCTCATGCTAGATGAGGGGCTCCTCAGGCTTCTCCTCTTTTGCCACACTGGCTTCGCCCGCCGAAGCCTCGGCGGAGGCGGGCCCCTTTCCCTTGCCCTGAATTATAGATTTTTCATGCGAGCTTCTCATAATTTTGGATTCTTCAGATGCCATAAGCTCCTTAGCAGCCTCAGCTGAAATAGTATATTTTTTACGAGACATCTCAACAATTTCTTTTCTGAATGATCTATGAGTTGGTGGCATAACCTTTAAAGTTTGAGCAGAAAAAGGATCATAGGCTTCGCCATCTATGGTTTCTTTAATATAAAAATTTTGGACTCCCAAGTTTACCATATCTTTAACTCCAAATATTGGCGCCATTTCTGGCTCTAATTTAACAGCATCTTCACCACCTACACGAAACACAATAATGGTTCCTGTGTTTCCCAAAATAGCTTGCTGAACTTTTGGTAAAAGTTGTCCCATATACTGGTGAGCAACTGTAAGACAAATTCCATATTTTCTAGCTTCAGATAATATATTTTCAAAAGTTTCTGTCATTAAATTATGGAACTCATCAACATATAGATAAAAATCTGTCCTGTCTTCCTCAGATAAAGATGCGCGCGCCATACCAGCTTGTTTAATTTTTGTAATAAACATTGAACCAAAAAAACTAGCATTTTCTTCCCCTAATTTACCTTTAGATAAATTAATCAAAATAATTTTTCCTTCATTCATCAATTTTTCCAAATCAACTTTATTTTCTTCTTGACCAAAAATTCCTCGCAAAGCGGGGTCACTTAAAAATTGAGCTAATTTATTAACTAAAGGAATAATAGCTTCTGTGTCGTATTTTTCTGACCAATCAGCAAACTCAATAGCCCAAAATCTTTTAACCATATCATCTTCAATGTATTCAACAACAAGTTGACGATAATTACGATCGGTTAACATAGAAATCATTCCACGCATTGTGCCGTGCGGATAATCTAAAAGTGCTAAACAAGTAAATCTAAAAACGTGTTCTAGTCTTGGCGTCCAATTAGCACCAAACTGTCTTTCTAAAACCTCAATTAAACCTTGCGTTAACTGATGCTTAAAGCTTGGATCAATGTTAGCCAATGGGTTAAAAGAAATAGGAAATTTAGAATCAGAAGGGTCAATAAGCACCACATCATCTATTCTGTCTTCTGGAATAAAATCTAAAATTGCATCAATAACATCTCCGTGTGGATCAATAAAGCAAAGCCCATGACCATATCCAACATCTTGTCTAACAAAAAGCTCCAAAAGTTTTGACTTTCCTACTCCAGATTTTCCAACAATATATAAGTGCCTACGTCTGTCTACACGCTTTACGCCAAAAATATATTTTTGCTCTTGCAAAGCTGCTTCATAATTAGTTTTACCAATAAAAGAGCAGTCTTCTGGTTCTACTGCACCATAAATAGGCAACTCCGGAGGAGGAGGCGCCAATTTAAACCTTCTAATTCTATTATTTTCTGCCATAAAAAATTTTATTAATTACTCTATAATAACCTAACTAGTTGAGTTTATCAACCAATCTTTGAAATCTCGGTTTAGACGATACAATGTAATTGTAGCCATACACGGAACACCATCTTGATGATATTCTCTAACAATGTCTTCTATGTCTTGAACGTGCTTGTCTATAGTCATAATAATCATAGTTGCACCCGAAATCTCAGCCACTCCACCATTATCTCTAGAAAATGAATCTGTGGGCAAAACATCTACTTTGCCCGCCATTCTTTTTTCTATTAAAATTTTAGCAATGGTCTTGGCTGTATCAACATTTTGACACGGCACATAAATAAAGATCATGGATTTTCTTGTAACTTATAGCTTGTATCGCAAAGCTTTGTTTACGTTGCGCGACACAGGTTACGAGTTGCATGTTACATGATTACCCTACTCTTTTATTATACCACTATGCCACCTCATTGTTGTAGCAGGCCTCGCAATAAACTATTTCTGGCCTATCTGGGGCATAGCTGGTCTCAAATTCGTTATTACAACCTTCTTTCATACATTTTCTATGATAAAATTTCATGGGATTACGCCATTTGATAAGGTCGTAATAACGGGAATTTGGACATTTTCTTGGTACCGGTAAAGAAAAATGTTTATAAAATTCTAATTCTGCAGGAAGTATGCGAAATACTTCCGTGCAATTGTGATGCATTGCTTCATCAGGACTGCTTTCCCACTCTTCGCACGAAATAATTTCATTTACAATTGAATTGGGAGTTTCTTTTATATCGTCTGGCAAATCTGTTGATTTTATTGTAAAAGCATAGCCACGCTTATTATCCTCTTTCCATAAGTATCCTTTTTCTTTAGCCTCATCTTTGGTAATAGGGAAATATTCATAAGCAAAAGAGTGGTTATAAAATATATTAGAAAATACGGGTGGAAAAAATTCTCCATAACGATATTCAATTCCCTGTGCATCTTTATATGGCATTTCTTCCATTTGTTTTTTAATTTTTGGCACCAATGCCTCATATTCTTCTTTGGTATATTGTTTATTTAAAATACAATATTGTTTGCTTCTAAGACCAACACATCCAAACAAATCAGACGATGATTGACAATAAAGACAATATTCTAAATTCATAACTTCCGACCAGCACTCAATACAAAATTTTATATTATTGGCACCAATTCCACACATCGTGCATTCATACATCATTTCGGCGCCAGCACCCCACGTAGAATAATCATAACAATCTTTCGCTGTTTGCATATTGTTGCAATACTTCATATTTTCAACATTAAAAACAGCATATACATTGTGTGAATTTTTAGAATTATTAATATATTCTCCACTAACATTTGAGTTCTTAAACCCCCTCATATATTTTACTGGAGTCTTTATCCAAAGCCCATAAACTTTTTTTGAAAAATCTTTTATAAATTTATTTGAACCAAAATTTAATTTTTCTAATTCTGCTCTATATTCTTCCTTTGAATATTGCTGATTAAATATGCCATATTTTTTGTTGCGCAAACCAACGCACCCAACACAATCATTGCAACCTACGCAATCCCTACAAAACCACAAATTCATAGAATTAACACACTCAATAGAAAAAAATATTTGAAATGATGAATTAACAAAAAAATTGTTAGCACAATTTTCACTTTTATCAATTCTGGCATTATTAATGCAACGCTTACAATTGTCTATACCAACACTATACATGCAATCTTCTGCATAGTCGGAATTGAAAATCAAATAGCAATTTTGGGCGCCAGTATAATTATTAGAATAGTCACTATTTACGCCATACAAAGTTGATAACGCAAAAATAGGAACTTTACGATATAAATCTAAAAGTTGTTCAAAAAATGATTTTGAAAAATCATATTCTTGGCCATAATCCATTGGGTTCCATTTGTCAGAATACCAAACATCATTTTCATATACTTTTATATCAGCTTCTTGAGGTCTCATGGAAAAAATTTCCTTGCCCGAAAAATCGCTTTTACGTTTATATAAAAATCTTTCATTTCTAAAGAGCAATCTACGTTGCATTCGACACTCCGGGCACCAGGTGGGTGCTGGCACCTTCATCTTTTCATAAAATGCAAAATCATCGGGCTCTATAATAAAGTCTTGTTCGCAATTCTGACAAATTTTATTTTCAGATTTATATTCCATATTTTTATACTATCTCGTTATTGTAACAAGTTTCACAGTAAATAATTTCTTTTCTTTCTGGTGAATATGGTGTTTCAAATTCATTTTGGCATCCGGACTTCATGCAATTTCGATGCCAAAGATGTAAAGGGTTTTTTAACCTAATTCTCTCTGCTTGTCTACAAAATGGACAAAGATGTGGCAGAGGAATTCCCATTTTCTTTAAAAATTGCATTTCTTGTGGCACAACGCGAAAGGCCTTAGCACAATGGTCAGCACACTTGCCTTTATGCTCGCATTCATAAATTCCTTCTGCAAGACTATATTGCTTCTCTTCTGATTGGCGCCATCTCAACCCCATTTGCGAAACTTCTTCTTTTGTTTTAAAAAAATGGTCTTGAGCGATAGTCTCGTTATATGCGTATAAAGAAAATTCCATAGGGAAAAAATCTCCATAAGAATATATTCTTTGCATTGAATCTTTAAATTTTAATTTTTGCATCTGTAATATAATTTCTGGCACCAATGCTTCATATTCTTCCTTGGTATATTGTTTGTTTAATATACAATATGACTTACTT
Source organism: Candidatus Staskawiczbacteria bacterium (assembly GCA_041661545.1). GTDB lineage: Bacteria > Patescibacteriota > Minisyncoccia > Minisyncoccales > Staskawiczbacteraceae > XYD1-FULL-39-28. Next base: position 4,254 of record JBAZUH010000001.1, on the reverse strand, counting down.
CTTAACCCCACACATCCAAAAATATTATTGCAATCGTAGCAATTGTATGAATATTCAATATCAAAACCTCCCCACACAACATAAGAACCAATTATTCTTTGAGCTGTCACACTTACTACTTCATAAAATTGCTCTGCACCGTTCCACGCGATAGTCGCATCATATCCATCTTTAGCGTTAATTAAACGAAACCCATATTTACAATTCTGTGTATCATTTTTTGCACCAAAACAATATATACAATTTTTAGAGTTTAAAATATCATCTCCAGTTACATGGTCTGACTTTTGAATTGAAGCATATTTTCTTGGAGTTATAAGCTTCAATTCACTAAACTTTGCTTTTGCATTTTGCAACCCTTCAATTGTATTTGGAGAAATACGATCAAGCTCTTTATAATAATCTTCACGTGAATAAGACTTATTAAAAATATAGTAATTTTTATTGCGTAACCCCACACATCCAAAACAATTTTGACAATTACGACAGTCATAAAGCAACCACGAATCACTACAATTAATGCAATTTTGGCAAAATCGTAAACCGCTTGATTTTTCAATATCTACCGAATCATAGCAATGCTCTACATCATTTACAGAGTGCAAATCAAAACAATCCTTCACTCGTAAAATCGGAGAAAAAAGATAAGCGCTGTCTTCGGCACCATCAGAACCAAAAACAAAATAACAATTTTTAAGATTAAGTCCAATAGCATAATGACTATCTACGACATTTTTTTGTACTAGATTAGGATGCGGAATTTCTATTAATAGTTTATTAAATTGTTCAAAAAATGGTTTTGAAAAATCAAAATCGCGTCCATAACTCATTGGATCCCAGGCATCACTCCTCCAATAACCTGTTTCGTAGACCTTATACGGTAAATCTGGAGCTATTATAGAGAGCATATCTACACCAGTAGCATCACACTTCCTTTTATAAAAAGTTCTCTCATTTCTCCATACCATTCGTCTTATAGTTCTGCAATCTGGACACCATGTTGGTGCGGGCACTTTCATTTTTTCATAGAACGCAAAATCATCAGGCTCTACTATAAAGTCTTGTTTGCAGTTCTGACAATCTTTATTTTCAGACTTATATTCCATTTTTATTATATCTCAGGTTACCATATGGTAACCTGGTTATTTTGTGCGACCTCACGCTGATAGCATTCTAAGCAAGCTATTTTTTGAAAACCAAGCTCGGAGCCATAATAATGCTCAATTTCTTTTTTACAAAAATAACAAATGCCCTTTTGAGGAGTTATCATCAAACTAAAAGGCTTAAAACGCTCTAAAGTACGCCAGTCAAAATGACGTCTCGGAAGCGGAATGTTATGTTCGCGATAAAATTGCAACTCATCTTTGGTAATATTATAACTAAGCTTTGTTTCTGAGCATAAAATGCGCTGTTTTGTAATATCGTCTTTAACTTCATCAATGGTGTCAGGCAAATCGTCTCCACTAATAACGTTTTCATACTTGGGCTCAACTGTTTCTTCCCACTTGGCGCCAAATTTTAAAACCTCATCTTTTGTCATAGGAAACGTCATTTGAGCCAAAGAAAGGTTGTATCCACAATAGGCCGACGAAAGTGGCCAAAACTTTCCCCACTCGCCTTTTTCTTTCATATTAACTTTAATTTTTTCAACTAAATTTTCGTATTCTTCTTTTGTGTATTGTTTGTTTAAAATACAATATTTTTTCTTTCGCAAACCAACACAACCAAAACAATATTCACATTCTTCGCAGTTATCTAAATATGCAGAATACCTGCATGAAGTAGTATAAAGATTACAAATATTCTGATAACCACCAAATTGATCCATAGCACACATACCACATTTTTCACATTCAGCTGGACTTACTGTATCAATAACCTCCTTGGCCTGAAACCCCCTAAAACATTGCCTGCAATTTTCAGATTCCTCTAAAAAATAACACTGCTGACAGTTTTTATCATTCTTAAGAAAATTCCCGATGGAATTTGTTGATTGAACATCATAATCTTGGCGGTGAATTGCATTTTTTTGGACATGTTGCCAAAATTCTTCTTTTAATCTTTTAATCTCGACTCTAGATTTTAAATTGTACTCTTTAATTTTTTGCTCATATTCTTCTTTAGTGTATTGTTGGTTTAGAATACAATATTTCTGATTACGTAGATTCCAGCACATAAAACAGTCCTGACAATTTCGGCAATCGTACATAAAAAATCCGCTCATACTGTCACGACAGTTAAAGGAGTAGCTTAAGTTATAACACTTAAAACAATACAAACAATCATAACATCGCTCTAAATCAAAACAATAAGTTAAATCTATAGAATTTTTGCAATTTACTATGCGATATCCATAACTTACAAATTCAAGATTCAGGCCCGAACGGGTCAAGTAGGTCTCCTTTGATTCCCAGATGTCATCAGCCCAATCACAATTAATATTTTTAACTCCGGTTTGGTGAGGGTGAGGAACTTTAGACTGTAACTCAACAAGTTGTTCCATAAAAGAGCGCGATTGGTCATAGTCTTTTCCGTATGTAAGCGGGTCCCAAGCGTCAGACACAAACTCGGCGCGATCATAAATAGGAAATGGAGCAGATTCAGGAATAACGGTTATAATTGTTTTCCTGCTTAATGCTGATTTAGCAATTCTAAACCGTCCAAACACCCAAAACGCCAAAAGATATCTCCAACGACAATACGGACACATTTCAGGTGCAGGTAAGTCTAATTTTTCGTACATTGAAAAATCATCGGGCTCAACTACAAAACCTTTTTGACACTTTGAACATTTTTTATTTTCTTGTTCCATAATTTTCTTTAATTACTTCAGGTTACCATACGGTAACCTGACAAAACTTATTTATAATTTTGTTAAGCTATCTCGTTATTATATCGCTACGCTATGCAACCTCGCTGTTGTAGCACGATTCGCAATAAACTATTTCTGGCCTATCTGGTGCATAAGAAGTTTCAAATTCATTAAGACAACCAGGCTTCATGCATTTTCTATGCCAAAGCTTAGCTGGGTTGCGCCATGCAAACCGCGCATAATGCCTGCAATTTTGACATATGTGAGGCAAGGGAATATTAAGTAATTTATAGAATTGCAACTCTTGTTTAGTAATTTTAAAAACACCAGCACATTCATGAGCGCATTTACTTTCGTGAGCACAGCCAATAACTTCTTTAGTAATATTTTCATCAACACTAGCAATATCATCTGGCACATTGACTCCAGGCATAGTTACATTAAATTGCTTCTCTTTTTGTTCTCGCCAAATAAGCCCCTGATTTTCGACCTCATCCTTCATCATAGGAAAATTCTCATAAGCATAGGACTCATTATAAGCCAACGGGCTAAATTCCAATGGAAAAAATTCGCCGTATTTATAAACTATTCCCTTTTTGTTTATATATGGCATTTCATTCATATGCTCAATAATTTTGGGCACAAGGGCTTCATATTCTTCTTTTGAATATTGTTTATTAAAAATACAATATTGTTTATTACGCAGACTAATACAACCAAATAAATTTGTTGAATTTTGACAAAAATAACAATATCTTAAATTAGAATTTGACGGGTAGCACTGTGAAGAAAACGCAACATTGTGCGCTCCATCACCCACAACAAGAGAGTCATAAATTAATTCCGTATTGTCTCCAAAATTACTGTGGTCATACGAATCTTTTGCTGGCCCAAGTGTGAAATTTTGACAATATTTAACATTTTCAGCACCAACAATTCTCCAGCAATTTTTAGCATCTTTAGAGTTGCTGATATAATCTCCAGAAACATTGGCATTATGCCTGCCATGAATAAATTTATTAGGATATTGCATCCAATGCTTAACACTTTTTTCTCGCAAACCCTCTATGTTATTTCTTGAAGTTGCCTCAAGCTCTTTCAATTTTTCCGCATATTCTTCTTTAGTATAAGCTTGATTAAATATATAGTAAGATTTATTTTTTAAATTAATACAACCAAAACAGTTATTACAACCAATACAATTTTTACAAAACATTATCTCGTTACAACCTTCACAATCTATAGAATACAAGGTTTTGTAACATTTAGTAATATTAACAGAATCGTAACATAGCTCTGATTCATTATACATATGACAATCAAAAATATCTTTAGATTTAGCTCCCCAAATAGAATATGCTGAGTTTTCTACATATGAAACAGCAAAAGTAAGATAGCAATCTTTTGGATCAGTAGCATTCATACAATAATCGCTTCTTACT